>NZ_JAINZW010000005.1 GCF_020026895.1 Novilysobacter selenitireducens
TGTGGCACCACCCGATCCCATCCCGAACTCGGAAGTGAAACGCACATGCGCCGATGGTAGTGTGGCCTAAGCCATGCAAGAGTAGGTCATCGCTGGGCATTTACACCCAAGGCCGGTTCCCAAAAGGGACCGGCCTTGTTCTTTTGGGCGATGCATAAACACCGGTAAGACCGGCCACTGGCCTTTGATGGCTGGTTCGGGCGGCGTGGCGAGCGGTGGCCCGTGGATCGATTGATCCCCAAGCCGCAACCGCCCGCCTCGTCTCCTTACCGCGCATCACGGCTGGAGCTGCTCTCCTTGCCGGCCAGCAAGCGCACGATCCGCAACGCCAAAAGAAAACGGCGCCCAGTGGGCGCCGTTTATGTATTGGACGTCGAAAATCCGCTAGATAAGGACAGGGGGCTCGGCACATCCCTCACGCGACTCCGGAATGATTTGCTTGTTCGGAATGGCCGCGATCCATGGCGCAGGACCGCTGTATGTGCCGGAATCATATGGGGCGCCAAGGCATGATTGCCTTGAGTGCGATTCTGCGACGCGAATCATTTCGCAATCCGTTGCACGGCATCGCGGCTGAAGCCGCTCCTACATTTGCGTGACCAGCGCTCGCAGTGCCCAACAGAAAACGGCGCCCCAAGGGCGCCGCTTCTGTATGCATACGTCGACACTTCGTACGCGAATTACTCCTGGGTCGACGTCCGCAGTTTCTCCTGGGCGGCGAGGAACGGGTTGCCCTCGTACCAGCGCGGCCACTGCTCGCTGCCGGCCAGCGCCTGGCCCACGCCGTAGAGTGCTTGCAGGTCCTGCACGGCGCCTTCCAGGTTCCAGCTTTCGTCGAACTCGTCGCCCACCTGGTGGTAGCGCTTGTCGCGATAGTCGGCCTGGGCCGCCTGTCCGGCCTCCATGCCGCCGTCGACCAGGTCGTCGCCGCCCTTGGCGTACAGGGCGGGCACGCCGGCCTTGGCGAAGTTGAAGTGGTCGGAACGGAAGTAGAAGCCGCTCTGCGGCGAGGACTCCTCACGCAGGACGCGCTGCTGGGCATCGGCCTGCGTCTTGAGCAGGTCCTCCAGCTCGGAGTTGCCCATGCCCACGACAGTGAAGTCGCGCGACGGGCCGGAGACCGACATGGCGTCCAGGTTGATCACGGCCACCGTCTTGTCCAGCGGCACCGTCGGGTTGGCGACGTAGTACTTCGAGCCCAGCAGACCGGACTCCTCCAGCGTCACCGCCAGCAGCATGATCGAGCGCTCCGGCTTCGGGTTCTGGTTCACGAAGGCCTCGGCGATCTCCAGGATGCCGGCAATGCCGGTGGCGTTGTCGACCGCGCCGTTGTAGATCGTGTCGCCCTCGCCTTCGTGCTGCCCCAGGTGGTCCCAGTGGCCCATGTAGACGATGGTCTCCTCGGGGCGCGTGGTGCCCGGCAGCATCGCTACCAGGTTGGGCGAGCTCTTCTTCGACGTGGTGCTCTTGAGCGCCAGCGACATGCGCGCATCCAGCGGGATGGCCTTGAAGCCCGGCTTGTTGGCCGCGGCGTACAGGTCATCGAGGTCGTGGCCGAGGTCGCCGAGCAGGTCTCGTGCGACGTCGCCGGTGATCCAGCCCTGCGCCGGCAGGCGCGGTTCCGGGTCGTCCTTCACCGACAGGTCGAACTGCGGGCCGGACCAGGAATTCTTGACCACGTCCCAGCCGTAGGACGCGCCGGCGTCGTCATGGACGATCAGCGCAGCAGCCGCACCCTGGCGGGCGGCCTCCTCGTACTTGTAGGTCCAGCGGCCGTAGTAGGTCATGCGGTCGCCTTCGAACAGCTCGGCGTCCTTGGCATGGAAGCCCGGGTCGTTGACGAACATCACGACCGTCTTGCCCTTCACGTCGATGCCGTCGTAGTCGTTCCAGCCCAGTTCCGGCGCGTTCACGCCGTAGCCGACGAACACCAGTTCGCTGTCTTCGATGTCGACCTGCGGCTGCCCGGTGCGGGTGCCGATCATCATCTCGGTGCCGAAGGCCAGCGAGCGCGGCTCGCCCTTGACGTCCAGCTCCAGCGTCGTCGCCTCGTCGGCGGTGGTCTCGACCATGTCGACCGTCTGCAGGTAGCTGTCGCCGTTGCCCGGCTTCAGGCCCAGGCGCTGGAACTGCGCGGTCAGGTACTCGACCGTCTTCTCCTCGCCGATGCTGCCCGGCGCGCGGCCGGCGAACTCGTCCGAAGCCAGCGTGCGCACGTGGGCACGGAAGTCATCGACGGTGATCGCCGGATCGAAGGTGTGGTCGGACGCAGCCGGGGTGGCCGGCGCGGTCGCCGTGGGTTCGGGCGCATCGGCCGGCTTGTTGCAGGCCGCGAGCACCAGCGCGGCGGCCACCAGCGAGGTGGCGGTGGAAAGCGGAGTGCGGGTCATGGGAGCTCCGGGTCGGCCGACGGTGTCGGCGGAATCCCCATTCTATGCCCGATAGCCGGGTCGACCGGGACCGCCATCCCGCTCAGGCGTCCAGCTGTTAGGAGCGTGGGCTGGGAGCAGGAGAATGCCGCCAGGCCGAGTGGAATCGACAAAGCCGCCGGGCAATCCGGCGGCCGTGGACATGCCGATGTCAGTCGCGCGGCGCGCGATCGCTGTCGTAACGCTGGGCGGTGGCGCCGGTCACCGGCCCGATTTGGGCGGTGCTGTGCACGTAGAGCTTGACGTCGCGCTCGAACACCAGCGGGCCGTCGACGCGGGCGTTGGGCCCGATGATCACGCGCGGGTCGCGCTTCTTGCCGAAGCTCACCCAGTTGCGCGTCGGCTTGGTGTAGCGGATGCCGCCGCGCACGTGCGAACCGGCGCCCACGGTGAGGTCGCCGTTGACGGTTTCGATGCCGCCGGCCAGGTCCGTATCGACCAGACCGATGGCGCCATTGACCGTTTCCACGTCACCACCGATCGAGCCGCCGCGGCCGACGAAGATGCTGCCGTTGACCGTGCTGACATCGCCGTCCGCCTTCAGCCCGGCCTCGGCGCGGATGCTGCCGTTGACGGTGGACAGGCTTTCGACGGTCGCGTTCTCGGCGACCTTGACGCTGCCGTTGACGGTGCCGGCGTCGGCGACGCGCGCGCCGGCTTCGATGCGGATGCTGCCGTTGACGGTTTCCAGGTCGCCGTAGGTCTGGCCGGCATCGGCGGTGATGCTGCCGTTGACCTTGTCGATGCTGGTCTGGGCGAGGGCCGGGGCGGCGCCAAGCGCCAGCGCGACGGACAGGACGAGCGAGAGGGGGCGTGCAATTGGGGTGCGGGTCATGGTCGATTCCCTTGGACAGTCCGCGTGGGATGCCGCGGCCGGGTCTCAGGTTTAACCCGCTTGGCTACAATCGGCCCCTGCCTTTAGTCACCGGACCCTGCACGTGCCTGCCGATCCGCACCCGCGCCACGCCGCCATCCGCCCTGTCGTCCTGCTGATCCTCGACGGCTGGGGCCACCGCGAGGAACACGAGGACAACGCGCTCGCGCAGGCCCGGCTGCCGAACTGGGATGCCCTGGTCGCGTCCTCGCCGCACACGCTGATCCACACCGAGGGCCGCCACGTCGGCCTGCCGGACGGGCAGATGGGCAATTCCGAGGTCGGGCACATGAACCTGGGTGCCGGGCGCATCGTCTACCAGGACCTGACCCGCATCGATGCGGCGATTCAGGACGGCAGCTTCAATGCCAACGCCGAGTTGCTGGCGGCCTGCCGCGCCGCGCGCGAACACGGCCACACGCTGCACCTGATGGCCCTGCTGTCACCGGGCGGCGTGCACAGCCACGAGCGCCACCTGCACGCGATGATCGAACTCGCCAAGCGAGAGGACGTGCCGCGCGTCGCCGTGCATGCCTTCCTCGACGGTCGCGACATGCCGCCCAAGTCCGCGGGTGCCAGCATCGATGCACTGCAGGCGGTGTGCGATGCGGCGGGCAACGCGCGCATCGCCAGCATCAGCGGGCGCTACTACGCGATGGACCGCGACCAGCGCTGGGACCGCGTGCGCCGGGCGTGGGATGCGATGGTCGAGGCGTCCAGCGACCACCATGCCCCCGACGCGCACACCGCTTTGAGCGATGCCTACGCGCGCGGCGAGACCGACGAGTTCGTCCTGCCGACCGTGATCGACGACGGCGCGACCATGCGCGACGGCGACGCGGTGGTGTTCATGAACTTCCGCGCCGACCGGGCCCGCCAGTTGACGGGCGCGTTCGTGGCCGACGAGTTCCACGGCTTCGAAGCGCGTCGGCCCAAGCTGTCGCGCTTCGTCTGCCTCACCGAGTACGACGCGCGGCTGCCGGCGCCGGTGGCGTTCGCGCCCGACGACCTGCGCCACACGTTGGGCGAGGTCGTGGCCGATGCCGGGCTGCGCCAACTGCGCATTGCCGAGACCGAGAAGTATGCGCACGTGACTTTCTTCTTCAGCGGCGGCCGCGAAGCTCCGTTCGACGGCGAGCAGCGCATCCTGGTGCCCAGCCCCAAGGTCGCGACGTATGACCTGCAGCCGGAAATGAGCTGCCCTGAAGTGACGGAGCGGCTTGTGGGCGCCATTCGCAACCGTGACTGCGACCTGGCGGTGTGCAACATCGCCAACCCCGACATGGTCGGCCATACCGGCAACCTGGCGGCCGCGGTGCTGGCGGCCGAAGCGGTGGACGTGGCGATCGGTGCGATCGCGCAGGCCGTGCGCGACGTCGGCGGCGCGCTGCTGGTCACCGCCGACCACGGCAACCTGGAGATGATGCGCGACGCCAGCACCGGCCAGCCGCACACCGCGCACACCATCGGCCCGGTGCCCTTCGTCTACCTCGGGCCGCGTACGGCCGATCTCCGCGCGGGCGGTGCGCTGCGCGATGTCGCGCCCACCGTGCTGGACCTGTTCGGCCTGCCGCAACCGGCGGACATGTCCGGCCGCTCGCTGCTGGTCGGGGACGGCCCGTCCGCGTGATGCAGGCCTGTGGTCGCCCGGTGCTGGCGCTGCTGCTGGCCGTGCTCGCGATGCCGGCCGCGGCGCAGGATGCGCGCACGGCCGAGCAGCGGCTGGAGACGGTGCGTCGCGAGCTGAAGGCGGTGGCCAGCGAGCGCCGCAAGCTGGAAGGCGAGCGCGGCAGCGCCGCACGCGCCCTGCGCGAGGCCGACGAAGCGGTCGGTGCGTCGACCCGTCGACTGGGTGAAACGCGACAGCGCCTGGCCGACGAGCAGCAGGCGCTGGCCGGGCTGCAACAGCGGCGCGAACAGATGCAGGCCCGTCTGGGCACGCAGCGCGAGCAGCTCAAGTCGCTGCTGCGTGCGGCCTACCGCGAACGCGACGACGCCCCGCTGAAGGCGCTGCTGGCGCAGGACCGCCTGGCCGACGCCAACCGCGTGCTGACCTATCACCACTACCTGCAGCGCCATCGCGCCGAGCGGATTGCCGCATTGGCCGTCAGCCTGCGCGAGCTCGATACGGTCGAACGCGACATCGTGGCGCGGCAGGCGCAGCTCGAGGCGACCCGCGAGCAACTGGAATCCGAACTGGCCAGCCTGGAGGCAAGCCGCCAGGAGCGGGCCAAGACAGTCGACGGGTTGGACAGGCGCTACAAGGACCGCAGTGCCCGCGAGCGCGCACTGGGTCGCGACGCGAAGGGGCTCGAGCAGCTGCTTGGCCGGTTGCGCGCGGCGGCCGCGCGCGCCGAAGCCGCGCGCAAGGCCGCGGCCGAAAAGGCGGCGCGCGATGCGGCGCGCGATGCGGCGCGTGCAACGGCGGCCGGCACCCCTGCACCGCCACCGGCGGCCCGCCCGGTCCCGGCGGCGCCCGCGCCCCAGGTCGGCGGGCTGGGCTGGCCGGTGTCGGGCGCGCTGCTGGCCGGTTACGGCGGCAAGCTGCCCGACGGTCGCGGCAGCGATGGCCTGCTGATCGGTGCGTCGGCCGGCGCACCGGTGCGCGCGGTCGCCGACGGCCAGGTGGTCTATGCCGAGTGGATGACCGGCTACGGCCTGCTCCTGATCGTCGACCACGGCAACGGCTACATGAGCCTCTATGCCCACAACGATGCGCTGCTCAAGGACCCGGGCGACACGGTGGCCAAGGGCGAGCCGGTCGCAGCGGTCGGCAGCTCCGGCGGCCACGGGCGCCCCGCGCTGTATTTCGAACTGCGTCGCAACGGCGACCCGGTGGACCCGACGACATGGCTGCGGCGCTGACGGCGTTAACGAAAGCTTGCCCCGGCCAGACCTAACGTGGCCTGCTGCCGCCACGGCCCTGACATGATCGGCCGCATCGCCCGCCCCGGCGGGTGGCCACCCGTTTACCGGAGACCTCCATGCGCCTGCGTTGCCTGACTCCCCTCCTGCTCCTGAGCGCGTGGTCGCTGCCTTCGATCGCGCAGGAGCGACCCGAGCCGGCTCCAGCCGAGTTGTCCGAGGCCACGGGAGACGAACGGGTCGACCCGGACGAAACCGGTACGCCCGCTGTGCCGCTGGATGAGATCCGGCGGTATGTGGCGGTCTACAACGCGGTCAAGCAGGCGTACGTGGAGCCGGTCGAGGACGCCGACCTGATGCAGTCCGCGATCCGCGGCCTGCTGCTGGACCTGGATCCGCACAGCGTCTACCTCGACAAGGCCGATGCGGAGGATTTCGACGACAACGCCCGTGGCGCGTACGAGGGCGTCGGCGTCGAACTCCAGCGCCTGCCCGATGGAACGCTGCAGGTGATCGCGCCGATCGACGATACGCCCGCGGCCCGTGCCGGCCTGCGTGCGGGCGACCGCATCGTCGCCATCGACGGCGAAGCGCTGCAGGCCGACGAGAGCGACAGCTCCGCGCCCCTGCGCGGCGCCGCCGGCACGCAGGTGCGCATGACCATCGAGCGCGAAGGCCGCGACACACCGCTGGAAGTCACCATCACCCGCGAGACCATCCGCATCACCAGCGTGCGCTCGCGCATGCTGGAGCCCGGGTACGGCTATGTGCGCGTGGCCGCGTTCCAGGCCGATACCGCGTCGGATTTCGCCACGCAGGTCGATGCGCTGAAGTCGCAGGCCGGTGGCCAGCTGCGTGGCCTTGTGATCGACGTACGCAGCAACCCGGGTGGATTGCTCACCTCGGCGGTGCAGATCGCCGACGAGCTGCTGGAGGACGGCGAGATCGTCGCCACCCGCGGCCGCCTCGCCATCAGTGACGCCAGCTTCAGCGCGACCGCGGGCGACCGCCTGGGCGGGGCGCCGGTGGTGGTGCTGGTCGATGCAGGTTCCGCCAGCGCCGCCGAGGTGCTGGCCGGCGCGTTGCGAGACAACGACCGCGCCCGCGTGGTCGGCAGCCGCACCTTCGGCAAGGGCTCGGTGCAGACCGTGCTGCCGCTGGACAACGGTGACTCGGTGAAGCTGACCACCGCGCGCTACTACACGCCCAGCGGACGCTCGATCCAGGCCCAGGGCATCGTGCCGGACGTGGTGCTGAAGGCCGAGAATGGGGAAGGCGCGCCGGTGCGCCCCACCTTCAGCGAGGCCAGCCTGCCGGGCCACCTTCAGGGCGACGACGAGGCGCTGGCCGGCAAGAACGCCGGCGAGGTGCTGGACGGCACGCGCTACATCGACGCGGCATTGGCCGAGCTCAAGCGTGCCGCGGCCACCGCCGCGGCGCCGTCGCGCTGACGGCCCCGGGCAAACGCGGGTAAACGGATGCGGCGCTGTCGCGCGCGGCCCTGGGGTCGCCGCGACGCATGAATCGAATCGTCAGCGCGGCTTGGCCGGCAATGGAAAAGGCGTGACCACCTTCTCGCCGGTGGCGGCATCGCGGATCGCCGAGGTGCCTTTGCGCTCGACCTCCTCGATCCGCACGATGCTCTGCATCGGCAGGTGCAGCACGCGGGTCTGGCCGAACTCGTCGCGCAGGCGCTCCTCGGTGAAGCCCCACAGCGCACCGGATGAAACGCGCCGCGCGTACAGCTCGTACACCTTGCCGGCGTTGAGGAAGGTCACCTTGTAGAGCGGCTTGGACATCGGCGCGAAGAAGTTCGTGTGGGTGCCGACACGGTGGGGGCGGCGGCGTTGCATCGCAAGCGCGCGGCTTCCCCACCGGATTCGCGCCATCCCGGTCGCGTCGTGGAGACGGGTCGGCCGGCCGGCAACCGCGGCCCGGTCGGTGCTTCAGTACCCCCGGCTGCGCCGCAACCGCCGCGCGATGCCGGCGCGCGCCAGCAACGCGAATGCGCCGCCAAAGGCGAAGCCCGCCAGATGCGCCGACCACGCCACCGCGCCGTACGCCGGGCCGATGAAGGTGAAGACGAACTGCAGCAGTGCCCAGATGCCGATCAGCAGCGCGGCCGGCACCTTCACGAACTGCAGGAACAGCCCCAGCGGCAGCACCAGCCCGAGGCGCGCACCGGGGAACAGGGCCAGATACGCACCGATCAGCGCCGACACCGCGCCGCTGGCGCCGATGATCAGCTGGTCGGGGGTGTCGATCACCGCGACGGCGGCGAGATTGGCCACTGCGCCGCCCAGCAGGAACAGCAGCAGGAAGCGCCACGGCCCCATCGCCCGCTCGGCCGGCAGTCCGAAGATCAGCAGGAACACCAGGTTGCCCAGCAGGTGCGCCCAGTCGGCATGCAGGAACAGCGCGCTCGCCAGGCGCAGGCTGTTGCCGTCCTGCAGCGATGCCCGCCATGCCTCCGGCGATGCCAGCCCGCCCGACAGCGCCGCCCATTCCAGCAGCAGGCGGCGCTGCTCGCCATCGGGCGCCAGCATCACCCAGGTGAAGCACAGCCACAGCACCGCGAACAGCAGCGGCGTGGCCCAGCGCAGCGGCGACTTCTGGCGTGAGGGGACGGCGATGAACACGTGGCGGGACTTCCGTTCGAAGGGCTCCGCGCGGGGCGGAGCGGGGGCACGGTCACGGGGCGGCACCGTAGCGTGGCAGCCCCGTCCGTATTGTTAGCGTTCGGTTAACCCCCACGCTATAGTGCATACGGCGTCGTACGTCGGGACTGCTTGTCCGGCCGCCGAAAACGCCGCGCCGACGGAGCCGCCCACGGCCCGCGATGACCATACAGAACACTCCACTGGAGAGAACACGCATGCAACACGCACACCGCCTCACGCGCCTTTCGGCGCTCGCGCTGGGCATCGCCGGCGCGCTGGCATTCGGCCAGGTCCAGGCATCGGGTTTCCAGCTCAAGGAAAACAGCGTCAAGTCGATGGGCAGCGCCTTCGCCGGCTCGGGCGTCAAGACCGGCGACACCTCGGTGGTCGTCAACAACCCCGCCACGATGACCCAGTTCGAAGGCACGACGGTGCAGGCCGACGTGACCGTGATCGACCTCAACTATGAATTCCAGGGCAGCGGCACCGACGCACTGGGCCAGCCGCTGACCGGCAGCAACGGCGGCAACGCCGGCGACGTCACCCCGGTGCCGGCGCTGTCGATCGTGCACAAGCTCGACAACGGCCTGGCGCTGGGCGCGATGGTGTCGGCGCCGTTCGGCCTGAAGACCGAGTACGAAGCGGGCTGGGTCGGCCGCTACTTCGCCCAGACCTCCGACGTGAAGGTCGTGGACATGACCTTCTCGGCCGCGCTGGACATCATCCCCGACCGCCTGTCGGTCGGCGTGGGCGCGATCTACTCGACCGCCGACGTCACCCTGTCCAAGGCCGTCGACTTCGGCACCCTGCTGTTCGCCAACCCGGCCACCCGTCCGCTGCCGTTCGCCCGCCCGCAGGCGCGCGACGGCTTCGTCGAGGTGCAGGGCGATGACAGCGGCTTCGGCTGGCTGGCCGGCGTCAACCTGCGTCCGAACGACCGCTTCTCGATCGGCCTGAGCTACCGCTCCGAGATCGACTACGGCCTGACCGGCGATGCCGACTGGACCGTGCCGCAGGACGTGGCCGCCGTGTTCGGCTCCAGCCCGATGACCGCCCCGCTGTTCCAGGACGGCGGCGTCACCGCGCAGCTGACCACGCCGTCGATCACCTCGGTCGCCGCGACCTTCGACGTGACCGACCGCTTCATGGTCATGGCCACTTGGGCCGAGACCGGCTGGTCGTCGCTGCGCGAAGTGCGCATCAACTTCGACAACCCGGATCCGGATGCGGTCGAGCCCTTCGAGTGGGAAGACACGGTGTTCGCCTCCGTCGGCGCCGAGTACAAGCTCAACGACGCGTGGACCCTGCGCGGCGGCGTCGCCAGCGACGAGACCCCGACCAGCATCGAGCACCGCACCCCGCGCCTGCCGGATGACGATCGCCTGTGGTACTCGATCGGTGCCACCTGGCAGGTCAGCCCGGCGCTGGACGTCAACCTGGCCTACACCCGCATCGAGCCGGACGACCCGAAGGTCGACATCGCCAGCGGCGGTAGCCGCCTGACCGGTCCGTTCGACGGCAACGCCAACCTGTTCGGCGTCTCGGCGCAGTACCGCTTCTGATCGGTTGACCGGTCGGAAACAGAAAAAACCCCGCTTCGGCGGGGTTTTTTTTTTGGGGACGGGCCGGGACCCTGGAAGTAAACCGGGGCGGACAAGTAGACGCTTCGGAACGGGGTGGTATTTCGCAGGCAGCGCCGCGCCACCCGCAGGAGTGGCGAGCGGATGCGCCGGGCGCCGCATGCGTCCGATAGCGCAGGGACCCGTGCAAAACGTGAAGTGGGACACATAAATCGCGCGTCGAACTTTGCCCAATCGGCTCTTTCGTAACCGAGATCTGTTTTCCGCCTGTTGTTGATGGGCGATCGGCCCACCGGTCGAGCGTGATGGAAGCGCCACCCGAGAGAACCACCCCCTTCCCGGAGAGACGTCAATGAAGACGAAGATGACCGCCCCGCGTGCGTCCGCACGCAACGCCCTGTCCGCCGGCATCCGGCTGGCCGTAATTGCCGCCGCGTTGTCCGCCAGCAGCCTGGCGGCCGCGCAGGAGGCCCAGGACGCGCCGCCGCCCGCGCCGCAGTCCAGCGAGTCGACCACCACCCTGGACACCGTCTCGGTGCTGGGCACGCGCAGCAAGCCGCGCACCGAAGCCACCTCGGCGGTACCCATCGACATCCTGGGCGGCGAGGAATTCCACAACCAGCCATCCGTCGACGTACTCGACAAGCTGCGCGTGCTGGTGCCGTCCTTCAACGTCAGCACCATCCCGATCGACGACGCCGCCACGCTGGTGCGCCCGGCCAACCTGCGCGGCCTGCCGCCGGACAACACGCTGGTGCTGGTCAACGGCAAGCGCCGCCACCGCGCCGCGGTCATCACCTTCCTCGGGCACGGGCTGTCGGATGGTTCGCAGGGCCCCGACATCTCGGTGTTCCCGTCGCTGGCGCTGGAACAGGTCGAGGTGCTGCGCGACGGCGCGGCTGCGCAGTACGGGTCGGATGCCATCGCCGGCGTCATCAACTTCGGCCTGAAGCGGCTCGACCACGGCGGCACGGTGGAAGCGTTCGCGGGCGAGTACTACGAAGGCGACGGCTTCACCCAGCAGTACTCGGCGCAGGTCGGACTGCCGCTGAGCGAGCGCGGGTTCGCGACGCTCACGGCCGAATGGCGCAGCGCGGATCCGACCTCGCGCAGCGTGCAGCGCGACGATGCGGCGGCGGCGATCGCTGCGGGCTATCCGGACGTCCCCGACCCGGCGCAGATCTGGGGCTCGCCCGAGGTCAACGAGGATTTCAAGTTCGTCGCCAACATGGGCTTCTCAGGTGACACCGTCGACACGTACCTGTTCGGCAACTACGCACAGCGCGACGTCACTGGCGGGTTCTACTACCGCGACCCGACCACGCGCGCGGGCGTGTACTCCAACGATGGCGGGCAGACCCTGCTGGTCGGCAGCCTGAGCGGCGGCACCTGCCCGACCATCGCGCTGCGCGATGCGGATGGAAACCTGCTGCCATACGCCGGCGTGGGCGCCGCGGTCGACGCGCTGCCGGATGACTGCTTCACCTTCCTCTCGCAACTGCCGGGCGGCTTCACCCCGCGTTTCGGCGGGGAGATGGAAGACAGCTCGGTCGTGGCCGGCATCAAGGGCGTCTGGGGCGACGGCTGGCACTGGGACGTGAGCGGCTCGTACGGCCGCAACGAAATCGACTTCTACATGCTCAACACCGTCAACGCCTCGACCGGCCCCGACCAGCCGGCCGGGCTGCGGTTCTCGCCAGGCGGCAACGTCCAGACCGAAACCAACTTCAACTTCGACCTCAGCCGTGACTTCGATACCGGGTTCACCAGCGGCCCGCTGACGCTTGCAACGGGCCTGGAGTGGCGCGAGGAGGAATTCGAGATCAAGGGCGGCGACGGCCCGTCGACCGCCATCGGGCCGCTGACCGAACAGGGCTTCAGCATCGGCTCCAACGGCTTCCCCGGCTTCAACCAGAGCACGGTCGGCACCTTCGCCAGCGACAACTGGGCCGCGTACGTCGATGCCGAGGCGCGCTTCACCGAGCAGTTGCTGCTCGCAGCCGCGGTCCGCCATGAGGACTTCAGCGATTTCGGCAGCACGACCAACTGGAAGCTGACCGGTCGCTTCGACTTCACCGATACCTTCGCGATTCGCGGCGCCGTCAGCACCGGCTTCCGCGCGCCGACCCCGGGCCAGGCCAACGTCAGCCAAGTGACCACCGCGTTCATCGATGGCGAATTGCGCGACACCGCCACGCTGCCGCCGACCAACCCGATCGCCGCGTTCTACGGCGCCGAACCGCTGACGCCGGAAGAGTCGCAGAACGCTTCGCTGGGCCTGGTCTGGAACGACGGCCCGTGGCTGGTCACCGCCGACTGGTATCACATCCAGGTCGAGGACCGGATCGCACGCAGCACCGACTTCACCCTGACCGACGAGGACCGCGCCGCACTTGTGGCCGGCGGCAATCCTGAGGCCGCGTCGCTCAGCCGCGTGGGTTTCTTCGTCAACGACTTCGACACCACCACCAGCGGCGTGGACCTGGTGGGCAGCTACACCAGCAGCCACTTCGGTGGCGACACGACCTACTCGATGGCGGCAAACTGGAACAGGACGGAGGTCGACGATTTCACCCCGGGCATCATCACCCAGGCGCGGGTCAAGAAGATCGAGGAATCGCTGCCCAGCACCAAGGGCTACCTGGCCATCGACCACCAGCGCGAGGTCTTCCACGCCAACCTGCGCGTGAATTATTACGGCTCGTTCTACGAGGACCACCTCGACAGCGACGTGGTCACGGTCGAGGACGGCGGCCTGCCGATCTACGGCGACAGCGCGGTGACGGTCGATGCCGAGATCGGCTGGAAGTTTGCCTCCGGCCTGTACTTCAGCGCGGGCGCGCAGAACCTGTTCGACCACGTCCCCGATGACAACCCGTGGGCCGGCATCGCCGGCGCGCAGTACCCGGTGCACGCGCCGTACGGCTTCAACGGTGGCTTCTACTACGCACGCGTGGGCTACACGTTCTGACCGGACACCGCCACCTGAAACGAAAGAAGCCCCGCTCCGGCGGGGCTTCTTTCTCATGTCTGGTGCGGACATGCGCGCCGGGCGACGATCAGGCGCGCCGCCCCATGCACCCGGGACGACAGCGCGTCGTCCGGGCGTCCTGCCTCACTCGCCCAGCGTCAGCAGCGACGCGTTGCCGCCCGAGGCCGTGGTGTTGATCGTGATGACCTTCTCGGTGGTGAAGCGCGGCAGGTAGTGCGGACCGCCGGCCTTCGGGCCCGTGCCCGACAGGCCCTGGCCGCCGAACGGCTGCACGCCGACCACCGCGCCGATCTGGTTGCGGTTGACGTAGCAGTTGCCGACGCGCGCGCGCGAGGCGATGTAGTCCACCGTCTGGTCGATGCGCGAGTGGATGCCCAGCGTCAGGCCGTAGCCGGTGGTGTTGATCTGGGCCAGCACGCCGTCGAGGTCGTCGCCCTTCCAGCGCAGCACATGCAGCACGGGCCCGAAGATCTCCTCGTGCAGCTGGTCCAGCGAGCGCAGCGCATAGGCGCGCGGCGCGAAGAACGTGCCATGCGCGGTGTCGTCGTTCATCGGCGCCTGCGCGATCAGCGTGGCTTCGCGGTCCATGCGCGCGGCATGCTCACGCAGCATCGCCATCGCGTCCTCGTCGATCACCGGGCCGACGTCGGTCGAGAGCAGGCCCGGGTCGCCCACGCGCAGCTCGGCCATCGCGCCGGCGAGCATCTGCTCCACCTTGTCGGCGATGTCCTCCTGTACGAACAGGATGCGCGCGGCCGAGCAGCGCTGGCCCGCGGAGGTGAAGGCCGAGGCCATCACGTCCTTGACCAGCTGCTCGGGCAGGCACGAGGAATCGGCGATCAGCGCGTTCTGGCCGCCGGTCTCGGCGATCAGCACCGCGATCGCGGCATCGCGCGCGGCCAGCGCGCGGTTGATGGCGCGCGCGGTGTTGGTGGAGCCGGTAAAGGCCACGCCGGCCACACGCGGGTCCTTGGTGAGCGCCGCGCCGACGGTGGCGCCGTCGCCCGGCACGAACTGCAGCACTGCCTCGGGCACGCCCGCTTCGTGCAGCAGTTGCGTGGCGACAAAGCCGACCAGGCTGGTCTGCTCGGCAGGCTTGGCGATCACCGTGTTGCCGGCGGCCAGCGCGGCGGCCACCTGGCCGGTGTAGATCGCCAGCGGGAAGTTCCACGGGCTGATGCAGACGAACACGCCGCGCCCGGACAGGTGCAGCGTGTTGGACTCGCCGGTCGGGCCGGGCAGCACTTCGGGCGCGAACAGCTCGCGCGCCTGCGCGGCGTAGTAGCGGAGGAAGTCGACGGCCTCGCGCACCTCGGCCACGCCGTCGGGGATGCTCTTGCCGGCCTCCTTGGTGCACATCGAGATGAACAGCGGCATGCGCGCTTCCATCAGGTCGGCGGCATGCTCCAGGATCGCGGCGCGGCTGGCGGCCGGGGTGGCGTTCCAGCCCTCGTGCGCGGCCACGGCGTTGGCCAGCGCCCGCTCGACGGTGGCGCTGTCGGCCGGCGTCCAGTGGCCGGCGACCTCGCGGCGGTCGGCGGGGTTGGTCGAGGCGATCGGCTCTCCCGTGGAGGTTGCGCCCGGCACCAGCGGCGTAGCGGTCCAGCGCTGCGCGGCGGCGGCGTTGACCTGCTCGGCCAGCGTGCGCAGTTGATCGTCGTTGGCGAGGTTCACGCCCATGGAATTGTTCCTCTGGATGCCGAAGCTGCGGTACAGGTCGACCGGCAGCGGAATGCGGGGATGCGGGATCTGTTCGAACGCGGCCACGGTCTCGACCGGGTCGCGCACCAGGTCCTCGATGGCGACGGACTCGTCGGTGATGCGGTTGACGAAGCTGGAGTTGGCGCCGTTCTCCAGCAGGCGGCGCACCAGGTAGGGCAGCAGGTCCTCGTGGCTGCCGACCGGCGCGTACACGCGGCACGGGGCGTCGAGGCGGTCGGCCGGGATGACTTCCGCGTACAGGTCGTCGCCCATGCCGTGCAGCTTCTGGAACTCGAAGCGGCCGGCGCGGCCCAGCATCGCCGCGCGGCGGTGGATGGCCGCGATGGTGTGCGCGTTGTGGGTGGCGAACATCGGGTAGACGGCGTCGCCGGCTTCCAGCATGCGCCGCGCGCACGCCAGGTACGACACGTCGGTGTTGGGCTTGCGCGTGAACACCGGGTAGCCGGCCTGGCCGTCGACCTGCGCGCGCTTGACCTCGCTGTCCCAGTAGGCGCCCTTGACCAGGCGCACCGGGATGCGGCGGCCATGGCGGCGCGCCAGGTCCGCGATGAAGTCGATCACCTCCGGCGCGCGCTTTTGGTACGCCTGCACGGCCAGGCCGCAGCCTTCCCATCCGTCGAGCGACGCATCGGCGTAGGCCGCGGCGAACACGTCCAGTGACAGCTCCAGGCGGTCGGCCTCCTCGGCATCGACGGTGAAGCCGATGCCGTGGCCGCGCGCCAGCTGCGCCAGCTCCAGCACGCGCGGGGTGAGCTCGACCAGAACGCGCTCGCGCTGTGCGTGCTCGTAACGCGGGTGCAGCGCCGACAGCTTCACGGAGATGCTGGGCGCGCTGAACACCTCGGTGCCGGCGTGGGCGCCGCTTCGTCCGATCGCCTCGATGGCGTCGCGGTAGGCCTGCAGGTAGCGCGCGGCATCGGCGGCCGTCAGTGCGGCCTCGCCGAGCATGTCGAACGAATAGCGGTAGGCGGCATTCGCACCCTTCTTCGCGCGCGACAGCGCTTCGCCGATGGTCCGGCCCATCACGAACTGGTGGCCCATGATCCGCATCGCCTGACGCACGGCCAGACGGATCACCGGCTCGCCGACGCGGCCGACCAGGCGCTTGAAGGCACCGTGGACGTCGCGCTTGGTGTCGTCGGCCAGGTCGACCAGGTGGCCGGTCAGCATCAGGCCCCAGGTCGAGGCATTGACCAGCACCGAATCGGACTGGCCCATGTGGCGCTTCCAGTCGGCGTCGCCCAGCTTGTCGCGGATCAGCTTGTCGGCGGTGTCCTGGTCGGGGATGCGCAGCAACGCCTCGGCCACGCACATCAGCAGCACGCCTTCCTCGCTGCCCAGGTCGTACTGGCGCATGAAGGCTTCGATCGCGCCCTGGTGGCGGGCGCGGGCGCGCACGCGTGCGACCAGGTCGGCGGCCATGGCCTGCACCGCGGCGCGGTCGGCCTCGGGCAGGCGCGCCTGGTTGATCTGGGCGCGGACGTGCGCGGCCTCATCACGGACCCAGCCGGCGGTGATGGCAGCGCGCGGCGCGGCGGGCGGGGCAGGCAGCTCGGGCGCGATCAGCGCACGCGCAGCGCCGTCGACCGTGGGGGATGGTGTGTGCATGGTGGGGGGCAGTCGCGCGGGCGCGCGGGGAAGCCGCATAGTGTAGGGCCGCGAGGGTCCGCCGCCCATGCCGGAACTCCCCCACGCCGGCGTATGTTCACGCGGCCGGACCGCACTGTGCCGAACCTGTCCATCCGCCCGTGCGGCCGCCGTCCCGGGTCGGCGTGGACGGGGTCCGGACCGCATCCGGCAAGGCTTCCCCACCGTAGCTCAACTTGCCGCCGCCCCGCCCGGCGGCTACCATTTCGCGGATATCCGTAGCGCCGGTAACGGCGTGATGGGCCCCGCACGACGCGATGGGCTCGCCAGCCACCTGTCTCCCGGACTTTCCGGACGGTCTCCCGCGTGACGTTGCGCGTGCCGGGCCGGGACAGGCAGCCCGCGGAGCAATCACCTATATCTTTGATTTTCTGGGGCTCGAAGTGATGAAAGCCGGTCGTTTCAAGCAGTGGGCAGCAGGCGTCGCCGCTCTGGCGGTTCCCGTCCTGGCATCGGCACAGGCCGCCGATCCGCAGCCGTGGCAGCTCAACATGGGCCGCGGCGTGACCCACCTGTCGCAGAACGCCTACGAGGCGCACATGCTGGCGCTGTGGATCTGCGTCGCGATCGGCCTGCTGGTGTTCGGCGCGATGGGCTTTGCGATGTTCAAGTTCCGCAAGTCCAAGGGCGCCGTGCCCGACCGCGACTTCACCCACAGCACCAAGCTCGAGATCCTGTGGACCGTGATCCCGGTGGCGCTGCTGGTGCTGATGGCCTTCCCGGCCACCAGCAAGCTGATCAACATGTACGACACCCGCAATGCCGAGATGACCGTCAAGGTCACCGGCTACCAGTGGATGTGGACGTACGAGTACCTGGGCGAGGGCGTGCAGTTCACCAGCCGCCTGGACCGCAAGAGCGACGAGATCCGCCAGAGCGGCATTCAGCCCACGGTCGCCGACCACGAGCACTACCTGCTGGACGTGGACAACGAGCTGGTGCTGCCGACCGACACCAAGATCCGCTTCGTGATCACCGCCGACGACGTGATCCACGCGTGGTGGGTGCCGGCGCTGGGCTGGAAGCAGGACGCGATCCCGGGCATCGTCAACGAGGCCTGGACGCAGATCGACGAGCCGGGCATCTACCGCGGCCAGTGCGCCGAGCTGTGCGGCAAGGACCACGGCTTCATGCCGATCGTCGTGCGCGCCGTGCCGCCGGCCGAATACCAGCAGTGGCTCGCCGGCCAGAGGGCCGAGACCGCGCCGCCGGCCGACCCGACCACGCCGCCGCCGAGCAGCGACGGCAACGCCCCGCGCGGCCTGGACCCGGAGATGGTCGAGGACGTGCAGCAGGGCGACGAGGCCGCGATGCCGGTCGATGCCGACGCGGACGCCGACGCTGAAACGCCGGCCGATGCCGCTCCCGCCGCCGACGCCCCCGCGGCCGGCTGATCGAAACAGTATTTCCTTAGAGGTAGGCCATGGCTGCCACGCACCCCGTTGCTGATCACCACCACGACGCCCACACCGATGAGCACGGCCACAAGCAGGGCTTCGTCGAGCGTTGGTTCTTCTCGACCAACCACAAGGACATCGGGACGCTGTACCTGATCTTCAGCTTCATCATGTTCATCATCGGCGCGGCGATGAGCGTGGTGATCCGCACTGAACTGGCGGTCCCGGGCCTGCAGCACGTCAGCCCCGAGTTCTTCAACCAGATGACCACCATGCATGCGCTGGTGATGATCTTCGGTGGCGTGATGCCAGCCTTCGTGGGCCTGGCCAACTGGATGATCCCGCTGCAGATCGGCGCGCCGGACATGGCGCTGCCGCGCATGAACAACTGGTCGTTCTGGATCCTGCCGTTCGCCTTCAGCCTGCTGCTGATGACGCTGTTCCTGCCCGGTGGCGGCCCCGCCGGCGGCTGGACGCTCTATCCGCCGCTGAGCCTGCAGGGCGGCAGCAACGTTGCGTTCGTGATCTTCGCCATCCACATGATGGGCATCAGCTCGATCATGGGCGCGATCAACGTCATCGCCACGCTGCTCAACATGCGTGCCCCGGGCGTGGACCTGCTGAAGATGCCGATCTTCTGCTGGACCTGGCTGATCACCGCGTTCCTGCTGATCGCGGTGATGCCGGTGCTGGCCGGCGCGGTCACCATGCTGCTGACCGACAAGTTCTTCGCCACCAGCTTCTTCAACGCGGCCGGCGGCGGCGACCCGGTGATGTTCCAGCACATCTTCTGGTTCTTCGGGCACCCCGAGGTCTACATCATGATCCTGCCGGCGTTCGGCATCGTGTCGGAGATCATCCCGACCTTCAGCCGCAAGCCGCTGTTCGGTTACCAGGCGATGGTGTACGCCACCGCGTCGATCGCGTTCCTGTCGTTCATCGTCTGGGCGCACCACATGTTCACCGTGGGCATGCCGCTGGGTGGCGAGATCTACTTCATGTTCGCGACCATGTTGATCGCGGTGCCGACCGGCGTGAAGGTGTTCAACTGGGTCACCACCATGTGGCGCGGGTCGATCACGTTCGAGTCGCCGATGCTGTGGGCGATCGCCTTCGTGATCCTTTTCACCATCGGCGGCTTCTCCGGCCTGATGCTCGCCATCGTGCCCGCGGACTTCCAGTACCACGACACCTACTTCGTGGTGGCGCACTTCCACTACGTGCTGGTGACCGGCGCGCTGTTCGCGATCATCGCGGCGGTCTACTACTGGTGGCCGAAGTGGACCGGGCGCATGTACAACGAGACGTTCGCCAAGTTCCACTTCTGGTGGACGATGGTGTTCGTCAACCTGCTGTTCTTCCCGCAGCACTTCCTGGGCCTGGCCGGCATGCCGCGCCGCATCCCGGACTACAACGTGGTGTTCGCGGACTGGAACCTGATCAGCTCGATCGGCGCGTTCGGCATGTTCGTCACGCCGTTCATGATGTTCGCCATCCTGCTGCACTCCAAGAAGCACGGCGCGCTTGCCGCCGCGCGTTCGTGGGAAGCTGCCAAGGGCCTGGAGTGGACCGTGCCGAGCCCGGCGCCGCACCACACCTTCGGTACGCCGCCGGTGATCCGCGACGGCGACCTGGCGCACGGCGACATCACGCACTGACGAAGCAGGGCGCCGCCTCCGTGGCGGCGCCCGTTGCATGGCGACCATGACCGACTCTCCCCGCCAACCGAAGCAGCGTGACACCAGCGTCGAGGCCCGCCGCCGCGGTGCCGTGCGCACGGCGCTGTGGGCGGCGGCGGTCGCGGTCGCGGTGTACGTCGCCTTCATCCTCAGCGGGGTGGTGGGGCAATGAGCGACACCGCGCCCAAGCCACGTCCGGCCGCCGGCATCGTCAAGATGGTGCTGGTCGCGATCGCCGCGTTCGCCTTCACCTTCAGCCTGATCCCGCTGTACCGGATCGCCTGCGAGAAGGTGTTCGGCATCCGCCTGGAGCGCACGGCGTCGGAGGGCGTGCAGGATGCGCGCGCGCCGGCGGCCGAGCGCTGGGTGACGGTGGAGTTCGACGGCAGCGTCAACTCCAAGCTGCCGTGGGAGTTCACCCCGCACCAGTTCTCGATGCAGGTGAAGCCGGGCGAGCAGTACGAGACCACCTACTACGCGCGCAATACCAGCGACCGCACCGTCGTCGGCAGCGCCACCCCGTCGGTCGCGCCGGCGCGCGCGTCGGGCTACTTCAACAAGACCGAGTGCTTCTGCTTCACCGCGCAGACGCTGGAGGCCGGCGAGCAGCGCGACATGCCCGTGCGCTTCATCATCGACCCCAACCTGCCGGCCGACGTCAAGACGGTCACCCTGTCCTACACCTTCTTCAAGAACGACGTGCTGACCGCACGCGCGGCCGCGGCCAACTCGCCGCACGCCGCGCCGTGACCGGCACGCCACGCTGACCCGCCGCACCAACACGGAACCTGCCGACATGGCCCACGCCCATTCGCCCGACGCCAACATCTACTTCGTGCCCCACAGCAGCCGCTGGCCGCTGCTGGGCTCGGTCGCGCTGTTCGTCCTCATGGTCGGCCTGGCCAGCTGGTTCAACGAAGCCGACTGGGGCATGTGGACGTTCTTCGTCGGCGCCGCCGGCATGATCGCGGTGCTGTTCGGCTGGTTCGGCGACGTCATCCGCGAGTCGATCGCCGGCCACTACAACCGCCAGGTCGACACCTCGTTCCGCATGGGCATGGTGTGGTTCATCTTCTCGGAAGTGATGTTCTTTGCCGCGTTCTTCGGCGCGCTGTTCTATGCCCGCCAGTTCGCGCTGCCGTGGCTGGGTGGCGAAGGCGACGGCGTGATGACCAACAGCCTGCTGTGGGACAGCTTCAGCACCGCATGGCCGAGCAACGGCCCAGGTGCGGTCGGTGGCAACTTCCAGACGATCCCGGCGTGGGGCCTGCCGCTGCTCAACACGCTGATCCTGTTGACCTCCGGCGTGACCATCACCATCGCCCACCACGCGCTCAAGGCCGGCCACCGCAAGCCGCTGCTGATCTGGCTGGGCGCCACCGTGGTGCTGGGCTGCATCTTCCTGTTCTTCCAGGCCGAGGAGTACATCCACGCCTACCGCGACCTCAACCTCACGCTGGGTTCGGGGATCTACGGCTCGACCTTCTTCATGCTGACCGGGTTCCACGGCGCGCACGTCACGCTGGGCACGATCATGCTGGCGGTGATCTGGTTCCGCTGCCTGAAGGGCCACTTTGACCGCGACAACCACTTCGGCTTCGAGGCCGTGGCCTGGTACTGGCACTTCGTGGACGTGGTGTGGCTGGGTCTCTTCATGTTCGTCTACGTGCTCTGACGCCGTAGCGAACCTTGCGCGGGGGCCGGCAATGCCGGCCTTTCGCGTCTGAGCGCCCGGACTTTTGCGGGCGCGATTGCGGGGTCAGGCCCCCACGCCGTGCGGCGTGATCCAGCCCATCCAGATCGCCAGCATGACGATCAGGATCAGCCCGACAGACAGTGCGATGCGGCGGGTCAGGGCGTTGACGGTGCGTTTGCTCTGGCTCTTGTCGACCAGCATGTAGTACAGGCCCGCGCCGAGGTTCCAGAGAATCAGGATCAGGAAGGCGATGATCAGCAGCGTTTTCAGCGAGTCATTCATGTCGGTGCCTGCGATGCGCCGGAGCGGCGCGCCGCGTGGATTATCGCAGCCGCGGTGGCCGCACGCGTGAGCCGCCGGCGCAACCTTGTGTTCGGCTGGACACTGGCGGTGCTGGCGATCGGCCTGTTCGCCAGCTTGGGCGCGTGGCAGTCGCGGCGCGCGGTGGAGAAGCAGGCAATGCTCGACGCCGCCGACCGCGTGCTGGTCGATCGCCGCGCCGTGCCGCTGGCCGAGGCGGCCGACGCGCAGCGCGCGCGCGACTACGACTGGACTGTCGGTACCGGCCGCTTCGACGCGCGTGGCGCACTGCTGCTGGACAACCAGCAGCGCGAGGGCCGTGTCGGCGTGCGGGCCTACCGGATTTTCGTGCCCGAGGCAGGCGCCCCGCTGCTGGTCGACCTGGGCTGGCTGCCGCTGGCGGGCGACCGCGCGCTGCCACGCGTGGAGCAGCCGGCGGGCGAACACGAGCTGCGAGGCCTGCTGGTGCCGCCGCCCTCCACCGGCATTGCCGTCGGCCCCGCGCTCAGCGCCACCGACGACGGCTGGCTGATGACGCGCGTGGACATGCAGGCCATAGCCGCGGAAACCGGCATGTCGGTCGCGCTGGCACCGCGCGTGCTGCGGCTGGATCCGGCGCTGCCGCTGGGCTACGCGCGCGACCTGGAGCTGCTGCCCAACACCCTGCCGCCCGACAAGCACCGTGGGTATGCGGTGCAGTGGTTCGCGCTGGCGCTGGCGGTGCTCGCCACCGCCCTGATCCTGACTTTCCGGAAACCACGCCGATGACTGCCGACAACCGAACCCGCAACCGCAACCGCAACCGCGGCCTGCTCATCGGGATCTTCGTGATGTTCTTCGGCAGCATGCTGGTGGCCGGCCTGCTGCGCTTCTCGGGCTGGCGCCCGGCCGGCACGCAGAACCATGGCGAACTGCTGCAGCCGCCGGGCGACCTGCGCGAGGTGACGCCGCGCCTGGCCGATGGCGGCACCTACGCGTGGAACCCGATCGAGCGGCGCTGGCGCATCGCCATCGCGCCGCCTGCCGACTGCGGCGCGCCGTGCGAGGCGCTCGTCGGCCAGATCGATACCGTCTGGCAACTGTTCGGCAAGGATGCGGACGAGGTCGACGTGCTGTGGATCGGCGCGCCGCCCGCCGCGTTGCCGGCCGGCGGTGCATGGCGCGTGGTCGAGCCCGATCCTGCGGTGCGCGCGGGCCTGCCACGCGTGGACGACCCGACCGGCGTGCCGGTGTACGTGATCGACCCGAACGGCTTCGTGGTTCTGCGCTACGCTCCCGGCTTCGATCCGGGCGGGCTGCGCAAGGACGTGTCCAAGCTGCTGAAGTTGCGCTGATCCGGCGCGCATCCATGCCTACCGAATGAATACCGCTTTCAAGTCCGCCAGCTGGTACCGCCACTTCCACCGCATCGCCTGGCTCGCGGTCGCACTGGCGACCGTCGTGATCCTGTTCGGTGCGTTCGTGCGCCTGTCCGACGCCGGACTGAGCTGCCCCGACTGGCCGACCTGCTATGGCCGCGCCGCATGGCCGACGTCGGTGGAAGGCGTGCGCCACGACACGGCGCTGGAGATCCGGCCGCTGGAAGTGCACAAGGCGTGGCGCGAGCAGTTCCACCGCCACATCGCCGCCACGCTGGGCGTGCTGGTGCTCGGCCTGGCGCTGCTGGCGGCGCGCAAGCGCCGATGGGGCATCGCGCGCGTGCTTGTCGCCGCTGGGCTGGTGGCGGCGGCGATACCGCTCTACATGAAGGGCCAGCACGTAGCGGCGGCCGTGCTCGCCATCGCTGGCGAGGCGATCCTGCTGGTGTCGGCGTTGCGATGGAGCAACGTGGACCTCGCACGCGCGGGCGCGATCACGCTCGCCGTCATCGTCTTCCAGGCCCTGCTGGGCATGTGGACGGTGACCTGGCTGCTCAAGCCGGTGGTAGTGATGGGCCACCTGCTGGGCGGGCTGCTGACGTTCTCGCTGCTCACGTGGATGGCGTGGCGGGCGACCGACGTGCCGATCCGCCTGGCGGAAGCGCGCGCACTGCGGCGCTGGGTCGGCATCGGCATCGCCGTGCTCGCGCTCCAGATCGCGCTGGGCGGCTGGACCAGTGCCAACTACGCCGCGCTGGCGTGCGGCGCCGGCGGCTGGGTCGCCGACACCACGCACTGGCTGGACTTCCCCAAGTGCGTCGGCCAGTGGTGGCCGCGGCATGACTTCGGCGAGGCCTTCGTGCTGTGGCGTGGCATCGGCGCCGACTACGAAGGCGGCGTGCTCAGCGGCGAGGCGCGCATCGCGATCCAGCTGGCGCACCGGATGATTGCCGTCGTTGCGGCCCTCTACCTGCTGGTGCTGGCCGCGCGCCTGGTACGCATCCCCGGCGTGCGCGGCTGGGCCACCCTGCTAGGCGCCGCGACGCTGGTCCAGGTCGGCCTGGGCATTGCCAACGTCAAGTTCTCGCTGCCGCTGGGCGTGGCCGTGGCGCACGTCGGTGGCGCGGTCGTGCTGTTGTTCGTGCTGGTCACCCTGCTGGCGCGCCTGCGCAGCCCGGAGCACTGATGTCCAGCGCCCGCGCCACCTTGCGCCAGTACTTCGACCTGACCAAGCCCCGGGTCGTGGCGCTGATCGTGTTCACCGCGATCGTCGGCATGTTCCTGGCAGTGCCCGGCCTGCCGCCGCTGCGCGAGTCCGTGCTCGGCTTCCTGGGCATCTGGCTGGCGGCATCGTCGGCCGCGGCGATCAACCAGCTGCTGGACTCGCGCATCGACGCCAAGATGGCGCGCACCTCGTGGCGGCCGATCGTGGTCGGGCAGATCACCCCCGGGCGCGCGCTGGCGTTCGCGCTGGTGCTGGCAGCACTGTCGATGGCGATACTGGTGCTGTGGGTCAACCCACTCACCGCGCTGCTGACCTTTGCCTCGCTGATCGGTTACGCGGTGATCTACACCGTGTTCCTCAAGCGCGCCACGCCGCAGAACATCGTCATCGGCGGCATTGCCGGCGCCGCGCCGCCGCTGCTGGGCTGGGCCGCGGTCACCGGCATGCAGGGCGAGTGGGACTGGGCGCACGCGCTGCTGCTGGTGCTGATCATCTTCGTGTGGACGCCGCCGCACTTCTGGGCACTGGCGATCTTCCGCCGCGACGACTACGCCCGCGCGCTGGTGCCGATGCTGCCGGTGACGCACGGCGTGGCCTACACGCGCTGGCAGATCCTGCTCTACACCGTGCTCCTGGTGGTGGTCACGGTGCTGCCGTGGGCCTCGGGCATGAGCGGCCTGTTCTACCTCGGCGGCGCGCTGGTGCTGGGCGCGGTGTTCCTGTGGCACGCGTGGCGCCTGATGGATCCGCCCGACGAGCTGTACGCGATGAAGGTGTTCAACTACTCCATCGTCTACCTGATGGCGCTGTTCGCCTTCCTGCTGGTCGACCACTGGCTGCTGCCGTGGCTGCAGCCGGGGCCCGCATTCGAGCTGCGCCCCGCCGGCTGATGCCCGCGCCTGCGAAACCGGTGCGACTGGGCCTGCGCGAAAACCTCGCGCAGTTCTCGCTGCTGGTGCTGGTCAATGCGTTCGTCGGCGCCATGGTGGGGCTGGAGCGCACCATCCTGCCGGCGATCGCCGAAGAGGAATTCGGCATGGTCGCGCGCACCGCGATCCTGTCCTTCATCGTCGTGTTCGGCGTCACCAAGGCGGTCACCAACTACCTGGCCGGCCGCTTGTCGGACCGTTTCGGGCGCAAGCACGTGCTGGTGGCCGGCTGGCTGGTCGCGATCCCGGTGCCGTTCCTGTTGATGTGGGCGCCGGACTGGAACTGGGTGCTGGCGGCCAATGCATTGCTGGGCGTCAGCCAGGGCCTGACCTGGTCGACCACGGTGATCATGAAGATCGACCTGGCCGGCCCGCAGCGGCGCGGGCTGGCGATGGGCCTCAACGAGTTCGCCGGGTACTTCGCGGTCGCGTTGTCCGCGCTGGCTACCGGCTATGTCGCCGCCCGGTATGGCCTGCGGCCGGAGCCGTTCTACCTGGGCGTGGCGTTCGTGGCGATCGGCCTGCTGCTCTCGGCATGGCTGGTGCGGGAAACCCGGCACCACGTCGCCGCCGAGTCGCGCCTGCATGCCGACGTCGCGCCGTTGTCGGCGGGCGAGGTGTTCCGCCGCACCAGCTGGCGCGACCGCGACCTGTCGAGCGTCAGCCAGGCCGGTCTGGTCAACAACCTCAACGACGGCATGGCGTGGGGGCTGTTCCCGCTGTTCTTCGCGGCGGCCGGCATGGACCTGGCGCGCATCGGCACGCTGGCGGCGATCTACCCCGCGACGTGGGGCCTCGGACAGCTGTTCACCGGCGCCTGGTCGGACCGGGTCGGCCGCAAGGGCCTGATCACCGCCGGCATGTGGATGCAGGCCGCGGGCATCGCGGTGATCGCACTTGCAGCGGGCTATGCGGGCTTTGCGACCGGCGCCGCGCTGCTCGGGCTGGGCACGGCGATGGTCTACCCGACGCTGCTGGCCGCCATCGGCGACGTCGCCCACCCCGGCTGGCGGGCCTCGGCCGTCGGCGTCTACCGGCTGTGGCGCGACCTCGGCTACGCCTTCGGCGCGGTCATCGCCGGCATCACCGCCGACGTGTTCGGCCTGCGCGCCGCACTGTGGCTGGTGGCGGCCCTCACGTTCGCATCGGGCCTGGTGGTGGCGGTGCGCATGCGCGAGACGTTGCCCGCGGAGCCATAAAAAAGGGGCCGGCGTTGCCGGCCCCTGGGTGTTTCCCTCCGCGGGTGTCACTCGCCCAGCAGGTGCTCCTGCCAGAACAGCATCGTCGCGGCGGTGAAGTGGTCGCTGTTGCTCTTCTTGCGGAAGCCGTGGCCTTCGTCGTTGAACAGCAGGTACCACACCGGCTGGCCGTTGCTGCGGGTGGCGGCGACGATCTGCTCGGCCTCCGTGTACGGCACGCGCGGGTCGTTCTTGCCCTGGGCAACGAACAGCGGCGCGGTGATGCGGTCGGCGTTATTGAGCGGGGAGATGCGCTCGAAGAGTTGCGCGATCTCCGGTTTGCGCTCGTCGCCGTACTCGGCGCGGCGCAGGTCGCGGCGGTAGTCCTCGGTGTTCTGCAGGAACGTACCGAAGTGCGAGATGCCGACGATGTCCACGCCGGCGCGGATGCGCTCGGGGTAGGTCGCCATCGACGCCAGCACCATGTAGCCGCCGTAGCTGCCGCCGTAGACGCCGACGCGGTCGGCATCCAGTTCCGGCTGCCGGTCTATCCAGTCCAGCAGCGCGCCGATGTCGCGCACCGAGTCCTCGCGCTTCTCGGCGTTGTCCAGCGACAGGTAGGTCTTGCCATAGCCGGCCGAGCCGCGCACGTTCGGCACCAGCATCGCCACGCCCAGCTCGTTGGCCAGGAACTGCGCGGTCGGGTTGAACGTCGGCAGCGCCTGTCCTTCCGGGCCGCCGTGGATGTTGATCACCACCGGCAGCTTCGTACCGGCCGGCACGTTCGCCGGGCGGTAGTAGAACGCGGGAATCGTACGGGCCGCGCCGTCGACCTCGTCGAACGTCGGGTAGCGCACCAGCGTGGGCGCGACGAACGATGCCGCGTCCAGTCCGCCCACTTCGCTGCGCGTCCACCGCTCCAGTCCGCGCGATGCCAGGTCGATGACGTAGACATCGCTGGGCGAGGTGGCGGTGTTGAGCGTCAGCGCCAGCCGGTTGCCGTCGGGCGAGAAGCCCAGTCCACCCATCACGCCGACCGGCAGTTCCGGCAGCGCCACCGGCTCGTGCCCGGGCAGGCGGCGCACGTGCAGGCGCGCGATGCCGTCCTCGTTGGTGACGAAGGCGAGGTGGCGCCCGTCGTCGCTGATCTCGAAGCCTTCCACGTCCCACGGGATGTCGCCGCTGAGCACGGTCAGCGCGCCGGTGTCGGGGTCGTGGTGGCGCAGCGTCATGAACTCGCCACTGCGGCCATCGACCGGCTCGTCCGACACGTAGTACACGCTGCGGCCGTCGGGCGCGTAGCGGAAATCGCCGAACGCCGCCGTGCCGCCCTCGACCGGGAACAGTTCCACCTCGCCGGTCGAAAGGTCGACCTCGCCCGGGTGCGACTCGCTGGCCGACACGTATCGGCTGACCAGCATGCGCGTGCCATCGGGCGCGAAGTCGCGCGCACTCCACGTGCCGCCCTCGGCAACCAGCGGCCGCGCCTGGCCCGACGGGAAGTCCATCACCCACACGTCGGTGTCGGTGCCGTTGCGCGCGGTGCTGGAGTACGCGAAGCGCCGCCCGTCATGCGAGAACAACGCGCCCTGGTTGCGCGACTGGCCGTCGGTCAGCAGGCGCACCTCGCGCGTGCCAAGGTCGAACCAGTGCAGCTGCCAGGCCTCGTTGCCGCCGATGTCCTTGCCGAACACGAACCCGTCCAGGTCGGCGGCGGCCGGCGCGGCGTCGATGCCGGCCACGGGCTCGGGGTAGAAGGTGAGCTGCTCGCGCATGCCCATCGGCGCGCACACGCGGTGGGCCTGGCTGGTTTCGGCAAAGCGCGTGCTGACCAGGAGGCAGCCGTCGTCGGTCCAACCGGCGAAGCCGGCACCGCGGGTGTTCTGGTAGCGGTTGAGGCGCTCGACCAGTTCCGGCGGGATGGCCGGGATGTTCTCGCTGACGCGGTTGCCGGTTTCCACGCGCTCCACCGGCGCGGGCGACTGGGCGAAGGCCGGCCACGCGCACGCGGCGGCCAGGGCGATGAAGGTAAGGACGTGGCGCAACGACATGAGGCGACTCCCCGGGTCTGGTCGATCCCGGAGCTTAGCCGAGCGGTGCGGCCGGCTTCACGTGCCGGCGTCAGGCGCCGCGCGTGGCCGCCTGCAACTGCAACAGCTCGGCCTTCTCTTCGGCGGTGAGCGCGCTGAAGCCGCCATCGCGCACGCGCTCCTGCAGCACCTCGATGCGCTGGCGCAGCCGGAAGCGTTCGAGCTGGTCGATCGCGTCCATGAACGTGGTGCGCCACATCTCCACATCGCCGGGCACCACTTCGGCGGCCAGCTTCTGCAGCGCGGCGTGTTCCTCGCGGCCCTCGAAGTGCTCGATCAGCGCGCCGGTGGTGATGTCCGGGCGCGCGTCGACCAGTTGCAGCAGGTCGATCAGCAACGGCACGCCGGGTTGTTGCAGCCCGGCGAAGCGGAACGGCGGCAACAGCTCCAGCGCCAGCGGCGGATGCTGCAGCAGCAGCGTGATCGCACTGCGCACGAGGCTGCGCTTGGGCGCCGGCGTGCCGCTCGGACGACGCGCGCGCTGGGCGGGCACGTGGGTGTCGGCGCCGGCGCTGCGTGCGCCCACGCCGGTGAGTTCGGTCAGGCGCTGGCGCATCAGGTCGCCGAACGCGCCGTCGGGGATCTGCGCCAGCAGCGGTTTGGCACGTTCGGCCAGCCGGCCCTTGCCTTCCAGCGTGGCCAGGTTGACGTCGGCGCCCAGCGTGTCGAACAGGAACTGCGACAGCGGCGTGGCCGCCTGCAGGCGCGCGTTGAAGCCCTCGGCGCCCTCGCTGCGCACGATGGTGTCCGGGTCTTCGCCCTCGGGCAGGAACAGGAAGAACGCCTGGCGGCCGTCCTTCATGCGCGGCAGCACCGACTCCACCGCCTTCCACGCTGCGCCGCGGCCCGCGCGGTCGCCGTCGAAGCAGAAGTACACGTCCGGTGCGTTGCGGAACAGCAACTCGGCATGGTCGGGCGTGGTCGCCGTGCCCAGGGTTGCCACCGCGGTGTCGACGCCGTGCTGGAACAGCGCGACCACATCCATGTAGCCCTCCACCACCACCAGCCGTTCGATCTTGTTGTGCGCTTGGCGCACCTGCCACAGGCCGTAGAGTTCGCGACCCTTGTGGAACAGCGGCGTCTCGGGGGAGTTGAGGTACTTGGGGCCGTCGTCCTTACCCAACACGCGACCGCCGAATGCGATCGTGCGGCCGCGCCGGTCGTGGATCGGGAACATCACCCGGTCGCGGAACTTGTCGTAGACGCGGCCGCTGTCGTTCTTCGAGAACAGGCCCGCGCGCTCGAGCAGCTGCATCCGCCGCGGGTCGGTGCCCAGTGCGTCGCGCAGCGCGTTGAAGCCGTCGGGTGCGTAGCCGATGGCGAACTGCGCGCGGATCGCCTCGCTCACCCCGCGGCCGTCCAGGTACGCGCGGGCCTTGTCGCTGGACACGAGCTGCTTTTGGAAGAACTTCGACGCCGCCTCGACCGCATCGAACAGCCCCTGGCTGCCGGGGTTGGCGTTGCGCTGCTGGGTGTCGCGCGGCACTTCCATGCCGGCATGGCGCGCCAGTTCCTCGACCGCGTCGAGGAACTCGAGGCGGTCGTAGTTCATCAGGAAGCTGATGGCGGTGCCGTGCGCCCCGCAGCCGAAGCAGTGGTAGAACTGCTTGGTCGGCGACACCGTGAAGCTTGGGGAGCGCTCGTCGTGGAACGGGCAGCGCGCCGAGTACTCCTTGCCCTGCCGCTTGAGCGGCACGCGCGCGCCCACCAGCTCGACGATGTCGGTCCGGGCGAGGAGATCGTCAATGAACGCGTCGGGGATGCGGGCCATGCACGCGGCCGCCGCAGGGGCGCCGGGTCGAAATCGGGTGGCTAGGATGCCACGCCGGCGGCCGCATCCGTGGCCTTCGCGCATTGCCGGCGCACCTGCTCGACGCGTTGCCGCACGCGCGCGTGCTCGTCCAGCATCGCGGTGATCAGCGCGCCCACCAGGAACACCACCGCGCAGTAGTACAGCCACACCAGCATGACAACCAGGCCGCCCGCGGGCCCGTAGGCGCTGCCCAGGCTCGCCTGGCCCAGGTACAGGCCGATGGCCGCGCGACCGGCCATGAACATCGACGCCGTCAGTGCGCCGCCCAGCAGCGCGCGCCGGCCACCGACGGAGCGGTCGGGCAGCCAGCGGTACATCGCCGCGAACGCCAGCGAGTACAGCAGGAACGAGAACAGCGCGACGAACACCGGCAACAGCGCCGGCAGGTAGGCCACCAGCAGCTGCAGGCCGGCCTGCGCGGCCATCGACACCACCAGCAGGAAGCCCAGTGCCACGGCCATGCCGAACGACAGCAGCCGCTTGCGCAGCCACGCCAGAACGCCGCCCAGGCGCTTGGCATCGCTGCGGAACACCCGGTTGAGCGCGGCCTGCAACTGTCCGAAGACGATCGAGGCGCCCACCAGCAAGGCCAGCGTGCCCAGCAGCGCGGCCAGCGAGCCGGTGCGCGGCTCGCGTTCGGCGTTGGCGACGATCAGCCGCGCCGTGGCCTCGACCTCCGCACCCACCAGCAGGCCCACCTGCCGGAAGAACTCGTCCTGCGCGGCCGGGTACAGCGACGTGGTCAGCCACAGCAGCATGGTCACCAGCGGCGCCAGCGACAGCAGGGTGTAGAAGGCGAGCGCCGCGGCCAGGGCGGGGATGTCGTCGTCGATGAAGCGCTGCGCGAAGCGCGCGACGCGCGAGGCCTGAAGGCGGTCGTTCAGCGCCTGCAGGCGGTCGAGTGCCCGCTCCGGCGTCCCGGGGGCGGGGCCGTGCGGGGCGGCGGTCGCGGCGGTGGATGGGGCGGTGCGGGAAGGGGCGGTGGTCGACGGCATGGCATGGCGTGGGACGGCACCGGGCGTGCCGGGCGTCAGTGTCGCGCCAGCGCGGTTAGTACCGTGTCGCAGGCCCGGACGCGACGAAGCCGGGACGGGCCCGGCTTCGTGGGTGCAGCGGCGGTGCGGCCCGCGCCGCGGCGGGTCAGCCGGCGAGGCGCTGCTTCAGCAGGGCCGATACCTGGCCCATGTCGGCCTGGCCGGCGAGGCGCGGCTTCAGCACGCCCATCACCTTGCCCATGTCGGCCGGGCCGGCGGCGCCGGTCTCGGCGACGGCCGCGTCGATCGCGGCGCGGATCTCGGCCTCGCCCAGCTTGGCCGGCAGGTAGCGCTCGACCACCACGATCTCGGCCTTCTCGATGTCGGCCAGGTCGCCGCGGCCGGCGGCCTCGTACTGGGCGACCGAATCGCGGCGCTGCTTGACCATCTTCTCCAGCACGGCCAGTACCTGCGCGTCGTCCAGCTCGACCCGCTCGTCGACTTCCTTCTGCTTGATCGCGGCATTGGCCAGGCGGATCACGCCGAGGCTGTGCTTGTCGCCGCTCTTCATCGCGGCCTTCATGTCATCGGTGAGCTGCTGCTTGAGGGACATGGCAGGGTCCTTGGATGGCTGGGGCTGATGGTGGGTACGGATGGCTGCAGGGCCGCGTCCGGGCACGGAAGGCCGGGTTGGCCGCCACCGGGCGAAACGCAAAAAGCCGGCGGCGCAAGGGCGCGGCCGGCTTCGCACCTCCACCACGCCGGTCACCCGGCGCAGGGGAAGAAACCCGCTGTACTCAGTACAGGCGCTGGCGCTTGGTCACGTCGCGCGAGGCGCGACGGGCCTGGCGCTTCACAGCCGCGGCGGCCTTGCGCTTGCGCTCCTGGGTCGGCTTCTCGTAGAACTCGCGCTTGCGGGTCTCGGCGAGGACGCCGGCCTTCTCGCAGGTGCGCTTGAAGCGACGCAGTGCAAACTCGAACGGCTCGTTTTCGCGGACTTTGACGCTGGGCATACGGTATCTCGGTTCGGGTGGTCGGCCCGGATCCGCCGGGCGAGCCGCGTATGATAGCGGGGTGCTCCGGGCGGATGCAAGTTGCGGCTGGGTGGCGGTTGGGAAGTTCCTCGGCCGGCCGCATGGGGTGGGGTTCCAGCTTCGTTCTCAGGTCCAGCCAGCGTGCCGCCCACGTGACTTCGTCGGACCCTCTCCCCAACCCCCGCTCCGCGCCCCGGCCCGCGCTGGTGGCGCGGGCGCTCTGTCACACGCGCGCCAATGGCGCGCAAACTGTGTTCCGTCGCCCCGGCGGGAGAGGGGCTCAGAGCGAACCTCTAAACCCCAGCCCCTAACCCCAAGCCTCTAGCCCCTAGCCCCCATGAAAGTCCTCGGCATCGAAACCAGCTGCGACGAAACCGGCGTGGCCGTGTACGACACGGAGGCCGGCCTGCGGGCGCACGCCCTGTACAGCCAGGTCGCGCTGCATGCCGAATACGGCGGCGTGGTGCCGGAGCTGGCCAGCCGCGACCACGTCCGCAAACTGTTGCCGCTGATCCGCCAGACCCTGGCCGAGGCCGGCATGGCCGTGGACGAACTCGACGGCGTGGCCTACACCGCCGGCCCCGGGCTGGTGGGCGCGCTGCTGGTCGGTGCCGGGGTGGCGCGGTCGCTCGCATGGGCGCTGGACGTGCCGGCCGTGGCCGTCCACCACATGGAAGGCCATCTGCTGGCGCCGTTGATGGAAGAAACCGACGAAGGGCCGCTGGAGCCGCCGTTCGTGGCGTTGCTGGTCTCGGGTGGGCACACCCAGCTGGTCGCCGTGGACGCCATCGGCCGCTACCGCCTGCTGGGCGAGACGCTGGACGACGCCGCCGGCGAGGCCTTTGACAAGACCGCCAAGCTGATGGGGCTGCCGTACCCGGGCGGGCCGCACCTGGCGGCGATGGCCGAGCAGGGGACGCCGGGCGCATACCGGTTCTCGCGGCCGATGACCGATCGCCCCGGGCTGGATTTCAGTTTCAGCGGACTGAAGACCCAGGTGCTGCTGGCCTGGCAGAAGAGCGACCAGTCCGACACCACCCGCGCCGACATCGCGCGCGGGTTCGAGGATGCGGTGGTCGAGACGCTGGCGATCAAGTGCGAGCGCGCACTGGACGCGGCCGGCTGCGAAACGCTGGTCGTGGCCGGTGGCGTCGGCGCCAACCGTCGCCTGCGCGCGCGGCTGCAGGCCATGGCCGAGCAACGCGGCGGCCGCGTCGGCTTCCCGCGCCCGGCGTTCTGCACCGACAACGGCGCGATGATCGCCTTTGCCGGTGCGCTGCGCCTGCAGGCCGGCCAGTCCGAGGACGCCTCGGTGCGCGTGACCCCGCGCTGGGACATGGCGAGCCTGCCGGCGGTGCAGTCGTAACCGCGCGGCCCCTGTCGGCGAGGGTCGCTGCGCCCGGCGCGACACGCGGGTAGTGTGGCCCTTTCCTTTTTCCCGATTTCCGCCCCCATGGACCACGTCTTCATCGAAGGCCTCGAGATCGAGGCACTGATCGGCATCTACGACTGGGAGCGGCGTATCCGCCAGCCGCTGGTGTTCGACATCGAGATGGCGTTCGACAACCGCATCCCGGCCGCCAGCGACGCCATCGGCGACACGCTCAACTACAAGGCAGTCAGCAAGCGCGTCGTCCAGTACGTCTCCGAATCCGACTTCGGCCTGGTGGAGACGCTGGCCGAGCGCGTGGCGGCGATCATCCTCGAGGAGTTCGGCGTGCAGCGCGTGCGCCTGAAGCTGAGCAAGCCCGGTGCGGTGCGCGGCGCGCGCGCGGTCGGGGTGATGATCGAGCGCACCGCCGCTACCCTGTAGCGATGGATGGTCTACCGGATCTTGATTTCCTGCGGCCGCTGGCGGATCTGCCGTACGCGTCCACCGCGCTGACGCTCGCCGGCCTGCTGCTGACCGCCTGGCTGGCGAACTGGGTCACCCGCCGCGTGCTGCTGCGCGTGGCAGAGCGCGTGGCGCAGGCCTCGTCGTTCAAGTGGGACGACCTGCTGCTCGGGCGCAACGTGCTGTCGCGTCTGGCATGGGTCGTGCCGGCACTGGTCGTGCTGGCCGGTATCGGCACGGTGCCGGGGCTGGACGACGACGCGGTGTTGGTGGTGCGCAATGTCGCCGTCGCCTGCATCTACTTTGCTGTTGCACTGTCGCTCAGCGATCTGCTGAACACCTTCAACGATCTGTACGAGTCGCGCGGCGAGCGCGCCCGCGCGCGGCCGGTCAAGGGCTACCTGCAGCTAATGAAGCTGCTGGTGTTCATCGTCGCCGGCGTGCTGGTCGTGGCCACGCTGATCGACCGCTCGCCGCTGGTGCTGCTGACCGGCCTGGGCGCGATGACCGCGGTCGTGCTGCTGGTGTTCAAGGACACCATCCTGTCGCTGGTGGCGTCGGTCCAGCTGTCCGGCCACGACATGCTGCGCGTGGGCGACTGGATCGAGATGCCGGAGCTGCAGGCCGACGGCGACGTGATCGACATCGCGCTGCACACGGTCAAGGTGCAGAACTGGGACAAGACGATCACCACCATCCCCACGCACCGCCTGATCAGCGACAGCTTCAAGAACTGGCGCGGCATGAGCGAGGCCGGCGGGCGGCGGATCAAGCGCGCGCTGCTGATCGACCAGGCGTCGGTGCGCTTCCTGTCGGGCGAGGAGCGCGACGGCCTGCGCCGCATCGCGCTGATCGACGACTACCTCGATGCCAAGCGCCGCGAGCTGGAGGACTACAACGCCGAACTGGCCGCCGGCGGCAAGGACCCGGTCAACACGCGGCGCGTCACCAACCTCGGCACGTTCCGCGCGTACGTGGCCGCCTACCTGCGCGCGCACCCGCGCGTGCGCGACGACATGACCATGCTGGTGCGCCAGCTCGACCCGGGCGCCACCGGCATCCCGCTGGAGGTCTACTGCTTCACCGCCACCACCGCGTGGGGCGAGTACGAGGACATCCAGTCGGATATCTTCGACCACCTGCTGGCGGTGCTGTCGGAATTCGGGCTGCGGCTGTTCCAGCAGCCGGGCGGGGCGGATGTCGCCACCGCGGTCGCCACGCTGTCGCAACGCATGCTGCACGAGGACTCCGACGCATGAGCCGTCCCGCCACCAGCCGTGCCTACCTGAGCCTGGGCAGCAACCTCGACCCGGACACCAACCTGCGCAGCGCACTGGATGCCCTGCGCGAGCACTTCGGCGAGGTGGTGGTCTCGCCGGTGTACCGCACGCAGGCGGTCGGCTTCGAGGGGCGTGATTTCCTCAACGCCGCCGCCATCGTCCAGTGCACCACCGACCCCTACGCGCTCAACGCCTGGCTGCACGCGCTGGAGGATGCGCACGGGCGCGACCGCACCGGCCCGCGCTGGAGCGACCGCACGCTCGACGTCGACATCGTGCTGTTCGACGACCGCGTGATCTCGGGGCCGGGCCACCTGCAGATCCCGCGGCCCGAGCTGGAACACGCCTTCGTGCTTCGTCCGCTGGCCGACATCGCGCCTTACGTCGAAGTGCCCGGCACCGGCCGCACCCTGGCGCAGCTGTGGGCGGCGCATCCGCAGCGCGACGTGCCGTTGGAAGTGGTGTCGCTCTGAAAAGCGTGGCCGCGTGAGGCCGCGCATCGAATGGGTGGTCTGTAGGAGCGGCTTCAGACGCGAGAGCTTTCCCGGAAGACCCCCACGTGTAGGAGCGACGTAAGTCGCGACCCGCGTTGTTTCGTCGAGACGACGGTCGCGACTTACGTCGCTCCTACAACGGATCGGACGATGCGCGGCATCGCGGCTGAAGCCGCTCCTACAGAAGGCACCGTAGGCGGGAGTCGAACTTCAACCCGCCAACCGCCGCCCGCCATCGAGGTGGATCACCTGCCCGGTGCAGTAGGTCGCGTCCTGCAACAGCCAGCGCACCGCCTCGGCGACCTCCTCGGGCGTGCCGGTGCGCGCCAGCGGCGTGCGCTGCAGCATCGCCTGGCGCGCGGCGTCGCCGCCTCCGTCTTCCGGCCACAGGATCGCGCCGGGCGACACTGCGTTGACACGCACCTGCGGGCCCAGCTCAAGGGCCAGCGAGCGTGTGGCCATCAGCAGCGCCGCCTTGGCCATGCAGTAGATCGAGTGCCCGGCCAGCGGGCGCTCGCCGTAGAGGTCGGTCAGGTTGACGATCGCGCCGCCATTGCGGGCCAGGTGTGGCGCAGCGGCCTGCGCCAGGAACAGCGGCGCGCGCGCGTTGGTGGCGAACAGCGCATCCCACTGCGCCGGGGTGGCCTCGCCGACCGGCGTGGGAAAGAAGCCCGAGGCGTTGTTGACCAGCGCATCGAGGCGGCCGAAGCGGCCCACGGTGCGGGCGACCAGCTCCGGCAGCCGGTCGAACTCGGCCAGGTCGGCCTGCAGCCGCACGGTGCTGCCCGGTCGGGCGCGTTCGAGCTCGGCGGCGAGCGCATCGACGTCGTCCGACGAACTGCGGTAATGCAGCGCCAGGTCGTAACCGGCCGCGTGCAGCGCACGGGCGATCGCCGCACCGATGCGGCGGGCGGAACCGGTGACCAGGGCAACGGGCGTGGATGGCATCGAGGTGGGCTTCCTGTCGGCGATGGACGCCCGCGGGCACCGGGCGTTCGCATCCGAGCCGCTATCCTGCGTGACCGCTCCCCGCGATGCCAGCACGCCGCATGAAGCCTTTCGACCTGCCCGAACCCGATGCCGAGGCCGCCGCCCACAGCGCACGCCTGTCGGAAGCGATCCGCAACGAGATCACCGCAGCCGGCGGCGCGGTGCCGTTTTCGCGCTTCATGGAACTGGCCCTCTACGCACCCGGGCTGGGCTACTACAGCGCGGGCGCCAGCAAGTTCGGGCCGGCGGGGGATTTCACCACCGCGCCCGAGATGGGTCCGGTGTTCGCCGCGTGCGTGGCCGAGTCGCTGGCGCCGGTGCTGCAGCAGCTCGGCGCGCAGGCCCGGTTCCTGGAGCTGGGCGGCGGCACCGGCGCGTTCGCTGCGGTCGCGCTCAAGCGGCTGATGGAACTGGACGCGCTGCCAGACCGTTACGCCATCCTCGAGCCCAGCGCGCAGTTGCGCGAACGCCAGCGCGAGACACTGCGCGAGCGTCTGTCGCCGCCGCTGTTCGAGCTGGTGGAGTGGCCGGATACGCCGTTTGCCGACGACTGGGACGGCGTGCTGTTCGCCAACGAGGTGATCGATGCGCTGCCGACGCCGCGCTTCGCCATTGCCGGCGGCGAAGTGATGGAAGAGCACGTCGTGGTCGAGGGCGGCGCGTTCGCGCGCGTCGACCGCCCTGCCGACGCCTTCCTGTCCAATGCCGTGCGCCACATCGAGCGCCGACTGGAGCGCACGCTGCCCGATGGCTACCGCTCCGAGGTGCTGCCGCAACTGCCGTACTGGATCCAGGCGGTGTCGGGTGGCATGCGTCGCGGCGCGATGCTGTTCGTCGATTACGGCCACCCGCGCGCCGAGTACTACCAGGCCGAACGCCGCGACGGCACCCTGCGCGCGTTCCACCGCCACCGCATGCACGACGACCCGTTGCGCTGGCCGGGCCTGCAGGACATCACCGCGTCGGTGGATTTCACCGCGCTGGCCGAGGCCGGCGTGGCCGCGGGCTTCGACTTCGCCGGCTACTGCAGCCAGGCCAGCTTCCTGCTGGGCAACGGCCTGGCCGGCGTGCTGGAGCGGATCGAGCGCATCGGCGACGAGGCCGAACGCCTGCGCCGCATCGAAGAGGTCAAGAAGCTGACCCTGCCCAGCGGGATGGGCGAGCGCTTCGGCGTGATGGGCTTCGAGAAGGACGTGGAGTTCGGCGCGGCGTTCCTGGCAGGCGACCTGAGCTTCCGCCTGTGAGGGCGCCGGCCGTGACGCGTCGTCGCATGCCGGCGATGCGGCCGCTCAGGTTCGCGCGGCGCTGGGTGGCGCTGTGGCTGGTCGCCATCGCGTGCGCGGTCACGGTGTCGCTGCTGCCCGCCGGCGACGTGCCAACGCCTTCGATCCCGAACTTCGACAAGGCACTGCACTTCACCTCGTACCTCGCGTTGTCGACGTACGCGTCGATGCTGTTCGCCAGCCCGCGGGCGCGTTCGCTGGCGGCGCTGCTGCTGCTGGCGGTCGGCGTGGGCGTGGAGGCCGCGCAGCACTTCCTGACGGCCACGCGAGAGGCCGAGGCCGCCGATGTGTTTGCGAACATGCTGGGCGTGGTCGGCGGCCTGGTGCTGGGCGCGACGCCGGTGGCACGCGGGCTGCAGTGGCTGGAATCGCGCTTGCCAATTACAGCACCGCGCACCCTGTAGGAGGGGCTTCAGCCGCGATTGCATCGGATCCAACCGGGCGTTGTAGGAGCGACGTAAGTCGCGACGGCTGTCACCCACGACGCTTCGGGTCGCGACTTACGTCGCTCCTACAGGAGGCTTCCAACAGTCGGATCGCGGCTGAAGCCGCTCCTACAACGCTATCGGACGGTTCGGATCGCGGCTGAAGCTGCTCCTACTGAAGGCCGCTAGGGCCGCTTGCCGGTGGCCTGCGCGATCGCCTGGATGCGCGCACGCCGCAATGCCTCGCCGATCGCCGGGCCGCTGAGCCCTTCGGCCACATCATTCGACTTCACCGCGCACGCGGCCGCATGGGACGCACGCAACGCATCGCCCTGCGGATATTCGCGCTCCTCCAGCCCGGTGCGGCCGCGCGCATCGGCCTCGCAAACGGTCGCCAGCGGGTCGATGCGTTCGGGGCGGCGGAAGCCATCGCACCGTGCGATCAGGTCGTGCACCGTCGACGCGCGCAGCTGGTCGAAGCGGTGGACGTTGAGGTGTTCGCGGCAGGCCGCCTCGGCCAGCTGGCGGTGCGCGGTCGGCACCCTCAGGCGCTCGCACAGCGCACGCAGCGGGGCGACGCCCGCGCGCTCGTGACCGATGTGGCCGGGCAGTACCTCGCTGGGCGTCAGCGCCTTGCCCAGGTCGTGCACCAGCGCGGCGAAGCCGACGATGTCATCGCCCGGCGCCAGTCGCGCGGCCATGTCGCAGACCAGTTCGACGTGGGTGCCGGTGTCGACCTCCGGCTGGTACTCGGCGCGTTGCGGGATGCCGTACAGCGCGTCCACCTCCGGCAGCACGACGGCCAGCGCGCCGCAATCGCGCAGCGTGCGGATGAAGGCCGACGGCGCCGGAGCGGCCAGCGCGCGCCGCAGTTCCTGCCAGACGCGCTCGGGCGTGAGTTCGGCGAGCTCGCCGAACTCGACCATGCGCCGCATCAGCGCCATCGTTTCCGGTGCGACGCTGAAACCCAGCGGTGCAAAGCGCGCCATGAAGCGCGCCGCGCGCAAGACCCGCAGCGGGTCCTCCACGAAGGCCTCGCCGACATGGCGCAACACACGCGCCTCGATGTCGCCCGCGCCGCCGAACGGATCGACCAGGGTCCCGTCCTCGCGCCGCGCGATGGCATTGATGGTGAAGTCGCGCCGGCCGAGGTCCTCCTCCAGCGTCACCGACGGATCCGCGTCGACCACGAAGCCGCGGTGGCCGCGCCCGGACTTGCGCTCGGTCCGCGCCAGCGCGTGTTCCTCACCGGTATCGGGATGCAGGAATACCGGGAAATCGCGCCCCACCGGCTTGAAGCCCGCGGCCTCCATCGCATCCTGTGTCTGGCCGACGACCACGAAGTCGCGGTCGCCCGGCGGCAGGCCGAGCAAGGCGTCGCGCACGGCGCCGCCGACCAGGTAGACCTCCATGTCGCGTGTGCGCCCGTCCATTGTTCAGCGCGGCACGTGCTCGGCGAGCACGGCGATGATGTCCTCGGCGCCCGTGTTGCGGCCCAGGCTGCGCACCAGCGGCTGCGACTGGCCGGACACCCACAATTTGAGTTCGGCTTCCAGGTCGAAATGCCCGGCCGTTTCCAGCGAGTACATCGCGATGCTGCGGTAGGGCAGGCTCAGGTACTCGGTGCGGCGGCCGGTGACGCCCTGCTTGTCGACCAGGATGAGGCGGCGGTCGGTGAACACCATCAGGTCGCGCACCAGGCCGAACGCGCGCTGCACGGTTTCGCCCGGCGCGAGCAGCGGCTGGAAGTCGGCGGCCACGTCGTCCAGCGGCTTGTCGCTGGCGTGGCCGAGCAGCATGTCGAGCAGTCCCATTTCGGCGCTCCGGGTTGAAGGTCAATCAAAGAGGCGAATCCTGACGCGCGCCTCAGGCCGCGTCGAGGCCGAGGATCTCCGGCAGGCGCGGCGCGACTGCCGTCGGCGTGATGCCCAGGCGCGGCAGTCCGTTGTGGTCGCTGGTCGAATCCAGCTGCAGCGAGCGCCAGTTGTCGCGGCTGATCGGCTTGCCGGGCAGGTGCTCGCCGACCTCGGCCTGCAGCTTGCCCAGCGCCGGCGGCAGCGGCACCACCAGGCGGTGGCGCCCGCGCGCGGAGGCGGTCATGTGCACGATCTCGGCCAGCGTGTAGCGGTCCGGGCCGACCAGGTCGAAGCTCTGGCCGATGCTGGCCGGGTTGGCCAGCGCACGCGCGAACGCCTCGGCCACGTCACCCACCCACACCGGCTGGAAACACGCCTCCGCGCCACCTAGCGGCAGCACGGGCATGAATCTCAGGAGCCCGTCGAACCGGCAGAACAGGCCGTCGCCCGGGCCGGCGATGACCGACGGACGCAGCAGCGTCCACTCCAGGCCGGACGCGCGCACCCGCGCCTCCGCCTGGCCGCGCGCCTGCAGGTAGTGGCTCTCGCCGTCGCCGGCGTGCAGCGCGCTCATCTGCAGCAGCCGGCGCACGCCGTGGGCCTGCATCGCTTCGAGAAGGGTATCGACCAGTTCGACGAACACGCGGCGGAAGCCGCTGCCGTCGTCGCCGCGCTCGTTGAGGATCCCGACGAGGTTGACGACCGCGTCGGCGTCGTCGAGCACGGCGCGCAGGAACGCGGCATCGTGCACGTCGCCTTCGATCAGGCTGGCGTTGCGCGAGAAGTGCGCGCGCGCCGCGTCGCTGATGCCGCGGCTGAGCACGGTGACGCGGTGGCCGTCGGCCAGCAGCCGTGGCACCAGGTGGCGGCCGACGAAGCCGGTGCCGCCCAGGACCACCACGTGCTGGCGCATCGCCGCCACGTCAGCCGCCGGTCGCGTCTGCCACGCCTGCCGCTTGTGCGGTGGCGGCTTGTGCGGTGGTGGCCGGTGCGGGGCAGGCGAAGCCCTTGCGCGGGCCGTCGATACGGCCCTGCATGCGGTCGCTCAAGCGCAGCGCATCGCCGTCCAGGCGCCAGTCGTAGATCACGCTGAAAGCCAGCACGCGCGCCACGTATTCGCGCGTTTCCTTGTAGCTGATGGTCTCGATCCAGAAGTCCGGGTCCATGCCGGGGCGCTGGCTCTTCCAGCGGTTCAGCGGCGCCGGGCCGGCGTTGTAGCCGGCGATCGCCCAGTACGGTCTGCCGCCGTACTCGTCCATCATCTGGCGCAGGTAGGCGGTGCCCAGCGCGATGTTGGTGTCGGCGTCATACAGGCTGGACGTGCCGCCATACGGGATGCCGTAGCGTCGCGCGACCGCGGCGCCGGTGGACGGCAGCACCTGCATCAGCCCCATGGCATCGGCAGGCGAGCGCGCGCGCGGGTTGAAAATGCTTTCGGCGCGGATTTCCGCCGCCACCCACGCCGGGTCGATGCGGTACTTGTCCGACTCGCGGCGGATGGTGGCGGCATGGTCCAGCGGGAAGCGCAGGTGGTACAGGCGCAACTCCTCCGGCTCTCCGCGACCCAGCGCGAACACGGCGCGGTCGTACCAGCCGTTGGCTTGCGCGTACTCGACGGCGATGCGGCGCTGGTCGTCGGTGAAACGCGACATCGCCTCGGCCCATTCGGCCACCGCCGGGCCGTGGCGTTCGATCCGGTGCAGCGACATCGACCGCACGATCGCCGGGTCCTTCGACACGGCTGCACGTTCGGCCGGCGTCGCCTCCAGCTGCCACGGGCACAGGGCGTAGGGCGCATCCAAGCGGTCGGCGGCGAGGAAGCCGTGGAACTCGGCCTGGCGCGCGGCGGCGCGGTACAGGCGGTCGGCCGCAGCCTTGTCGCCCGTCAGCTCCGCCAGCCGCGCTTCGAAGTACTGCCAGCGCGAGTCGCTGCGCTGCTTCGCGTCCATCTTGCGGATCGCAGCGAGCGCGGCGGGCCAGTCCGACCGCGCCATCGCCTCGCGCACGCGCCACTCGTGCAGGCGCTCGTCGTAGCTGGTTTCCGGTACCAGGTTGAGGCGGCGCGCGGAGTCGGGCAGGTAGGACGCCACCGTCCATAGCGCGATCTGGTACATCGCCCGGCCGCGGTCGGCCTCGCTGAAGCCCAGCGCCTGCGCATGCTGCGCCAGCAGCGACTCGGCGCGCCCCGGGTCGTCCTTGCCCAGCTTGGCCAGGCCGTGCGAAGCGACCAGGCGGCTGCGCTCGGTCTTGGGCCAGTCGAGCGCGCGCGGGTGCACGGCATTGAGGAACGCGGCGTAGTCGTTGGCGAGTGCGCGCTCGGATTCCGGCAGGCCCTGGGCGATGCTGCGCATCACCCCCGGCTGCCACTCCGCCACCGCCTTGTCGAAGCGCTCCCAGCGCAACGCCGGCGTCAGGCCACCGCTGCGGTCAAGTGCGGCGAACACCGGGTCGCACGCGCTGGGCAGCGAGGCGCCGCTGCTGCGCCAGATCGCCTGCGCCTGCGCGGTCCAGTCGGCACCAGTGCGCCCGAGCACCTGCTGTGCGTTGAGCGCGTGGCATCGCAGCGCGGTGTCATCCACCGACGGATCCCACGCGGCGAGGTAGCCGGACCAGTCGTCGGTGCGGGCGCGCGACACCAGCCAGCTTTCACGGAACGCATCCGCCACGGCCTGTCCGCGGTACCGCTGCAGGAACGCCTGCGCGCGGCTGGCCGGCAACGTGTCGATGTCGCGGCGCAGGTCGGCCAGCTCGATCCAGCCGTACAGCGGATGGTCGGCGAGGTCGCCGTATTGGCTCGCGTCGAATCCACCACGCTCGGCCGCCTCCAGTGCCGAGCGCACCTGGCCCAGCCGCGGGTCGGCCAGTGGCTGCATCGACGGTTTCAGCGGTGGCGGTGTGGGGCTGGCCGCGGGCGGTGATGTGGCGCGCTCGGGTGCGGGTGACTGGGCGCAGGCGCTGGTGGCAAAGGCCGTGGCCAGCGCGGCGATTAGGATGGGGAGGGGGCGGGGGCGGGAGGCAGGCATCGGCCGACTATAACCGCGCGAATATGAAGCGCCGGTGGGGTCGGCTGGGCCGCGCGGAGCCGCCGCAACGAGGCATGGGAGAGGGGTTTGACGATGGGTCCGGAGTGGGCGTCGCTGGCGGCGCAGTGGGGCATGTTCCTGGTGCTGGGCGCGGTCGCCGGGGTGCTGGCGGGGCTGCTCGGCGTGGGCGGCGGACTGGTGCTGGTCGCGGCGCTGGCCTGGGTGCTGCCGTCTCTGGGCGTGCCCGTGGAGGCGGCGATGCACACGGCGTTGGCCAGCTCCCTTGCCAGCATCGTGCTGACGGCGGCGGCATCGGCCCGGGCGCACGCCAAGCGCGGCAGCGTCCTGTGGCCGACCGTGGCGTGGATGGTGCCGGGATTACTGCTGGGCGGTTGGCTGGGCAGCTTCGTGGCGGTGCGGATCGACGGCGACGTGTTGCGCTGGATCGTGGCCGGCTACTGCCTGCTGGCGGCAGTGCAACTCCTGCGCGGCGCTCGCCACGGCGCAAGCGACGGCATCGCGCCGACGCCGCGTGGCTGGCCGATGACCGCCGCTGGCACCGGCATCGGCGCGGTGTCGGCCGTGGTCGGTATCGGCGGCGGCAGCATGACCGTGCCGCTGCTGGTGTGGCGCGGGGTCGCGCCGGTGCGCGCGGTCGGCACGTCATCGGCCTGCGGCATCGCGATTGGTTTCGCCAGCGCCGTTGGCTACGCGCTGCATGCCTCGCCGGGCGCGTTGCCCGAACACGCGGTCGGCTACGTCTACCTGCCCGCCGCCGTCGGCGTCGCGATGGCCTCGGTGCTGGCCGCGCCGTGGGGCACACGGCTGGCGCATCGCCTGTCCGGCGATGCGTTGCGTCGGGTGTTCGCGGGGTTCCTGCTGGTGGTCGCGCTCGCGCTGATCGCGGGGCGGTAGGTGGCGATTTGCCGGCTGGCCGGGTAGACGGCCATGCACTTTGCCGCTTGTGGCCGCTTTACGGATTGTTTACAACCGTGTGGCGCCGCCCGGCAGGGGGAGCGGCCCGCAACATCAATTTGATGTTTTTTCACTGTATTTCTAGGGAGAGAGATCCATGAAAGCGCACCGCCGCAATGCCTTGACCCGCGCCATCCACGTTTCACTGCTGCTCGCGCTGCCTGGCCTGGCAGCCGCGCAGGACGCCCCGCCCACGGACGACGCCACCACGCTCGACACCGTCCAGGTCACGGGCACGCGCATCAAGCGCGCCGAAATCGAAGGCCAGGTGCCGGTGCAGACCGTCACCCGCGAGGACATCGAACGTACCGGCCTGACCTCCATCGCCGACGTCGTGCAGACGCTGACCGGTTCGGGTTCGGCGCTCAACACCAAGTTCAACTCGTCGGGCAACTTCGGTTTCCCGCCCGATGGCAGCGGCGTGGGTGCGGGTTCGGCCCAGGTCGACCTGCGCCACCTCGGTGCCAAGCGCGTGCTGGTGCTGGTCGACGGCATCCGCTGGGTCAACGAGGCCTCGGCCTCCGGCGTCGGCGCCGCCACCGACCTCAACACCATCCCGCTGGCGATCGTCGACCGCATCGAGGTGCTGGAGGACGGCGCCTCGGCGCTGTACGGCTCCGACGCCATCGCCGGCGTGGTCAACATCATCACCCGCCGCAATTTCGAGGGCGCGTCCATCAGCGCGCAGTACGGCGAGTACGGCGAGGGCGATGGCGCCACCAGCACGGCCGACATCGCCTGGGGCTGGAACGGCGAGCGCAGCAACCTGTTCCTCGGCGCCAGCTACACCAACCAGGAGAAGGTCCTGGCGCGCGACCGCGAGCAGTCCAGCCTGCCGGTCCCCGGCACGGGCCTGGCCTTCGGCAGCTCGGGCACGCCGACGGGCCGCTTCATCTTCACCGATCCCAACACGGGCGCCACGCTGGACGTGACGCCCAACACCGGTGACAGCGACCCGACCTACGACCCGACGCAGACCGGCTGCACGCGCACCGACAGCTATCACTGCTTCGCCACCGCGGACCGCTTCAACTTCGCCCAGTACAACCTGCTGGTCACCCCGTCCGAGCGCATGGGCCTGTTCGGCCAGTTCCGCTTCGACATGAGCGACGCGGCCAGCTGGTACGTCAAGGCGCTGTACAACCGCCGCGAGTCGGTGAACCAGGCCGCGCCCGAGCCGATCTTCCTCGGCCCGGAAGCCGGTACCGGCAACCCGCTGGCCGACAACATCTTCATTTCCGGCGACAACCCGTTCAATCCGTTCGGCTTCGACCTCGACGGCCGCCTGACGACGCCGCCGGAAGACCGCAACCTGATCCTCATCGGCCGCCGTCCGGTCGAGGGCGGGGCGCGCGTGTTCGAACAGCAGGTCGACACGTTCTACGTCGGCACCGGCTTCGAGGGCGTGTTCGACGTCGGCGAGCGCGCGTGGTTCTGGGACGTCAACTTCGCCCACAGCGAGAACGAGGCCGAGCAGACCAACTTCGGCAGCTACGACATCCGCAACATCGCACTCGCGCTGGGCGACCCGGATGCGTGCGCGGCCGTGGCCGGCTGCACCCCGCTCAACATCTTCGGCGGGCCGGGCACCATCACGCCGGAAATGCTGGAGTTCATCCAGCCGGTGGTGCGCGACCGCAGCGAGAACACGCTCACCCTGGCCACGGCCAACCTGTCGGGCGACCTGTTCGAGATGTGGGCCGGCCCGCTGGCGTTTGCCGCCGGCATCGAGCATCGCCGCTATGAAGGCATGTACCAGCCCGATCCGCTGACGGTGGCCGGCTTCTACAACGGCGTGCCCTCGCTGCCGACCTCGGGCGAGTACGACGTCACCGAGGTGTTCACCGAGTTCAACGTGCCACTGTTCGCCAATGCCGAGCGTGGCAGCCGGCTCGACATGAGCCTGGCCGGGCGCTACTCGGACTACTCGACCTTCGGCGGCGAGTTCACCGGCAAGCTGGGCCTGCGCTGGCAGGTGGTGGACGAGCTGGTGTTGCGCACGACGTTCGCAGAAGGCTTCCGCGCGCCGTCGATCGGCGAACTGTTCGGCTCGGCGAGCCGCTTCGATGCGACGCTGATCGACCCGTGCTCGGAGCCGTTCCTCGACCCGTCGGTGGAGGGCAACTGCCGCAGCCTGGGGGTGCCGGCTGGTTACCAACAGCCGAACCCGCAGATCTCCGTGACCACGGGCGGCAACGAGCAGCTCGAGCCTGAACGCGCCGACAGCTTCAGCGCCGGCATGGTGTGGAGCCCCAGCCTCCTGGAGGGCACCGCGATCTCCGACCGGGTGGACGTCGAGGTGACGTTCTACCGCCACGAGATCGAAGGTGCGATCCAGGCCATCGACGCCCAGACCCAGCTCGACCTGTGCGTAGAAACGCTGAACCCGCTGTACTGCGACAGCATCGGGCGTGCCGCGACCGGCGGCATCAACGCCTTCAACAACCGCCTGACCAACCTGGGCGTGATCAAGACCGATGGCTGGGACGTGGATCTGTTCTGGACGTTCCCGGAGTCGCGCCTGGGCCAGTTCAGCATCGACTGGCGCAATACCTTCGTCGGCGAGTACGAGGCGATCGGCGCGGCCGGCCAGCGCCAGCCGCAGGGCGTGGGCATCGAGGTGGTGGACAGCGCCATCCCGGACTGGACGTCGTCGTTCGTCACCGAGTGGGACCTCGACAACTGGTCGGCGGCCTGGACCATCCGCCACATCAGCGAGTTGCGGGAAGATTGCGGCGGTGCGGTCACGTTCCCGGTCTGCAGCGACCCGGCCACCAGCACCAACGTGCTCGAGGCCACCACCTACCACGACCTGCAGGTGGGCTACCGCTTCGACATGCTGCGCGGACTGGAGCTGACCGCGGGTGCCAACAACCTGTTCGACGAGGACCCGCCGATCTGCCTGTCGTGCTCGCTCAACGGCTACGACGCATCGACCTACGACATCCCGGGCGGCCGCTTCTTCTACGTGAGGGCGGACCTGCGGTTCTGATCGACGTGCAGCTGCGGTAACGCGAACGGCCGGTGGATCCCACCGGCCGTTCTTGTTCGGGGGTAGCGCGCGGGGATGAGCGTTTGCGCGCCGGGCGTGCGCTGCGCGCTAGCGCAACGCGGCCGACGGAATATGCAGGTCCAGCGACAGCGCCAGGTGGTCGGAGAACGCCGCCGGCATCGCGCAGGCATTGGCGCAGCTCAGGCCGTCGCCGATCAGGATGTGGTCGATCGCGCGCTGCGGGCGCCAGCTGGGGAAGGTCGGCACCACGCAGTCGGGCGGTTGCAGGCGGGTACTGCGGAACAGCGCCTGCATCTCCGGGCGGTCTATGGGGCAGTTGAAGTCGCCCATCAGCACCGCGTGGGGGTGGTCGTGCAGCAGCTCGGCGACGAAGGCCAGCTGCGAGGCCCGCGAAGCCGCGCCCAATGACAAGTGGACGATGGCGATGAGCAGGCCGTCGTCGCCTTCGCCGAAACGTGCCATCAGCACGCCGCGGCCGCTGATGCGGCCGGGCAGGGCGTGGTCGATCACCTCGCGCGGTTCCAGCCGGCTGAGCAGGCCGTTGGCACTGGAGGCCACCCCGCCGACGCGGCGGTTGGGCTGGTGGCTCCAGTAGTCGAACCCCGCCGCCTGGGCGAGGTAGTGCGTCTGGTTGGTGAAGCCCGAACGCAGGCTGCCCGGGTCGCTCTCGTTGAGGCCGACGATGTCGTGCTCGCCGGCGAGCCGGGCGATGGCGTCCAGGCTGCCGCGCTTGTTGCCGGCCGGCAGCACGTGCGACCAGCTGCGCGCGACGTAGTCGTGGTAGCCGCGCGTGCTGGAGCCGGCCTGGATGTTGGCGCTCAGCAGCTTGAGCCGGCGCGGTGCCGGCGTGGTCTCCCGTGCGCTCGAGTCGGCCATGCGGGGCGTGGCGTCAGCCGGCCGCCTCTTCGGCGGCAGGGGTTTCGGCTTCGGCGTCGGTCGCGGCGTCAGCGGCCGGTGCCGCAGGCGCGTTCTCGGCGCGGGCGCGGGCCACCAGGTGGTCGGTGATGCGCAGCACGTCCTCGTAGGGCTGGCCGCTGGCGATGCGGTACTTGCCGTCGACGACGATGGTGGGAGTTGCATCTACGCCGCTGCGCTGCAGGAACTGGGTGGCGCGCTTCATGCGGGCGTCCACCGCGAAGCTCGACATGGTGTTGGCGAACTCCTGCGCGTTGGCGCCGTGGCCGGCGTAGAACGCGGCGATCTGCTCGTCGGTCACGCCCTGCGCCGGCAGGCTGCGGTCGACGTGCACGGCCTGGAACATGGCGTCATGGGTCTTCTCGCGCAGGCCCATGGAATCAGCCGCGTAGAACGCCTTCGCATACGGCATCCAGTACCCGCCGAACGGCGCGGCGACCGGGGTGAAGCGCACGTAGGCGGGCTGGCGGGCCTTCCATGCCGAGACCAGCGGCTCGAAGCGCGCGCAGGCCGGGCAGGTGTAGCCGAACACTTCGACCACCTCGACGGTACCGGCCGGGCCGGGGGCGAACGGCTGGCCGCCGGCGATTTCGAAGTACTCCACGCCCAGCGTCGGGGCCGGGCCCTGCGGCGGGGCGGCCTCGCCCGGAGCGGCCGGGGTTGCAGGCACGTCGCCCTCGGCCTGGGCCGGCGCCGACGTCTGGGCCGGCGCGGCCGCCGGATCGGCGGTGCGCTCGCCCGGGGCCGGGCCTTCCTGCGAACTGCAGGCGGCGAGGGCGAGCAGGGCGGTCAGCAGCAATCCGGAGCGGGCGGTGACGGGCAGTCGCAGGGTCATGGTGTGGTTCTCCGCAAGGGGCCGGGGACAGGGCGCGGGGACGTCCGGGGACGGTCGCGACCGGGGCCGACCAGTGTAGTGAATGGAGCGTAGGGGGGTGTCAGGCAAGGCCGCGTCGTCGGCGAAGGTGGGCGGCCCTTCAGTCGGCGCGGCCGACGCGCGCGCGCGCGGCACGCTCGCGGGCCACCAGGGCCTGCGCATTGCGCAGCAGGTCGTCGAAGCTGTTGCCCAGCACGCGGTAGCGGCCCGCCACCACCAGCGCCGGGGTGCCGTCCACCCCGGTGCGGCGCAGGAACGCATCGGCGCGGTCGACTTCGGCCTGCACCGCGTCGCTGGCCATCACCGCCTGGAAGCGTGCCGGGTCGACGCCGTGACCGGCATAGAAGCCGGCGATCTCGGTAGGCGTCGGCCCGTTCATCGGCAGCGCGCCGTCCTCGTGCAGGGCGCGGAACATGGCCGAGTGGGTCCGGGTGGCCACGCCCATTGCACGCGCGGCGAAATAGGCGCGCGCGTAGGGCATCCAGTGGCCGCCGAACGGCGCCGCCAGCGGGGTCACCTTCACGTCGGCCGGCAGCCGCGCCTTCCACGCCTGCAGCCGCGGCTCGAACGCGGCGCAGTGCGGGCAGGTGTAGCCGAAGACCTCGACCACCTCGATGGCACCGCCTTCGCTGTCGTAGGGCTGGCCGCCGGGAATCTCGATGTAGTCCACGCCGGGCACCAGCGATGCGCCGTCGGCGGGCGCGGCCAGGACGGGGAAGGTCATGAACAGGGCCAGCAGCAGGGTGGCCAGGCGTGCGGTCATCGGCATCGGTCGGGAATCACTCTGGGCGGATCGCAGTCGGATCGCGTGACGGGGGAGGTTCATCGGGCGGGGCCCCGCAGGCGGGCCGGCATGGCACGGCCGGGGTGCGGAAACAAGAACGCCGACCGTCATCATAACGGTCGGCGTCAAAAGGTCGCTCGATCACGAACCAGGGAGTGCCTGGTCGGACTGCCGCGGGCGCGGAAAGTTCCGCAGGCCCGCTCAGCTCCCGGTGACCGGGCCGGCTTCGGCGTCGGCTTCCAGGTCGATGGCCGGCTGGCCTTCCTCGACCGTGTCGGCCGGCGGCACCGGCGCGGCGGGGGTCGCCGGGGCCGGGGCCGGCGGCGCATCGGCCGCGGCGTAGTCGTTGGCGCGCGGGTGCAGGCCTTCCATGTAGCTGGCGAGGGCGCCGATTTCCTGGTCGGTCAGCTCGCTGGCCACGGTGGCCATGATGTTGAACAGGCGCGGGTCGGTGTACCCGGTCTGGCCGGCGCGGTACTCCTCCAGGCGGCGCTGGGTGTACTGCGACGGCTGGCCGGCCACGTGCGGGTAGGCCGGGCCGGGGTTGCCGGTGCCGTCGGGGCCATGGCACGCCATGCAGGCCGGGATGCCGCGCTCGGCATCGCCCGAACGGAACAGCTTCTGGCCGATCTCGTAGAACTTCAGCCCTTCGTACGGACCTTCTGCGACCAGGGTGTCGTCGGCCACGCCGGCGCCGGCCTCCTGGGTCGCGTAGTAGGCGCCGATGTCGCGGGCGTCCTGGGCGCTGAGCGCGTCGGCGAACGGCTTCATCACCGCGGCCATGCCGGTGTTGCGCTCACCGCTCTTGAACAGAGCGATCTGCTGGGCGATGTAGCGCTCGCTCTGGCCGGCCAGGCGCGGGTACTGCAGGTCGGTCGGGTTGCCGTCCAGGCCGTGGCAGGCCGCGCAGGTGCCGGCCTTGGTCGCGCCGGCGTCGACGTCGCCCCAGGTCGACTGCTCCGGCGCCGTGGTGAGCGGCGCGGACTGCACCGGCTCGTTGTCCGGGATCGGGGTGACCGTGGTCTGGGCGTAGGCGACGGCGGCCACCGCAAGGGCGGCGACACCGATCATGCCGAGGACGCGGGCTTGGCTCATCACGCTGGGCTCCGTAACTCTGGGGCGGCGGTGCCATGCGACCACGCCGGAACCGCGGAATTATCGGGCCGGGCCCGCCCCGGGTCAACGCGCACGGGTCAACGCGGGCGCGGCGCGGGGCGCTTCCGGGTGGCCCGCGCCGATGCCCGTGCGATGCTATGCCGATGTCCAATCCCTTCGCACGCGCCCGCTACATGCTGGCGGCCCACACCCCGCGGCAGCTGCCGCCCGACGGTGGTTTCGAGGTCGCGTTCGCCGGCCGCTCCAACGCCGGCAAGTCCACCGCGCTCAATGCGATCTGCCAGCAGAACGCGCTGGCGCGGGTGTCCAAGACGCCCGGCCGCACCCAGCAGCTGGTGTTCTTCGACTTCGAACCCTCCAGCGGCGGCCCACCGTCGGACCGCTTCCTGGTCGACCTGCCCGGATACGGCTACGCCAAGGTGCCCAAGGACCTGCAGGCCCACTGGCAGGCATTCATCGACGGCTACTTCCGCACCCGCGAGGCGCTCAAGGGCCTGGTGGTGGTGATGGACATCCGCCACCCGCTGAAGGACTACGACCGGCAGATGCTCGGCTACGCCGTGCAGCGCGGCCTGCCCGCGCACGCCATCCTGACCAAGGCCGACAAGCTGGGCCGAGGCGCGCAGGGCAATGCACTGCTGGCGGTACGCAAGGCCATGAAGGCCGAGTTCGGCGACGCGGTCAGCGTGCAGGTGTTCTCCGGCGAGTCCAAGATCGGCGTGGACGAGGCGCGCGCGGTCATCGGGCGCTGGCTGGAGCTCTGATCCGGCCGTTGTAGGAGCGGCTTCAGCCGCGATGGGGCGCCGCACGGTTTCGGTAGGAGCGACGTAAGTCGCGACCGAATCACGACCGGCTCGTGCGGTGGCGACTTACGTCGCTCCTACAAGTCTTGCCAGCGCAGATCCGATCGCGGCTGAAGCCGCTCCTACAGGAGCACGACGCGCACCGGCGCACTGCACCGTTGCAGCAGCGACGTTGTCGCCACATCCCCCGTCGCTACACTCCCCGACTCTTGCGAATGCAGGGTCCACCCGCATATCGCCCGCTCCAGTCGACAGCGAGGTGCGCGTGTCCGGTCCCAGCCAGGTCAAGGATGTCCCGATCGAGTCCGGCGCCGCCGGCCGCCGCCAACTGGTGGAATACCTCGCCTCCGGCGTGCGCCCGCGCGACGACTGGAAGATCGGCACCGAGCACGAGAAGTTCGGCTTCCGCACCGACGACCTGCGCCCGCCCGCCTTCGATGGCGAGCGCGGCATCGAGGCGCTGCTCAAGGGGCTGGTGCAGTTCGGGTGGTCGCCCGTCGAGGAACACGGCCGCGTCATCGCGCTGAGCCGCGACGGTGCTTCCGTCTCGCTGGAGCCGGCCGGCCAGCTGGAGCTGTCGGGTGCGCCGCTCGACAACCTGCACGAGACCTGCAGCGAGGCCTTCGCGCACCTGCGCGACGTGCGCACGGTGGCCGAGCCGATGGGGCTGGGGTTCCTGGGCATGGGCTTCCAGCCCAAGTGGCGCCGAGAGGACATGCCGTGGATGCCCAAGGGCCGCTACGGGATCATGCAGCGCTACATGCCCACCGTCGGCAACCTCGGCCTGGACATGATGACCCGCACCTCCACGGTGCAGGTCAACCTGGACGTCGCCAGCGAAGCGGACATGGTCAAGAAGTTCCGCGTGTCGCTGGCGCTGCAGCCGGTCGCGACGGCGCTGTTCGCCGATTCGCCGTTCACCGAGGGCAAGCCGAACGGTTACCTCAGCTACCGCAGCCATATCTGGACCGACACCGACCCGCACCGCACCGGCATGCTCGACTTCGTGTTCGAGGACGGCTTCGGCTACGAGCGCTACGTCGACTACCTGCTCGACGTGCCGATGTACTTCGTCTACCGCGACGGCACCTACATCGATGCCGCCGGGCAGTCGTTCCGCGACTTCCTCGACGGTCGCCTGCCGGCGTACCCGGGCCACCGGCCGACGCTGACCGACTGGGCCGACCACAGCACCACCGCATTCCCCGAGGTGCGGCTGAAGAAGTACCTGGAGATGCGCGGCGCCGACTCCGGCCCGTGGAACCGGATCTGCGCGCTGTCGGCGTTCTGGGTCGGGCTGCTGTACGACGACACCGCGCTGGACGCCGCCTGGGACCTGGTGCGCGACTACTCCATCGCCGAGCGCCACGCCCTGCGCGATGGCGTGCCGAAACATGCCTTCAAGTTGCCCACGCGCATCGGCGCGCAGCAGGGCACGGTGCTGGACCTGGCGCGCCGCGCGCTGGAGATCTCCGCCCACGGCCTGGCGCGCCGCGCCAACCTCAACCGCAACGGCGCCGACGAGACGATCTACCTGGAGCCGCTGATGGAGTTCGTCGACGCCGGCCAGACCGCGGCCGAGCGCAAGTTGGAGCTCTTTCACGGCGCATGGGGCGGCAACGTCGACCCGGTGTTCCGGGAGTTCGCGTACTAGGACGTCGGGCGGTCTTCGCCCGCATGCGCTGCGTCTGTGGCTTCGATCACCCCCGAGAAAAAAAGCCGTCATTCCCGCGAAGGCGGGCTCGCGCTTTTACTTCGGCGGAGCCGAACGTCCATGGACGTCGGCTTCCACGGCATCAACCCGCCTCGAGGCAGCCGACACGGGGTCGTCTTGGGCATTTGGCGTGCGCCGCGGCAATTACGCCACCTGACGGACACTGCCCGCGCGACGCCGTCATTGCCCGACGACACCCCCACCCATCCGCCTGCGCTAGCCTTTGCGGATGACACCGACGACCGCCTCCGATCCCGCTGACGAGCCGCTGCGCACGTTCGATTTCGCCCCCACCGACAACCTGCTGCGCGAGGACGTCAAGCAGCTCGGCGCGCTGGTGGGCGAGATCCTGGCCGAGCAGCGCGGCCCCGCCTTCCTCGAAGCGGTCGAGCGCTTGCGCCGCGCCGCGATCGACCGGCGCGAATCCAACGCCCCCGTCGACGACCTCGCCACGGCGCTGCACGGCGTCGACCTCGCGCACGCCGCCGACCTGGTGCGTGCCTTCGCGAGCTACTTCCAGGCCGTGAACCTGGCCGAGCGCGTGCACCGGATCCGCCGCCGCCGCGACCACGAACGCGCCGAGCACGGCGCCCAGCCCGAGGGCCTGCTCGACACCGTGACCCGGCTGGCAGGCGAAGGCGTGGACGCCGACACGATGGCCGCGCTGCTGGAACGGCTGCGCATCGAACCGGTGTTCACCGCCCACCCCACCGAGGCGGTGCGCCGCGTGCTGCTGGAGAAGGAACGCCAGATCGTGACGTGCCTGGTCGCCGACATCGACCGCGGCCGCACGCCGGCCGAGCGGCGCGCCGACCGTGAGCGGATGCGCCTGGCGCTGACCGCCAGCTGGCAGACCGCCGAGGCACCGGCCGCGCGGCAGAGCGTCAACGACGAGTTCGAGCACGTCGGCTTCTACCTCGCCGAGGTGCTGTACCGCGTGCTGCCGGTCTTCCATGAGACCTTGGCCGACGCGCTGGAATCGACCTACGGGCGCACGTTCGAGCTGCCGCCGCTGCTGGGCTTCGGCACCTGGGTGGGCGGCGACATGGACGGCAACCCGAACGTCGGCGCCGACACCATTGCCGCGTCCCTGGCCGGCCAGCGCGGCCTGGTGCTGGCCGCGTACCGGCGCGACCTGCGCGCGCTGGCCGAGCTGCTCAGCCAGTCCACCGTGCGCGTGCAGGTCGACGACGCGGTGCTGGAACGGCTCGAGGCCTACCGGGCCCTGATGCCGTCGGAGGCGGCCGCGCTCAAGCCGCGCCACGCCGACATGCCCTACCGCAACCTCCTGACGCTGATGGAGGCGCGGCTGGCCGCGACGGCGCGAGAAGAGCCGGCCGGCTATCCGGACGCGGCGTCGTTCCTGGGTGACGTGCAGCTGATCGAGGCCAGCCTGCTGGCGCACGGCGGCGAGCACGCCGGCGCATTCGCGGTGCGCCGGCTGCGGCGGCGCGCCCAATGTTTCGGCTTCCACCTTGCCAGCCTCGACCTGCGCCAGGACTCGGCGATGCACGACGCCGCGCTGGCGGCACTTCTCGAGAACCCGGACTGGGCAGACCGGCCCGTGGCCGAGCGTGTCGCTGCATTGCACGAGGTGATTGCCGGCCACCAGCCCACACCCGCGGTCGAGCCGGAGGCGGCGGCCTCGACGCTCGCGGTGTTCCGCACCGTTGCCGAGCTGCGTCCGCGGCTGGGCACCCGTGCGTTCGGCCCGTACATCATCAGCATGAGCCGCACCGCCGCCGATGCGCTGGCGGTGCTGGCGCTGGCGCGGATCGCGCACTGCGTCGACGACGACGGCCAGGTGCCGCTCGACGTCGCGCCGCTGTTCGAAACCGTCGCCGACCTGGAGGCCGCGCCCGACACGCTGCGCCAGCTCTTTGCCGATCCCGTGTACCGCGACCACCTGGCTGCGCGCGGCAACCGCCAGGTCGTCATGCTCGGGTACTCGGACAGCGCCAAGGACGGCGGCATCGTCGCCTCACGCTGGGCGCTGCAGCAGACGCAGTTGCAGCTGACCCGGCTGGCCGGGGAAAGCGGCGTGCGCATCGCCTTCTTCCACGGCCGCGGCGGTTCCATCAGCCGCGGCGGCGGCAAGACCAGCCGCGCCGTGGTCGCCGCGCCGCGAGGTTCGGTCGACGGGTACCTGCGCCTGACCGAGCAGGGCGAGGTCATCCACCGCAAGTACGGCATCCGCGCGATCGCGCTACGCAACCTGGAGCAGGCCACCGGCGCGGTACTGCGCGCGACGCTGCGGCCGCGCCCCGCCGACGACCGCGAAGCGCGCTGGCGCGACATTGCCGGGGAACTCGCCCGCGATGCGCGTGCGCACTACCGCGCGCTGGTGCACGAGCACCCCGATTTCCCGGCGTACTTCCGCGCCGCCACGCCGATCGACGTGATCGAACGCCTGCGCATCGGCTCGCGCCCGAGCAAGCGCGCCGGGCCGGAGGCGGGCGTGGAGTCGCTGCGTGCGATCCCGTGGGTGTTCTCGTGGTCGCAGAACCGCTGCGGGCTGACCGCGTGGTACGGCGTTGGAACGGCACTCGCGGCCGCGCGCGAACGCCACGGCGACGCCGTGCTGGCCGAGATGGCGCGCGACTGGCCGTTCTTCGCCACCATGGTGGACGACGTGGAGATGGTGCTGGCCAAGTCCGACCCCGCCATCTTCGATCGCTACTCGCGCCTCGCCTCCGCGCTGCCCCAGGGTGACCTGCACGCCCGCCTGCATCCGCTCATCGCGGGCGAGTTCGACCGCACGCGCGACGCGATCCTCGCGATCAAGGGCCAGTCGGGCCTGCTGGAGAACGACGCGCGCCTGCGCCAGTCGATCCGCCTGCGCAACCCGTACGTCGACCCGATCAGCCTGCTGCAGGTCGACCTGCTGGCGCGCTGGCGCGAGGGTGGCCGTGAGGATGAAGCGCTGTTCCACGCGCTGGTGGCCACGGTCAACGGCATCGCCGCAGGCGTGCAGAACACCGGCTGACCGCCTGACCGGCGAGGGGCAGCGCATCCGCTACACCTCGCCCTGTAGGAGCGGCTTCAGCCGCGATGCCGTTGCCCGCCGCCTCGAACCTGCCCATGTAGGAGCGACGTAAGTCGCGACCGGAGTTCGGCGCCCCGCGCGGTCGCGACTTACGTCGCTCCTACAGAAGGTCTGCGAATGCACACACGGATTGCGAATTCACGAGCGCGGCTGAAGCCGCTCCTACAAGGGCGTCGGTATACTCACCCCCAGTATCCCGCTGACCGCTCTCGATGCCCCACACCCCCGAGGAAAAACAGCGCGTCCTCGCCCGCGTACGCCGTGTCCGCGGGCAGGCACAGGCACTGGAACGCGCGCTCGAGGACGGTGCGGAATGCGCGGCCGTGCTGCAGCAGATCGCCGCCATCCGCGGCGCGGTCAACGGCCTGATGTCGCAGGTGCTGGAGTCGCACCTGCGCGAGGAGCTCGGCCAGCCCGCGCTGTCGGACCGCAAGCGCAAGGCGCGCGTCGACGAGGTCGTCGGCCTGGTGCGCTCCTACCTGAAATGACGCGGCGCGCGTCTGTCGTGCCGCATTCCCTCCCCCCCGTTCCGGAGATCGCAATGAAATCACGTGCCGCCGTCGCCTTCGCCCCCGGCCAGCCACTGCAGGTCGTCGAGCTGGACGTCGCACCGCCGAAGAAGGGCGAAGTGCTGGTGCGCATCACCCACACCGCGCTGTGCCACACCGACGCCTTCACCTTGTCGGGCGAGGACCCGGAGGGCGTGTTCCCGGCGGTGCTGGGCCATGAAGGCGCGGGCATCGTGGTCGAAGTAGGCGAGGGCGTGACCAGCGTGCAGCCGGGCGACCATGTGATCCCGCTGTACACCGCCGAGTGCGGCGAATGCCTGTTCTGCAAGAGCGGCAAGACCAACCTGTGCGTGGCGGTGCGTGCGACGCAGGGCAAGGGCGTGATGCCCGATGGCACCACGCGGTTCTCCTACAACGGCGAGCCGGTCTACCACTACATGGGCTGCTCGACCTTCAGCGAGTACACGGTGGTTGCCGAGGTTTCGCTGGCGAAGGTCAACCCGGAGGCGAACCCCGAACACGTCTGCCTGCTTGGCTGCGGCGTCACCACCGGTATTGGTGCCGTGCACAACACCGCCAAGGTGCAGCCGGGCGACTCGGTCGCGGTGTTCGGGCTGGGCGCAATTGGTCTTGCCGTGATCCAGGGCGCAGTGCAGGCCAAGGCGGGGCGGATCATCGCCATCGACACCAACCCGGACAAGTTCGCGCTGGCACGCGAGATGGGCGCGACCGACTGCGTCAATCCGAAGGACTCCGATACGCCGATCCAGCAGGTCGTCGTCGAGATGACCGGCTGGGGCGTGGACCACAGCTTCGAGTGCATCGGCAACGTCAACGTGATGCGGGCCGCGCTGGAATGCGCGCACCGCGGCTGGGGCCAGAGCGTGATCATCGGCGTCGCCGGCGCGGGGCAGGAGATCAGCACGCGGCCGTTCCAGCTGGTGACGGGGCGCAAGTGGATGGGCACCGCGTTTGGTGGGGTCAAGGGCCGCAGCCAGCTGCCGGGCATGGTGGAGGACGCGATGCGCGGCGACATCCAGCTGGCTCCGTTCGTGACGCATACCCTGCCGTTGGACCGCATCAACGAGGCCTTCGACCTGATGCACGAGGGCAAGTCGATCAGGACCGTTATCAAGTACTGACGCCGATTCCCTTCTCCCGGCGGGAGAAGGTGGCCCGCAGGGTCGGATGAGGGTTCGGTGCAAACGAGCTGCAACACGCTCGCGTCGGACCCTCACCCCAACCCCTCTCCCGGTGGGAGAGGGGCTTCAGGAAAAGGATTGAGCCATGCAGAAGATCGAATCCCACGCCAGCTTCGGCGGCACGCAGGAAGTCTGGCAACACGCGTCCAGCACGCTGGGCTGCGACATGAAGTTCGCCGTCTACCTGCCGCCGCAGGCGGCCGACGGCCCGTGCCCGGTGTTGTACTGGCTCAGCGGCCTGACCTGCACCGAGCAGAACTTCATCACCAAGGCCGGCGCGCAACAGCACGCGGCCGAGCACGGCCTGATCCTGGTTGCCCCCGACACCAGCCCGCGGGGCGAGGGCGTGCCCGACGGCGACGGCTACGACCTCGGGCTGGGCGCCGGCTTCTACCTCAACGCCACGCGTGCGCCGTGGGACACGCACTACCGCATGCACGACTACGTGGTCGATGAGCTGCCGGCGCTGGTGGACGCGCATTTCCCGACCACAACCGCGCGCGGCATCAGCGGACACTCGATGGGCGGCCACGGCGCGCTAGTGCTGGCGCTGCGCAACCCGGGCCGCTACCGCAGCGTGTCGGCGTTCTCGCCGATCGTCGCGCCCTCGCGCGTGCCGTGGGGCGAAAAGGCGTTCACCGCCTACCTGGGCGATGACCGCGATGCGTGGAAGGCATGGGACGCGTGCGAGCTGGTGCGCGATGCCGGCCAGCGCGTGGAGTTGCTGGTCGACCAGGGCGATGCAGACGAGTTCCTCGAGGAACAGTTGCGCCCGGAGCTGCTTCGCGAAGCCTGCGGCGTCGCCGGCCATTCGGTGCAACTGCGCATGCAGCCCGGCTACGACCACAGCTATTACTTCATCGCCAGCTTCATCGGCGACCACCTGGCGCACCACGCCCGTGCGTTGAAGGGCTGAGCGCGCGATGTAGGAGCGGCTTCAGCCGCGACCGGAGTCGTTACCCAACGTCGGTCCCGATCGCGGCTAAAGCCGCTCCTACAAGATCCCGTTCGAACCGGTGCTATCGGGCTGCAGCACGAAATCGGTATAGGCGAAGCGCCCGTCACGCAGCACCGTCTCGCCCCGCGCCACCGGCAGCGGCGCGGTGAACATCGGGCCCGCGTGCACCAGCGTGTGGAACTCGCCGTTCTCGCCGCACGGGTCGCACGACGCGGGCAGTGCGTCGAGCAGGGAAGCATCGAAATCCCGGCCACTGAACGCGGCGTCCAGCTGCTGTGTGTCCACGCAACACAGCGTGGCGCGCAGGCCACCGGCGATCATTGCGTTCGCGAGTGCCCCGGTGTCGCTGCCGAACAGGGGGAACAGCGGCGACCACCCGAGTCGCGCACACAGCGCCTCGCGCCACGCACGGATATCGGCCAGGAACAGGTCGCCGAACGCCAGCGTCGACAGCCCCGGCCAACGCGCCTGTGCACGCCTCAAAGCGTCGGCGAACGAGGTTTCATAGACGGCGTTGTCGGCGCGTTGCGGGATCCAGGCTTCGATCACCGGCAGGCCGGCGGCGTCGGCCTGCGCGTGCAGCACGTCGCGGCGGATGCCCTGCATCGAGACGCGGTCGAAGCCCTCGGTCAGCGTGGTCAGCAGGCCGACCACGCGCACGTCGCCGCGCTGGCGAAGGGTGTGCAGCGTCCACGCGGCGTCCTTGCCACCGCTCCAGGAAAGCAGGATGTCGGTCATGGGGGGATTATCGCCGGTGTGATCGTGACGCACGCCGTATCGGCGATCGCGCCCTGTAGGACGAACCTGTAGGAGCGGCTTCAGCCGCGAGCGCTTTCCCGGAAGGCCTTCACGTGTAGGAGCGACGTGAGTCGCGACCGCGCCAGCCGGGCGGGATTACGGTCGCGACTTACGTCGCTCCTACAAGGGAGTGGCGATGCGCGGGTAAGGCCCTCGCGGCTGAAGCCGCTCCTACATAAGCATGGGGGTACCCGAGCGCGACGCCTCAGGCGGCGGTTACGTCGCGCAGTTCCCAGGCGCTGCCGGCCAGCAGGCGCAGGCGCTGCTTGAGCACGTGGCCGGGGATGGAGCTGGTCACCTGCAGGTCGATGTGCAGGTCGTGCTGTTCGCCATGCACCACGGCATTCGGGTCGGTTACGCCGAGGGCCGGGTCGACCTCGTCGGGCTCGTCCTGCAGCAGGCGCCAACGCTCGAACAAGGCGGGTTCGCGCAGGGCGTCCTGCAACTGCTCGGCGAAGCCGCCTGCGCCCTGCGCGGTGAACGACAGCGACGGCGTGGTGCCCCGTGCGCGGCTGCCATCGGGGAGTCGGATGTAGTAGCGGGTGGCCATGGTCGGCATCTCGTTCTGGGATGGGGTCAGCGTAGGCGGCCGCGGCTCCACCGGCCGTGAACGGTCCACCACCGGGGTGCCCCTTCCCCTCCCGGGAAGAACGGGGCGCCCGGCCCGCCGGACGCCCCGTTGCCGGCCCCGCGCCCGTCGCGCGATCCGGCCCCCTGCGTTCTCAGTGAACGTGGCCCGCGCCGCCCTTCGGACAATGGCAGACCGCGGTCGGCCCGAACTGGGTGCCGAAGGTCTGGCCGTCGCGGTGGCGCTGCCAGTAGAAGACTGGCGCGGGGGCGGCGTCATTGCCGATCTCGGCCATGTCGGCGTCCACGTCGAACAGGCGGCCATCGACCATCACGTAGCGCGTGTCGATGGTGGCGCGGATGTTCTCCAGCGGGTTGCTGTCGAGCACCACCAGGTCGGCCTGCTTGCCGACTTCCAGCGAGCCGATCTGCCGCGACAGGCCCAGGTAGTCGGCGCCGTCGATGGTGAACGCGCGCAGCGCCTCGAAGTTGGAGAACCCGCCCTGGGTCAGCATCCACGCCTCCCAGTTCGGGCTCAGGCCCTGCAGCTGGCCGTGGCCGCCGACCTGGATCTTGACCCCGGCATCGCGCAGCGTCTTCTTGGCCTTGGCGACCTCGATGTGCCAGTAGTCCCAGTCCGGCGCGGTCTCGCGGCGGATGCTGCGCGCGTCCAGCGTCTCGCGCGGGAAGAAGCGGTTGAGCTTCTCGTCCTCCCACACGTTGTCGCGGGCGTACCACCAGTACTCGCCCGACAGCCCGCCGTAGCTCACCACCAGCGTCGGCGTGTTGCGCACGTCGGTCTGCGACCACATCTGCACGACGTCCTTGTAGAGCGGCGCGACCGGCACGTTGTGCTCGATGCCGGTGGCGCCGTCCAGGATCATCGTCATGTTGTGGTGGAAGGTGGAACCGCCTTCCTCCACCACCAGCATGCCCAGCTCGCGCGCGGCGGCGTTGATCTGCTGGCGCTGGTCGCGGCGCGGCTGGTTGTAGCTCTTCACCGAGAACGCGCCGTTCGCCTTCATGCGCCGCAGGTGGCTGCGCGCGTCGTCCAGCGAATTCACCACCGCCTTGAAGTCGCCGTCGGCGCCGTAGAGGATCGTGCCGGTGGAGAACACGCGCGGGCCGACCATGCGCCCGGCCTTCTGCAGCTCGGCTTCGGAGAACACGAACTCGGTCGTTGCCGACGGGTCATGCATGGTGGTGATGCCGAACGCCAGGTTGCTGTAGTACGCCCAGTTCTGCTGCGGGACGACGCCCTGGCCGAAGTGCGCGGCGTGCGCGTGCGCGTCCACGTAGCCCGGGACGATGGTCTTGCCGCTGGCGTCGATGACGTTGGCGCCGGCGGGGATGTCGACCGACGCGCCCACGGCTTCGATCACGTCGCCGCGCAGGACGATCGTGCCGTTCTCGATGACTTCCTCGGCGTTCTCCGCATCGCGCATGGTGACGATGCGCGCGTTGGTGAAGGCCACCACTTCGTCGGGCGCGTCCACCGCCACGGTCAGGCCCATCGGGATGCCCGGCTCCTCGAAGCTGGGCTTGGCCGGTTCGGCCGGCGCGCCGGGCAGGAAGGCGACGGCCTGGTCGAGTTCGCGCGAGTGGTAGCGGTCGCCCACCATCCAGTGCAGCGACTTCGAGTCCGCGCCCCAGTGCAGGTAGCTGCCCACGTCGGCGCTGACCTGCGTCACCGGCACCGCCTTGCTCTCCTTGCTCAACTCCACGGCCTTGCCGGTGGTGACCAGCGGGGCGACGTAAGCGTTGAACAGCTCGGTGAAGGCGACCCACTTGCCGTCCGGGCTCAGCTGCACGGCGTCGACGTACTTGAGGTCGAACACCTCGCGCGGGTCCTCGCCGTTGAGGCCGACCGACATCAGCTTCTTCTCCAGCCCGCCGCCGGTCAGGTAGTACACGCGCGTGCCGTCGGCGTTGAACTGCGGGGACTCGCCGCTGTCGGCCACGCGCACCGCCTCGCCACCGCCGGCGGGCATCACGTAGATGCCGCGCTCCTGCGACCACAGGCTGCCGGTCAGGCCGCCGCCGCCGGTCTTGCTGTAGACGATGCGGCGGCCGTCGGGCGAAAACCTCGGCCCGTAGTAGAAGCCCTTCTCGTCGGTCAGGCGCTTGCCGGTACCGCCGCCATTGGCGTCGCGCACGTAGATCGCGCCCAGCGCTTCGTCCGACCACGTCGTGTACAGCAGCTTGCGGCCGTCGGCGCTGAAGCTGGGCTGATATTCGTACAGGCCGTCGTTGCCGGTGAGGCGCTGCGGCGTGCCGCCCGGCAGCTGCTTGCGCCACAGGTGGCCGACTGCGTGGAACACCACCGAGCGGCCGTCGGCGCTGGTGGCGACGTCGCGGATCATCTTCGGTGCGAAGCTGCCTTCGTCGATGGTCTGCTCGAAGCGCAACGCGTCGGTGGCCGTCTGCTCGACGCTGGCGGTGAACGGGATGTTGCGCGTCTCGCCGCTGGCGATGTCGACGCGCCACAGCTTGCCCTGCGCCCACAGCACCACGGCGCGGTTGTCCGGCGTCCAGTCGAAGCCCGTGTATGGCCCGAAGATCGCCCACGCCTCCTGCTGGTCATGGCTCAGCCCGTCCCACACCGGGCGCACCAGGCCGCTGGCCAGGTCCATCACGTGCAGCACCGACTTGTCGCGGATGCGCTTCACGAATGCCAGCGACGTGCCATCGGGCGAGGGCTGCGGGCGCACCGCACCGCCGGCGGTCCCGATCAGCGTCTTGATCTCGCCGGTCTCGCGGTCCAACCGCTTGATCGCGTAGATCACCCCGTGCGGGTCCTTGTTGTACTGGAAGGTCGGGCCCTGGCTGACGTCCTCGGAGAAGTAGACGTAGCGGCCGTCGGGCGACACCGCCGGTTCGCCCAGGTCCTGCTGGTCGTTCTTCTGCTTGGTCAGCTGTACGCCGCCGCCGGCGCCCTGCGTGCCGCTGTGGTGGTACATCCACAGCTCGCCCGCACCGAGCGAGCGCTCGCCGGTGAAGTGCTTGCGGCCGATGATGAACTGGCCGTCCGGCGTCCACGCCGGGTTGTTGAGCAGGCGGAAGTCCTCCTTCGTGACCTGCACCGGGTTGCGGCCGTCGGTGTCGATGCGCCACAGGTTGTTGCCGCCGCCGCGGTCGGAAGTGAACGCCAGCTCCCGGCCGTCGGGCGAGAAGCGCGGCTGCACGTCCCACGCCGGGCCGCTGGTGACGCGCTGCGCGGTGCCGCCGCCGATGGGCAGCAGGTACAGGTCGCCCAGCAGCGAGAACGCCAGCTGGCGGCCGTCGGGCGAGACGTCGACATCCATCCACGTGCCTTCGTCGGTGTCGAAGCGGATGGTTTTCGTCGGGCCGTGCGCAGCCGACACGTCCCACTTCGCCTCCTCGGCCTCGCCGTCCTTGCGGGCGCCGCGCGCGGTCTGCAGCGGTGCCTGCGCCGGGTCGTTGCCGACCGGGTCGAGCGCGTCCTGCTCCAGTTGCACGGGCGGCGCGTCGTTGTCTTCCGCCTGTTCCCGCGGCGAGGGCTGGGGCGCGGGTTGCGGCTGCTGGGCGAAGGCGGGGGTGGCGAGCGCGCTGGCGAGCGCGAGGACGAGCAGGCGACGAGTCGGGATCATTGCAGGGCCGATGGCGAACGAATCCCGCAGCCTAGCGGCGATCCGCCCGAGCCATGTAGGCCGGAAGTCCTGCCGGGCCGTGCCGCATGTGGCGGTTCGGGTGTTTGCACGTTTCTCTGTAGGAGCGGCTTCAGCCGCGATCGGCCGCCCGCGCCAGTGGCATGGGGCGGTGTTCGCGGCTGAAGCCGCTCCTACAGGAGGCGCGTTACTCGAACGGCATCGTCTCGGCAGCGAAGCCCACGATCAGCGCCCCCTTGCCGACGTTGACCATGCCGGTGAGGCTCATGACGCTCTCGAACAGCTCGATGTTGTGCTCCGCGCAGGCGTCCTTCAGGCGGGTGTAGCCCGGCAGCGCGCGCATTTCCTCCAGCTCGCCGCCGTAGCTCAGGCAGACGGTGGGGGTCATCAGGCCGGCGCGGATGCGCCTGATGGTGAAGTCGAACAACCGCTCGACCGCCGGCTCGAAGCCCTTGATCTTGGCCACCGGCGCGGTCTCGCCGCGGTTGCAGTGCAGCACCGGCTTGATGTCCAGCGCGCTGCCCAGCGCGGCGCTGAGCAGGCTGACGCTGCGGTCGTTCTTCTTGCGCGCGCGGGCGCGCAGGTAGTAAAGGTCGCGCGGCACCATGTAGCCCTGGGTGTGCAGGGCGAGGTTCTCCAGGCGGGCGCGGATCTTGGGTGCGCCTTCGCCCGCGTCGCGCAGGCGCACGGCCTCCACCGCGGTGATGCCTTGGGCCGAGAACAGGTTCTGGGTGTCGATCACGCGCAGGGCGAACGGCGTGGTGTTGCCGGCCGCGGCGCGCACCGACTTGTAGTCGTTGAGGATCGCGAAGCTGGCCTGCTGCGCGTTGTCGAAGATCGGGCTGCGGCTGCGCGTGATCGTCATGCAGAACACGTAGTCGTAGTCGATCACCAGGCGCTGCAGGAACAGGTCCCGGATCTGCTGCACCGTGAAGGGCATGGTCTCGGCTTCGGCACCGCGCTCGGCGACGTGGGCGTGCAGGAACTCCAGCGTCGCCTCTTCGTCGCGGTGGTCGGCCAGCACCGCCTCGCCGATGCGGACGGTGATCGGCAGCACCGTCACGTCGTGCTGCTTCAGGTATTCCAACGGCAAGTCGCAAGCCGAATCGACGACGAGTCCAATGCGCATGATCCCCCCCGGGTGCTACGCCCCAAAAATGTGACGCGGAGCATACATTGGGCCGCTGCCGCACTCATGCTGCATCGCGGCGCCCGGCCGCCCGGCCGGTGGTCAGGGCTGGCGGCGGATCCCCGCCGGCAGCGCACTGACCCGCGTCATCCCGGTATCGGCCAGCAGCGCTGGATCCTTGAGGGCGGCCAGGGCGAAGTCGTGGGCGTCGTTGCCCCAGAACAGCTCGCCGTCGATCGAGAGCGTCGGCACCCCGAAGACGCCGGCCTCGATGGCCGCTTCGGTGTTGGCGCGCAACGCGGCCTTGGTCGCATCGGCACCGAGCAGGGCCGGGTCGACGCCCAGGGCCTGGGCGAGGGGCGCGATGGCCTCGACGCTGTCGGCGGCGCGGCCGTCACGCCAGATCCAGCTGAAGACCGCATCCACGGCCGCGTGCGTGCTGCCGGCGGCGATGCACAGGCGCAGCGCGGGCAGCGGATTGAACGGGTGCGCGGGCGGGAACTCCAGCGGCACGCCCTCGCGGCGGGCCTGCCACAAGACGTGGCGGTAGGTGAACTCGCGTTTCCCGGCGATCTCCGCCGGGCCCTTCTGCCCGTGCGCGCCGAGCACCGCGCCAAACATCAGCGGCACCGGCGTGACCGGCGCCTCCAGCGTGCCGTCCTCGTGCAGGCGGCGCACCTTCTGCCACTGCAGGTAGGAGAACGGCGAGATGAAATCGAAGTACCAGAGCACGGCCATCGCGGGACTCCAGGGGGTCGGGTGGCGTCAGCGCCAGAGGCCCAGGATCAGGCCGTACAGCGAGAACTGCAGCACGTGGTAGCCCGAGTCGATCATCCACAGCTTCACGCTGCGCTGGGAAAACGCGTAATTGATGCCGAAGCTCATCGCCACGAAGAACACGCCCACCACGAAGCCGGCGCCGAAGCCGTCGGCGGCGCTGGCCCCGGGCGGCAGGAACGCGGCGAACATCAGCGCCGACAGCAGGCTGCACACGAACGCGGTGGCAAAGATGCGCCCCTGGTGCGGCGGCGCGACCGCCGGGTCCATGCCCATCTCGCGGCACCAGGCGTTCTTGAACACGCCGTACCAGAGCCCGCCCAGTGCGAATGCGGAAACCGCGGCGACGAGGATGGCGAGCCAGTTGAGGTCGAGGTCGGGCAGGGGCGGCATGGCGGCGTCCGGTGGTGGGATCGGCGAAGCCTAGCGCGGTTGGCGAACGGCCCACCCCGTCATCGTGGCGGCGATACCCCTCCCCCTGCTTGCAGGGGGAGGTTGGGAGGGGGTGCTCTCCGGGCTGCGTCGGCTTAAAAGCACCCCTCCCTAACCCTCCCCTGCACAGCAGGGGAGGGAGTTGAGTCACCTCAGCGCGCCGTATCCCCCGACGGATACGCCCGCGGCAGGCCGCCGTTGTCGGCCGGCACCTTCGTGCGCAGGTAGCGGTCGCGCAGTTCGGTCTGGCGGCTGCGCATCGGGATCGCGCGGCCGTCCATCCACACCTGCAACGCCACCGCGTTGACCTCCAGCGGGTCGCCGCTCCACAGCACCAGGTCGGCGCGTTGGCCCGGCGCGATGCGCCCGACCTCGTCGCCCACGCCCAGCGCTTCAGCGGGGATGGTGGTCAGGCCGGCGAGGCCCTGCTCCCATGGCAGCCCGGCAGCCACGGCGTTGCCCGCCAGCTGGCGGATCTTGCGCGCGTTGTGGCTGCCGTCGCCGCTCTGCGCGAAGCTCACCGGCACGCCGGCGGCATGCAGGCGCGCGGCGTTTTCCATGGTCGCGCCGACCTGGTCGAAGTTGGCCGGCAGGTTGCCCAGCGGGTCGACGAACACCGGCACCTTCGCCGCGGCCAGTTCCGGCGCGAGCTTCCAGGCCTCGGCGCCGCCTGCAATGGCGATGCGCACGTTGTGGCGCTTCGACCAGCGCAGCAGCTGGCGGATGTCGGCGGCGCGATGCACGCCGACCACGACGCGCCCGCCACCGTCCAGGTAACTGGCCAGGGTGCGGCGTCCGGCCGGCGTCAGCAGCGCGGCGTTGGCGTCGGGGCCGATGCGGCCGCGCACCTCGTCGATCAGCTGGTCCAGGATCATCCACTGCGCGGCGCGCGAGTTACCGCTCAGGCCCGCCGCACCGCTGCCCAGGTCGACGAACAGCACCTTGGCGCCGACCGGGTCCGGGTCGCCGTCGAGCCGCACGACTCCGCCCTGGCCGCCGATGATCGAGCCACCGCTGGTGGTGTTGGCGCCCAGCAGCGTCCAGCCGATGCCCTCCACGCGCGCCACCGGCACCAGCACCGAGGACGGGTTGTAGGCCAGGGTCACGTCGAATTCCGGGCGCACCGTCATCTGCTTGGTTTCCGCGCCGAGCCCGAGCGAGGCGTCTACCGTGCTGCGCTCGCCGGAGACCTCCTCCAGGCCGATCTCGGTGATGCCGCCAAACAGCGTCGGCGTCAGGGGCCGGCCCTGCGCGTCCACGGTCTGCGCGCCGGCCGGGGCCGACAGTCCCGTGCCGACTTGGCGGACGACGCCGCCGGTCACCAGCACGTCGGCGTTCTCCAGCGTGCCCTGCGCGCCGGCGGTGTGGACTTTTGCGTTGCGGATCAGCAGAGCCTGCCCCGGACTTGATCCGGGGTCCTGCGCGCTGGCAGTCAGTGCCAGGACCGAGAGCGTGGCCGCGGCCAGCGCCTTCATCGCGAGGCGGCTCATCGCACACCTCCGCTCATGCCGGCGGCATCGGTGGCGCCTTGCCCCAACATGAAGTCCGACACCGGCTGGCGGCTGCGGTCATTGCGGTCGTAAAGGCGCGCGCCGTCCACATACACCTGCTCGGCCTGCGCGTAGACGCTGAAGGGGTTGCCGTTCCACAGCACGACGTCGGCCATCTTGCCTTCCTCCAGCGTGCCGGTCTCATCGAGGATGCCCATCGATTTGGCGGGGTTGGCGGTGACCCAGCGGATCGCGCGCTCGGGTGCGATCTGCATGCCGGCGCGGCCGGCGCTGGCCATCACCTTGGCGGCCTCCTGGTTGAGGCGCTGGATACCTTCGTCCGAATCCGAATGCACGATCGCGCAGCTGCCGTCCGGGCGGTCGACCAGCGCGATGTTCTCCTGGATGCCGTCGAAGGCCTCCATCTTGAAGCCCCACCAGTCGGCCCACAGCGCGCCGCACACGCCTTCCTCGGCGAGGCGGTCGGCCAGCTTGTAGGCCTCCACGCCGTGGTGGAAGGCGGCGATCTTGAAGCCGAACTCGTCGGCCAGGTCCAGCATCGTCGCCATCTCGTCGGCGCGGTAGCAGTGGATGTGCACCAGGATGTCGCCGTTGATGGCGCCGGCCAGCGTGTCCAGCTTGAGGTCGCGCTTGCCGCCGGTGTCGGCGTCGCTGTCGACGGCGTCGTCGCCCTGCCACCAGCGGCGCTTGCGCGGCGTGCTCTCGGGGGTGTTCTTGTCGAGGTACTCGGCCGCGTCGATGAACGCCGCGCGGTAGCCGGCCACGTTGCCCATCCGCGTCGACGGGCCGCCCTTCTGGCCGTACACGCGCTTGGGGTTCTCGCCGCAGGCCATCTTCAGGCCCCACGGCGCGCCGGGGAATTTCATCGCCTGATAGGTCGCGGCCGGCACGTTCTTGAGCGTGACGCCGCGGCCGCCGACCAGGTTGGCGCTGCCGGGCAGGATCTGCAGCGAGGTCACGCCGCCGGCCAGGGCCGCGGCAAAACCCGGGTCCTGCGGCCAGACGGAGTGCTCGGCCCACACCGCAGCCGTCACCGGCGCGGTCGCCTCGTTGCCGTCGCTGTGTGCGTGCATGCCGGGGCTGGCGTACACGCCCAGGTGCGAGTGCACGTCGATCAGGCCCGGCGTCACCCACTTACCGGTGCCGTCCACGCGCGTGGTGCCGGCCGGCGCCTGCAGCGCGCGACCCACCGCGGCGATGCGCCCGTCCTGCATCAGCACATCGGCGCCGTCCAGGCGCTCGCCGGTCCCCGTCAGCACGGTGGCGTTGGTAAGCAGCACCGGGCCGGCGGCGATCGCCTGGTAGGTGCTGGGGTAGGGGTCGGCGACGAAGCGCGAGGGCGCCTCGCTGGCACCGGCGGCGGTGCACGCCAGCGCGGCGGCAAGCGCCGTCGCCAGCGCGGCGGTGTGAGGTCGAAGCATGGTGTGGATCCCCGAAAAGTGCGGCGCCGTTGGGCGCTCGAGACGGCACGATGACAGCCCTCGCACCGTAGCCCCGGGGGTGGGGCGTGCCAACCCTGACGATGGTCATGCACCGCAGTGACGGGGTTGGCGTTATCGACTGACCAGACTCCGCAAGGTTGCGTTCTCTTCGTCCGCTCCATGCCGTCATCCCGGCGAACGCCGGGATCCATCCTGATCTTCGCTTCATGCGCGCTGTTGCGACGACGCTGCCGAAGTCGACAGTCAAAATGGGTCCCAGCGTCCGCTGGGACGACGGTCCCGAAGATCCGTAAGCTCGTCCAGCCCCTGGCCCCTGGCCCCTAGCCCCTAGCCCCTAGCCCCTAGCCCCCAATCCCCCAATCCCCCAATCCCCCATGAAAGACAAAGACCAGATCGTCACCAACTGGCTGCCGCGCTACACCGGCGTGCCGCTGGACGGCTTCGGCGAGCACATCCTGCTGACCAACTTCGGCGGCTACCTGCACACCTTCGCCCGCCTCACCGGTGCCGAGGTCGTCGGGCTGGACCGGCCGATGCCCAGCGCCACCGCCGACGGCATCACCATGATCAACTTCGGCATGGGCAGCCCCAACGCGGCCACGCTGATGGACCTGCTGTCGGCGATCTGCCCGAAGGCGGTGCTGTTCCTGGGCAAGTGCGGCGGGCTCAAGAAGAAGAACCAGCTCGGCGACCTGGTGCTGCCGATCGCGGCGATCCGCGGCGAGGGCACCTCCGACGACTACCTGCCGCCGCAGGTTCCGGCGCTGCCGGCGTTCGCTCTGCAGCGCGCGGTGTCGACGATGATCCGCGACCTCGGCCACGACTACTGGACCGGCACCGTCTACACCACCAACCGCCGCGTGTGGGAGCACGACGACGCGTTCAAGGAACGCCTGCGCGAGATGCGCTGCATGGCCATCGACATGGAGACCGCGACGATCTTCGCCGCCGGCTTCGCCAACCGCATCCCGTGCGGCGCGCTGCTGCTGGTGTCCGACCAGCCGATGATCCCGGAAGGCGTCAAAACCGAGCTGTCGGATGCGCGCGTGACCAGCGACTTCGTCGACAACCACATCCAGGTCGGCATCGAGGCACTGCGGCTGATCCGCCGCCACGGCAAGTCGGTGCGGCACCTGCGCTTCGACGAGTGACGCGCCGTCAATCCGGCACGTGGATGCGCTCCTTGATGTGCTTGAGGTGGGCCACGATGGTGAAGGTCATCACCACCAGCAGCGACCACGAGCTCCACTTGCCCACGTGCACCGTCGACCACGCGCCGAGCTGGTCCGGATACGCCCACACGCCCATCAGCGTGCTGAAGTTCTCCGCCAGCCAGATGAAGAAACCGATCAGCACGAATGCCAGCAGCATCGGCATGCGGCGTTCGCGGTCGAGCGGTCGGAAGCTCACGGTGGTGCGCGCATACACGCCCAGCGCGGCGGCGGCGATGTACCAGCGGTAGTCGCCGATGAAGTGGTGGGTGAAGAAGTTGGCGTAGATCAGCACCGCCACCAGCGTGGCCAGCCAGTACGGCGGGTGGTGGCGGACGCGCACGTCCAGCAGACGCCAGGCCTGGATGACGTAGCTGCCCACTGCCGCGTACATGAAGCCGGAGAACAGCGGCACGCCCAGCACCTTGGTGTACGCGGGGTCCGGATACGACCACGAGCCGATCGCCGGCGACACCTTGAACGCCTCCAGCGCGAACCCGACCACGTGGAACAGCGTGATCGCCTTGAGCTCGTCGCGCGTCTCCAGCCCCGTGGCCAGCATCGCCCACTGCGCCAGCACCGCGACCAGCAGCAGGACGTCGTAGCGCGGCAGGCCGAGCACGCCCTCGCGCGGGACCAGCACCATCGCCGCGAAGATCACCACCGCGAACAGGCACGCGCGCGCCTCCTTGATGCCGAAAAACACGAACTCGGCCACGCCGCGGCGCAGGCCGGTCAGGTCCGGGCGCGGCGCGGGGTTGGACAGCGCGGCATCGAAGGCGTGCAGGGGCATGGCGGTGTCCGGGTGCGTGGCGCGAAGCGGCGGCGGCGGCGCGAAGCGTAGCGCGGTGTCAGCCGGTGGGTGCCAGCGGCCCGGACAGGCGCGCCATCAGGTGCGCATCGACGAACCGGCCGTCGCGCCAGGCGTAGCCGCGCGCCGTGCCCTCGTGGACGAAGCCACAGGCCTCGTACAGCGCGATGGCCGCGGCGTTGTCGGTGTAGACCTCCAGCTCGATCCGGTGCACCGCCAGCCAGCCCTCGCACAGGTCGATGGCGGCCTGCAGCAGGGCCCGGCCGACCCCGCAGCCGCGCGCGGTCTCCGACACCGCCATGCCGACGTTGGCCACGTGCCGGCGCCGGGGGCGGGCGTGGCTGGCGATGCCGATCTGGCCGAGGATTTCGTCGCCCTCGCACGCGACCAGGCTGTGGAAGTGTTCGTCGGTCCCGCCCAGCCGCTTTTCCCACAGCGCGCGCGACGGATGCGGCAGTTGCAGCGTGGAGGCGTAGTTGCTGGGCTGGGCGTAGATCGCGCGGACGGCGTCGATGTCGCCGGGCCCGCTGTGGCGGATGTGCATGGGTGGCTCCCGGGCCGGCTGATGTGCCGGCCACCGCAGCGTGCCCCGTCGCGCGGCGGCCGGCAATGCCTGCTGCAGCGCCAGTCCCAGCGCCTGCGATGCCGAAGCGGCACACTGGCGCCCGGCCGGGGCTCCCCGGCAATGATCCGGAGGAAACCCGCATGGAGCAGGCCCTGTACCTGGTGCTCGGCGCCGCGCTGACCTGGGCGTTCTATTTCGTCCAGCGGCGGGTGGAGCGCCGCCCCGACATGGAAGCCATCGATCGCCACGAGAAGCTGCTCGCGCTCAAGCAGGGGCTGGAGCGTGCGGACGTTTCGCTGGACGACCTGCGGCGCTTCGAAGCGCGGTTGATCGGCCAGGCCGAAACCGCCGCGCGCATCGCCGACCGCTACTTCACCCAGGCCGAGCACGTGGCCCGGCAGGTCGCGGTCGACGACATCAGCGACGCGCAGATGCAGGCGCGTGCGGTGCAGGCGTTCGAGGCCGCCGATGCGCGGTTGCGCGCGCTGGTCGCGCACCTGCGCACGCAGCTCGATGGCGAGGCGCTGGCAACGTTCGAACACGCGCATGCCACCTGGCTGGAACTGCGCGAACGCTACGCCGCCTTCATCGCCGCCAGTTACGCCGGCGGTGGTATCCGTCCACTGATCCACGCGGTGACGCTGGAAGGCATCACGCTGGGCTGGATTGCGGAACTGGAAACGCAGCTGGGCAACGGCGAGGACGACATCGAAGGCGACGACCTCGTCGAGACGTGAGCCGTTGCGTCGCTACCGCCACGCGTGGCCTTCCGGTCACCCGGTGACGGCGCGGGACTTGTTACGGTAGCCGGCCCCATTCGTAGCAAGGAGTTTCCATGTCCGTGACCGCCAAGGAAGTCGTCGATTTCTGGCGCGATGCCGGCCCCGAGCGCTGGTTCGCCAAGGACGAGACGTTCGACGACATGTGCGAGATGGCCTTCGGCGACGCCTCCGACGACGCGGTCGCCGGTGGCATGGAGGACTGGGAGTCGGATGCCGAGGGCGCGCTGGCGCTGGTGATCCTGCTCGACCAGATCCCGCGCAACACCCACCGCGACAGCGCCAAGGCCTACGCCGGTGATGAACGCGCGCGGCGCGTGGCCGATGCCGCGATCCAGAACGGCTTCGACGTGCAGGTCGCGCCGGAGCTGCAGCGCTTCTTCTACATCCCGTTCATGCATTCCGAATCGCTGGAGGACCAGCAGCGCTCGGTCGAACTCAACAGCGCGTCCGGCGATGCCGACTCGGCCAAGTGGGCGCAGCACCACCACGACATCATCGAGCGTTTCGGCCGCTTCCCACATCGCAACGCGCTGCTGGGACGCGAGAGCACCGACGAGGAGAAGGCGTTCCTGGCCGAAGGCGGCTTCGGCAGCTGATTCCTGAGGAGCGCGCTCTTAAAGCCCCTCTCCTGATGGGAGAGGGGTTGGGGTGAGGGTTCGGCGGAGTCAGCGAAAGCTGATCATCCGTCGCTTCTCCGAACCCTCATCCGTCACTTCGCTTTCCTTCTCCCGGCGGGAGAAGGAAAGCGGAGAAACCCGATCAGTACTGCGCCAGCGACGTATCGACGTCCTTGGCCCACGCATCGATCCCGCCCGTCACGTTGAATACCCGGGTGAAGCCCAGGCCGCGGAAATGCTCGGCCGCCTGCGCGCTGCGCTGGCCGTGGTGGCACAGGAACGCCAGCGGCGTGTCCTTCGGCAGCGCTTCCAGCTTCTCCAGCCCGGCATTGCCTTCCAGCGTTTCGAACGGCGCGTTGACCGACGCCATCGCGCGCTCCTCGGCCGGGCGCACGTCCACCAGCGTCAACTCGCCGGCCTGCACGCGCGCGGCGGCATCGCCGGCGCTGATCGCCTGCACCTTGGGCGGTGCATTCGGGTTCTCGATCACCAGGCCGCGGCCGCGTGCATCGTCGACCCAGTCGATCGACAGCCCGCGCGCACGACGCGCGCTGGCGGCGTCGAACTGCACGCGCACGCCGTCGACTTCGGCGGCGATGGCGTTGGTGTCCAGCGGGGCGAGCGCGAGCTTGGCGGTGTAGCGGCGGTCGATCTCCAGCGACACCGCGAACTGGCCCTGCGCCGAGGCGCCGGCCACCGACTCGCGCAGCATCTTCGCCGCGGCCGGGGTGATGGTGATCTCCGGCGGCGTGCGGTCCGGCGGCGGCAGGCCGAGCGCCGCGTTGAGCTCACCGCTGGCGGCCATCTGGCTGATGATGTCGCTGCCACCGAAGAGTTCGCCGCCGATGTACAGCTGCGGGATCGTCGGCCACTGGCCGTACACCTTGATGCCTTCGCGGATCTCCGGGTCCGACAGCACGTCGACGTGCGCGTACTCCACGTCCAGCGCGTCCAGCGCGCCCGCCGCCTTGGCCGAAAACCCGCATTGCGGCGCCTGCGGCTGGCCCTTCATGAACAGCACGACGTGGTTGTCGCGCAGCAGGGTTTCGATACGGGTCTGCAGGGTGGGGTCGAGCGACATGACGGAGATCCGGTAACAACGTGGGGCGTGGATTGTACGCCCGGTGACCTGAGCGACCGCTGGCGCGCGGCCCCGACCCGGCGCGGTGGCATCATCGACGCCATGCCCGACGCCCCGTCCCCCGACCTGCCCGCCGACCCGCACCGTCCGCCGCGCCGGCCGCATGCCTGGGCGTGGGTGTTCGGCGCATCGCAGGTGGTGCTGGTGGCGGCGTGGTGGCAGTGGGGGTGGCGCGTCGGCGTGCCGCTGCTCTTCCTGACCCACGGCGCGCTGGTGTGGGGCACGCTGTGGCCGGCCTCGCGCCTGTTCGGGCCGGTGCTGACCCGGCTGCCCACCCGCGACCGCGTCGCCTGGCTGACGATCGACGACGGCCCGTCCGACGACACCGCGACGATGCTGGATCTTCTGGATGCGCACGGCGCGCGCGCCACGTTCTTTCTCGTGGCCGATCGCGCTGCAGCCCGGCCGGACGCGGTGCGCGAGATCGTCCGGCGCGGCCACACCGTCGGCAACCACAGCGCCGCGCACCCCTCGGCGTGGTTCTGGGCGCTGCCGCCGGCCCGCATGCGCGCGGAGATCGACCGTGGCCAGGCGGTCCTGGGCGAACTGGCCGGCGCGCCGCCGCGCTGGTTCCGCGCCGTGGTCGGGATGGCGAATCCGTTCGTGCATGCGCCGCTGCGCCGCCACGGACTGGCGCGGGTCGGCTGGAGCGCCCGCGGCTTCGACGCGGTGGCCGCCGACCCGGCCGCGGTGGTCGCGCGGATCGAGCGTGGCCTGAAGCCCGGCGCGATCGTGCTGCTGCACGAGGGCGCGGGCCACGGCCGCAACGTCGAGATCCTCACCCTGCTGCTGCAGCGGCTGGACGCGCTGGGCTATCGCGCGGTGCTGCCGGAGCAGCTGGCCGTTGCGCAGGTTCGCGAGGCAGTCGTCGATCCGGGCTGATGCAGGGCGTGTCTTCCGCCACGGCGTCGCACGGATAAAGGCCGGGCACACATCGAAGGATCGCTTTTTTAGCTCGTCATTCCCGCGAAGGCGGGAACCCAGCGACTTACTGCAGCTGGAGCCAGGTCACGGGCTTCCCGCCTGCGCGGGAATGACGGACCGAAGTTGCGTCGGTTGCCGAAGGGCAGGGGTGACCGTCCTTCCGATACCGCCCTGTCCCGCGGATATGCGAAAGTCCGCCGACCCCGTTGCGCCCACCGCCCCCGGACCCCATCCCATGAAGCCCACGCTGCTGCTTGCGACGCTGATGACCCTGACTTCGACCGCCACCGCCCAGACCTTGCTCACCCCACCGGACGCCGAGCGCCGCCCGCACGTGGTCAAGGCCCCGCACGGCGCCGAGCGCAACGACGAGTACTACTGGCTGCGCGACGACGCCCGCAAGGCGCCGGACATGCTGGCCTACCTCAACGCCGAGAACGCCTACGCCGACGCGGTGATGGCGCCGCTCAAGCCGCTGGAGGATGCGCTGTACGAGGAGATCGTCGGGCGCATCAAGCAGGACGACAGCTCGGTGCCGTACCGCGAGCGCGGCTGGTGGTACTACAGCCGCTTCCAGACCGGCCAGGACTACCCGATCTATGCCCGTCGCCGCGATGGCGATGGCGTCGACGCCGTGTCCATCCAGGCCGCCAACGACGCCGGCAATTTCGAAGGCGAGCAGGTGCTGCTGGACGTCAACACGATGGCCGCCGACAAGGACTACTTCAGCGTCGGCGACTGGGAAGTCAGCCAGGACAACCGACTGCTGGCGTGGGCCGAGGACGACGTCGGCCGCCGCCAGTACGTCATCCGCATCAAGAACCTCGAGACCGGCGAGGTCCACACCGACCGCATCGAGGGCGTGTCCGCCAACCTGGTGTGGGCCGACGACAACCGCACGCTGTTCTATGTCGAGAACGACCCGGAAACCCTGCTCACCGTACGGGTGAAGAAGCACGTGCTGGGCACGCCGGCGAGCGACGACGCGCTCGTGTACGAGGAACGCGACGACAGCTTCTACATGGGCATCGGCCGCACCCGCGACGACCGCTACATCTGCATCGGCGTGGAAAGCACGGTGTCGAGCGAGATGCGCTGCGCGCCGGCGGCCGGTCCGGGCGAGTTCACCGTGCTGGCGCCGCGCCAGCGGGACGTCGAGTACGACGCCGACCACCACGGCGGCCGCTGGGTGATCCGCACCAACGCACCGGGCGCCGACGGCGTGGCGGCGAAGAACTTCAAGATTGTGACCGCGCCCAGCGACGCCACCTCGCGCGCCCAGTGGCAGGACTGGGTGGCGCACGACCCTAACGTATTCATCGACGGCTTCGAGCTGTTCGACGGCTTCACCGCGGTGGCCGAGCGCTCCGGGGGCCTGGAGCGCCTGCGCCTGCTGCGCGGCGCGCCGGGCACCGCGGATGCATCCCACGATTACGTCAAGGTGGACGAGCCGGCGTACTCGATCGGCCTGTCCACCAACGCCGAGCCCGACACCGACTGGCTGCGCTACAGCTACACCTCGATGACCACGCCGGCGACGACCTATGAGCTCAACATCGCCACCGGCGAGCGCCGCCAGCTCAAGCAGCAGCCGGTGATCGGCTACGACCCGTCCAAATACGAAACCGAGCGCCTGTGGGCGACCGCGCGCGACGGCACGAAGATCCCGGTGTCGCTGGTCTACCGCAAGGGCTACCAGAAGGACGGCACCGCCGCGCTGCTGCAGTACGCCTACGGCAGCTACGGCAACTCGATCGACCCGACCTTCAACCTGCCGGCGGTCAGCCTGCTCGACCGCGGCGTGGTCTACGCCATCGCGCACATCCGCGGCGGCCAGGAGATGGGCCGCGCGTGGTACGACGCCGGCAAGCTGCTCAACAAGAAGAACACCTTCACCGACTTCATCGACGTGACCCGCTTCCTGGTGGAGCAGGGCGTGGCCGCGCCCGACCGCGTGGCGGCCTACGGCGGCAGCGCCGGCGGCCTGCTGATGGGCGCGATCGCCAACATGGCCCCCGACGACTACCGCGTGATCCTGTCGCAGGTGCCGTTCGTGGACGTGGTCACCACCATGCTCGACGCCAGCATCCCGCTGACCACCAACGAGTACGACGAGTGGGGCAACCCCGAGGACAGGCAGTACTACGACTACATGCTGTCGTACTCGCCCTACGACAACCTGACCGCGCAGGCGTACCCGGCGACGTTCGTCGGCACCGGGCTGTGGGATTCGCAGGTGCAGTACTGGGAGCCGGCCAAGTACGTGGCCAAGCTGCGCGACGTGAATACCGGCACCGAGCCGGTCGTGTTCCGCACCAACATGGATGCCGGCCATGGCGGCAAGTCAGGCCGCTTCCGCCGGTATCGGGAGATGGCGGAGATGTACGCCTTCGCGCTGGACCGGCTGGGGGTGGCGGATGCCACGTCCACGCCGGCGCCGGGCGCGAAGGCGGACTGACGCCGCCACGCGCCATTCTCCTCGTCGTTACTGGGCGCAGTGAAGGATCTGCTTTCCGCTTGAGTAAACGAAGCGCGAGCGCAGGTTCCTCTCTGCACCCGGGATGGCATCGAATGGCAGGCGTGCCGCTGGCATGAGTCGACACGATCCGGACACCGCGCATGCGCCCGTCCGTTTCCGTTGGGCGTGGTGGTTGCTGGCCTACGGCGCGCTCGCCCTGGGCGTGATCGGCGTGGTGCTGCCGGGGCTGCCGACCGTCCCGTTCATCCTGCTGTCGGCGTATGCCGCCGCGCGCGGCTCGCGGCGCCTGCACCTCTGGCTGCTGGGGCACCCGCGGTTCGGCCCGATGATCCACGACTGGCAGGCGCACGGCGCCGTCGCGCGGCGCTCCAAGGTGCTCGCCATCGGCACCATGGTGCTGTGCGCGGCGGTGATGCTCCTGACGGCCCCGCGCATGTGGATGGCCGCGACCGGCACCGCGATCATGGTGGTCGTCGGCATCTGGCTGTGGCACCGCCCCGAACCGCCGCGCTGAGCTACGCAGCCGCCGGCGCCGGGGCTACACTGCGGCGATGGATATCCGCCCCGCATTGAACCTCCTCGCCCCGGCACTGCTGGCCCTTTCGCTGGCCGCCTGCGGCAACAAGGGCCCGCTGGTGCAGGCGCCCGCCGCCCCGGTAGATCCCGAACAGGCCCCGGCCACGCCGACCGGCGAAGTCCCGGTGGAGCTGGCCCCGGCCGAAGCCGACACCGACACTTCCGACGAGGTCGTGCAGGACGGCATGCTGATCAACGAGGACGAGGCCACCGACGATGCCGTCGAGCCGCCGGTCGACGACACGCCGCCCGACCCGACCGACGACGACGGGAATGGCTGACCAGACGACCGCGTCGGGTACTGCCGTACTGCGTTTCAGCAAGATGCACGGTGCGGGCAACGACTTCGTCGTGCTCGACCTGCGCGGCGGACGATCCGCGCCGACACCGCAACTGTGCCGCGCGCTGGCCGATCGCCACACCGGCGTCGGCTGCGACCAGATCCTGACGATCGAGGACGCGCCGGCCCCCGGCGTGGTCGCCGCGTACCGCATCTGGAACAGCGACGGCAGCGTCGCGGGGCAGTGCGGCAATGGCGCGCGCTGCGTTGCCGCCTGGCTGGTGCGTGATGGCGCGGCGGGCGAGGGCGACTTCGTACTCGCCAGCCCGGCCGGCCGCCACGGCGTGCAACGGCTGGACGATGACCGCTACCGCATCGCGATGGGCGTGCCGGACTTCGACCCGGCGCACATCCCGCTCACGGGTTTCGACGCGGCCGACAGCTACGCCCTGCAGTCCGACGGCGGCACGATTGCGTTTGGCGCGGTGTCCATGGGCAACCCGCATGCGGTCATCGAGGTCGACGATATCGACACCGCGCCGGTCGAAGCGCTCGGGCGCTGGTTGCAGGCGCAACCGACGTTCCCGGACTCGGTCAACGTCGGCTTCGCACAGGTCACCGGCGAGGACCGCATCCGCCTGCGCGTGTTCGAGCGCGGCGTAGGCGAGACCCTGGCCTGCGGCAGCGGCGCCTGCGCGGCCGCGGCGGTGCTGAGGCGGCGTGGCCGCATCGCGCGTCGTGCGACGGTCGCGTTGCCCGGGGGCGATCTTGAAATCCACTGGCCGGACGATGCCGCGGGCATCACCATGGCCGGGCCGGTGGCATTCGTATTCGAAGGAGAGTGGTGGGCATGAGCGATACACGCGAGGCGCTGGGCGCGCACGAAGTGGCGGCCTGGCTGCGGCGGCACCCGAAGTTCCTGCAGCAGTTCCCGGACCTGGCCATCACCCTGGTGGTGCCGCGCGACGAGGGCCCGGCCGCGTCGCTGGCCAGCTACCAGCTGGAGGTGCTGCGCGACAAGAACCGCGAGCTGACCCGCCGCCTGCACGAGCTGTTCGGCAACGCGCAGGAGAACGAGCGCCTGGCCGTGCGCACCCACCAGCTGACCCTCGCGCTGATGCGCCAGCCCTCGCGCGCCGACGTGGTGCGGGCGATGGCGGCCACGCTGGCGGAGGACTTCAACGGCGACCTCGTGCGCATCGTGCTGTTCGAGGCCATCGACGGGCTGGGGGACGCCGACTGGCTGCAGGTGGTCGACGCCGGTGACGCGCGCCTGGCGCCGTTCGCCGACTGCCTGGCCGAGGGCGCGCCGCTGTGCGGCCGCCTGCAGCCGGCCAAGCACGACGTGCTCTATGGCGACCGCGCGCAGGACGTGCAATCCACCGCGCTGCTGCCGCTGCCGGGCCTGGGCCTGGTCGCGGTCGGCAGCGGCGATGCCAACCGGTTCTTCCCGGGCATGGGCACGCTGTTCCTGCGGATGATCGGCGAAGCGTTTGCCGCGGCCCTGGCGCGCGACGCGCGCTGAGGCCGGGAACGCGCGGACACTCCAGTGAGCGTGGTCGACGAGTTCCTGTCCCACCTCGACGTCGAGCGACGCGTGTCGCCGCACACGCTCGCCGCCTATCGCCGCGACCTGGACGCCCTCTCGCTCTGGGCCGTCGATAACGGGCAGAGCGTGGAAGGCCTGCAGGCCGACCACATCCGAGCCTTTGTCGCCGCCGAGCACCGCCGTGGACTGACACCCAAGAGCCTGCAGCGCCGGCTGTCGGCCTGCCGCAGCTTCTACGCCTGGCTGCTGCGCAACGGCCGCATCAAAGCCAGCCCCGCCGCGGCCATCCGTGCACCCAAGGCCCCGCGCAAGCTGCCGCAGGTGCTGGACCCGGATGAGGCGAAGGCGCTTGTCGAGGTGCCCACCGATGCACCGCTGGGCGTGCGCGACCGCGCGCTGCTAGAGCTGTTCTATTCCTCGGGCCTGCGCCTGTCGGAGCTGTGTGGCCTGCACTGGCGCGACCTGCACCTGGACGACGGGCTGGTGCACGTGCTGGGCAAGGGCAGCAAGCAGCGCATCGTTCCGCTGGGCTCGCACGCGCGCAACGCGCTGGGCGACTGGAAGCGCGAGTCCGGCGGCACCGCCGACACGCCCGTCTTCCCCGGCCGAAAGGGCCCGATCACGCCGCGCGCGGTGCAACTGCGCCTGCGGCAGCTGGCGCAACGCCAGGGCCTGTTCAAGCGCGTGCATCCGCACCTGCTGCGCCACTCCTTCGCCAGCCATATCCTGGAATCCTCCGGCGACCTGCGCGGCGTGCAGGAACTGCTCGGCCACGCCGACATCGCCACCACCCAGATCTACACGCACCTCGACTACCAGCACCTCTCGCGTGTGTACGACGCCGCGCACCCGCGCGCCAAGCGCAAGCCGTAGTCACGTCAATCCCTGTAGGAGCGGCTTCAGCCGCGAACCGGAGTCGGTCACACGCGCCGGTTGACGGCCGCGGCTGAAGCCGCTCCTACACCCGCCGGCATGCCCACCCTTGCGCCGCCCGACGACGGCCCCCATCCAAGGGGCTCGACCCCCGGAGGCCGCATGGACCCCAGCCAGAACCCCACCCGTTTCCACGCCACCACCATCGTCTCGGTGCGTCGCGATGGCCGCGTCGCTGTTGCCGGCGACGGCCAGGTCACGCTTGGCCACACGGTGATGAAGGCCAACGCGCGCAAGGTGCGCCGCCTCGGCCGCGACGGCCAGGTGCTGGCGGGCTTCGCCGGCGCGGCCGCCGATGCGTTCACCCTGTTCGAACTGTTCGAGGCCAAGCTGGAGAAGCACGGTCAGCTGACCCGCGCCGCGGTGGAGATGGCCAAGGACTGGCGCACCGAACGCCGCTTCGGGAAGCTCGAGGCGCTGCTCGCCGTCGCCGACCGCGAAACCTCGCTGGTGATCAGCGGCACCGGTGACGTCATCGAGCCGGAAGACGGGATCATCGCCATCGGTTCGGGCGGCATGTACGCCCTGAGCGCCGCGCGCGCGCTGATGGCGCACACCACGCTGGACGCCACCACCATCGCCACCGAGGCCATCAACATCGCCGGCGACGTGTGCATCTACACCAACCGCAACGTGGTCGTCGAAGAACTCTAGGCGCGGATACGACCGCGATCGGATGACCGGTCGCGCACCCGCCCTCGATCGCGGCTGAAACCGCTCCTACAAGACCTGTCCCGACATGCCCAATACCCCCGATACCTCCAACGCCACCATGACCCCGCGCGAGATCGTGCAGGCGCTCGACCGCCACATCGTTGGGCAGTCCGACGCCAAGCGCGCCGTCGCCATCGCCCTGCGCAACCGCTGGCGCCGCAGCCAGCTGGCCGACGAGCTGCGCAACGAGGTGATGCCCAAGAACATCCTGATGATCGGCCCCACCGGCGTGGGCAAGACCGAGATCGCGCGGCGGCTGGCGACCCTTGCCAACGCGCCGTTCGTGAAGGTGGAGGCCACGCGCTTCACCGAGGTCGGCTATGTCGGCAAGGACGTCGAGCAGATCATCCGCGACTTGGCGGACACCGCGGTCAAGCTCTACCGCGAGCAGGCCAAGGCGCGCGTACGCACCCGCGCCGAGGAGCGCGCCGAGGACCGCATCCTCGATGCGCTGCTGCCCGGCCGCGAGAAGCAGCCGACCGGCTTTGGCTTCGGGTCGGCGGGCCAGGCGACCACCACGGTGGACATCGGCGCCGAACCGTCCGCGCAGGAATCCGAGACCCGCCGCAAGCTGCGCCAGCAATTGCGCAACGGTGACCTCGACGAGCGCCAGATCGAGATCGATGCCGCCGTGTCGATATCCAATGTCGACATCATGGCGCCGCCCGGCATGGAGGAAATGGGCCAGCAGCTGCGGCAGATGTTCTCGCAGATCGGCGGCGGCAAGACGCAGAAGAAGACGCTCCCGATCCGGGCCGCGCGCGCCCTGCTGGTCGAGGAAGAAGCCGGCAAGCTGGTCAACGAGGACGAGGTGCGCGAAGCCGCGATCGAAGCCTGCGAGCAGCACGGCATCGTCTTCATCGACGAGATAGACAAGGTCGCCAAGCGCGGTGAGAACGTCGGCGGTGGCGATGTCTCGCGCGAGGGCGTGCAGCGCGACCTGCTGCCGCTGGTCGAAGGCTCCACCGTCAGCACCAAGTACGGCTCGATCAAGACCGACCACATCCTGTTCATCGCGTCGGGCGCGTTCCACCTGGCCAAGCCGTCCGACCTGATCCCCGAGTTGCAGGGCCGTTTCCCGATCCGGGTCGAACTGGGCGCGCTGAGCAAGGACGACTTCGTCCGCATCCTCACCGAGCCCAAGGCCGCGCTGACGTTGCAGTACGTCGAGCTGATGAAGACCGAAGGCGTGTCGCTGGCCTTCACCGACGACGCGGTCGAGCGGCTCGCGGAGATCGCCGCCACCGTCAACGAGCGCCAGGAAAACATCGGCGCGCGCCGGCTGCACACCGTGCTCGAGCGCCTGCTCGACACCCTGAGCTTCGAGGCCCCCGACCGCGACGGCCAGCAGGTCACCATCGACCGCGCCTACGTCGATGAGCACCTCGGCGAGCTGGTGAAGGACCCGGACCTGAGCCGCTACATCCTCTGATACCGAAAGGACATCGGCGGGGTATCAGTCCTCGCCGATGTCCTCGTTCCACACCTCGGGGTTGGCGGCGATCCAGCCGCCCAGCATGTCGACGCAGCGGGCATCCTCGAGGTCGATCACGTTGACGCCGTTCTCGCGCAGCCAGTCGATGCCGCCGCGAAAGTTGACCGACTCGCCCACCACCACGGTGCCGATGTTGAACTGTCGCACCAGTCCGCTGCAGTACCAGCACGGGGCGAGCGTGGTGACCATGATCGTGTCGCGGTAGCGGCGCTGGCGCCCGGCCTTGCGGAAGGCGTCGGTCTCGCCGTGCACCGAGGGGTCATTCTCCTGGATGCGGCGGTTGTGGCCGCAGCCCAGCAGCCGGCCGTCCTGGTGGTAAAGCGCCGCACCGATCGGGATGCCGCCTTCGGCCAGCCCGGCGCGGGCCTCGGCCACGGCGGTGTCGAGCAGGGCGCGGTAGTCGGGGGTGTCGATCATGGCGGCGTCTCCAGTCGGGCCGGCCATTGTAGGAGCGGCTTCAGCCGCGATCGGATGTCGCCCGTGGTCGGGATGATCCGCCCCTTGTAGGAGCGACGCGAGTCGCGACCGCGCTGGTCGGCGACGGTTCGGTCGCGACTCACGTCGCTCCTACTGCAAGGCGGCGACATCTGATCGCGGCTGAAGCCGCTCCTACAGAAGTCCCGGTGCGGTGCGATAATCGCCGGCATGAACGCACCCCACGACGACCGCGCCGGCGAGCGCGACGGCACCACCCACTTCGGTTTCCGCGACGTCCCCACCGGCGAGAAGCAGAAGCTGGTCGGCCAGGTGTTCTCCTCGGTCGCGCGCAACTACGACCTGATGAACGACCTGATGTCGCTGGGCGTGCACCGTGTCTGGAAGCGCTACTTCGTCGGCACCGCGCAGGTCCTCCGCGGCGACAGCGTGCTCGACCTGGCCGGCGGCACCGGCGACATCGCGCTGCTGCTGAAGGACCGCGTCGGCGACACCGGGCGCATCGTGCTGGGCGACATCAACGGCGACATGCTGCGCGTGGGGCGCGACCGCATGGTCGACCGCGGCCGGGTGTCGGGCTTCGAGTACGTGCAGTGTAACGCCGAGGCGCTGCCGTTCCCGGATGCCAGCTTCGACCTGGTCACCATTGCCTTCGGCCTGCGCAACGTCACCGACAAGGACGCCGCGCTGCGCGAGATGCACCGCGTGCTCAAGGTGGGCGGGCAGGCGCGCGTGCTTGAGTTCTCCGAAGTCACCGCGCCGTGGTTCAAGCCGGTCTACGACTTCCACTCCTTCAACGTGCTGCCGAAGCTGGGCAAGCTGTTCGCGAACGATGCCGACAGCTACCAGTACCTCGCCGAGAGCATCCGCAAGCACCCGCCGCAGGCCGAACTGCGCGGCATGATGGAGGCGGCCGGCTTCGCACGCTGCGACTACCGCAACCTGTCGGCGGGCATCGTCGCGATCCACACCGGCTACAAGGCCTGAACGAAGCCGGCCCGCGACGCCGGGCACTTCGACAGCCGGCAACACGACGCTACACTCGGCGGCTCACCCGACACCGTGGGCCTTCTATGCGTTCATCGATCCTGACCCTGTGCCTGGCCGGCGCCACCGTGCTGGCCGGCTGCTCGCGCGACGCCGCGCCACCGGCCGGCACTGCGCCGGCACCCGAGGGCACCCCGACCGTGCAGACCTCCGCGCACTTCGACCAGCACTCCTATGCCGAGTCCGGCAAGGTCCGCATCAAGGACCTCGCGCTGGAGCTCGCCGTGGACTTCGACAAGAAACAGCTGGGCGGCAGCGCGACCTACACGCTTGAGTGGCTGGACCCGCAAGCGACGCAGCTCATCCTCGACACCCGCGACCTGACCATCGAGAAGGTCGTCGGTGAGCGCGAGGACGGCAAGTGGGTCGACCTGGCCTATGACCTGGCCGGGGCGCAGCCGACGCTGGGTAGCAAGCTCACCATCGAGGCGCCCGAACGCAGCCAGCGCATCCGTGTCACCTACCACACCGCGCCGGAGGCCTCCGGCCTGCAGTGGCTGACCCCGGCAATGACCGAGGGCGGCGAGCAGCCCTTCATGTTCAGCCAGTCGCAGCAGATCCATGCGCGCTCGTGGGTGCCGCTGCAGGACACGCCGCAGGTGCGTTTCACCTACACCGCGCACGTGACCAGCCCCGAGGACGTGATGGTGCTGATGAGCGCCGACAACGATCCGCAGGCCGAGCGCGACGGCGACTACAGCTTCAAGATGCCGCAGCCGATTCCGTCGTACCTGCTGGCGATTGCCGCGGGCGACCTGGTGTTCGAACCGATCGGCGAGCGCAGCGGCGTGTGGGCCGAGCCGGCGATGGTCGAGAAGGCCGCCGAGGAGTTCGCCGACACCGAGAAGATGATCGACGTCACCGAGCAGCTCTACGGCCCGTATCGCTGGGAGCGTTACGACATGCTGGTGCTGCCGCCGTCGTTCCCGTACGGCGGCATGGAGAACCCGCGCCTGAGCTTCATCACCCCGACCGTTATCGTCGGCGACAAGTCGCTGGTGTCGCTGATCGCCCATGAGCTGGCGCACAGCTGGTCGGGCAACCTGGTGACGTTCGCCACCGCCAACCACGGCTGGCTCAACGAGGGCGTCACCAGCTACGTCGAGGCTCGCATCGTCGAGGCGCTGTACGGCAAGGAGCGCGCCGACATGGAGACGGTGATCGCGCGCAACGCGCTGCGCGAAACCATCGGCGACATGTCCGACGCTGCGCAGTCGCTGGCGATCCGCCCGGGCGTGCAGCCGGCGGTGGATGCCGAGGGCAGCGAGGTCGCCTACGACAAGGGTGCGTGGTTCCTGTCGTTCCTCGAGCAGCGCTTCGGGCGTACCGAGTTCGACGCGTTCCTGCGCGAGTACTTCGACCACTTCGCCTTCCAGGGCATCGACAGCAAGACCTTCATCGAATACGCCGAAGAGAACCTGCTGGCCAAGTATCCCGGCAAGGTCACGGTGGCCGAGCTGGAGCAGTGGCTGTACGAGCCGGGCATCCCCGAGTCGGCCCCGGAAATCACCTCGCCGCGCCTGGATGCCGTCGATACCGCGCGCAAGGCCTGGCTCGACGGCGGCGACCTGCCGGCGACGTCGGTCACCGATGCGTGGACCACGCAGGAGTGGGTGCACTTCGTCGAGGGCCTGCCCGAAACGCTGTCGACCGAACAACTGGCCGCGCTGGACAAGGCCTACGCGTTCACCGGCACCGCCAACGGCGAGGTCGCGCAGCGCTGGTATCCGCTGGCCGTGCGCAGCGGCTACGACGAGGCCAACGAGGCGATTGCCGCGTTCCTCAAGCGCGTCGGCCGCCGCAAGCTGATCATGCCGACCTACGACGCGCTGGTCGCCACGCCCGAGGGCCTGGCACTGGCCGAGCAGGTGATGGCCGAGGCGCGCCCGGGCTACCACCCGATCACCACCGCGTCGGTCGACGCCGTGATCGCCAAGGCCAAGGGTGACGACACGGTGGCCAAGCCGGCGGACTGATCGCGCCCCGCTGCAGCAGTACACGCGGCCGCCTCCGGGCGGCCGCGTTGTTTCCGCGATTCGAAACCCCGTGGGAGCGGCTTCGGCCGCGATCGTCCTCCCTCGGCGCTCGTCGCGCAATTCACGCCACCGTTGTAGGAGCGACGTAAGTCGCGACCGAACTCCGCGAGGGCTGCGTGCGCCCAACGGTCGCGGACCGACCCTGTAGGAGCGGCTTCAGCCGCGACCACTGCCGCAGCTCGCCGCGCGACTCGCACTCCCGTCGCTACAGCACCGCCGCTCACAACTGCGAAGTGTCGGCGAGGCTGGATCGCGACTCACGTCGCTCCTACACCCCGACATCCGCCCCGCCATGGACAATGGCGCACCCCTCCGCCGAGGATTCGCCATGAAGACACCCGCCATCTCCCTGCGTGCCGCGTTGCTGGCATCGGCTCTCGCACTCGCCGCCTGCCAGCCGGCTACCGACCCCGCACAGGTCGAGGCCACGCGCGCCCAAGCTGCAGAAGCCGCCGCCGACGCGATGGCCGAGCAGTTCGAAACCGCCTACGCCGAAAAGAACTGGGAGATGGCGCGCGCCCACGGCGATGTGCTCCTGGCCGAGCACCCCGGCAGCGCCGCCGCCGACCGCATCCGCGAGCGCCACCAGGAAGCGACCACCGAAGCCAACCAGGCGCGCGAGGACCGCCGCCTGCAATCGCTGTGGACCTACCAGACGCAACCCGTCGACGGTGGCGAGCAGCGCTCGGCCGCCGTTTACGCCAAGGACCGGGTGGACGTCGACGGCAGCGGCGCGCGCACGGTGCGCCTGATCTTCCGCGACCACCCCGACTGGGGCCGCAGCAGCTACCTGGTGCTGGAGACCGGCGACTTCGACTGCTACGGCGGCTGCCGCGTGCAGGTCACCGTCGACGACGCCGAACCGCGCGCGATGGCGGCCAGCCGCCCGAAGACCGACGAGGCCATCGCGATGTTCATCGAGGACGAAGCCGCGCTGTGGCGCATCGCCAACGATGCCCGCACGGTAGCCGTCGAGTTCCCCGTAAAGGCAGGCGGCACACGCACGGCGCTGTTCGAAGTCGGTGGACTCGATCCAATGCGGATGCCGGGCTGGGAGTGACACCACATCGCAGGCGTCATCCTCCGCCGGCATGGCGGACTTCAGTCACTGCCGTGCCTTCATAGGCGCGGCCAGGTGAGCGCTCGGTCGCATTTGCGTGTCCACCGCGCCGGGTTTCGGCGGCAGTGGATGCAGGGGCTTCTTACAGCGCGTACCCGAACTGCTGCTTGAACTGCTCGGCGAACTCGTCGTAGTCGAAACGCTGGTTCTGCGTGCCGGGGTGTTCGACTTTCAGCGCGCCCATCAGGTTGCCCATGCGGCCAATCGTCATCCAGTCGTAGCCCTTCTCGATGCCGAAGATGAGGCCGGCGCGGAACGCGTCGCCGCAGCCGGTCGGGTCGGTCACGCGGCGCTCGTGGGCGGGCGGCACGTCGAAGGTCTTTTCCTGCGTGTGGATCTGCGAGCCGTGCGGGCCGCGGGTGGTGATGTACGCCTTCACCCGCTGCACGATCTCGTTCTCGCTCCAGCCGGTGCGTTCCTGCAACAGGTTGGACTCGTAGTCGTTGACGGTGACGTAGTCGGCCTGCTCGATGAAGGCGCGCAGTTCGGCGCCGTTGAACAGCGGCATCGCCTGGCCCGGATCGAAGATGAAGGGGATACCGGCGTCGGCGAACTCGGTGGCGTTCTGGATCATGCCCTCGCGCCCGTCGGGGCTGACGATGCCGAAGGTGACGCCGCTGACGTCGCGCACGTGGTTCTCGTACGAGCGCATCATCGCGCCCGGGTGGAACGCGGTGATCTGGTTGTTGTCGTGGTCGGTGGTGATGAACGCCTGCGGGGTGAACAGCTCGTCGATCACCTTGACCTGGTCCATGCGGATGCCGTGCTCGTCGAACCACTCGCGGTACGGGCCGAAGTCCTGGCCGACGGTCGCCATCGGGATCGGGTCGCCGCCCAGCAGCTTGAGGTTGTAGGCGATGTTGCCGGCGCAGCCGCCGAACTCGCGGCGCATGCGCGGCACGAGGAACGACACGTTGAGGATGTGCACCTTGTCCGGGAGGATGTGGTTCTTGAACTGGTCGGGGAACACCATGATGGTGTCGTAGGCCAGCGACCCGCAGATCAGTGCAGACATCGACGATTCCTGTGCGAAAGAGCGGCGCGGGGGTCCCGCGCGGGGCGCGTAGGGTAGCGGCTGGGCCGGACCGGGGCCAGCGAGCCGGGCCCAGGCGATGGCGTGAACGGCGTCACGATTGCCGGGCCAAGGCTGAACCGGTGGGCTGACCCTGAACGCCCAAAGCCGCCGCAAACCGCTGTTTTTCCTTGCTGCGACAAGGGGGGCGTTGCTAGGCTACCGGACCGCCTGCACGCCCCCTTCACACGGCCGCCGACCGCCGCCGTCAGGACCCATATTCCCGATGTTCAAGAAGTTTCGCGGCATGTTCTCCAACGACCTGTCCATCGACCTGGGCACGGCCAACACCCTCATCTACGTCCGCGGCCAAGGGATCGTGCTCAACGAGCCGTCCGTGGTCGCGGTGCGCCAGGACCGCGTGGTCGGCGGCAACCGCTCGGTCGCGGCGGTGGGCGCTGAGGCCAAGCAGATGCTCGGCCGCACGCCGGGGCACATCACCACGATCCGCCCGATGAAGGACGGCGTCATCGCCGACTTCACCTACACCGAGGAAATGCTCAAGCATTTCATCCGCAAGGTGCACAAGAGCCGCTTCATGCGCCCGAGCCCGCGGGTGCTGGTGTGCGTGCCGTGCGGCAGCACCCAGGTCGAGCGCCGCGCGATCAAGGAATCGGCCGAGGAGGCCGGCGCGCGCGAGGTGTATCTGATCGAGGAGCCGATGGCCGCGGCGATCGGCGCCGGCATGCCGGTGACCGAGGCGCGCGGTTCGATGGTCGTCGACATCGGCGGCGGCACCACCGAGGTCGCGGTGATCGCGCTCAATGGCATCGTGTACTCGGCCAGCGTGCGCATCGGCGGCGACCGTTTCGACGAGGCGATCATCGCCTACGTCCGCCGCACCTACGGCACGCTGATCGGCGAGGCGACCGCCGAGCGCATCAAGCTCGACATCGGCTGCGCCTACCCGCAGGACGAGTCGCGCACCATCGAGGTGTCCGGCCGCAACCTCGCCGAGGGCGTGCCGAAGATGATCACGATCAACTCCAACGAGGTGCTCGACGCGCTGCGCGAGCCGCTCAGCGGCATCGTCACCGCGGTGAAGCTGGCGCTGGAGCAGACCCCGCCGGAACTGTGCGCGGACGTCGCCGAGCGCGGCATCGTCCTGACCGGTGGCGGCGCGCTGCTGCGCGACCTGGACCGCCTGATCAGCGAGGAGACCGGCCTGCACGTGCAGGTCGCCGACGACCCGCTGACCTGCGTGGCCCGCGGTGGCGGACGCGCGCTGGAGCTGGTGGACATGCACGGCAACGAGTTCTTCGCGCCGGATTGAACACGGTGGGGCACCGCGCACTGGACGGTCGACCGGGTGGCATGCGGTCGACCGGCACTGCGCGCCACGCACCCCCGCGCGGCCGCGCCGCACCCCTGACCGCCACGCAATGCGCCGCGCACCCGCGCGACGCTGATCCCGCCCCAGCAGCCACCGGCCCTTGATGCCTCCCTACGCCGGCCCGTCCGCCCCCTCCCGCACCGGTGAAGTCGCCGACACGCTGCGGTTGCTGGCCTACCTCGGGCTGGCCATCGTGCTGATCGTGCTCGACCACCGCGGCGGATGGCTGCGCCAGGCCCGCGAGCAGGCCAGCCTTCTGGTGCAGCCGATCCGCACCGTCGCCGGCTGGCCCTCGCGCATGGCCGGCGCGCTGTACGAGGACGCCGGCACGCTGGCGCAGCTGACGAGCGAGAACGACCGCCTGCGCAACCAGCTGCTGGTCAACAACGCGCGCCTGGCGCGGCTGCAGGCCGTGGCCGCAGACAACGCGCGCCTGCGCGGCCTGCTGGGCGGCAAGCAGCGCGGCAACCTGGATGTGTTGCTGGCGCCGATCCTCGACGTCGATCTCGATCCCACGCGCCAGCGGCTGGTACTGGACGCCGGGCGCGGCGACGGCGTGCGCGTGGGCCAGAGTGTGATCGACGCCGGCGGGCTGGTGGGGCAGGTGATCGAGGCCAGCCCGATCCAGGCCACCGTGCTGCTGCTGACCGATCCTTCGCATGTCGTCCCGGTGGCCGTCGCGCGCAACGGCGTCCGGCTGATGGCCTACGGCAACGGCCGCAGCGACCGGCTCAGCCTGACCAACATCCCGCTGTCGAGCGACGTCAAGGTCGGCGACCTGCTGGTGACGTCGGGGCTGGGCTCGCGCTTTCCGGCCGGCTTTCCGGTCGGCACCGTGGCCGAGCTCCGCCCGGACGACAGCCGCGCGTTCCTCAGTGGCGATGTCACCCCCGCCGCGCAGCTGGACCGCGGGCGCGACGTGCTGCTGCTGCGCAGCGCGCCGGCCACGCCGCTGCCGTCCGCGCCGCCCCCGCCCGCGGAGGCGGATGCAACGACTTCCGGCGCTGTTGCGCCGGCGGGCGAGGGCGATGCCCCGTCGGTACCCGAGGCCGGGCCGGTGTCCCCGGCGTCGCCCCCACCACAGCCCGGTCCTGCGGAGGTGACGCGATGAAGCGTCCCCGCCGCGCCTGGATGATGCCGGCCAGCGTGCTGGTCGCGCTGCTGCTCGGGCTGCTGCCGCTGCCGGAACTGCTGCAACCCCTGCGGCCGTACTGGCTGGCGCTGGTGGTGGCCTACTGGGTGCTGGAAGACCCCGACCGCTACGGCCTGGGGTTCGCCTTCCTGATCGGCCTGCTGGCCGACCTGACCTTCGGCAGCCTGTTGGGCGAGCAGGCACTGCGGCTGGCGGTGATGGCCTTCATCCTGCAGCGCTTCCGCGCGCGGCTGCGCTTCTTCCCGATGTCGCAGCAGGCGCTGGCGATCGGCGGCCTGCTGCTCAACGACCGCATCGTGACCACCGTGCTGCACCTCACGCTGGGCGTGGCCCCGCATCCGGACCTGGCGTGGGCGGCGCCGGTGCTGGGCATGCTGTTGTGGCCGCCGGTGTACATGCTGCTGGACGGGCTCAGGCACGGCGGCTGGCGGAGGCGCTGAACCGTGGGTCCGCGCCGCCGCGTCCTCAAGAATGCCGCCGCCGAGGCCGACCAGTTCCGGCGCCGCGCGGCGCTGGCCATGCTCGGCGTGGTGCTGGCCCTGGGCGGGCTGGCGCTGTGGTACTTCCGCCTGCAGGTCTGGCAGCACGAGGACTACGCCAGCCGCGCCGAAGCCAACCGGGTCAAGCTGCAGCCGGTCGTCCCCGGGCGCGGCCTGGTGCTGGACCGCGAAGGCCGCATCCTCGCCGACAACGTGCCGGCGTTCCGTCTGGACGTCACGCCCGACCAGGCCGGACCCGCGGACGAGTGGCTGCCGCGCCTGCAGCGGGTGGTTGAACTGGCGCCGGAGGACATCGAGAACTACCACGAGCATCGCCGAGCCACCCGCGGCTTCAAGCCGATCACGCTGAAGCTGCGCGTGGACGAGGAGGAGGCCGCGCGCTTTGCCGTGGATCGCTGGCGCTTCCCCGGCGTCGAGCTGGTGCCCTACCTCAACCGGCGTTACCCCTACACCGACCTGATGGCCCACGTGGTCGGCTACGTCGGCCGGGTGGACGGCGAGGACCTCAAGACGCTGGGCGAGGCCAACGCGGCGCTGACCCACATCGGCAAGACCGGGCTGGAGCGCGCCTACGAAGAGGCGCTGCGCGGCCGCATCGGCTACCGCAAGATCGAGACCAACGTCGACGGCCGTGCGATGGGCGAGGTCGGCCGCGTGCCGGCCGTGCCCGGCGCCGACCTGCGCCTGAGCATCGACGCCCGCCTGCAGCAGGCGATGGTGCACGCCTTCGGCGAGCTGGAGGGATCGGCGGTGGCGGTCGACCCGCGCACCGGCGAGGTGCTGGGCATGGTCAGCCTGCCCAGCTACGACCCCAACCTGTTCGTCAACGGCATTTCGCACACCGACTACCGCGCGCTGATGGACAACCCGTCGCGCCCGCTGTTCAACCGCAACGTGCTGGGCGGCGGGCCGCCGGGCTCGACGATCAAGCCGCTGGTGGCACTGGCGGGCGTGGACAGCGGCCAGCTCACGCCCGAGTCCACGGTGTTCTCCACCGGCGAATTCCGCATCCCCGGACAGGCGCGCGGCTACCGCGATGCCAGCCGCGGCGCCGGGCTGACCGACCTGCGCTCGTCGATCTCGCGCTCGGTCAATTACTACTACTACAAGCTCGCCTACGACATGGGCATCGAGCGCTTCGCCGACTACATGCAGCGCTACGGGTTTGGCGAGACCACCGGCATCGACTTGATCGGCGAGAACGATGGCGTGGTGCCGTCGCCGGACTACAAGCGCAGCCGCACCACCGAGCCCTGGTACCCGGGCGAGACGGTGATCGCCGGCATCGGCCAGGGCTACTGGATCGCGACCGCGCTGCAGCTGGTGCGCGCCACCGCCGCCATCGCCGACGACGGTCGCCTGCGCGAACTGCGCCTGGTGTCGGAACGGCGCGATGGCTACGGCCAGCCGTGGACCCCGCTGCCGCGCCCGGAACCGGAGCTGATCACCACCAACCCCGGGCACCTGCGCGCCGTGCAGGAAGGCATGGAGGCGACCATCCACGGCCGCGGCACCGCGACCGCGATGGCGATCGGTGCGCCCTACCGGATGGCCGGCAAGACCGGCACCGCGCAGAAGATCAGCCGCAAGGGCAGTGCGAGCATGGACCCCAGGTCGCTGCCCTACCACCTGCGCCACCAGGCGTTGTTCGTGGGCTACGCGCCGGCCGACAACCCGACGATCGCCGTGGCCGTGGTGGTCGAGCATGGCGGCTATGGCGGCACCACCGCCGCCCCGATCGCGCGCAAGATCTTCGATGCGTGGCTGCTGGGCACGATGCCGGAGCCGCCACCGGAACCGGAACCGGAACCCGATAAGCCGGAGCCCGCAGCAGACGCGGCGACCGCAGCCGCATCGAGTGCTTCCCCAGGCGGCGCTGACGACGGCCGGCAGCCACCCGCGACCGCCAGGGAGCCGACGCGATGAGCATCATCCTGCGCTGGCTGTTCGACCTGGCGGCGCGCCTGCTGCGTACGCTGGACTGGCCGCTCATGGCCGCGCTGCTGGCGCTGATGGCCATCGGCCTGGCGGTGCTCTACAGCGCCGGCGGGCAATCCTCCACGCTGGTGGTCGCGCAGGGTGCGCGCTTCGCCGTCGGGCTGGGGGCGATGTGGGCGCTGTCGCGCATGCCGCCGTCGCAACTGCGCAACTGGACGCCGCTGGTGTTCGCCGCGTCGATCGTGCCGCTGGTGGCGGTGCTGTTCATGGGCAGCGGCCGCCACGGCGCGCACTGGTTGAACCTGGGCGTGTTCTATTTCCAGCCGGCCGAGCTGCTCAAGCTCAGCCTGCCGATGATGGTGGCGTGGTACCTCAACCGCGGTGCGCTGCCCCCGCGCCTGCCGACCGTGCTGGTGGCCGGCGCGATCATCGCCGCCCCCACCGGCCTGATCCTGCTGCAGCCGGACTTCGGCACGGCAATGCTGGTGGCCTCCAGCGGCGCATTCGCGCTGTACCTGTCGGGGTTGTCGTGGTGGTGGTTCGTGGCCGCGATCGGCGGCGTCGCGGCGGTCGCGCCGGCGGCGTGGTTCTGGATGCTGCGCCCGTACCAGAAGGACCGGATCATGACGTTCCTGGACCCGGAGTCGGACCCACTGGGGGCGGGCTGGAACATCATCCAGTCCAAGATCGCCATCGGCGGCGGCGGCCTGACCGGCAAGGGCTGGGGCGAGGGCAGCCAGTCGCACCTGAACTACATCCCCGAGCACACCACCGACTTCATCTTCGCCGTCCTCAGCGAGGAGTTCGGCTGGATCGGCGTGGCGGTGACGCTGGGCCTGTACCTGTTCGTCGTCGGACGCTGCCTGTGGATCGCGAGCGAAGCGCGCGACGGCTATTCGCGGCTGCTGGCCGGTGCGCTGGGCTTGGCGTTCTGCGTGTACGTGATCGTGAACGGGGGAATGATCGCGGGCCTGCTGCCGGTGGTGGGCGTCCCGATGCCACTGCTGAGCTACGGCGGCACCTCCGCGGTGTCGTTGCTGGCGGGGCTCGGCGTGGTGATGGCGGTGCGCGCGCACCGGCCGGTGCACGCCCGCTGAGTGCCGCCGGGGGCGAGTTACGCGTCGACATCGATGAACACCACCCGAACCCGGCCGGGCCGCACGCGGAAGGGTGCGTGCTAACCTCGCCGCGATGACTGCACGCCCCCTCCGAAAAGCCCTTCCGTTCATGCTTTCGCTGGCGCTCGGCGCCTGCGCCACGCCCGCGCCGCCGACCCCGGCACCGTCCGCGGACGAGGCATCGCAAGCATCCGAAACGACCACCGAGCCGACGCCCGTTGCCACGCGCAAGCGTCCCCCCGTGCCCGGCACCAATCCGCTGCCCGACCCGCTGCCGGCGATGCCGCTGGAGCAGGCGAAGGCGGCGTTCGTGCGCGACACGGCGGCCAAGTACGGCGTCGATGCCGGGTACATCGAGTCGGTGCTGGCCAACGCCGACATGCGCGAGAGCATCATCAAGGCCATGTCGCGGCCGGCCGAGGCCAAGCCGTGGCGCGACTACCGCCCGATCTTCATCAGCCAGGCCCGCATCGACGGCGGCCAGGCATTCATGGCGCGCCACCGTGACGCGCTGGCCCGGGTCGAGTCGCGCACCGGCGTGCCGGCCGAGATCATCGTCGCCATCATCGGCGTGGAGACCAGCTACGGCGCCAACACCGGCAGCTACCCGGTGGTCGACGCCCTGTACACGCTGGCCTTCGCCTACCCGCGCACCGGGGACCCGGCCAAGGCCGACCGCGAGAACCGGCGCGAGGCGTTCTTCCGCGGCGAGCTGGCGCAGTTGTTCGCGCTGGGCAAGGAGCAGCGGCTCGACGTCACCACGCTCAAGGGCAGCTACGCCGGTGCCATGGGCTGGGGCCAGTTCATGCCGTCGAGCTACCGCGAGTTCGCGGCCGACGGCAACGGCGACGGCCGCATCGACCTGTTCAACAGCACGGACGACGTGTTCGCGTCGATCGCCAACTACTTCGTCGAGAAGGGCGGCTGGACGCGTGGCGGGCCGATTACGGTGCGCGCCATGCGCGCGCCCGATGCACGCGACTTCGAGCCCGAAGGCCTCTACCCGGACATGACCGTGGCGCAGCTGGGCGGCATGGGCTACCGGCCCATGGCGGCCTCCATCGCACCCGACGAGCCGGCGCTGCTGATCAACCTCGACGGCGTGTCGGGCCGCGAGCACTGGCTGGGGTTCGACAACTTCTACGCCATCACCCGCTACAACATCTCCAAGCACTACGCGATGGCGGTCTACCAGTTGTCCGAGGCCATCGCCGGCCGCGAGAACCCGCTGGCCGACACCGCCGCGCCTGCGGCCGCCGACGGCGCATGAGGGTCGCGGTCGCCGCCGCCCTGGTGCTGGGCCTGGCGGCCTGCGCCGGCGCCCCCAAGCGTGGGTCGGAGCCGTCGCCGCTGGCCGGTGCCGGTCCGGTGACACGCGATGCGCTGCCCACCGGCGCGCTGCCGGCGCGCTGCAACGGCTCGCCGTATGCCCCGGCGCAGGAAGATCCCAACACCCGAGGCGACTATGTCGCGGGTGGGCTGTACAAGCCCGGCGTTTCCGACACCACGCCCGACTACGTGCCCGACGTGGACTGCATCCCGGAGCCGCAGGTCGTCGACCTGCCGCGCTCCAAGGTCGGCAACCGCGCCAGCTACTCGGTGCTCGGCAAGACTTACCGGGTGATGGACTCGCACGACGGCTACGTCGAGCAGGGCCGCGCGTCGTATTACGGCAAGAAGTTCCACGGCCGCCGCACGTCCAACCTGGAGGTGTACGACATGTACGCCTTCACCGCCGCGCACAAGACGTTGCCGCTGCCCAGCTTCGCGCGCGTGACCAACCTGGACAACGGCAAGTCGGTGGTGGTGCGCGTCAACGACCGCGGCCCGTTCCACGAGGGCCGGGTGATCGACCTGAGCTACGCCGCGGCGGTCAAGCTCGACTACATCCGCCAGGGCACCGCGCGGGTCGAAGTGCGGGCGCTGTCGCCCGGCGACACGGGCACCGTGCTGGCCGCCGAAACCACATCCGCGCCTGCACCTGCACCCGCGCCCGTACCGACGGAAATGGACCGCCTGGTGGCGTCGATCCCGGTGGCCGCCGCCGGTGCGGTGGAACTGCCGCCGGGTGTGCGGATCGCCACCGGTCGCCCTGCGCCCGCAGCGAGCGCGTCATCGACGGCTGTCGCCACGACGGCGGCAGCCGCTGGCACGGTTGAGCCCGCGTCCCCTGTGGCGACCACCCCGGGCAGCGAGTACCGCTTCGACATGCGCCAGGACGGGCGCGCGATGAGTGCCGACGAGTTCGACGCCTGGATGCGCACGCGCCGGGTGCGCGTGGCCACCGGCAAGCCGGGTACACCGGCTCCCGTCCAGGCAACGGCACCGGCCGCAACGGCAATGCCTGCCGCAGCCACGCCTCTGGTCCAGCCTTCGACCGCACGTGATTCGACCCCGGCCACGGACGGGGTCACGTTGCAGGTGGCCGCGTTCTCCGCGCGCGGCAACGCCGACCGCGCGCTGGCGATGCTGCGCGGTGCCGGCGTCGAGGACGCGCACGTGCTCGACGGCGAGTCCGCCGGGCGTCCGGTCTGGCGCCTGCGCATCGGTCCGTTGTCGGCTGCCGCCGTGCCGGCGTTGTCGGCGCGCATCGCGGGCCTGGGCTTCGGGCCGCCGCAACGCGTCAATGAATGAGTGCGGTGCCGCCCGGCACCCGTTGTCCCTTACTTTCTTCCGGCCGCCCGCCGGGTCCCCGGAGTCGTAGAATCATGAAATCCCGCTTCGTCCTCGCCACGCTGGCCACCTTCGCGGTCGGCCTGGCGCTTGCCCAGTCGCCCCAGCCCGCCACGCCGCAACCGGCCGCCGCGCAGCCCGCCGCCAGCGACGCGCTGCCGGTGCCGCCGCCGCCGGAGGTGACCGGCACCGCGTGGGTGCTGATGGACGCGGCCAGCGGCAACGTGCTGGCGGGCGAGAACTACGACGAGCAGCTCGAGCCGGCCAGCATCACCAAGGTGATGACCAGCTACGTGATCGCCGCGGAGATGGCCGCCGGCAAGGTCTCGCGGGACGACCAGGTCATGATGACCGAGAACGCGTGGCGCACCGGCGGCGCCGGCACGGACGGCAGCTACTCGGGCTTCGAGGTCAACCAGAGCGCGCCGCTGCTGGAGATGGAAAAGGGCATGGTCGTGCAGTCGGGCAACGACGCCGCCATCGCGCTGGCCGAGCACGTCGCGGGCAGCGAGCAGGCCTTCGCCGCGCTGATGAACCAGTACGCACAGCGCATCGGCATGGAGAAGAGCCACTTCGTCAACGCCACCGGCCTGCCGGGCGAGGGCCACATCACCAGCGCGCGCGACCTGGCGCTGCTGGGCCGCGCGCTGATCCGCGACTACCCCGAGGCGTACTCCTACAACAAGATCAAGGAGTTCACCGTCGGCAACATCACCCAGCCCAACCGCAACGTGCTGCTGTGGCGCGATGCCAGCGTCGACGGCATCAAGACCGGCCACACCTCGGCGGCCGGTTACTGCCTGATGGCTTCGGCCAAGCGCGGCGACCAGCGCCTGATCTCGGTGGTGATGGGCTCGACGTCCGAATCCCAGCGCGCCCGCGACAGCCAGGCGCTGCTCAACTGGGGCTTCCGCTTCTACGAGACCCACGAGATGTACAAGGCCGGCGCGCAGGTCGCGCAGCAGAAGGTCTGGAAGGGCCAGGAAAATGAAGTGCGCCTGGGCCTGGCCGAGCCGCTGCTGGTGACGGTGCCGCGTGGCCGCTACGAGCAGCTCAAGCCGATGATGGACGTGCCGGCCACGCTGGTCGCGCCGATCGAGAAGGGCCAGGCCATCGGCACGGTCAAGGTCATGCTGGACGACAAGGTCATCGCGCAGCGCCCGCTGGTGGCGATCGGCGGCATCGAGCAGGCCGGCTTCTTCAAGCGCCTGTGGCACGAGCTGCTGATGTGGTGGCACTCGATGTGATCGCGCCATCGGGCGACCCGATGCACGCATGAAGAACGGGCCGGCAATGCCGGCCCTTTCCTGTTTATGGTGCCCGCAGAAAGCGCTGGGCGAACCGGTGTCAGCGCGCCAGTTCGAGCAGGTTCGACGACACCCAGCCACGGTTGCCCAGCTCGTCGTCGACCTCCCACATCGCGCCCTGCTTGGTGCCGGTCGGGTACAGCATGTCGCCCGGGTTGAGGTCGCGCAGCGCCGCGCCGCTGCCGTCGGCATTGCCCAGCAGGCGGCCAGGCTGCCGCATCGAGACCGCCTGGCCGACATTGGCCTCCGAGGCATTGCCCGGCAGCCCGCCGAGCTGGGCGACCATGTCGGTGTAGGCCTGCAGGTAGGCCAGCGTGATGACCTGGCCGATCTCGGTGTTGGAGTAACCGCCGACGCTGGCGCCGCCGATGCCGCTGCTGCCCCAGAGGGCGCCGCTGCCGCCCCACCCGAGGTCGGTCTTGGTGGAATGCCCTTCGGTCATCGCGACCTGTTCGGACGAGCGCATGTCGGTCAGCGTCAGCACCACGTCGGCGGTCTTGCGCTTCAGGTTGAGGCCGCCCACCAGACGCCCAGCGGTGCTGTTTCCCATCAGCCCGCCCAGCAGGCCACCGATGTTGGTGCCGCCGGAGTTGCGATTGCGCGAGATCAGGTCCGGGACCATGACGTAGTCGGCCGCGCGCACCTGGCCCTTACCCAGGTTGGAGCCGCCGCGCAGGTCGCCGCCGGCGGCCAGTTCGCGCTCGGCCTGCATCGCGGCCATGCCGGCGCCGCGGTCGACCAGGGTGAAGCAGCGCGATTTATTGACGAACACCTTGATGATCGCGGTCGGCGTGCCGAGGTCGTAGTCGTACCACCAGTTCTGGTCCGGCTCGAGCACGGCCAGCGTGCCCAGCGGCTTGCTGCAGGTGGGGATTTCCGCGTTCTGGCGCTGCTGCTGCGCGGTCTCGGCCTGGGCGGCCACGGGCAGGGCGAGCGCTGCAGCCGCGGCCAGTGCAAGGGCGCGCACGCGGCAGGCAGGCGGAATGAGGGCAGGTGCGGGGTTTCGAATCATGGCGATCTTCCGTGAGTAATGGGGCGCGGGTGCGCCGGGCTTCCGAGCTAAACGCTCTGCACAACCCCCGCCGGACATCCGCCGGCTTGGGTTGGGGGCGGAGCATACCCATAATCGGCGGCATGGACATCACCTCAGACAACCCCGACCACGGCTTCCAGTTCCCCGGCACGTTCGAGCTGTCGGCCATGGGTACGGCCGACAAGGACCTGGAAACACTGCTCCCGACCCGGCTGCTGGACGCGGGCATCGAGGTGCTGAACGAGCAGGTCAGCTGGAAGCATTCCTCCAACGGTCGCTACGTTTCCGTGCGCATCGCCTTCCGTGCCGAATCGCGCGAGCAGTACGAATTGGCCCACCAGGTGCTGCGCGACCACCCGGAAGTGAAGTGGACGCTGTAGCCGTCCCGACCGGCGCCGGTCCAGCCGTGTTCGCGCCGCCCACCGCGAAGGTCCGTGACCTTGGTCGCCAACGCTACGAGCCGGTGTGGCGTGCGATGCAGGCCTTTACCGACGCCCGCGACGAGGCGACCCCCGACGAGTTGTGGCTGGTCGAGCACGACCCCGTGTTCACCTTGGGCCAGGCCGGCAAGCCCGAGCACGTGCTGATGCCCGGCGACATCCCGGTGCTGCATGTCGACCGCGGCGGCCAGGTCACCTACCACGGCCCCGGCCAGATCGTGCTGTACCCGCTGCTGGACCTGCGCCGGTTGAAGGTCGGCGTACGCGAGTACGTGTGCCGGATCGAGCAGGCCATCATCGACACGCTGGGCGACTGGAACATCGAAGCCGTGCGTCGCGAGGGCGCCCCCGGGGTCTACGTCGCCGGCGCCAAGATCGCCGCGCTGGGCATCCGCGTGCGGCGCGGCTGCACCTTCCATGGCCTGGCCTTCAACATCGCCATGGACCTCTCGCCGTTCCAGCGGATCAATCCGTGCGGGTTCGAGGGGTTGCAGGTGACCTCGCTGGTAGACTTGGGCGGTCCGTCGGGGCTGGACGCGGTCAAGCCCGCACTGGTTGGACACGTGGCCGCGCAGTTCGGCCTTGAGGTCGAACCGGCGCCGCCACCGACGCTCTGACCGCGGCTCCCGCACGGCACACGCCCGCTCCGTTCCCAGTCACCGCCTCCCGCCCTTCCGGGAAGGAATTCCAGCGACATGACCGACACCGCCTCCAAGACCATCCCGCTCGCCGTCGTCGGCACCGACGCGCCCGCCGCGTTGCAGCCGGGCGTCAAGCAGGTGGCCGGCGACAAGATCAGCCGCTCGCCGGTGCAGTTCGCCGACGTGCCGGTGTTGCGCAAGCCGTCGTGGATCCGCGTGCGCATCCCGTCGGGCAACTCGGTGCAGCAGCTCAAGGCCAAGCTGCGCGAAAACCGGCTGGTGACGGTGTGCGAGGAGGCCAGCTGCCCGAACATCCACGAGTGCTTCAGCCACGGCACCGCCACGTTCATGATCCTGGGCGAGGTATGCACGCGCCGCTGCAGCTTCTGCGACGTCGCCCACGGCCGCCCCAAGCCGCCGGACCCGACCGAGCCGCTCACCCTGGCGCAGACCGTGGCCGACATGGGTCTGCGCTACGTCGTGGTCACCAGCGTCGACCGCGACGACCTGCGCGACGGCGGCGCCCAGCACTTCGTCGACTGCATCGCCGCCATCCGCGAGCACAGCCCGCGCACGCGGGTGGAAATCCTCACGCCCGACTTCCGTGGCAAGGGCCGCATGGACCGCGCGCTGGAGATCTTCGCGACGCAGCCGCCGGACGTGTTCAACCACAACGTCGAGACGGTGCCCGACCTCTACCGCAACGTGCGCCCGGGTGCGGATTACCAGTGGTCGATGACGCTGCTGCAGCGCTTCAAGGCGCAGCATCCCGAGGTGGTGACCAAGTCCGGGGTCATGCTGGGCCTGGGCGAGACCATGCCGCAGGTCGAACAGACGCTTCGCGACCTGCGCGCGCACGACGTCGACATGATCACCATCGGCCAGTACCTGCAGCCCAGTGCCCACCACCACCCGGTGATGCGTTACTGGACGCCGGAGGAATTCAAGCAGCTGGAGGACTTCGGCCACGCGCTGGGGTTCACCCACGTCGCGTCGGGCCCGCTGGTGCGCTCGTCGTACCACGCCGACCGCTCCGCGGCCGAAGCCGGGCTCGCGGTCGGCGCCTGATCTGCACGGCGCGCCGGCCCCCTGGCGTGGCCGAGGTGGCACTGCGTTTCGCGTAACGCGTGGATAACGGGCAACGCGCCATGCTGGGCCTGCCGTTGCGTAGCTGAACCGTTTTGATGTCATCGCCCCGACACAGCCGTGATCGGCGTGACAGGCACGGCAACTTTCGGCACTGTGGGGCGGTCATAGCCCGTCGCATGCTGCCATCGGCCGAACCTGCCGCCGGCCGCGACGCGCCACCGCCCGGCAGGGCCCCCACCCGCGACCAGGCCGCCCACGGCCGGAATTCTTGCCGATGAATGCCAAATCCACTCTCCTCGCCTTCCTGCTGACCGCGCCGCTGGCCTTGCTGGCGCGTGACAACGGGTTGGCGCAGGTGTCGCCCGCCGACGCCTCCCCCGATACGGACCGCTCCGAGGCGACCGCCAGCCGCACACCGGCGCGCGACCCGGGTGCGCTGCAGTTGCCGGGCGGGCCGACCGAAGACCAGACGATCGCCGCGAAGTACGTCACCGGCGTGCTGTCGGACAGCCGCTATGCGTACCGGCCGATGCCGCTGGACGACGCGCTGTCGGCCGACATGTACAAGCGATACTTGGAGACGCTCGACGGCGGCAAGCAGTTCTTCACCGCCGCCGACATCGCGCGCTTCGACCGCTACGAAACGCGGCTCGACGATGCCCTGCAGAACGGCGAACTGGAGCCGGCATACGCGATGTTCGCGATCTACCGCCAGCGCGTTGATGAGCGCGTGGCGTTCGCGCGCGAGCTGCTCAAGCGCGACGTATTCACCTTCAACGGCGACGACGTCTTCGAGTACGACCGCGAGGACGCCCCGTGGGCCGCCGACGCCGCCGAGCTGGACGCGCTGTGGACGCAGTCGGTGCGTAACGACTGGCTGCGCCTGAAGCTGGCCGGCAAGGAGGAGGCCGACATCCGCACCACGCTGGACAAGCGCTACGAGAACCTCAGCGAAAGCGTCGCCGAGCTGAAGGGCGAGGACGTGTTCCAGACCTTCCTCAACAGCTATGCCAATGCGATCGACCCGCACACCGACTACCTGACCCCGCGCTCGGCCGACAACTTCAACCTGTCGATGTCGCTGTCGCTGGAAGGCATCGGCGCGGTGCTGCAGAAGCAGGACGACGTGGTGGCGATCCGCGAGATCGTGCCCGGCGGCCCGGCCGGCAGCTCCGGCAAGGTCAAGCCCGGCGACCGCGTGGTCGCGGTCGGGCAGGGCGGCAGCGGCCCGATGGAAGACGTGATCGGCTGGCGCATCGACGATGTCGTCGCCAAGATCCGCGGCAAGAAGGGCACGCAGGTGCGGCTGGACGTGATCCCGGCCGAGATGGGCCTGGACACGCCGCCCAGCCGCGTCGTGCTGGTGCGTGACAAAGTGCGGCTGGAGGACCAGGCGGCCAAGTCCAAGGTGCTGGACATCCCCGGCACCAATGGCGCCGCCGACCAGCGCATCGGCGTGATCGAGCTGCCGGGCTTCTACCAGGACTTCGAAGGCCGCCGCAGCAACAACGGCGAGTACGCCTCCGCCACCCGCGACGTCGCGCGTCTGCTCAAGGAGTTCGATGGCCAAGACGTCGACGGCGTCGTGCTGGACCTGCGCAACAACGGCGGCGGCTCGCTGACGGAGGCCATCGAGCTCACCGGCCTGTTCATCGACCGCGGCCCGGTGGTGCAGGTGCGCGAGTCCAGTGGCCGGGTCAGCGTCGAGGGCGACAGCGATGCCGGCATCGCGTGGGAAGGCCCGCTGGCGGTGCTGATCAACCGTGGCTCGGCTTCGGCTTCGGAGATCTTCGCCGGCGCCATCCAGGACTACGGCCGCGGCCTGGTGATCGGCGAGACCACCTTCGGCAAGGGCACGGTGCAGAACCTGCTCGACCTGGACCGCTGGCCCGCCAACGAGGAGGCCCGCTTCGGCCAGCTCAAGCTGACCATTGCGCAGTTCTTCCGCGTCAGCGGCGGCTCCACGCAGAACAAGGGCGTGGTGCCGGACATCCAGTTCCCGGCGTCGGTCGATGCCACCGAGTACGGCGAGAGCACCTACGACAACGCGCTGCCGTGGACCAAGATCGCCGCGGTGCCGCATACGCGCTACGGCAACTTCCAGCCGCTGATCCCGCAGCTGGAGGCCCGCCACGAGGCGCGCGTGGCCAAGGATCGCGAGTTCCAGTGGTGGAACGAGGACGTGGCGCAGTTCCGCGAGGAAAGCGCCAAGACCTCGATCAGCCTCAACGAAGCCGAGCGCCGCGCCGAGCGCGACCGCAACGAGGCCAAGCGCCAGGAGCGCCAGGCCATCCGCAAGGAGCTGGGGCTGGCCCTGGACCCGCTGGCCGAGGACGCGGCCGACGACGGGCTCGCCGCCTCCGAGCGCGACATCGTCCGCGATGCGCAGCGCGAGAAGCTGGCCGAGGACCGTCCCGACCCGCTGCTGCGCGAGTCCGCCGCGATCCTGGCCGATGCGATCCAGCTCTTGAACGACGACGGCCAGCTGTCGGCGCAGGTGCTCAAGCAGGTCGACACCCCGGGGCACTGGGCCGACTGACCTTCTCCTTTGGTGATGCAGGGCTGCGGGCACCCTCGGGTGCCCGCGCTCGTTTTGGCGGCGCAACACAGCATCCCGCGCAACTTGACGTGGACATGACGACCGGCGCTGCGCAGCGCCCCGCCGCTCCCGTATCCTCGCGCCTCGCGGCGCCACCCGGTGCCGCCCCTCCCCCAGCGAGCCCGGTGCATGAACGCGTCCTCCCTGCCGCTGCCGGCCGCGCGCGGCCTCGCCGTCGCGTTCGCGCTGGCCTCGGTCTACGTGCTGTGGGGCTCGACCTACCTCGCCATCCGCTACGCGCTGGAGAGCTACCCGCCGTTCCTGCTGGGCACCTTCCGCATGTTCACCGCCGGCGCCCTGATGTACGCGGTGCTGCGGATGCGCGGGGCCGCGCCGCCGACGGCGAAGCAGTGGCGCACGCTGGTGGTGCTGTCGATCTTCATGGTGCTGCTGTCCAACGGGCTGGTGAACTTGGCCGAGACCGAAGTGGGATCGGGCATGGCCGCCATTGCCGTGGCCTCGATGCCGCTGTTCGCCGGCGTGTTCGCGATGCTGCGCGGCCGCCATCCCACGCGCTCGGAGTGGGTCGGCCTGGTGATCGGCTTCGGCGGCGTAGTGTGGCTCAACGCCGGCAGCAACCTGTCCACGTCGACGCTCGGACTGGTGTGCCTGACCATCGCGCCGATCGCCTGGGCGTGGGGCTCGATCTGGAGCCGCGACCTCGACCTGCCCGCGCCCTTCATGGCCGCCGCCGGGCAGATGATTGCCGGCAGCGGCTGGATGCTGGCCGCCGCGCTGGTCACCGGCGAGCGCATGACCGCCATGCCAACGCTCGAGGCCACGGCCGCGCTGCTGTGGCTGATCGTGGCCGGTTCGATCTTCGGCTTCACCGCCTACATCTGGCTGCTGCACCACGTGCGCCCGGCGCTGGCCACCAGCTATGCCTACGTCAACCCGCCGATCGCGGTGCTGTTTGGTGCGGTGATCGCCGGTGAGGTGTTCACCACCCACGACCTCGGTGCGATGGCGGTGATCCTGGCCGGCGTGGCGATCATCACCGTCGCCAGGGCGCGCCACGGTCGCCCGGTGGTGCCGGCCACGCCGACGGAGCCCGCCGCATGACCGGGCCGATGACCGACTACCGCCGCGGGTTGTGGATGGCCACCGGCGCGTTCGTGATCTGGGGCCTGATGCCGCTGTACTGGCACCTGCTCAAGGCAGTGCCGTCGCTGCAGATCATCGCCCACCGCATTGTCTGGAGCGCGGTGCTGGTGCTGGGCTGGCTGCTGCTCAAGCAGGGCACGCGCTGGCTGCGCGCAGTGCGCGAACAGCCGCGGCTGGCCGGCCTGCTCGCGCTGAGTGGACTGTTCATCGCCTTCAACTGGGGCCTGTACATCTGGGCGGTCAACGCCGGGCACGTGGTCGAGACGAGCCTGGGGTACTTCATCAATCCGCTGCTCAACGTGGTGCTGGGCGTGGTGCTGCTGCGCGAGCGCCTGCGCGCCGCGCAGTGGCTGGCCGTCGCGATCGCCACCGCCGGCGTGCTGTGGCTGACCTTCAACTACGGCAGCTTCCCGTGGATCGCGCTGACGCTGGCGACGTCGTTCGCGATGTACGGCTTCATCCGCAAGCTCACCACCATCGACTCACTGCCCGGCCTCGGCATCGAGAGCGGCTACCTGCTGCTGCCGGCGCTGGCGCTGCTGCTGTGGGGCGAGTCGACCGGGCAGGGCCACGTGCTGGATGCATGGTGGCCGTGGACCGACCTGCTGCTGGTGCTGGGCGGTGCGCTCACCGCGCTGCCGCTGATCGGGTTCGCCTACGCCGTGCGGCGCGTGCCGCTGTCGACGGTCGGCCTGCTGCAGTACCTGGCGCCGACGCTGCAGCTGGTGTGCGGCGTGGCGGTGCTGGGCGAGCCGTTCGGCCGCGACCGCGTGATCGGCTTCGTGCTGATCTGGATCGCGCTGGCGGTGTACGCGGTCGACGGGCTGTTGCGATCGCGTCGACCGGCGGTGGCGGCCGGCTGACCGCCACCGCAGTGCGTCGGGTCAGGCCGCGCGCAACGCGTCGGTCACCGGCATGCGCGCCGCGCGCAGGGCGGGGAACAGGCCGCCGACCAGGCCGATGCCCAGCGCCCACTTCAGGCCGGTCCACAGCAGGTCGGGCGAGACCTGGAACTGGAACACCACCTGGCTGAAGTTCTGGCCCAGGGTGCTGACGCTGTAGCCGTTGAAGACGATCCACGCCAGCGCGGCGCCGAGCACGCCACCCAGCAGCGCCAGCAGCATCGTCTCCAGCATCACCGCCACCACCACCGGCAGGCCGCGGAAGCCGAGCGCGCGCATGGTCGCGATCTCGCGTGCACGTCCGGCCACCGCCGCGTACATGGTGTTGAGCGCGCCGAACACCGCGCCGATCGCCATGATCGTGCCGATCACCGTGCCCAGGATCTTGATCAGCTTGGTCAGGCCCTCGGACTGCTTGGCGTAGTAGTCGCGCGTGGTCTGCACGTCCAGCTTCAGGCGCGGGTCGGCGGCCAGCGCGGCCTTCAGGCGGGTGAAGCCGTCCTTGCCGTCCAGCCCGACCGTCACCGACTGGAACGAGGTGCGGTTGTAGGTCGACGCCAGCGTCTCGCCATCGGCCCACAGCTCCGAGTCGTGCGAGTCGCCGGAGGCGAACACGCCGACCACGGTCCAGTCCTGGTTGACCAGCTCGATGGTCCTGCCGACCTCAAGGCCTTCGAACTTCGACTGCGCCCCCTGGCCGACCACCAGCTCACGCAGGCCCGGCTCGAACGCGCGGCCTTCGACCACCTTCAGTTGCGGGCGCAGCGCCCAGCCTTCCGGGCCGACGCCACGCAATTGCGCGTTGGCATCCAGCCCGTCGCCCTTGCTGACCAGGTTGATCACCTGCGACAGCTCGGGCGAGACGCGCCCGCGCCCGTCATCGCCCCTGGCGATCCCGGCCAGGCTGCCGATCAGCGGCACCTGGTCGCGCGTGATCACCGAGTTGGTCTCGGCCTGGGAGCCGCCGCGCAGGATGATCGCGGAGCCGTCGCTGCCGGTCTGCTGCAGCGTGGCCTGGAAGCCTTCGCCCATCGCAAGCATTGCCACCAGCACGCCGACCACGCCGGCGATGCCGATCACGATCACGCTGGAGGCGCCCCAGCGCTGCGGCAGGCTGGCTAGGCCGACGCCGGCCACCGCCAGCGTCTGCCGGCCGCGCCGGGTCAGCACCAGCCACAGTGCCAGCAGCACCGCCACGCCAAGCACGGCCTGCCACGGCGCCATCATCCAGGCCACCAGGCCGGCGACCAGCGCCAGCAGGATGCCGAGGTTCACCAACCACTTCTTCAGGCGTTTCATCGCATCGGTCTCCGTGGTGGGTTCAGCGCCCGGCCAGGGCGTCGACGATATTCAGCCGCATCGCGCGCAGCGCCGGCAGCAGGCCGACCAGCACGCCGATCGCGGCCATCAGGGCCAGGCCGACACCCCAGGTCTGCCCGGGCACGCCCGGCAACTGGATCATCCCGCCGCTGGCCGCGCTCACCGCCGGCATGATCGCCGCGGCGATGCCCAGCCCGATCGCGCCGCCCAGCACCAGCAGCAGCACCGACTCGGCCAGCACCAGCACCAGCACGCTGCGGTTGGAGAAGCCGATCGTCTTGAGCACGGCCAGCTCCGGGATGCGCTCACGCACCGCCTGGGCCATGGTGTTGCCGGTCAGCAGCAGCAGGGTGAAGAACACCGCGCCCATGATGGCGGTGACGATCAGCCCGATGTCGGCGAACTGCTTGGCGAAGGCCTGGTTGAACGCCTGCTCGGTCTGGGTCTTGGTTTCGTGGTCGGAGTTCTCGCTCAGCGCGTCGATCGCGCGCGCCACGCGGGTCGCGTCGTTCACGTCGGCCAGCTTGACCATGTACCAGCCGACCTCGCCCTTGACGTAGTCGTTGGCCTCGTCGAAGTACTCCCAGTGGAACAGCAGCTGGTTTTCCTCGCCGCGGCGCTTGCTGTCGTCGATGGTGAAGATCGCACGCAGGTTGAGCGGCCAGGCGTTGTCGCCACCGCGCGGGAAGATCGTCGCCTGCAGCGGGATGGTGTCGCCGATCTTCCAGCCGTGGCGCTCGGCCAGCGCGCGACCCACCACCGCGCCGGTGCGGTCGGCCTGGAACGCGCGCATCTGGTCGGCGGGGATTTCGTACTCCGGGTACAGCTCGAAGTAGTCCGGGCCAACGGAGAAGTTGGGGAAGAAGTTCCTCGGGTCGCGGTAGATGCCGCCGAACCACGCCGCGTAGGAGACCTTCTCGACGCCGTCGACCGCCTCGATCTGCGACAGCAGCCGGTAGGGCAGCATCTGCGTGATCGACAGCCGCGAGGCCACCACCATGCGGTCGGCGCCGGCGACGCTGCCGCCGGAATTGAACGCCACGCGCACCGAGTCGAGCATCCCGAACAGCAGGAACGCGGCGACCACCGACAGCAGCGTCAGGAACGTGCGGGTCTTGCTGCGGAACAGCGCGGCCCAGATCAGGTGCAGGTATTTCATGTCTGCTTCCTTTGTTCTTTATTGCCTTTCCCTTTTCCCATTGGGAGAAGGAGCCCGGAGGGCGGATGAGGGTGCGGCGGAGCGGCGAACACCATGTCCGCGATGACTCTAATCAGCCCGCGTTGCTAATGCGTGCCTAGTTCGGCGCCTCGCTACTTGTGCTGAACCCTCTCCCCAACCCGTTGCTAGCCTCGTACCTCGGCAAGCAACCCCCAGCCACCGCGCCAGCGCGGTGGCGCTCACGAATGCGCGAACCAGTGGTTCGCAAACGCATTCGTTCGCCCCGGCAGGAGAGGGGCTATCCACCTCAATGCGCCAGCGCCGCGCCTTCCGCGGCAAGCGTGCCCTTGTCCAGGTGGATCGTCCGGTTGGCGTGGTCGGCGGCCTTCGGGTCGTGGGTCACCATCACGATGGTCTTGCCGTGGTCGCGGTTGAGGCTCTGCAGCAGCGCCAGGATCTCCTCGGCCGACTGCCGGTCGAGGTCGCCGGTGGGCTCGTCGCAGATCAGCAGGGTGGGGTCGGACACGATCGCGCGGGCGATCGCCACGCGCTGCTGCTGGCCGCCCGACAGCTCGTTGGGCCGGTGCTTGCCGCGGTCCTTCAAGCCGACCAGCTCCAGCGCGATCTCGGCGTTGCGCTTGCGCTTGGCGGCCGACAGCTTTGTCAGCAGCAGCGGCAGCTCGACGTTCTTCTGCGCGCTCAGCGTGGGCATCAGGTTGTAGAACTGGAACACGAAGCCGACGTGGTCGCTGCGCCACTGCGAGAGCTGGCCGGCGCTCATGCGGTCGATGCGCTGGCCCTCGATGTCGATCTCACCGCCCGACGGCGAGTCCAGCCCGCCGATGAGGTTGAGCAGCGTGGTCTTGCCCGAGCCCGACGGCCCCATCAGCGCGACGAAGTCGCCGTCGGGGATGTCCAGGTCGATGCCGTGCAGCACTTCGACCTTCTCCGGCCCGCGCTGGTAGGCCTTGGTGAGGTTGCGGATGGTGACCAGTGACATGGCGGTTCCCCGGTGTGGATGCGGTGGTGGGCGGTCAGCGGTACGACGTGGGCAGGGCTCAGGATTCGACATCGCCTTCGGCGACGCGGACCGCATCGCCGTCGGCCAGTTCCGCCGGCGGCTCGAGCACGACGGTATCGCCGCCCGACAGGCCTTCGGTGACTTCGCGGTCGTCCCCGAGCGTGCGGCCGACGGTGACCTCGCGCTGCTGCACGGTGTCGCCGTCGACCACGAAGGCGACCTGTGCGTCGCCGCGCGTGGCCAGCGCCGAGGCCGGCACCAGCACGCCGCGCGGGCGCTCCTGGTCCTGCTGCGGCGCGGCCTTCTCCAGGAAGCTGACGCGCACGCCCATGTCGGGGACGATGCGGTCGTCGCGTTCCAGCAGCGCGATGCGCACCTTGACGGTGGCCTTGCTGCGGTCGGCGGTGGGGATGATCGCGATCACCTCGCCGGGGATGCGCCAGTCCGGGTAGGCGTTGAGCGTGGCCTGCACCGGCATCTTCGGCTGCACGCGGCCGATGAAGGCCTCGCCGACGTCGACCTCGACTTCCAGCGAATCCATGTCGACGATCGTGCCGATGCCGGTGCGGGTGAAGCCGCCACCGGCCGACAGCGGCGACACGATCTCGCCGGGCTGCGCGGCCTTGGCCACGACCACGCCGGCGAACGGCGCGCGCACCACGGTGTTGTCGACGCCCTGGTCGGCGATGCGCAACTGGTCGCCGGCGACCTGCGCGTTGCGCTGCACGGTGGCCAGCTGCGCGCGCAGGGCATCGCGCTGCGCCACCGCCTGGTCGTACTGCGCCTGCGACACCAGCTGGCCGTCGACCAGTTCGCCCAGGCGGGTGGCATTGGCTTCGGCCTCGCGCAGTTGCGCGCGGGTGCCGGCGATCTGGCTGCGCGCGGCGGCCAGTTGCGATGCCGCCAGGTCGCGCTGGACGCCGGCGTCGACCGGGTCGAGCGTCGCCATCACCTGGCCGGCCTCGACGCGCTGGCCTTCCTCGATCAGCACTTCGCGCACCTTGCCGGTGATCTTGGCCGACACCGTCGCCATGCGCCGTGCGACGACGTAGCCGGTGGCATCGAGCACCGACGCGTTCGCGCCGCCGCTGCCACCGATGGCGACCACCTGCGCGGTGCGCACCTCCGGCGTGGCATTGCGGCCGAAGGCCAGCCACGCCACGAGCGCGGCGAGCAGCACGACCGCCGCGATGGCCAGGCCGATCCACAATCCCTTGCGCGAGTCGCGCGGCGGCGGGGCGCTGCGGTCGATGCGCAGCTGCTTGAGCAGGTCAGCCGAATCGTTCATGCCGGTCCATGACGTGAGAAAGCGCGGAGTGTGACCCCATCGGCGCGGCGGTTCCAACCTGCCGGTCGTCACTTTCGCCGCCATCGTGCCGCACCATCAGGCCTGCGCGCTGGCGATGACCGCCTGCAGCGCCTTGAGGTGGCGGTCCACCGCCTTGCGTCCCGCGGCGGTCAGCCGGTACCACGTCACCGGCTTGCGCTCGACGAAGTCGCGTCGCAGCGCGATGTAGCCGGCATCCTCGAGTTTGCGCAGTTGAGAACCCAGGTTGCCGTCGGTCAGCTGCAACTGCTGCTTGAACGCGGCGAAGCTGATCTCGCCATGGCGCGCCAGCAGCACGCCGATCGCCAGGCGCACGCGGTGTTCGAGCACGGGGTCGAGCGCGTCGAGCGGATTGGCGGGACTGGCGGTGGCCATGTCGGCGCTCAGGCCGCGTGGCGGGCGGCGCGCACGGCGGAAAGCCCCGCCCATGCCAGCGACACGCCGATGGCCAGGCCGGTGATCGTCCATGTGTAGGGCAGGGCGAACACCGTCAGCACGACGTACGCGGCCAGCATCACCAGGCCGCTCCACAGCAGCGGGCGTTCCAGGTGCACGCCGGCCAATGTGTACACCAGGCCGGCGACCAGCAGGAAGTTTCCGACGGCCAGCTCGATCGGTGCGCCGCGCAGCATCGGCAGCCAGCAGACCAGGAAGCCGATGCCGCCCACCAGCCAGTGCAGGCCGTGGCGTCGGCCGTCGGCGGTGTCGTTGATGCCGCTGCGGCGCGCATCGCGCACCGCCAGCCACCAGCTCAGCAGGCCGCCGCCGATGCCGGCGACCAGCCAGTACGGCCCGGCGATACCGGGCGCGAGGTCGGGCAGGGCGAAGCCCACGGGCACCAGCACGGCCCACAGGAAGTAGATCGCGGGGACGCCCAGCGATGTGTCGTGCCGGCGCACGGCGGCGACGACGTAGTCCAGGTCCTGCTGCAGGCGGTCGGGGCTCATGGCGGTGTCTCGAAGGTGGCGTGGCGTGTCGTCGCGGGTGTCGTCGTGCTTTTCCCGATGGACGGTCTGGCATCCGTCGGTGATGTGAGAGTACTCTGAAATCCAGAGTGTGCAAGTGCATCCCACCGGCATCGGCCGGTCCGCAGACGGGCGGTTCCCGTCGTGCCTTCCTTCGAGGATCCCGCCATGTCCCGTTCCATTCCCGCCCCGTTGCCAACGCCGGGCACCGTCTTAGTCGCCGACGACCTGTCCGCGCAGCGCGAGGCCTTCGCCCGCCGCCGCTTCCTCGCCATGCCGCTGGCCGGCGCGCTGGCCTGGACGGCGGTGGGCATCGGGGGTGCGGTGCTGCCGCTGGCGGCCGCGGTCTGGGTGCTCTTCATCGCCACCGGCTCCATCGCCTACCTTGGCATCGGCCTGTCGCGATTCACCGGCGAGCACTTCATGGACCGCAGCCGGCCACGCAATCCGTTCGACGCGCTGTTCTTCTCGACCGTGGCCATGGCGCTGCTGGTGTACGCCATCGCCATCCCGTTCTTCATGGTCGAGCCGACGTCTCTGCCCCTGAGCGTCGGCATCCTGAGCGGCCTGATGTGGCTGCCGACGGCCTGGCTGATGCGTCACTGGATCGGCGCGTTCCATGCCATCGCCCGCACCGTGCTGGTGCTGGCCGCGTGGCTGGCGTGGCCGGAGGCGCGCTTCGTCGCGGTGCCGGCAGTGATCGTGGCGATCTACGCCGTCACGATCGTCGTGCTGGAGCGGCGCTGGCGGCGGATGGGCGAGGAAAGCGTCGGCGCGCCGCAGGTCGCGGTGGCCGGAGGCTGACGCGGCTTCAGACCCCGAACCGCGCCCGCAGCATCGCGTACGCCGAACGCAGCCCCTGCGCCTCGCCGCCGACCGGGCGGCCCGGTCGGTCGCTTTCGTTCCACGAGAACACGTCCAGGTGCGCCCACGGCATGCCCGCGGGCACGAAGCGCTCCAGGTACAGCGCGGCGCTGATCGAGCCGGCCATCTTCGACGGGCCGCCGTTGGCCAGATCGGCAATCTGGCTGGTGAGGTAGCGCAGGTACGGGCGCCAGAGCGGCATGCGCCAGACCGGGTCGCGCTCGGTGCCGCCGGCGTCCAGCCACTGCTGCGCCAGCGCGTCGTCGTTGCAGTACAGCGCCGGCAAGTCCGGGCCCAGCGCGATGCGCGCCGCGCCGGTGAGCGTGGCGAAGTCGAGGATCATCGCCGGCTGCAGCTCGCCCGCGAAGGTCAGCGCATCGCACAGCACCACGCGGCCTTCGGCGTCGGTGTTGTCGATCTCGATGCTCAGCCCCTGGCGCGTGGCGATGACCTCCCCGGGGCGGAACGCATTGGGACCGATCGCGTTCTCGACCGCCGGCACCAGCAGCGTGACGCGCAGCGGCAGCTTGCGCGCCATGATCCATTCGGCCAGCGCGATGGCGTGCGCGGCGCCGCCCATGTCCTTCTTCATCCAGCGCATGCCGTCGGCCGGCTTGAGGTCCAGGCCGCCGGTGTCGAAGCACACACCCTTGCCGACGATCGCCACGTGCGGGTGCGACGCATCGCCCCACGCCAGCGAGATCAGCCGCGGCGCCCGGTGGCTGGCGCGGCCGACGGCGTGGATCGCGGGGAAGTTCTCGGTCAACAGGTCTTCGCCGCTGACGACCTTGATCGTGGCGCCATGGCGCTCGGCGATCTCGCAGGCGACCTGCTCGAGCTGGTCCGGGCCCATGTGCTCGGTCGGCGTGTTGACCAGGTCGCGCACGCGCACGCAGGCAGCCAGCGTGTCGCCCAGCGATCCGTCGCCCGCATCCACGGCCAGTTGCGCGGGCTTGCGCGCCGGCTTCTTGTAGCGGTCGAAGCGGTACGCACCCAGGCCCCAGCCCAGCTCCAGTGCCTGGCGCTGCGGTTTGTCGATGTCGCCGGTCACGGCCCAGGCGCGCGCCGGCAACGACATCGGCACGTGGCCGTAGCCGGCCGGGTCGAGCGGGTCGCCGATGCCGACCACCGCGCCGGCGATGCCGCCCTCGCCATCGGCCAGCGTCATCACCGTGCCGGGCGATCCATCGAACCCCTGCGCCTGCACCCAGCCGGACACGACCGTCGGCTGCGCGTCTCGCCACGCGGGCAGCGATGCCCGGTCCACCAGGTGCAGCGGCAGGGCGTCGTTCGCATCGGCGGCGGCGATGAAGCAGGCGGGCAGCGGGGAGGTGCTCATGGTCGGGTCGTTTCCGGAGTGCGTGCCGTCTCCAGCCAATCGGCCAGCGCGGCAAGGGTGGGGAACTGCAGGTCGGGCTCGAGCTGCCGGTGCGGCCACTCGCGCTCTTCGCGGTTGATCCAGCAGCTGCGCAGGCCGGCGCGGTGCGCGCCGACCACGTCCATCTCGACGTCGTCGCCCACGTGCAGGACGGTGGCGGGCACGCAGTCCAGCCGCGCGCACGCGGCGTGGAAGATGCTGGCATCGGGCTTGGCCACGCCGTGCTCGCGCGCGCCCAGCTGGAACTCGAACAGGTGCATCAGCCCGATCGTGCGCAGGCAGGCGTTGCCGTTGCTGAGCGCGGCCAGTGGCACGTGCGCGGCCATGCGCTCCAGCGCGTCGACGCTGTCGGGGTAGTGCTCGACCGCGCAGCGCGCCGCGAAGAAGGCATCGAACGCCGGGTCCACCAGTGCCACGTCGTCACCGGCCTCGCGGAACATCTGTTCGAGTGCCAGGCGACGCAGCTGGGTGAAGTCGTGCGACAGGTCGGGCCGCTCGGTGCCCATGCGCTCGCGCAGCTCGCGCGAGGCCGACACCGGCCAGCGCTCGGCCGTGCGCGGCGCGTGTTCGCGCAGCCAGGCCGCCAGCGCATCCTCGGCGCGCACGATCACCGGCGCGATCGGCCAGATCGTGTCGTCGAGGTCCAGCGTGATGGCATGTACGGGGAAACTCACCGCGCCATTCTAGCGGCCCGGGGGACGAGGCCCTGTCTACAGAAAGCAGGGCGCACGCGTGCTCACGGCGCCAGCAAGTAACCTTCGGCCAGCAGCGCCTCGCGCCTTACCAGCGCGGCCAGGACGGTGCGGATCCTCGGGTCGAACTCCGCGGCGGCGAACCCCTTCCGATGCGCGGCCTGGCCGCACACTTCGATCCGCACGCCCGCCGACAGCAGGGCGTCCACCAGGGCCGCATTGGGATTGGCGACGCCGAACCGCCGTTCATGCGCGCCCGCCTGCAGCGCCAGTGCCGTCGCCCCGCCACGCAGCAGGACGACCACGTCCACGCGGCCGTCGGGCACGCCCGCCAGCGCATAGAGGTTGAGCAGGCGCGCCACCGACTCCAGGCCGGGATCGATGCCCGGACCCGCCGCCGCATGCAGGTCGAACAGCACCCGGCGCGTGCGGCCGGGTTCCGGCGCGGGGTGCGTGCCGCGGTCGATGACGCCGCCGGCGCCGGCGATGCGCGGGAACTGCAGCGCCCCTTCAGGCTGTGCCCACGCCGGTGGCGCGAGCAGCAGCGCCGCCGCAAGGGCCACGCTGGCGAGCAGCGCGGCCCGCATCAGCGCGGCCCCATCACGGTGTCAAGGTCGTCGCCCTGCGGCATCCCGCTGCGACGCTGGACGTTGCCGTCTTCGTCGCGGAACACCAGCGCGGGCGTGCCACCGAAGCCAAGCTCCATCATCATCCGTTCGTTGGCGTCCAGCGTGCGACGGACCTCGGCCGGCACTTCGGCCGCGGGCGCGATGCCGCCGCTGGCATAGGCACGCTCGTTTCGCGCCATCGCCTCGGCCGGGTCGGGGGCGCTCAGGATGGCGGCGACCTTCGCGGCGCTGTCGGCCTTGATCACGCCGACCATCACGTGGCGCAGCTGAACCTGGCCGCTCTCGACCCACGGCCGCGCGGCATGCCAGAAGCGGTTGCAGAACGGGCAGTTCGGGTCGCTGAAGGCGTACACCACGCGAGGCGCGTCCTCGCGGCCGTCGCGCACCCACTGGCTGGCCTCCAGGCGGGCCCAGGCGCGCTCGCCCATGGGTTTGGCGACGAGGTCCTGCAACCGCTGCGTGTCCAGCTCCTGGCCGTCGGCACCCACGCGCGTGCCGACGATGGCCGCGCCGCTGGCGGTGACGTACACGGCGACCGGCTGTTGGCCGGCCACGCCGGCGAACCCGCGCAGGCCGTCGCCGGCATCGAACTCCTTGACGATTTCCAGGCCGCGCCCCTGCAGGGCCTCCAGCACGGGCGGGCGGTCGCCGCTGTCGGCGCGGCTGCAGGCGGCGGTAAGCAGTGCGATGGCGCCCACGGCGAGGGCGGGAACGAGGGTGCGTCGGATCATTCGTGGGACTCCGGGGGAGGGGAGGAAAGGGTGGCGACGGCACCGAAGCGGCGCCGCAGCGTGTCGGCCAGGCTGGCGCGGGTCAGTTCACCCATGTGGGCGTCGACCAAGCGCCCGTCGGCGTCGAAGAACAGCGTGGTGGGCAGGCCACGGCTGCCGAAGGCGCGCATCGTGGCCGAGTGCGGGTCGAGCAGGACGTGGTCGAGCGCCAGCCCTTCCTCCGCCAGGAAGTCGCGCACCGTCTGCGCTGCCTCACCCTGGTTGGGCAGTACGAATCGCATCCCCGGGTAGGCGGCCTGCGCCTCGGCCAGTGCCGGCATCTCCCGCCGGCAGGGCGGGCACCACGTGGCCCACAGGTTCACCACCACCGGGGCACCGGTGAAGCCGTCGAGTCGTGCGGGTGTTCCGTCGAGGGTCGTGAGCTGCGTCGCCGGTAATGGCGGCGCGGAGCGATGCATCAGCTCCACTACGCCGGTGCCGGCCAGCCAGACCGCGACGCCCGCAGCCACGCCAAGCAGGGCCGGACGCCGCAGCGGCTGCAGCCGGCGCGTTCGCCAGGCGACGAACGCAAGCGCCGCCGGCAGGCCGGCCCACCAGGCAAAGCCGCCGTCGCCGATCGCAGCGATGGACCATGGCGCGGTGGCGTACTGCGGCCACCAGCGCACCACGTACGCGGCGCGTGCCACGAGCAGTCCGATAAACACTGCGTCCACCAGCAGCGCGCCGACGGCGCGCGTCGGCGCGTCGGGCTGGCGGCGCGCGGACAGGCGAGCGGTGGCGTATCCGGCCAGCGCCGCGAGCAGCGCCACCACCACCGCGATGGAGAACGGCCCCACGCCGGTCATGGCACGCCTGCCGCATCGAGCCGCGCCAGGAAACCGGCCGCATCGACCTCGCCCACGCTGCGCTGGACGCGCCGCTCCCGGCCGTCGGGGCCCACCAGCACCAGCGTCGGCGGGCCGAGCACCTGCCAGTGCGCGAGCAGCGCCTGGTCGGTCGCATCGTTGCCGGTCACGTCGGGGCGGACCACCTGCATCGCAGCCAGGCGTGCGGCCACCACGGGATGGCCGAAGACCTCGCGCTCGATCACGTGGCAGGACACGCACCAGTCGGCGTAGAAATCGATCAGCGTCCAGCGGCCCGCCTCCGAGGCCTCGGCGATGCGCGCATCCACGTCGGCGATGGACTTCGCGTTGACGTAGGCAGGCGCGGTCGAGGGCGCGGTCGCACGCGCCTGCCCGAAGCCCTGCAGCGGGTGCAGTGCCGAGTCACCGCCGGCCGCCGCCCCGACCAGCATCAGGGTCGACCACAGCCCCGCCAGCAGGCCCGTGAAGCGCACGGCCACGGCGCGTTGCCCGCTGACCGCGCCGCCCCGGCCCCAGGCGAGCAGGGCGACCGCGATGGCCAGCAGCCACGCGCCCCACAGCATCAGACCCACGGTGCCGGACATGAAGCGCACCAGCATCAGGACCGCCATCGCGACCATCACGAAGCCGAAGACGATGCGCACGCGGTCCATCCACGGGCCGGGTGCCGGCAGCACCCGGGCGCCGAACACCGCGATCAGCACCAGCGGCACGCCCATGCCCAGGCCCAGCGCGAACAGCGCAAGCCCGCCGACGAGCGCACTGCCGGTCTGGCCGATGTACAGCAGCGCGCCCGCCAGCGGTGCGGTCATGCAGGGGCCCACCAGCAACGCCGACAACAGGCCGAGCATGGCCGCGCCCATCAGGCTCCCGCCCGCGCGGCCGTGGCCCGCAGTCGCCAGGCGGTTGGCCACGGCACTGGGCAAGCGCAGCTCGAACGCGCCGAACAGCGACGCCGCCAACAGCAGGAACAGCGCGGCGAACAGGCCCAGCAGCCACGGCGACTGCAGCGCCGCCTGCAGGTTGGCGCCGGCCAGGCCCGCCGCCACGCCGACGCCGGCATAGGTGGTCGCCATCGCCAGGACGTACGCCGCCGACAGCGCTACTGCCCGGCGCGGCGTGGCGTTGCTGCCCACCACCAGCCCGGAGACGATCGGCACCATCGGCAACGTGCAAGGTGTGAATGCCAGCAGCAGCCCGAAGCCGAAGAACAGCAGCATCCCGGCCACCGGACCCAGCGCGGCCAGGCGATCGGCCGCGTGCTGGTCCTCGGCCAATGCCGTGGAGGCCGGTGGCTGCGCGGGTCGCGCCGCTGCCGGAAGCGCCGGGGTCGTTGCCGGCGGGGCGGCCGCGCGCGCCCGGGGTTCACCGTCACCGGAGGGAATGCCCGGCTCGTGGTCCGCATCACCGGAACGGTCGGTGGTGGCGGTGGCGCCCCGGCTGACTGCGACCGGATTGCCGACGAAGTCCGCACGGGGCAGATCGCGATCCGACACGGTCGCCGGCGTGGCCGCCGCACGCCCGTCGCTTTCCTGCGCGGTGTCGCGCGCGCTGCCGGCCACGGGCAGCGTGAGGGCAACGGTCTGCGGCGGGTAGCAGATGCCCGCCTCGGCGCAACCCTGCCACTTCAACTGCAGCGGGCCTTCGACATTGGAGGGGAAGCTCAGGCGCAACGAGTCGCCCTCGTAGACCTCGGTGTCGCCGAAGAACTCGTCTTTGCGCGGCGTGCCGGCCGGCGACTGCAACGCGACACTCGCGCCGTCGCCATCGACCAGCGCAAGCGCGTGCCGGTACAGATAGTGCGCGCCGGCGATGCGGCCCTCGACAACCCACCGCGTGCCCTCGCGCCGCGGCGCGCCGGGCACGAACACCTCTTCGGGCGGCAGGAATGCGGTCGCGGCGGGCGACTGCCACGGCGCAAGGCCCGTGCCGGCCCACGCGGCGGAGGCGAGTACTACGGACAGCAGCAGGAAGGCCCATCGGTGGCGCAAGGCGGCGGCTCGGTTGCAGACAGTGGCGCGCACCTTCGCCCATTCCGCTTAAGTGGAACTTAAGTGCGCCGGGGCTGGCTTCGGGACCGGCCAGCGACTAGCGTGGGCGCCCCTTGAGCGGAGTTCGCAAGCGATGCGCGTGCTGGTCGTCGAAGACGATGCACTGATCGCCGAAGGCGTGGTCGCCGGCCTCGCGGCGCAGGGTTTCGACGCGCGTTGCGTGCGCGATGGCGCATCGGCGCAGGCCGCTTGCGTGGACGAGGATTTCGATGCGCTGGTGCTCGACCTCGGGTTGCCCGATACCGACGGCCTGGCGTTGCTGGCGGCATTGCGTGCGCAGGGTGTCGCGATGCCGGTGGTAGTGCTGACCGCGCGTGACGCGATCGAGCATCGGCTGGCCGGCCTGCACGGTGGCGCGGACGATTACCTCGTCAAACCCTTCGACCTGCGCGAACTCGCGGCGCGGCTGCATGCGGTGGTACGGCGTTCCCGCGGCCGTGCCGTCCCGCAGATCCAGGCCGGTCCGCTGCGAATCGAGCCGCACAGCGGCCTCGCGTGGCTCGACGGCGACCCGGTTGCGCTGTCGCGCCGCGAGATCGACGTGCTGGTGCACTTGGCCGATGCGCGTGGGCGCTGGGTTGCTCCGGAGGTGCTGCATGAGCGCCTGTATGGACTGGACAGCGATGTCGGCAGCAATGCGCTCAACGTCCACATCCACAACATCCGCAGGAAGCTCGGCACCGATGCGATCCGGAGCGAGCGCGGGCTCGGCTACCGGCTGGGCTGGGAGGCCGCATGAGCCTGCGCCTGCGCGTGGTGCTGATCGCCGGGCTGGCGCTGGCGCTGGTGTGGGGCGCGGCCGCGGCGTGGCTGGCACACGACATCCATCGCAACCTCGACCGCACGCTCGACGAGCGCCTGGCGATGTCCGCGCGCATGGTGTCGGGGCTGCTGCAGCGCGCCGCGCTGCAACCGGGTGCGTCCTCGCCCGCACTTGAGGGTGCGGTCAGCGTGGGCGGCGGGCAGGGCATCGCCTGCCAGATCCGCAGCCTGCGTGGCGAGATCCTGGCCGTATCGGGCGATCCCACGCTGGCGGCACGGGCCGCGCCCCCGCCCGGGTTCGCCGACGTTGAAACCGGCGGCGCGCTGTGGCGCACGTACACGCTGCACGTCGACGACTTCGTGGTCACCACCGCCGACCGCGTGGACGAACGCGACGCGCTGGTGCGCGGCATCGTGGTGGCGGCCGGCATGCCGGTGCTGCTGGCCGTGCTGGGAGGCCTGGTCGCGCTGTGGATCGGCATCGGGCGTGGTCTGGCACCGCTGGATGCATTGCGCCGCCAGCTGCAGACCCGCGCGGCCGATTCCACCGACCCGGTCGAAGCGCGCGGTGCGCCTGCCGAGTTGCAGCCACTGCTGTCGGCCTTGAACGGGCTGCTGGAGCGGCTGTCGCTGGCGCTGGCTCAGCAACGCGCGTTCACCGATGCCGCCGCGCACGAACTGCGCACCCCGCTCACCGGCATCGACACCCACCTGCAGCTGGCGCGGTTGTCCGGCGCGGATGCACGCGACGGGGCACTCGACCGCGCCGGCAGCGGCGTCGCGCGCCTGCGCCGCACGCTTGACCAGCTGCTGGCGCTGGCGCGCGCGGAGGTGGCACCGGCGGTCGACGATCCCTGTCCGTCGGTGCTGGCTGCGGTGCGCGATGCAATCGGCAGTGGAGCGGACGCTGCGAACGGCCGGGTGGCATGTGCATTCGTCGGCCAGGACCACGCATCGCCGATGCCCCATTCGATGCTGGTCACCGCCGTGCGCAATTTGCTGGACAACGCGCTACGCCATGCGCCCGGGGACAGCACCGTCGAGGTGGCGGTCGAGTGCGCCGTAGGCGAGGCCGCGTGCGTCATCCGCGTGGCCGACCGCGGGCCGGGGCTGACGGCCGAGGAGATGGCGCGCGTCGGCCAGCGATTCTGGCGCGGCGACCGCGGACGCCCGGACGGCGCCGGCGCGGGGCTGGGGATCTCGATCGTGAGGGCGATCGCCGCGCGCCATGGTGGCGAACTGCAGTTGCGCGCGCGCGAGGGCGGCGGGCTGGTCGCGGTGCTGCGGGTGCCGGCCGCCTGAGTCCGGGCGGAGGCGACGCGTGCGTCACTCCATCAACGTCGCCCAGCCTTCCAGGCCTTCGATGCGGGACAGCACGATCTTCATGCACACCAGCAGCGGGACGGCCAGCAGCAGGCCGACGATGCCCCACATCCAGCCGAACAGCATCAGCGCCAGGATCAGGATCAGCGGCGAGATGCGCATGCGCCGGCCGAGGATCACGGGCGTGAGGATCTGCCCCTCCAGCGTGTGCAGCACCAGGTAGATACCGGCCGGCAGCAGCGACATCCACAGCTCGTCGAAGGCCACGAAGCCCATCACCAGCATCATCAGGATGCCGATCAGCGGGCCCACGTACGGCGCGAAGTTCAGCAGCGCGGCCATCGTTCCCCACAGCAGCGCCTCCTGCAGCGGCACCTTCAGCAGGAACAGGATGCCGGCAAACACCATGCCGACCGCCATGTTGATCACGGTGATGGTCAGCACGTAGCGCGAGATCTCGACCTCGATCGAATGCATGATCTCCACGGTCAGGCGCTTCTGCTGGCGGTTGGGCAGCAGCGCGATGGCTTTGCGCTGCAACTGCTCGCCGAACACCATGAAGAACAGCGTCAGCAGCACCACCGCCAGTACCGAGGCGATCATCATCGGGGTGGCGGTCAGCGCGGCGTACGGGTCGTCGACCTGGGTGCGTACCACCTGCACGGGCTTGCCCTTGTCCTCGCCACTGGCGACGCGGGCGATGTTCTCGGCCGCGTCGCTGGCGTCGTCCACCGGCTTGGTCAGCTCGCGCAGCTTGGGCACGATCTCGCCCATCGCGCGTGGCGCCTGGCGCACCCATTCGGCGGCCGGTTCGATTAGCTGGTAGCCCAGCGCACCGGCGGCGGCCAGCCCGCCCACCACCAGCAACAGCGCACCGAGCACGGTGGGGATGTACGCGCGGCGTAGCGCCCGGATGATCGGGTTGCCAATCAGCGCGAAGAACATCGCCAGCAGGATGGGCAGCAGCACTTCCTGTGCGGCCCACATCGTGTAGCCCACCGCCAGCACCGCCAGCACGATGACGGCCGTGGAGGCACGTCGGCGCGGGGGGCGCGGCGGTGCTTCCGGAACGGTCGGGGCGTCGGGCGACCCCGGCAGCGATGCGGTCATGGCGGGCCGTCCACCGACACGCCGGAGCCGGGCGCCTGGGTGGCGGCCATGTCGGTGGCGGCATCGGCCGCGTGTTCGGCCTCGGTCGAGGCCTGCTTGGCGTTCTGGCTGGCCATCATCGTCGACACCAGCGAGATCACCCGCAGGATGCCGACGCCGTCGGAGCTGCCGCCGCCGCGCGACTGGCCGCGGCCGGACAGGAATCCGGTCAGCAGCCCGGCCACGACGATGCGGCCCGGGGACCACGTCAGCCGCCAGGAGCGCTTGAGCTGGCGCATGTCGGCGCTGTACTGGCGCTCGCGCGCCTCCAGTGCCATCTCGGCCTGCTCCACCTTGCGCAGCAGCTTGTCGAAACTCATCGGGGCAGGATCCAGGTCGGTGTACGGCGAGGTGTATGCGTGGGCGTGGTGCGTGCGCGGTGGACGCGGTGGCTCAGGGCGGGGTCAGGTCGACGCCCAGCTTGTCCTTGAGCGTCTTCTTGCCGTTCTCTTCCTTCGACTGCTCGGCCGCCTCGCGCGAGGACTGCACGTCGCCGGCCCGCGGGGTGAAGTCGGCCAGTTCGCCGATTCCCAGCCGCGCCAGCTGCCGGCGCGTGGCCTGCATCCGGGTGTGGTCGAAGTAGCGCATCGCCTGCCAGCCGGCGAACCACGTCACCGCGATGCTCAGCACCGCCGTGATCAGCAGCGACGCCGACCACGGCAGGCCCACCTGCAGGTTGAGGAACACGATCAGCGCCGCCATCAGCAGCAGCCACGCGGTGCCGCCGAAGGCGATGGCCATGCCGGTGAACGCAAGCGTCCGGCCCATCGCGCTGCGCGCCAGCGAGAAATCCGCCGACACCAGCGTTCGCAACGCGCGTGCCGCGTCGCCCGCCGCGCCCAGCCCGGCACGCCCGGCCTCGCCCAGCTGGCGCAGCGACTCGACGACGTCGGGCTGCGGCTGGTCGGGGTCGGGCGTGGAGGCGATGCGCTCGGCTTCCTCGGCGATGCGCTCGGCCTGCTCGCGGCTCAGGCGCTCGCGTGCGTCCTGCGCCGCATCCTGCGCACGGGCCAGCGTCTCTGCGTCGGCCTGTTCGCGGGCATGCCGGTCGATCGCCTCGCGCGCGGCCGCCGACAGGTGGTCGGCGGGTGCGCCGTACTCGTCGCGCGGCTGGTCACCGTGTGGACGGCGTGGCGTCACCGGCACCTCCGGTCATCACGTGGCGGCGCGCGCCTGTTGGACGACGGCAGCGTCACTCAGCGGTCGCCGCTGCGGGCCAGCTTGGCGATGATGAAACCGGCCGCGAAGGCCACGCCGAACGAGGCTAGCGGGCGCTCGCGCACCAGCTCGGCGGCCGAGTCGATCAGGTCCATGCCCTTTTCCATCAGCACGTCGACCTGCTCGCGGGCGGCGCCGCCGGCGTTCTCGGCCGCGGCGATGCCGGCCAGTGCACTGTCGGCCAGGTCGGCCTTGACGCTGGCCTTGCCCAGCTTGAGCTCCTCACCGGCCGCGCCGGCCGCACCCTTGAGTGCGTGGCCGGCATCGACGGCGGCCTGCTTGAGGTTGGTTCCGGCTTCACCGAGGTTGCTCTTGACGGCATCGGTCGAGGTGGGGGACATGGACGGCTCTCCTGCGATTCGGGTGTGGGGTGGCGGCCGGCCCGCGGGATCTCCGCGGGTGGGATCACTGCATCTGCAGCACCCCCTGGCGACTGCCGCGCATGATGCGCAGCACCAACTGTGCGGGAGCCTGTGTGAAGCCGGCGCGGAAGCCGGGCAGGTCGTCGAACTCCCCGGCGCTGGACGCGACGATCACGTCGTTGGCCGCCAGGCCGCTGCGCGCCGCCCTGGAGCCGGGTTCCACCGCCTCCACCCACACCCCGGCCACGCGCCCGGACTGGCGCAGCCGCTCGGGCAGTTCGGCAATGGTGGCGCCGGCCAGGCGCGGGTCGATCTGCGCACCAGCCACGGTCCGGGGCTGCTCGCGCAGGGTGGCGTTCAGCTGCAGCGGACGGCCCTCGCGGCGCACCTCCAGCGCGATGGCGCTGCCTACCGGTTGCAGGCCTTCGAAGTTGCGCAGCGCCGCCGCATCGTCGATGCGCTGGCCGTTGGCCGACACGATCACGTCGCCGCGCTGCACGCCCGCCTGCGCCGCGGCCGAGCCCTCATACACGCGCGTCACCACCGCGCCGCGCGCATCGCCCAGCTCCAGCGCCTGCGCCAGCCGCGCGTCCACCGTCTGGGTGTCCAGCCCCAGCGTGCCGCGGCGCACCTCGCCGGTGGCGATCAGCTGGGTCATCACCTCGCGCGCCAAGCGGGTGGGGATGGCGAAGCTAAGGCCGATGTTGCCGGCCATCGACCCGCGCGGGTTGAAGCTGGCGGTGTTGATGCCAACCAGTTGCCCGGCCAGGTTGACCAGCGCGCCACCGGAGTTGCCCGGGTTGATCGACGCATCGGTCTGGATGAAGTCCTGGTAGCCCAGCCCGCGGATGCCCGAGCGCCCCACCGCCGACACGATGCCGCTGGTCACCGTCTGGCTCAGCCCGAACGGGTTGCCCACCGCCACCACGAAGTCGCCGACGCGCAAGGCTTCGGAGTCGGCCAGCGGCAGCGCCTGCAGGTTGTCCGCCTCGATGCGCATCACCGCGATGTCGGTGTCCGGGTCGGAGCCGACGAACTCGGCCGGCAGCGTGCGCCCGTCGCTGAGCGTCACCGACACTTCGTCGGCGTTCTCGATGACGTGGTGGTTGGTCAGCACGTAGCCGTTGGCCGCATCCACCACCACGCCCGAGCCGAGCGATTCATTGATGCGCTCCTGCGGCACGTTGGGGAACAGCCGGCGGAACATCGGGTCGTTGGCGAACGGGTTGCGGATCTGCACCACCTGCTTGGTGTGCACGCTGACCACCGCCGGCGTCACCCGCGCCAGCATCGGCGCCAGCGACGGCATCGGCTGGCCGTCCACCGCGTTGGGCAGTGCGCCCACCACGGGCGCGGCGATGGCGGCCGGGGACGCATTCGCAGGAGCGTGCAGGGCGTCGCGCACGGCGGTGGCGGCGAAACCACCGAACGCGGCGGCCAGTGACAGGGCGAGCAGGGTCCGGGTCGCGGAAGGCAGGTTCGATGCAGACATGGGTCTCTCGTTGGAAACGCTGGATGCAGTGTCGACGTGCGCACTATCGCAGGGGCGCCGCCGGCCGTTCAGTTTCGGCCACGCCGGGTAAATCCCTTATGAAAGCGGCCGATCAGTGCGCCGCGGCTACGGTAGCCCGGCCGCGGTGGCGCACGAAACGCCCGTCGAGCGTGCACCGCCGGCGCCCGGATGTCGCCACCCGGTGGTCATGGCGCGGGGTGTGCGCTGCGTCGAAAAAACCGTTGACAGCCCCCCGACCCGGGCGTAGTTTGGCCCTTCGTCTCGGACACAACATCTTGTGTCCATGGATCGGAAGCGGCCCAAGCTGAAGGGTTTTCCCAACAGTTTGAAGGCTTTCCGGGCGATGGCAGTCACGAACGTCAGGTGCCACCGGGGAAGTGGCGCGGCACGGGGGCAGACAGGGCCACAGGCGAAACGACAATACCGATTCCACGCGACGCGCCAGCGCGGCGCGGGCATGCGCATCGCGCGTGCCGCGGGCGGGCGACACAACTAGAAGACAGAACAACCAGGCCCGGCGCGCAGCCGACCGGGCCCCAACGGGAGACAGGACAAGCATGAGCACGGTGCGCCTCGAGGCGGTCAAGAAGGCAGTGGACAGGGACATCGCTTTGCAGCCCGCGTCCCTGGATATCTGGGACAAGAAGTACCGCCTGAAGACCAAGACCGGCGAAGCCGTGGACGCGGACATCGACGCCACCTACCGCCGCGTCGCCAAGGCCCTGTCCGAAGCCGAGCCCACCGCCGAGCTGCAGCAGTACTGGATGGAGCGCTTCACCTGGGCGCTGCGCCGCGGTGCGATCCCCGCCGGCCGCATCACCTCCAACGCCGGCGCGCTGGCGCACAAGCCCGCCACGTCCACGATCAACTGCACCGTCAGCGGCACCATCGAGGACTCGATGGACGGCATCCTGGACAAGGTCCACGAGGCCGGCCTGACGCTGAAGGCCGGCTGCGGCATCGGCTACGAATTCAGCACGCTGCGCCCGCGCGGCGCGTTCGTCGCCGGCGCCGGCGCGTACACGTCCGGCCCGATGTCCTTCATGGATATCTACGACAAGATGTGTTTCACCGTGTCCTCGGCCGGTGGCCGCCGCGGCGCGCAGATGGGCACGTTCGACGTCAGCCACCCGGACGTGAAGGACTTCATCCGCGCCAAGCGCGAGGACGGCCGCCTGCGCCAGTTCAACCTGTCGCTGCTGATCACCGACGGCTTCATGGAGGCGGTCAAGACCGACGCCGACTGGCCGCTGGTGTTCCCGATCCACACCAAGGAGCGCGGCGACCTCGACCTGGAGAACGCCGAGCAGCTGGTCTGGCGCGAGTGGCCGACGCACCGCAACTACATCGTGCGCGACGACGGCCTGGTGGCCTGCAAGATCTACGGCCACATCCGTGCCCGCCACCTGTGGGACATGATCATGGTCTCGACGTACGACTACGCCGAGCCGGGCTTCATCCTGATCGACCGCGTCAACGAGATGAACAACAACTGGTGGTGCGAGACCATCCGCGCCACCAACCCGTGCGGCGAGCAGCCGCTGCCGCCGTACGGCGCGTGCCTGCTGGGCTCGGTCAACCTCACCAAGTTCGTGCGCAACGCCTTCACCGACAAGGCCGAGTTCGACTGGGACGAGTACAAGGAAGTCGTGCGCGTGTTCACCCGCATGCTCGACAACGTGGTGGAGGTCAACGGCCTGCCGCTGGAGCAGCAGCGCGCCGAGATCCTGCGCAAGCGCCGCCACGGCATGGGCTTCCTGGGCCTGGGCAGCACGCTGACCATGCTGCGCATGAAGTACGGCGAGGCCGAGTCCTGCGAGTTCACCGAGCGCATCGCCCGCGAGATGGCGATCGCCGGCTGGGAAACCGGCCTGGCGCTGGCGAAGGAAAAGGGCCCCGCGCCGATCATGGACGAGGACTTCGACGTCACCGCCGAGATGCTGCGCAAGCGCCCGGAGATGAAGAAGGACGGCTGGAAGATCGGCCAGACCATCAAGGGCCGCGTGCTGCACGCCAAATATTCGCGCTACATGCAGCGCGTGGCCGAAGCCGCGCCGGAGCTGGCCGCCGAGCTGGCCGAGACCGGCGCGCGCTTCACCCACCACAGCTCGATCGCGCCGACCGGCACCATCAGCCTGTCGCTGGCCAACAACGCGTCCAACGGCATCGAGCCGTCCTTCGCGCACCACTACAGCCGCAACGTGATCCGCGAAGGCAAGAAGTCCAAGGAAAAGGTCGACGTCTTCTCCTTCGAGCTGCTGGCCTACCGCGAGCTGGTCAACTCCAAGGCGATGCCGTTCTCCGATGACGCCGCCGCCAAGCTCCCCGACTACTTCATCAGCGCCGACGACATCACCCCCAAGGCGCACGTGGACGTGCAGGCCGCAGCCCAGAAGTGGGTCGACAGCTCCATCTCCAAGACCGCCAACGTCCCGACGGACTACCCGTACGAGGACTTCAAGGACATCTACACCTACGCCCACGCGCAGGGCCTGAAGGGCTGCACCACGTTCCGCTTCAACCCGGCCGCCTTCCAGGGCGTGCTGGTCAAGGAAGCGGACCTGGAGAACACCACCTACCGCTTCGAGCTCGATGACGGCCAGGTGGTGGAGGTCAAGGGCAACGAGCAGATCGAATACGACGGCGAGATGCACACCGCCGCCAACCTGTTCGACGCGCTCAAGGAAGGCTATTACGGCAAGTTCTGACCGGTGCCGCGCCGCGCGCGGCGCACCACGGCGGGGACGGGCTTGCCGTCCCGCGCCGACCCTGGCCGGGGTCGGCGTTACTCCCAACGGCCCGTGCGGCAAGGGTTGCAGGCGGTCGATGTCGTTATCGATTCACTGTGTTTTGCGCACGAAGCAGGTATAGCATCGCTCCGTGGAAACAACCTCCACTATTGCAACGCCACTTAATACGCCCGCAGGAGGGCACATGAGCAACGGCAATGGAGTGACGGCGTCCCTGTCTCAGGCCGCCGAGAACGTCAAAGAAACCGCCATCAACGTGGGCGGCGTCATCGCCAGCACCGCAGAAGGTGCGGTGAAGTCGGCGCAGAAGACCGCGAAGAACGCACGCAAGGCTGCCAAGAAGGCGGTCAGCACCGCCAAGAAGAAGCTGGCCGCCGCCAGCGCGAACGCCAAGAAGGAAGCCGGCACCCTCAAGCGCAAGACCGCCGCCAAGAAGGCATCGACCGCCAAGAAGGCTTCGGCCAAGAAGGGCGTCGCCACCCGCAAGGCCGGCACGGTGAAGAAGGCCACGAAGAAGGCGACCAAGAAGGCGACCAAGAAGGCCGCCACGTCCGCGCGCAAGTCGACCGCCAAGGCCGCCAAGAAGACGGCCGCGGCGAAGAAGACCGCCGTGCGCAAGACGGCCGGCAAGAAGGCCGCCGCCACCCGCGCCAAGAAGGCCGCCACGCGCTCGACCGCCGCCAAGAAGGCCGCGGCCACCCGCGCGCGCAAGGCCCCGGCCAAGAAGGCTGCAACGAAGAAGACCGCGACCCGCAAGACTGCAAGCAAGAAGACCGCAAGCAAGAAGGTCGCCAGCAAGAAAGCCGTGAGCAAGAAGGCGCCGGCCCGCAAGGTCGCCGCCAAGAAGGCCGCACCGCGCAAGACCGCCGCCAAGGCACCGGTCCGCAAGGCCGCCGCCAAGCGTCCGGCCGCACGCAAGACCGCGCGCAAGTCGGCCTCGGCCACGCGCTGATCCGACACCCGTGACACCCGCCCTCCCCGCATGCCGGGGAGGGCGGCCCGGGTCGGCCCCGGACCGCAGCACGCACCACCACACCGCATCGCACTACCGCATCAGGAGCAGGGCCGATGGCCGTCAAGATCGACAAGAAAATCAAGGGCTACAGCGTCGTCACCCCGGAAGAGCGCGCCAAGCAGGCAGCCCACGCCGAGGCCGTGACCCGCCAGGCCGCCGAAGCCGCCCAGCCCTCGGCCAACGTCATCCAGATGCACGAGAAGATCGAGCGCCCCGAGGTGCTGATCGGCTCCACCTACAAGATCAAGTCGCCGCTGTTCGAGCACGCGCTGTACGTGACCATCAACGACATCGTGCTCAACGCCGGCAGCGAACACGAGCACCGCCGCCCGTTCGAGATCTTCATCAACTCCAAGAACATGGACCACTTCCAGTGGATCGTGGCCCTGACGCGCATCATGTCCGCGGTGTTCCGCAAGGGCGGCGACGTCACCTTCCTGGTCGACGAGATGAAAGCCGTATTCGACCCCAAGGGCGGCTACTTCAAGGCCGGCGGCGTCTACATGCCGTCCCTGGTCGCCGAGCTGGGCAGCATCGTCGAAGACCACCTCAAGTCCATCGGCCTGATGCACGACCCGGAAATGAGCGACGCCCAGCGCGCGCTGATCGCCGAAAAGCGCGCCGCGTTCGCCGCGCTCGACTCAAAAAAAAACTCTGACGTAGGCGTGCCGGCCGGCGACGACGCCAGCGGCGAACTGTTCCCCGAACCCAAGGTCCGCCCCGACGCCCGCCGCGAGGACGTGGAAGTCACCGGCGACGGCGGCGTCGCCTTCCCGCCCAGCGCCACCATGTGCCACAAGTGCAGCACCAAGGCGGTGGTGGTGATGGATGGGTGTGCTACTTGCTTGAATTGTGGGTATTCGAAGTGTGGTTGAGCCCTCGGTAAGAAGAGGGCGAAAAACAGCCGAGGGTCCAGCGCGGAGCGGCCGCACGCAAGATGCAGCGAAGCGAGGGGCTGAAGAACGGGTTAGTTGGCGCGATCACCCTCTCGTAATCGCTGCACTTTCTATAACGGGTGCGACCGTATTCTGGCTTGCAGTCTTCACCGAAGTTGTGTTGCCGACTCACTCCCAGCGAGTTACGAACCGGCTTGATACTGTCACCAACCGTCTCGAAAAGATCGAGAGGGATTCCGGCATTCGCGAGAGAGTTTTCTTAGAGCGAATTACGGCTGAAGCTCTAGAGAAGAGGCGCGCGATCGCCGCTACGAAGCTGCTCGAAACGCGCCTCGCCAGCCTTTCCTTGGGTGAGAGATTCGATCGTGATATTCCGCTGCCCAAAGATTTTCGAGATGTGGATTTGGGGTTCAAGGTGTCGAGGGTTGCGCCTGCTTTTAAGGGTCGCGCCCAGCAAATTGAAGATGTGCCCGGGTGGGTCAGCGTAAATCTGGATAGTGGCCCTTTCTCTGCTATTACATATTATAGATTTGTAGATGACGACCCCGATTCATTTGTTGACCAGATTTTGTTCCATATAAGAGATGATTCGGCATCCAGTCTTGCTGCATTTCGCGCAGCATTGACAGCAGTGTATGGCCCTCCAGCTTCCGTCAAGTCGAGATCGGGGGAAATAGAATACCGCTGGGCATCAGTGGGGAAATGGCGGAAGGATGGTGCGTACGAAATTGAGTTAGATGACAGTACTTATTTGGTGAGATTGTCGTGTCCTACTTGGGCGAAGATTTTTAAGGAGGTGTCGCCAGAGGGTGAGTACAAGTGCGAGCCAGTAGAGCCCGGGTAGATGCAGCCTGCGTAGTCGTCATGCATCACATCGCGGCAATCCCGGGTGCGGCCTGCGGCCTTGCCCGGGGTACGAAAGCGACCGCAAGGAGGCGGGGATGGTGGGGTATCGACGCATGCGCGTCACGGACGGGACCTTCTTTTTCACGGTGACGCTGCGCGACCGGCGTAGCCCGGGTAAGCGCAGCGCACCCGGGGTCGTCATGCATCGCATCGCGGCAATCCCGGGTGCGGCCTGCGGCCTTACCCGGGCTACGAAAACGACCGCAAGGAGGCGGGGATGGTGGGGTATCGACGCATGCGGGTCCCGGACGGGACCTTCTTTTTCACGGTGACCCTGCGCGACCGGCGTAGTGCGCTATTGACCGAACGGATCGACGACCTGCGCGCGGCGTGGCGGGCGGCCAGGGGCCGCGTGCCCCACGACGTGATTGCCGCCGTCGTCATGCCCGACCACCTGCATGCCGTGCTGCGGATGCGCGATGGCGACGGTGACTACTCGCGCCTGTGGCAGGACATCAAGAAGGGCTTTACCCGCCGCGTGTGCGAACCCGACGCGCGGTCGCCATGGCAATCCCGGTTCTGGGAACACACGGTGCGCTGCGAGTTCTCGCTCGCCGCCTGCGTGGACTACGTCCACATCAATCCCATCAAGCACGGCCGGGTCACCCGCGTGCGTGATTGGCCGCACTCGACGTTCCACCGCTATGTCCAGCGCGGCGACCTGCCTCCCGACTGGGGCGACCCGCCCATCGATACTGCCCGGCTGCCGTAGCCCGGGTAAGCGCAGCGCACCCGGGGTCGTCATGCATGACATCGCGGCAATCCCGGGCGCGGCCTACGGCCTTACCCGGGCTACGGGGTTTTGATTGCCGACTTCGCCGCCTCGTATATCCAAACCGGACGGGGTCAGGTTCACTTAGACTGCATGGCGCGGACGACGTGGGGACGTCGCCGCGCCTGAGCGGGTTGTCGAACAGGGGAGATACATGCAGAACGAGCCGAGCCAGACACCGCGTCTGGATGCATGGTCACGCTATTTCGCCAGGATGCTGGATGTGCTGGTGTTCTCGTTGCTGGTTGGGATAGTCGCGGCGGTAGCCGGGACGCTCGCTGCGCCGGAGGCTACAGACGAAGTCATTGCCGTCATGGACTCGAGCCGTTTGTGGACGATGGTGGCCGATCTGGCGTCATTCGTGATCGCACTGCCACTGATTGCCATGTCGCTGGTACTGGGGCAGACGCCCGGGAAGTGGCTCTTCGGTATCCGCGTGCGCGGCCCACAGGGCGACAAATTGCGTTTGTCGAGCGCGCTGCACCGCGAGCTTCTGGTCTGGGCAAGGGGTCTCGCGCTGGGTCTGCCGCTCCTGTCCTTCGTCACGCTTGTCATGAGTTATGCCCGATTGACCGAGGACGGAGCAACCGCATGGGACCGACGGGTGGGGAGCCAGGTCAGCCACGTGGAACGCACACCGGCGTGGTGGTTGAAGGCGGTGCCTGCCGCCACATTCGTCGTTGCTCTGATCCTGTGGAACGCGTTTGCGGGATTGTTCGTGTCAGCCTGAGAAAGCCGATCGGCGCCAGGTTCACTTCTGCACATGCCCAGGCATTGAGGGTTCTATTGATGACTGCTGATTCGACGCCGATGCATGCTGCTTCTATGCGTGATGCCGAGCGCGGGAAGCACTATTCGCTGCTTGCGAAGGTAGTGCTCTTGGCGCTTCCACTCCTATGCGTTGCCTGCCAATCGAATCCGCCTGTCCATGCGCCCATGCACCAACAGGCGACGCCCACGGACTGGTCCGTCGTGATGGACGACGCGCGCGAGGCTTACGGCGCGGGGCGCTACGACTTGGCAACGGAGTTGGCGCAGGAATCGCTGGTGCTTGCCTCCAGTCAGCACGGTGCGGACAGTCCGCAGGCGGGGTCGGCGGCAAACATGCTGGCTGTCTCGCAGCTTGCAACTGCGGATTTCGCGTCTGCCGAAGCGAACTTTGAAAAGGCCATCGAGATCCTCGCGGACTCGCCGGGGATCGACCCGTCCTCGATCGGCAGTCTTTACAACAACCTCGCCGAAGTTCACCGACAGCAAGGGGGGCATGCGCAGGCGCTGCCATTGTATGAAGAGGCGCTGCGCATAGTGAGAAGCGCCTACGGTGCATTCCACGAAAGCACGCTGAGGGCCACTGCCGCGCTTGCGCTTGCCCATCACTCGGTGAGGAATCTGGATGCCGCTGAGCCGCTCTATGAGGAGGCGATCTCCGGATTGGAGCGCATGTACGGCCCCAGCTCGCCTGACCTCTCCACGCTTCTTGCCAACCAAGCCGACCTCCTGTCGATCAGAGGCAGGAACGCTGAAGCGAAGTCGCTCCTGCTGCGCGTGCTTTCGATTGAGGAAGCGACCAAAGGCGCCTCACATCCCGACGTCGCATCGACCTTGAACACGCTGGGAGTCGTGCTTGCCAGTGAAGGGGATAGCACTGGAGCACTGGATGCCTACCTGCGCGCCCTGGAAATCAGGCGAACCGCACTGGGAGAAGACCATCCGATGGTCGCAACCGTATTGAGCAATATCGGCACGGTCTATCGCGACACGGGTCGCCTGGACCAGGCAATGAGTGCGCTGACGCAGGCCGCCGAGATCCTTGAAGCCCGCTTTGGTCGCGAACATGAGGATGCTTTGTTGATCCGACGTGAGCTCGCCAAGCTGCAAGGAGAGGCATGGCAAGGCTAGGCGGGTGGGGTTCAGCCGAACGGGATCGGCAACCCAGCGTGCTTAGGATCACCTCTAGAGCTCAAGACGCTGGATTCCCGCCTTCGCGGGAATGACGGCTGGTGGTAGACGGCTGGTGGTAGTGGGGCCTCAACGTCGGCCCCGTCCGTCGGCGGGTATCCTTCGCACCCCCCAAGTCGCACCGCGTCACCCCCATGATCACCAACGACGTCCTGCGCAGCGTGCGCTACATGCTCGACCTCAGCGACGCCCACGTCGTCAACCTCGTCCAGCTCGCCGACCCGACCGTCGTGCTGGAGCGTGACGCGGTGCACGCCTACCTGCTGCGGGAGGACGAGCCCGGCTTTGCGCCCTTGGACGACCGCCTGCTCGGGCTGTTCCTGGACGGCCTGGTGGTGCACTGCCGCGGCGCCCGCAGCGACGCGCCCCCGCGGCCGCCGGAGAAGCGCGTCAACAATAACGTGGTGCTGAAGAAGCTGCGCGTTGCGTTCGAACTGAAGGACGTCGACCTGGTGGACATCTTCCAGTCCGCCGGCCGCCCAGTCACCAAGCCCGAGCTGTCGGCGCTGTTCCGCCAGCCGGGCCACAAGAACTTCCGCCTGTGCGGCGACCAGCTGCTGCGCTACTTTCTGCGCGGGCTGACGCTGCGCGTGCGGGGCGAGTAAAGCCTCAGGCGAAGGCGGGGCTCAACGTTTCCCGGCCGCCTGTTCCTCCAGACCCGCCTTCACCCGTTCGATCTCCGCCGGCAACGCGCGCGCCAGGCGCAGCATGAGGTCGGCGGCCGCCGCGCTGTGGAGGCGCTTGCCCGACTGCGTGGCGACGGTGACTTCCGTCGTCAGCGTCCGGATCGTCGCCGACGCCGGCACCGCGCGCGTCAGCACCAGCAGCGACTCGCCGCGGTAGCGCACCGCGTTCAACCCCATCATCTGCGAGCGCCCCTCCCAGGTGACGCCGGGCATGTCCACCAGCAACTGGCCCACGGCGTTCCACGTCTCGTTCATGCCGGCCTGCACGGTGAGCTGCACCGGCGTGGCCTCCGCCAACGGCGCCGGCGTGGGGGCAGGCTTGCGCTCGGGTGTTGCACAGCCGGCCAGCGCGAGCGCGAAGCCCAGGGCGATGAGCGCGGGAAGATGACGCGGCATGCGCCGATTGCAGGCGCTGCGCCGTGAAGGGCGCGCATCCGCGCCGCTGCCACCCGCTAGCCTCAGCGCTTGTCGTCCCTCACCAGCCGCGCCCGCTGCAGCGCCAGCACGACGACCAGCAACGACACCACCACCGCCACGGTCAGGACCGTCGCGTCGCTCCAGCCCTGCTGCTTGGACCACGCCAGCGCGACCACGTAGCCGGCCATCAGTGCGCCGTACACCACGCCGTTGACGACCAGCGTGCGCCGCCGCCGCGGGTCGGAGGTGCGACGCAATGCGTCGCGGATCTCCCACGCGATGCCGCCCAGCATTACCACGATGGCCGCCGCCAGCGCACCGACCGTCGCCAGCGCCAGCTTCGGTAGCGACTTGGCGACCGCGCCCGCGGTCAGCGCCGTGGCCGCCGCGGGCGACGTGCCCGCGGTGAGGCCGGCGGCGACGGTCGCGGTGAACACCAGGCCCGGCGCCGAACGGGTCGCCGTCTCACCCAGGCGCTGCAGCACGTCCGCGCGCAGGCTGTCGCGCCCGCGCTGCAGGCGCTTGCGCACGGCCGCGTCGCTCAGGCCCAGCAACGCCGCCACCGCCTGGCTGCTCTGGCCTTCGCGGTAGTACAGCAGCAGCACGTCGCGGGTGTCCTCGGGCAGGGCATCCAGCGCCTGCGCCAGCGCGTCGGCGTGGACATGTCGGTCGTGCGCCTGCTCGGGCGTGTCGCCGTCGGCGGGCAGCACGTCCAGGACATCGGCGTCGGCCGAGGGCCGGGACGCGCGCAGGTGGTCGATGGCACGGTTGCGCGCGACCTGCCGCAGCCAGGGCAGGAAGCTGTCCGGGTGCTGCATCCGGCCGAGGTGCTGCCAGGCGCGCAGGTACGTGTCCTGCGCGATGTCCTCGCTGGTGGCGACATCGCGCGTCACCGCCAGCGCCACGCTGGCCACCATGCGCTGCGTGGCGACGACCATGCGTTCGAACGCACGGGCGTTGCCGCCGCGGGCGGAGGCGAAGTCGCGGTGGATGAGGTCGTGCAGGGCGCTGGGCGTCATGTCGGGGTCTTGGCAGTGGATTCAATGATAGACACGGCCCAACGCGGCCGATGTGACCCGGCCCGCGCGACCCCGGCCGTTCAGCTGGATGCCCCTGGATTCACGCGACGCCGCCAGCGCGTTGCCGACCATGCCGGTTCCTTATCGACCGCCGGACACCCCATGACCCGACCGACCCCGAACCTGCTGGCGCGCGCCGTGATGTGCGCGCTGCTGCCCGCCGCGCTGGCCGCCTGCGACGTCGACCCGGCCACGCGCGCTGCCACGGACGCGACCGCCCCGGCCGACACCCGCGTTGCCGCCGACGGCCAGCCGATCGCCGGCGATGCGTCCGGCGCGGTGGCCAGCGGCGAGGCGCCCGGCGTTCCGGGCACGCGCGGCGGTCCGTCCTCGACCCTGCCGGTGGCGCCCGGCAGCACCGCCGGCAATGCGCAGACCCCGGCCCCGGCCGATGCGGACGCCGAAGTCGCGATCACGCCGCCGGGCAAGACCGCCGCGGCCGATGCCGATCTGGCCGACGACAGCCCGCTGCGCCTGCAGGTGCTGCTGGAGCGCGCGCACTTCTCGCCCGGCGAGATCGACGGCAAGGGCGGCAGCAACACCCGCCGCGCGCTGGCGGCCTTCCAGAAGGCGCACGACCTGACGGCCGGCGAGACGCCGGACGAGGCCACCTGGGCCAAGCTCAACGAGGACGACGCGCCGATCCTGGTCGAGTACACGCTGACCGCCGACGATGTCGCCGGTCCGTTCCGCGACACGCCGGACGAGCCCGAGGACATGGCGAAGGAGGACGCGCTGCCCTACACCTCGGTGGAAGAGAAGATCGGCGAGCAGTTCCATGCCAGCCCGGCGCTGCTGGCCGAGCTCAACCCCGACGCATCGTTCGAAGTGGGCGAGACGATCACCGTGCCGTACGTCGCCCCGGCCGCACGCCTGCCGGCCGCGTCGAAGATCGTGGTCGACGAATCAGAGGCCGTGCTGCAGCTGCAGGACGACGCCGGCAAGGTGGTCGCGCAGTTCCCGGTAACCACCGGCAGCGCGCAGTTCCCGCTGCCGATCGGCGACTGGAAGGTCACCGGCGTCGCGCGCGACCCGGTGTGGCACTACGACCCCGAGCTGATCGCCGGCTCCGACCCGGACGACGAGAAGGCCGAAATCCCGGCCGGCCCGAACAACCCGGTCGGCACCACCTGGATCGACCTGACCAAGGAGCACTACGGCATCCACGGCACCCCGGAGCCGTCCAAGATCGGCAAGACCGAATCCAACGGCTGCATCCGCATGACCAACTGGTCCGCGGCCGCCGTGGCGAAGATCGCCAAGCCCGAGATGGAAGTAGTGATGCAGCGCTGACCGCAAACCCCTGTAGGAGCGGCTTCAGCCGCGATCACGATTTCGGGCGGCTGCGATATGCCGCCACCGTTGTAGGAGCGACGTAAGTCGCGATCTGCGTGGCCGTCCGGTTACCGATCGCGACTTACGCTCCTACAAAGGGGTGGTGGATGCGCGGATCGCGGCTGAAGCCACTCCTACAGAAGCAGTGCAGGAGTGATTCCACGGTTGCAGTGCAGAAGCGGACAGAAAAACGGCGACCCGAGGGTCGCCGTCCTGCGTGCTGGGACGGGTCAGCGCATCAACCGGCGCGGCCGTTGCCCTTGCCGTTCCCATTCCCGTTGCCCTTGCCCTTGTCGCCACCCGGGCCCTTGCCGGACGGCGGGCCGCCCTTGTCATTGCCGCGGCCCGGGCCACCGGCATGCGCGGGCTTGCCCTTGCCCGGACCGCCGCCGACATCGGGACGCCCGTTGCCGCGTCCTGCGTGGGCCGGCGGGCCACCGCGGTCACGGTCGTTGTTGCGCGGGCCGCGGTCGCGCGGCTGCGACCAGTCCACGCGCACGTCGCGGTCGATCGAAATCGGATAGCCCCAGCGGTCGTAGGTGTCCACGGTGCCGCGCTTGAGCGCATGGAACTGCGGCGACCCCGGCTTGATGCCCAGCTCCTGCGCCACCACGCCCCAGCCGCGCCCGCGGTTGCGCTCGTCGCGGTCGTAGGGGTCGTAGCGGTTAACCACGTCGATGCAGGGCAGGCCGGCGGCGCTGGCGATGGCGCAGGCGTAATAGACGTCGGCCGGCGCCCAGCCGCGGCGGTCCAGCAGGTCGACGATCAGCGAGCGCGGCGCGCCGTACTGCCCGGTCAGTTCCCCGATGAACGGGTCGCGGTAGTCGTGGCCGTAGCGGTTGATCTCGTCCAGGCGGTTGTCCACCCAGACATCGCCGGTGCGCACGTTGTAGCCGATGGTCTGCGCGGCGGCGGGCGCGGCCAGCGCCGCCAGGCCCAGGCCGGTGCACAGGGCCACCGCCAGCAGGCGGTGGGAAACGGTTCGGTTCTGCATGCGGTACTCCTCGGTGGACCAGTGAGAGGGCGATTGTCGGGCGTTGGATTGAACGCGCTGTGATCGCCGTCGCCTTCAGGATGAATCGATGATGCACGGGCTGCCTGCCGCATTCGCCGGTCCCGGGCAAACCGGGTGCCAGTGGCCTGCACGCCGCCTTGAATCCGTGGGAGTAGCGTGTCGCCGTTGGCGTGATCGCGACGCCGACTCGCACCGCAACCCACGGAGCCCGCCATGCTGACCAGCGTCGAAGTGAGATGCCCGTATTGCGCCGCATTGTTCGAATTGCCGGTGGAGGCCACCGCCGAGGAGCAGCGCTTCAGCCATCCGTGCCCCGACTGCGGCCGGCCGATGCTGGTGGTCATGGATGTCGACGACGACGGCGTGGCGACGGCCACCGTCGAGTCCGAAGGCGAGCCCTGAGCCATGGCCTTCGAAAGCGACTACGCGCTGGACGAGCCCGCCCGCGCCGACGTCGACCGCTGGCCGGGCGATACGGTCCTGGAGTTCGGTGCGCCGTGGTGCGGGCACTGCATCGCGGCGCAGCCGGAACTGCGCGCGTTGCTGGACGGAGCGCCGGACGTGCGCCACGTCAAGGTGGAGGACGGTCGCGGACGGCCGCTGGGGCGGTCGTACCGGGTCAAGCTGTGGCCGACGCTGGTGCTGCTGCGCGACGGCGAGGAAGTGATGCGCCTGGTGCGGCCGTCGCACGCGGACTTCGCGCAGCTGGCCGAGGCGATCAGGGCGGACTGACTCCGAAGCGGTCGCGCGGCCGCGCCGGACCGACCGGCGGCATGTGGCCGCCCGCATGAACGGGTACCGTTGCCCGGTCTGTCGGCGCAGCTCCGCGCCGTCGCCACCCCGGGGAGGGATGCATGAGCACGATTACCGCACCGACGCCGCCCAGGAGCCACTGGATCGTCGCCACCATCGCCCTGCTGTGGAACCTGCTGGGGCTGGCGATGTTCGCCATGCAGGTGACGATGTCGCCCGAAACGCTTGCCGCGTTGCCGGCCGAGCAGCGGCAGGTCTACGAGGCGACGCCGATGTGGATCAACGCCGCATTTGGCGTGGCCGTCATCGCCGGCGTACTGGGCGCCATCGGACTGCTGGTGCGCCGCCGCTGGGCCGCGATGCTGTTCGCGATCTCGCTGGTCGCACTGGTGGTGCAGATCCTGGGCGCCTACCTGGTCACGCCGGCGTGGAGTGCCTATGGCGCCGCCGGCCTGCTGATGCCGGCGCTGCTGCTGGCGATTGCCGCCGCGCTGTGGTCGTACGCACGCCAGGCGGCGGCGCGGGGCTGGCTGCGCTGAACGCCGGGTCGGGGCGCGGGCCCTTCAGCGCCGGGCGGTAGCGACATCGATCGGCAGGTCCGGGTCCCAGCGGTCGCGACCGCCCAGGCCCGGAACTTCCAGCAACAGCGATGCACCGACCACCCGGGCGCCCTGCCGCCGCGCAAGTTCCAGCGCGGCGGCCAGGGTGCCGCCGGTGGCGAGCACGTCGTCGACGATGAGCACGCGCGCGCCGGGTGCGACGGCGTCGACGTGCATTTCGAGGCGGTCCTCGCCGTACTCCAGCGCGTAGGCCTGCGAAACGGTCGGCCCGGGCAGCTTGCCGGGTTTGCGCAGCGGCACGAAGCCGGTGCCCAGCACGCGCGCCAGTGCAGCGCCGAGGATGAAGCCGCGCGACTCGATCCCCAGCACCGCATCCAGTGCCACCCCGCGCCACGGTTCGGCCAGCGCATCGATGCAGTCTTTGAGCCCGTCGGCGTCGGCCAGCAGCGGGGTGATGTCGCGGAAGGTGACGCCCGGCTTGGGGAAGTCGGGGATGTCGCGGATCAGCGTGGACCAGTGGGGCATGGCGGTGGACTCGCAGGCCGGGCCGCCGAGTTTCGCATCGCGTCGGCACCGGCGTGCGGATACTCGGGGCGTCCACGTCGAGGTGCACGGAGTGAGCGAGCGGCTGTTCCGCGACGATGTGCTGTTCACGCAACGGCTGCTGGCGGCCGACCGCCTGTACGCGGGCGCGCTGGACGGCCTGTGGGGGCCGTTGACGGAAGCGGCGTGGCAGGAATTCCAGTCGCGCAGCCGGCAGCTGCGGTCGGACCTGGGCGAGTTCGACCTGCGCAGCGAATCGGCGATCGCGACGTTGTCACTGCCCGCGCAGGCTGCGGCCCGAGCCAGCCTGCGCCGCATCCTGGACGCCGGCTTCGAGGCCCGCATCATTTCCGGCACGCGCACGTGGGCGCAGCAGAATGCGCTGTTCCGGCAGGGCCGCTACGGCAACCCCGGCCCCGTCGTGACGCGCGCGCGGGGCGGGCAGAGCCTGCACAACTTCGGCATCGCATGGGACATCGGGCTGTTCACCGCATCGGGCGGGTACGTCACCGACGTCGAACCCTACGCGCGGGCCGCCGTGCACGGGACGATCGACGGCGTGGAGTGGGGCGGCCACTGGATGGGCTTCCCCGACCCGTCGCACTACCAGTTGGCGACCGGCGAGGCGCTCGCCGCGTTACGCACGCGCTTCCAGGCTGGCCAGGCCCTGGCCTGAGCAGGCCTTGGCCGAAGCAATGGGCGCCGCCTCGCGCACCCGGCCCGTCTCCCCACGGGCCGGGTGCGCGTTCGGGCTCTCCTCTCGGACCGCTACGCGCCTTCGCCGGCCCAGACCCACGCGACCGCCACCAGCAGCGCAAGGGCAAGCAGCCCGCGTGCAAGGCGTTCGAGTCGATCGGCACCGGACCGCGCCGGGCGGTCCATCCCCCCGTGTTCCATGGTGACTCCCCCTGTCGCGCCATCAGACGCCACCGCGTGGGCGGTGTCTGCGAACGGGGTCACAACACCGGCGGTCGCCGAGGGCCCGGCGGTGGTAAGGGCGGTGGCTTTCAGTCGGTGACGTCGTCGCTGAAGGTCGGCGTCGTCTCCGGGACCTCCCAGAAGTACACGACCGAATCGCCCACGATGCGTTGCGCCTGCGGCTTCCAGTCGCCCATGTGGTAGTTGTGCGTGACGATGCGCGTGCCCGGCTCCAGCGCCAGCAGCGTCGGGCGCAGCCGCAGGTTGAGCCGCGGCAGCAGGTACAGCGTGACGACGGTGGCGTCCGACAGGTCGGCATCGAACATGTCGCCCTCGACGAACTCCACCTTGTCGGTGACCCCGGCCTTGCGTGCGCCGGCGTTGGCCTCGCGGATGCGGTCCGGGTCGATGTCGATGCCGACCCCGCGCGTGCCCCAGCGGCTGGCGGCGGTGATCGGGATGCGGCCGTCGCCCGAACCCAGGTCGTAGAGCACGTCGTCCGGTCCCACGTCGGCCATCTCCAGCATCACGTCGACCACCTCCTGCGGCGTCGGCACGTACACCACGTCGGGCACCTGGCGCGCGGGCTCGCGGCCCTCCGGCGCGATGGAGGTCTGGTCGAACAGCCCCGGCGCTTCGGCCTCGACCCCGTCGAGCAGCGCGACTCCATCGTCGGCTGCGTCCGCGGCGTCGGTATCGCCAGCCGGCTCGGCGGCCGGCGTGGACGGCCCTGGCATTGCCGCCTGCGGATCGGGCCGGCTGCAGGCGCCAGCGGCGAGCACCGCCAGCAGCGAAAGGGCCAACACGTACGGCGAGGTGCGAGGACGGGTCATGTGCGGTCTCCCGGGCTGGGTGGCATCGGATCGGAATGGATATCAACGGCGGATGGCGGCACGGCGCGACGCCCGTCCAGCAGCAGCACGACGCCGCCGACCGCGAGCACGGCCACGCCCAGCAGCGCGCCGATGCCGGTGTGGCGGAGGCTGGCGTACAGCAGGTAGCCGCACATCGCGCAGAACAGCAACGGCGTCAGCGGGTACAGCGGCACGCGGAACGGCGAGGCGACGGCCGGCGCGCGCCTGCGCAGCCGGAACAGCGCCAGCCCCGTCAGCAGGAAGAACAGCCAGAACACCGGCGCGGTGTATTCGACCATGGTCTCGAAGCCGCGCCGCGTCCATGCGCCCAGCCCGACCAGCGCCAGGGCGATCGCCGACTGCACGAGCAGCGCATTGACCGGCCCGTGCAGCGTGGCATGCCAGCGACCGAGCAGCGCGAACATCGGCGTGTCGCGGCCGAACGCGTAGCCGGTGCGTGCCGACATCAGCATGGTGGCGTTGGCCGAGGTCAGCGCTGCCACCGCCACCACCGCACTGATGGCCTGCGCGCCGCGGTCGCCCAGCACGCGGCGCATCATGTCGGCGGCCACCGCGTCCGAGCTGGCCATCGCCTCCACGCCCTGCACGCGCAGGTACGCCAGGTTCATCAGGAGGTAGAGCAGGGTGACGACAACGATCGACCCGACCAGCGCGCGCGGCAGGGTCCGGCGTTCGGCCACCACCTCGGCGGATACGTAGGCCGCCTCGTTCCAGCCGCCGTAGGCCAGCATCACGAAGATCAGCACCAGGCCCCAGTGCTGCGTCGTGGTCGTGGCGGTCGCGGCGGGGACCGTCGACGGCTCCAGCAGCAGCCCCGCCAGGACGATCGCGACCACCCCGGTGGTCTGCAGCGCGGTGAGCAGGTTCTGCGTGCGCTTGCCCGAGCGCAGGCCGATGGCGTTGATCGCCGTCAGCACCACCACCGCCCCGGCCGCGAACAGCGCCGGCGACATCGCCCCCAGCGGGAGGATCTGGCTGGCGTAGTCGCCGAAGATGAAAGCCAGCAGGGCGATCGAGCCGGTCGGGATCACCGTCAGCCGCGCCCAGGCGAACAGGAATGCCAGCCGCGGCCCTCAGGCCAGCCGCAGGAAGTGGTACTCGCCGCCCGGGTGCGGGTGCGCGGTGGCCAGCTCCGCGTAGCACAGGGCACCGGCGATGGAGAGCGCGCCGCCGACCAGCCACGCCAGCATCATCTCCACCGGCCCGCCGCTGTTGGCTGCCACCACCGCCGGCACGCTGAACATGCCCGCGCCGATCACGATGCCGACCACCAGCGAGGCGACGTCGCGCGTGTGCAGCAGCGGGCGCGGCGCGGGCGGATCGAGCGGTGCGGTGGCCGGGAGCGCCGGCGCGGTGTCGTGGGGCATCGGGCAGCCGCATGCGGGTTGGCTGAACGCTAGCAGCCGGGCATTAGAAGGACGTAAAACGCGGCCGTCGCGCGGGCGATGAGGGGGCCTTGAATCACACGCGGCAGGACCTACGTGGGCGGCATGGACGGCCACCGCCGTCCCCCACCGACAACGCCAGCCCAGGAGGCCAGCCATGAACGAGATGGTTCGTCGTACCCAGCGGTCCGCGCCGTCCACGCAGGACCCCATCAAGCAGATCTTCGAGCGCCTGTTCGAAGGCAACTTCGCCAACGGCTCCACCGACGAGTCCGCCGTCGTCACCAGCCAGTGGGTGCCGCGCGTGGACATCAAGGAGGAGTCCGACCGCTTCGTCATCTACGCCGACCTGCCGGGCGTGGCGCCTCAGGACATCGAGGTGCAGATGGACAAGGGCGTGCTCACCATCAAGGGCGAGCGCAGCATCGAGTCGGCGCAGGACAGCGACCGCTACTCGCGCGTGGAGCGGCGCCACGGCCGCTTCCACCGCCGCTTCGCGCTGCCCGACAGCGCCGACCCCGACGGCATCGCCGCGTCCGGCCGCCACGGCGTGCTGGAGATCGTGATCCCCAAGCGGCCGGAGACCAAGCCGCGCCGGATCCAGGTCGGCACCACGCACGACGCCTGACCGCATCCGCCATCGCCAACGACGCCCCGGCATGCCCGGGGCGTTCTTATTTTCGATGCGTGCCGTCGCGTAGGCTGCCGGCATGATCCGATCCTCCAACGGTGCGCGCGCGGCGCGTGGCCTGCGCATCGCCGCGATGATGGTGTCGGCAGCTCTGCTGCTCGCCGGCTGCGCCACGCAGGCACCCCGCAACCCGATCGCGCAGTGGCACGGCTCGCCCAACTTCGACGCGCGCGCCCCGCAGGCGATCGTGTTGCACCACACCCACATGGACAGCGCACGGGCCGCACTGCGCACGTTGCAGACGCGCAATCCGCAGGGCCGCGTCAGCGCGCACTACCTGATCGGCCGAGACGGCACGCTGTACCAGCTGGTCTCGGAGGACCGCCGCGCGTGGCACGCCGGCGCGTCGCGCTGGGGAGGCTGGCGCGACCTCAATTCCGCGTCGATCGGCATCGAACTGGACAACAACGGCCGCGAGCCGTTTTCCGAGCCTTTGGTCGACACGTTGATCGTGCTGCTGGAGGACATCACGCGGCGCCATGGCATCCCCACCCATGCGGTGCTGGCGCACGGCGACATCGCGCCGGGGCGCAAGCAGGACCCGAGCGCGCTATTCCCGTGGCAGCGGCTGGCCGATGCCGGGTTCGGGCTGTGGCCGCGCGCGGGGCATGGGCCTGCGCCGCACGCCTTCGACCCGTGGGCCGCGCTGCGTTTGATCGGCTACGACCTGCGCGATCGCGACGCGGTGGTGCGTGCATTCCACCGTCGCTACCGCGGCACCGAGGACGCCGTCGATGCGCCGCCGGCGCTGGATGCCGGGGACCACGCGATCCTGCACGACCTGCAGAGGCAGTTGCTCGGGATGCCGCCTGCGACAGGCACCGTACCTGGTGCTCCCCTGTAGGAGCGGCTTCAGCCGCGAACCCCGCCACGTGAACCGACGCGTCCACCCCGATCGCGGCTGAAGCCGCTCCTACAAGGGCCGCGCGCGCATCGGGCCGCACCCACCATGCGCTGCCGGTTGGATCCTCAGACACATGAACGCTTGTGACGGCATCTACACACGCACGCGCCGAGGCTGGCCCTGCCCGTCGCAATGCGGGCTGGTGGGGCCGTCGGCCGCCATGGCGTTCGATGGCCCCGCCAATTCACCTGCCAACCCGGAGCACGCCATGAAACGCCGAACCCCCACCGGACGCCTGCTTGCCAGCGTCGTGGCGGCGGCCCTGCTGTCGTCGCCCGTCGTTTTCACCGCATCCGCCGCGCCGGCCGTGCAGGCCGACCGCACCACCCAGGCCCTCGACCAGGCCGACCTCCCGCCGCCGCCGGTGGTCGACAACCCGATTCCCGAAGACCCGGAGGTCGACGCCATGACCCCGGCGCCGCCCCGCAGCGAGCCCGTGCCGCGCGCCACCCTGCAGGCCAGTGGCGACGCGTGGGCCACGCTCGACACCGACGGCGACGGCCGCGTCAGCCGGGCCGAAGCCCGTGCCGACAGCCGCTTCAGTGCGCGCTTCGGTGTGATGGACAGCGACGGCGACGGCCATGTCGGCCAGGCCGAATACGACGCGTGGCTGTCTGGCGATGCCGGCCTGGAGACAGAGCCGGAGGAAGAGGAAGAAGAGGACGACTGATACGCCTGCGCGTCGCCGCGCACGCCAATGAAGTCCGCAACGGAAACGCCCGCCCTCTTGCTGGGGGCGGGCGTTTCCGTCTGGAGCTTGAGGTGGGTCGCAGCCGCGTGCGGCTACTCCGTGACCGGCGCGTTGGATGCCGCGGGCGGCGACAGGCGCAGCAGGCGGCCACCGCTGCCTTCGCGTTCGTCCTCCAGCACCCACAGGTCGCCGGCCGGGCCCTGCTCGACTTCGCGGATGCGCTGGCCCATGTCGAAGCGCTCGGCCTCGCGCGCGGACGTGCCGTCGAATTCCACCCGCACCAGCGCCTTCGACGACAGGCCGCCGATGAAGCCGTCGCCCTGCCAGTCGGTGAAGCGGTTGCCCGAATAGATGACGAAGCCGGCCGGCGAGATCACCGGTGACCAGGTGATCTCCGGTGCGTTGAACTCGGGCCGGGTGTCGTGGTCGGGGATCTCGCGGCCGTCGTAGTGGTCGCCGTTGGAGACCACCGGGTAGCCGTAGTTCTCGCCGCGCTCGATCAGGTTGAGCTCGTCGCCGCCGGCCGGGCCCATCTCGTGGTTCCACAGCCGGCCCTGCGCGTCGAACGCCAGGCCCAGCGTGTTGCGGTGGCCCAGCGACCACACCTGCGCCGCGACATCGCCCTGATCGGCGAACGGGTTGTCGGCCGGCACGCTGCCATCGTCGTTGAGGCGGATGATCTTGCCCAGGTTGGACGCCATGTCCTGCGCGGGGTCGAACTTCTGGCGCTCACCCGAGCTGATCCACAGCTTGCCGTCCGGCCCGAAGGCGATGCGGTGGCTGTAGTGGCCGCGCCCGGTCACCTTCGGCACCTGGCGCCAGATGACTTCGAGATTCGACAGCGTGCCGCCGTCGGCGGTCAGCGCCAGAGTGCCGCGTGCCACCACGCCGCCACGCGTGTCGCCCTCGCCGGCTTCCGCGTAGCTGAGGTAGACGGTGTTGTTGCGGGCGAAATCCGGGTGCAGCACCACGTCGCCGAGGCCGCCCTGGCCGCCGTAATCGACTTCCGGCACGCCGGCGACGTCGACCATGCGGGTGGCGATGGCGGTCTCGCCCAGCCACACCAGCTTCAGCGTGCCCGGCTTCTCGGTGACCAGCAGGCGCCCGTCGGGCAGGAAGGTCATCGCCCAGGGCTCGTTGAACTGCCCGATCTCGGTGGTGGAGAACGGGCCATCGCTGGTCTCGGTGGCGTCGGCTGCCGGCTCGGTCTGTGCGGGCGCTGCATCGTTCGTAGTGGTGCAGGCCGCAAGCAGCGCGGCAAGGCAGGCGGCGGCCAGCGGGTGGCGCACGCCGGCTCGGGACGTGGGTCGGGTCATCGAATCCTCTCCGTGGGTGTAAAGGGCAAAACGGTCAGGCCATCACCTTGGACGCCTCGAACGGCAGCAGCCGCCCGCCAGCGCCGGTCATGGCCGGCGTTGCGGCATCGAGCAGCGGCTTGTCGCCGTCGACCACGACCAGGATGTTGCCGGCCTTGATCTCGGCGTCGAATTTGGCACGGATCGGGTCGGGCAGTGACGAGCCCACCAGTGCCGACGCCCAGCAGCCGACCATCGCGCCGGCCACGGTCATGGCCGCCGCGCCGGCCAGCGTCAGGCCGATCGGCGTGACCACGACCGCCACCAGCCCGGCCAGCAGCCCCGCGGCGCCGCCATAGCCCGCGCCGCGCACGGCGGCCGGCATGAAATCGGTGTCGGCCTCCTTGCGTTCGTTGGGGATGGATTCCAGCTCGATGTCCGAACGCGCGACCAGCAGCAGGTCGTCGTCCTCGATGCCGACGCCGCGCGCGGCATCCATCACCGCGGTGGCGGTGGCCAGGTCGGGCGTGCTGAATACGTGTCGGGTCTTCATCGGCACTCCTGTCCTCGTCTGCGTGTCAGGGCGCGCGTGGGGCGCGGCCGGGAGGCGCTGCAGCGGCGTACGTTCCCCGCCAGCCGCGCGCCCGCCAGCTTTGCGCCGGCGCGGTTACCGACGCGTGACGGGCGCCGGGGCGCGCGGGGTGTTCACGGCGGCGTCGCTACGCTCGGCGGCCCGTCCCGTCGGGACCGCCCCTTCCGGAGCCTGGCCATGCGCATCGCGACCCGCGTCATTCCACTGCTGGCGGCTGCCCTCGTGGTGGCGTGCCAGGCCGATGCACCCGAGCCCGTGCTCGATACGGCATCGCCGGCCACCGCCGACACCGCGCTGCAGCCGGCGCGTTCGACCGACACCGCCACGGTGCCCGTGCCCGAGCCCGCCAATGCGGCGACGCCCGCGCCGGGCTTCGTCGACCGCACGTGGGTGGTGCAGGCGTCGTCGGCCGTCGCCGAAGGCACCACCTACCGGTTCAATGGCGATGGCCGGCTGGAGATCACCGGGCCGGACGGCGGCGCGCCCATGGCCGGCGAGTGGCGCGCGCTGGACGAGTCACGCATCGAGATGACCGAGGAGGGGATCGACTACACCGTCGACATCCTCGAGCGGGGCGATGCGCGCCTGCGGCTGCGCAGCCACAACCCCGGCGAGCCCGTCGACATCACGCTGGTGCCGGCCGCGGCGCCCGCCCAATGATGCGGGGCCGGTGATGCTGCACGAGGTCGATATCCACTGCCCCTATTGCGGCGAACCGCTGCAGCTGCTGGTCGACGCGTCGGAGGGCGACGCGTCGGAGGGCGACGCGCGGCTGGTGGAGGACTGCCACGTGTGCTGTCGGCCGATCGAACTGCAACTGCATGTCGACACCGACGGCACGGTCTCGGTTCTGGCTTCGACCGACAACGACGCGTGAGGCCGGGGCCGGCTAGCGACCGGATCGCGGGCCGTGTGTCGGCGATGCCGCACCACCGGTCGAAGGAAACGTAAATGTTGTGTTCCGTTCATGTCGGCGGCGGCGCTCGATGTGGCTTGAACCGTGACCCGGCGCGCACTCGCAGGCGCCGTTGCGCCGCGCCTAGCGCGGACGGTTCAGCAGCGGGTTAAACGGATGTAATGCCGCGTTCCGCGAGGGGCGGGCGATTCATTCGGGGGTGGGCAGGGTGGGGCCCGTGCGGCAGCAGTGCACGACAAGACCGCGCACCGGGCATGGCCCGGTTGTCCCTACTTACCGGGTCCGCGCTGGACCCGGGCTTTTCCAGGAGATCCTCCATGAACTTTTCCCCCCGCAAGACCGCGCTCGCCACCGTCGCCGCCCTGATGCTGGCCGCCCCGGCCGCCTTTGCACAGGAGCAGGCCGCCCCGCCGGCCGACCCGGCCCCCGTCGCCACCCCGGAACCGGCCCCGCAAGGCAACGCCATGAGCTGGACGGACGTGGACACCAACAAGGACGGCAACGTCGGCAAGGACGAGTCGGCCGTGGTGCCGGCGCTGTCGCAGGTCTTCGACCAGGCGGACGCCGATGCCGACGGCCAGCTGACGCCGCCGGAGTACCAGGCATTCGTCGCCAAGGCGCAGGCCGGCGGCGCGGCCCCGGCGCCGACCGGTGGCGAGGCCGAAGCCCCCACCGACGGCGGCGAGTAACGCTGGAGCCGGACCCGCGGTAGCGGGTCCGCTGGCCGCCCGGGAGCGACGAGTCCCGGTCACCGGCTCCCCTGCGTGGCGGGCGGTCTTCGGGGCCGCCCGCCTTTTTGTTTGCGACGACGGTGCAGCCCAGCGTGCAAAAGCCGTCGATCACGATGCGGCGTCATACTTGCGCCATGAGTGCAGCCCAAGACGTCGGCACGTCCGGTGCCATTCGCCTGGTCGGCTTCGATGCCGACGACACGCTCTGGCGCAGCCAGGACTATTTCGACGCCGCGCAGCTCGAGTTCGAACGCATCGTCGGCGCCTATGTCGACCTGCAGGACGCGCGCGTCCACGAGCGCCTGTACGAGGTGGAGCGCGGCAACCTCGCCCTGTTCGGCTACGGCGTGAAGGGCATGGTGCTGTCGATGGTGGAGGCCGCCGTCGCGATCACCGATGCGCGCATCCAGGCGGTCGACCTGCATCGCATCGTCGGCCTGGGCAAGGAGCTGCTGCGCCATCCGGTCGAGCTGCTGCCGGGCGTGCCCGAAGCGGTGGAGGCGATCGCCGAGCATTTCGACGTGGTGCTGATCACCAAGGGCGACCTGTTCCACCAGGAAGCCAAGGTGCGCCAGTGCGGCCTGGCCGAGCGCTTCCGCCGGATCGAGATCGTCAGCGAAAAGGACCCGGGCACGTACGCGCGCGTGCTTGGGGAGTTCGACCTGCCGCCGGCATCGTTCGTGATGATCGGCAACTCGCTGCGGTCCGACATCGCCCCGGTGCTGGAACTGGGCGGCTGGGGCATCCACACGCCGTACCACACGACCTGGGCGCACGAGGCGGTGGTGGACATCGCCGAAGACGCGCCGCGCCTCGTGCGCACCGCGTCGGCTGCGGATTGGTTCGAAGCCGTCGCACGCGTATCGCGGATGGCGGCAGCGGACCGCTGAGGTCGCGCACCCGCGATGGTGCGCGGCATCGTCAAGCGCGCTGGACGGGTTCGCAGTGCCGAGCGATGCGGTCGGCTACCGGGCCGGTGCGCTTCGACGATGACGGCGACGGAACAGACGAAGACCGCGACGGCCACTGACCGGCACGCCGTCTGAACGCCGGGCTGCACAGCGCAGCCCTGTAAGCGTTTGCATCGGAATCGTTAAAAGCATGTTCATTGCCGCTCGGCCAAGGTCGTCTTCGGCAGCGCACCGTGCGGCTGCCGGAACACCGAAGAGATGAGAAGGAGAGCGCAGATGAACACCGTGTCCCGCTGGTTCGCCCCGGTCGTCCTCGCCGCGGGTCTTGGCATCGCGGGCATGGCGCCCGCGCCCGCCCAGGCCCAGAGCAGCCATGACGTCGCCCGCGTCATCGTCGACGTCGCCGACGTGATCTTCCGCAGCGGCCAGCCGTACTACCGCCATGGCAATTACGGGTACAACGACCGCCTGGTCATCGTGCGCGACCGATGGGGTCGTCCGACCTACTACCGCAACGCCCCGCGCCGCGTGGTCTATCGCAACGGCCCGCCGTACGGAAACGCCTACGGCTATTACGCCAACGGCCCCGGCAGCCGCAACGTGCATTGCAAGAAGAACGGCCGCTGCGAGGTCCGCTATTACGACCCGCGGTACGACCGCAAGCGCTGGGACCGCGATGACCGGTATGACCGCCGCGACCGTCGCCACGGCCGCCGCTGGCACGACGACGACTGAAACCAGGGGCCTTGATGTGCCAAGCGCGGTCAGCGCTGGCCCCCATTTCCGGAACGGCGCCCCCTGCGGGTGCCGTTTCGCGTTTTCTGGCTTATCGTCACCGTATTCCCGGCCTCACGGGCCGCCACTGCTGGAGTAGACCGATGAAAGGCAACTCAACGACTGGTGGTACCGGTAACCGGTGGCTGAAAGGGCGCCGCGCCGCGGCTGGCCTGGTCGCATCGGTGCTGCTCGGTGCATTGGCGCTCGCGCCGGTCAACGCACAAGGCCCCGTGGACTGTCGGTTGACGTTCGATCTCGCCGGCTGGTCGGTGTTCTACAAGACTGCATCGGGCACCGGAACGGTCACCTGTGACAACGGCCAGCGCATGGCCGTGAAGATCGAAACCCGCGGCGGCGGGCTGAGCGTCGGCAAGTCGAAGATCGAGAACGGCGTGGGCGAGTTTTCCGGCGTCAGCGACATCCAGGAGGTTCTGGGCACGTACGCCGCCGCCGAGGCGCACGCCGGCGCGGCCAAGTCCGGCAGCGCCCAGGTGGTGACCAAGGGCGACATCTCGCTGGCGCTGGCGGGTACGGGCGAGGGCTGGGACGTGGGAGTGTCCTTCGGCGCATTCACGATTTCGCGGTGAACCCGGCACTGGATGCTCCGCACCGCCGCGGTGCGGGCGCGTGGTTGATGGCCGCCGCGTTGTGCGTTGCGAGCGTCGCGTCGTTCGCCCAGGCGCCGAAGCCCACCGCGTCAGCGCCGGTTGAGGTGGTGGGCACCGGCGACGTCTGGCTCGACAACTACCTGGCCGACGTCAATGTGTACGGCCGCCAGTACCGCGCGGCGTTCGTCGACGAACTGGTGCGCTACTACGCCGCGCCGCGCGCGATGGCCGTGCAACTGCTGGACGGGGATGGCTGGCGACCGGGCGACCTCTTCCTGGCGTGCGCGGTCGCGCAGCGGCGCGGGCGGCCCTGCCGGTACGTCGTGGAGCGGCTCGATGCCGCGCAGGGCTGGACGCCGCTCCTGCAGGCGCACGACATGGCGGCAGGATCGCCCGACCTGCACCGCATCAAGCGCGACCTCGTCGATACCTACCGCCGCTGGGCGCGACCGATCCTGCTGGATGTCGCACTGCAGGCGGATTTCCCCGAGCGCGCGAAGGACCCGGCCAACCGCTTCGTCGCACCGGCACCGGCGCCGGCCCCGGCCGACGGAGAGGAACGGAACTAGCGTCATGCAGGCTGTCGACGATGTCGCGGGGACGCACACGCGCGCAGGCGGCTGCCATTGCGGCCGTGTGCGGTTCGAGGTCGATGCGCCTGCCCCCGCGACGTTGTTGGACTGCAACTGCTCGATCTGTCGCATGACCGGCTACCTGCACCTGATCGTGTCGGAGACATCCTTCCGGCAACTTGAAGGAGGCGACGCGCTGGTCGAGTACCGCTTCAACACGGGCGTGGCGCGCCACCTGTTCTGCGGCCACTGCGGGATCAAGCCGTTCTATGTCCCGCGCAGCCACCCCGACGGCGTCAGCGTCAACGCCCGCTGCCTGGACGGAGGCGTTCCCGTCGACGCCCGCGTCGTTGCCTTCGACGACAATGACCGCGACACGGCCACGGCGGCATGGGCCGGTCTGTCCCGGCCCGGATGAGCGCAAACGACCGATGAGCTGCACGTCCATGGACTCGCCCACCAACCCGCCCGAGGCGTCGCCAGACGGTGGCATCCGCGTGGTGGATTACGACCCGCGTTGGCGCGCCGATTTCGCCCGTCTCAACATCGAATGGCTGGAGCGCTGGTTCGTGGTCGAGCCCATCGATCGCGAGGTGCTGTCCGACCCGGAGACGCACATCCTCGCGGGTGGCGGCCGCGTCCTGTTCGCCGTCGACGGATGCGGCCATGCGCTGGGTACCGTGGCCCTGCTCCACGAGGGCGACGGCGTCTACGAGCTGACCAAGATGGCCGTCGACCCGGCGACCCGCGGCCGCGGCATCGGCCGGACGTTGATGCAGGGCGCACTGCGTACCTTCCGGTCGCTGGACGGCCGCGAACTGTTCCTGGAGTCCAGCAGCAAGCTGGCCCCGGCGATTGCGCTGTACCAGAGCGTCGGCTTCGTCCACCACCCGGCCCCGCGTCCCGGCTCGCACTACGCCCGTGCCGACGTCTACATGGTGTGGGAGCCCGCGGGCGGGTAAGGCGGCGGGTCACGGCTCCGTACAATGGCCGGCCATGACCTCCAATCCCCCGATCCAGGCCGACTACCTGCGCCTGTCCGTCGCGCCGATGATGGACTGGACGGACTCGCATTGCCGGGTCTTCCACCGGCTGCTGGCGCCGCACGCGCGGCTCTACAGCGAGATGGTGCATGCGAACGCCGTCATCCATGGCGACCGCGCGCGGCTGCTGGCGATGGATCCGGTCGAACACCCGGTGGCGTTGCAGCTGGGTGGCAGCGACCCGGCGCTGCTCGCGCAGGCGGCCCGCATCGGCGCCGAGCGCGGCTTCGACGAGATCAACCTCAACTGCGGCTGTCCGTCCGACCGGGTGCAGGCCGGCCGGTTCGGGGCGTGCCTGATGCGCGAACCGGTGCTGGTGGCCGAGTCCGTGGCCGCCATGATCGACGCCGTGCCCGCGCACGTACCGGTGACGGTGAAGTGCCGGCTGGGCGTCGACGACGACCACGACTATGATCGCTTCGCCGCCTTCATCGATGCGATCGCGGACGCCGGTTGCGGCATGTTCGTGGTGCACGCGCGCAACGCGTGGCTGCAGGGGCTCAGCCCGAAGGAAAACCGCGAGGTGCCGCCGCTGCGCTACGACTGGGCGTACCGGCTCAAGCGCGAGCGGCCCGGCCTGGTGGTGCTGGTCAATGGCGGCATTGCCGATGCCGACGAGGCCACCGCGCACCTGGAGCACGTCGATGGCGCGATGCTCGGGCGCGCTGCCTACCACGACCCCTACCTGCTGCACGTGCTGGAGCACCGCTGGTTCGGCACGCCGCTGCGCACGCGCGGTGAGTTGCTGCGCGCGCTGCGTCCGTACGTCGAAGCGCAACTGGCCGGCGGCGTCTACCTCAAGCACATCGTCCGCCACCTGCTCGGCCTGTTCGCCGGGCAGCACGGCGGCCGCGCGTTCCGTCAGGTGCTGAGCGAAGGGGCGCACCGCCCCGGCGCCGACTGGCGACTGGTGGAGAAGGCGCTGTCGCTGACCGAGCGCGAGCCGCGCCAGCCGCTGCAGGTGGCCGGCGGGGCGGCATGATCACGCGTGATCCACGACGGTTTGCCGCGTTAGCAGCCGGCCTGGCTCCGGACTTCGGGCCGGCGACCGCGCGCGCGGCGTTCCTGGTCGCGCCGGACGGCTTCGCGCTGGCCGGGGAGTCGGCGTCGGACAACCGCTACATGGCGGGCGCAGGCGCATTCGACGCGCCGCGCGCGCTGGCGCAGCACCGCGCGCTGCACCAGGCGCTGTCGGCGACGCTGCCCACCGCGTGCTTCGCCGGGCACGCGGACACGCCCGATGCCCTGTTTCCCAACAACGTCTTCGCCACGGCGCGGCCTGATGCAGCCGTCGATGCCGCCGCCGCGCCGCGCCTGGTTGTCGGGCGCATGCGACACCCGGTGCGTCAGCGCGAGGCCGCCCGCAGCGACATCCGCGCCTGGTTCACCGACATGCTGGGCTACGAGCCGGTCGACCTGTCCGGGCAGCCGCACCCGTGCGAGCTGACCGGCGCGCTGGTCATCGACCGCGCCCGTGGCATCGGCATCGTCGGCCTGTCCGAGCGCTGCGACGAGACGGGCGCACGGCTGATGCACGAGGCCTTCGGCCTGCGGGCCACGCTGCTGCTCGAGCTGGCTGCAGGCGAGTACCACGCCAACGTCGTGCTCGCGATCCTGGCCGGCCGCGCGGTGCTTGCCGCACCGGCGGGCTTTGCCACGCCGGCCGCGCTGGATGCGCTGGATGCGCTCTACCCGGGTCGCGTCATCCGGCTGTCTGCGAAGGAGCACGCCGCGTTCGCAGGCAATGCCATCGCGCTGGACGCGGGCACGGTCTGGATGAGCGCCGGTGCCGGCGCGGCACTGTCCGACGCCACCCGGGCCGCGTTGGCAGCGGCGGGCTTCGCGGTACGCACGGTTGAGATGGAGGCCATCGAAGCGGCCGGAGGCTCGTTGCGGTGCTGCGTGGGTGAAGTCTTCTGATCCAAGGGCGGGCGGGGCTCGCAGCTGAATGGGGCCCGGGATGTGAAGAAAAAGTTCATTGCGGATTCACTGCCCGCTTCCAAGAATGCCCTTCTCACTCGCAGCTTCCGGTCCGTGCGCGCCCAGTCTGGCGCGCCAGTGCCGTCGTCGGAGAACCATGACCCGTTTCCGCCTCGTGCTTGTTCCACTCGCCTTCGCCGCCCTTGTTGCGGCGTCGATGGGCGATGCCCGGGCACAGCGGGGGCCGGAGCGTGAGGCTCCGCGGCACGACCGGGGCGAGCGCGGCGCCGATCGCCGTGCGCTTTCGGACGCGGTGCGCCGCGTCGAGCGCCGCACCGGCGGGCAGGTGCTGAGCGCCGAGCGCGTGCCGTTCGACGGCCGCGACGTCAACCGGGTGAAGGTGCTCGATTCCAGCGGGCGCATCCGCGTCTACATGGACGATCCGCGGGCCGGTCGCGGCGACGAGCGGCCCGAGCGTGGCGCCCCGCGGCGTACACGCGGCGACGACGACTGACGTCTCAATCTGACTGGGTCGGCCACGCGCCTCCGGTGCGTAGAGCCACCCCAACAGGTCGGTCCACGCCGCACCGCATCCAGAACAAGAAACCAGACACGGGAGTCACCATGCGCATTCTGCTGGTCGAAGACGAGGCGCCTCTGCGCGAAACCCTGGCCGCACGACTCAAGCGCGAAGGGTTCGCGGTCGATGCTGCGCAGGACGGCGAAGAAGGCCTGTACATGGGCCGCGAAGTGCCGTTCGACCTGGGCATCATCGACCTGGGCCTGCCGAAGATGTCCGGCATGGAGCTGATCAAGGCGCTGCGTGACGAAGGCAAGAAGTTCCCGGTGCTGATCCTCACCGCGCGCTCGAGCTGGCAGGACAAGGTAGAAGGCCTCAAGCAGGGCGCGGACGATTACCTCGTCAAGCCCTTCCACGTCGAAGAGCTGCTGGCCCGCCTCAATGCACTGGTGCGCCGCGCCGCCGGCTGGAGCAAGCCGAGCCTGGAATGCGGCCCGGTGACGCTCGACCTGGCGGCGCAGACCGTCAGCGTGCACGGCAACAACGTCGACCTGACCAGCTACGAGTACAAGGTGCTGGAGTACCTGATGATGCACGCCGGCGAGCTGGTGTCGAAGGCCGACCTCACCGAGCACATCTACCAGCAGGATTTCGACCGCGACTCCAACGTGCTGGAGGTCTTCATCGGCCGCCTGCGCAAGAAGCTCGACCCCGACGGCAGCCTCAAGCCGATCGAGACGGTGCGCGGCCGCGGTTACCGCTTCGCGATTCCGCGCAGCGGCGAGTGACCGCCGCGCAGAGCGGCGCGTGATCGCACCTTCCAACGACGCCGGCGCCGGTGAACCGCGCCGGCGTCCGTGCGAACATCGCCGGCAGATTTCATCGGGCGCGCGATACGCACCATGAGCTGGGGCCAACCCCGATCCCTCCAGGCACGACAGCTGCTGGCGGCCAGTCTCGGACTGCTCGCCTTTCTTGCGTTGGCCGGGTATGCGCTCGACCGCGCGTTCCTGGAGACCGCCGAGAGCAACCTGCGGCAACGCCTCAAGAGCTACGCGCTGGCCTACGCGGCCGAGGGCGAGTTCGCGCGCAGCGGCGAGTTCATCCCGCCGTACGAGGCCATCGACCCGCGCCTGGAGATGCCCGGCAGCGGCCTGTATGCCGAGGTGGTGTTCCCCAACGGGCATTGGGATTCGCCGTCGGCGGTGGGGCCGGAACTGCCGGCCGGCACCATGCTGCCCGCGCGCACCGAGCGCTTCGAGGGCCCGCTGCCCATCGTCGAACTCGACGGTGCACCCGGTGAGGCCTACCGGTTCGGCTACGGCGTGATCCAGGACCCGGGCGATGCACGCGGCGAGTTCCCGTACACGATCTACATCCTCGAGAACACCACGCAGCTCTCGCGCCAGGTCGAGGTGTTCCGCGAGGCGCTGTGGCAGTACCTCGGCGGCGCCGGCCTGATCCTGCTGCTGCTGCAGGGCCTGATCCTGCGCTGGAGCCTGTTGCCGCTGCGGCGGGTGATCGAGGAGCTCAAGCGCGTGCAGCGCGGCTTGGCCTCGCGGATGAGCGAGCGCCACCCGCGCGAGCTCGAGCCGCTGACCGAAAGCATCAACGCCTTCATCGAGAGCGAGCGCGAGAACCTGGACCGCCAGCGCAACACGCTGGCCGACCTCGCCCACAGCTTGAAGACACCGCTGGCGGTGCTGCGCGCGCGCCTGGAGGACCAGGCGCCGGAAGCCGAGCTGCGCGAGGAGGTCGACCACCAGCTGCGGCGCATGGGCGACCTCGTGTCCTACCAGCTGGCGCGCGCGGCATCGGCCGGCCACGCATTGTTTGCCGCGCCGATCGCGATCGAACCGCACGCCGAGCAGATCGTGCGCGGGCTGGAAAAGGTGTACGCGTCCAAGGGCGTGCTGTGCGAATTCGAGCTGGCCGAGGGCGTGCAGTTCCACGGCGAACCGGGGGACCTGCAGGAGCTGCTCGGCAACCTGCTGGAGAACGCGTTCAAGTGGGCGCGCTCGCGCGTGCTGCTGACGGTGCGGCCGGGCGAGGTCGCCGGCAACCGTCGCCCGGGCCTGCTGATCGCGGTCGACGACGACGGCCCGGGCATCCCCGAGGAGAAGGTCGCGCTGATCCTGCAGCGTGGCGTGCGCGGCGACGAGCGCGTGCAGGGCCACGGCATCGGACTGGCGATCGTGCAGGACATCGTGCGCGGCTACCGCGGCACGCTGGAGGTATGCCCGTCGGAGGAGTTGGGCGGCGCGCGGTTCGAGGTGAAGCTGCCGCCGGGCCTCTAGGCGCGGGCGGCCGGCGCGTCAGCCGCGCGCGAGCGGCGGTTTACCGTAGAAGCGACGCAGGTGGTCGGCCACGTCCGGCATCGTTTCGCGCAGCAGGGCCGGGTCGCTGAAGTGGTACTCGGTGGCGACCGCGAAGAACTCTTCCGGTGCCTCGGCGGCATAGCCATCGATGGCGGTGTCGTGTCCGGCATCGACCTGCGCGGCCAGCGCGTCGAACGCGCGCTGGAAGTCGGCCGCCCACTGCTTCTGCCACGGGCGTGGCAGCGGCGGCGTGCCGTCCAGGACGCCGTCGAGCGCGTCGATCTTGTGCGCCATCTCGTGCGTGGCCACGCAGAAGCCGGCGGTCGGGTCCTCGCAGTCGGCCATCACGTCGGCCCAGGACAGTACCAGCGGGCCGGCCTGCCAGGCTTCGCCGATGAGTTCGTCTTCCCACTCGTGCATGACGCCGGCGGCGTCGACGTGGGTACGGTTCACGCGGAACGCGTCGGGATAGACGATCAGCTGCGACCAGCCGCGCAGGCCGGCTTCACCGAATTCCAGCAGCGGCAGGCAGCACAGGGCCGCGAGCATGCAGCGCTGGCGGGCGTCCAATGCCAGCTCGCCGATCGGGGTGATGGTCTTCTCGTGCAGGAACCGCGCGGACAGGGCGCGCAGGCGCGCATCGCGTTCGGCATCCAGCGGGCGCAGCCACGGCAGCGCATCGCGCGTGTCGCGCCACAGGGCGGGGTCGATCGGGTGGGGCGTGCCGCGCAGGCGTTTGAGCAGGTCGAACAAGCCGTTACCGCCGTACCTGGATCAGCGGAACATCCCCGGGAGGAAACTGTGCCAGCGCGGGGATTGCAGGCGGCCGCCGGTCGGGGCATCGCCATGCACGCTCGGGCGGGCCTTGGTCTCGCGTGCAGGCCGTGCGTCCACGCGGACTGCGGTCGACGGCTTGCGGGCAGAGGCGTCGGACGTGGCCTCGTCGCACGTGCCACTGCCGGGCGTGCTGTGCTTGACCTCGCGGGCGCCGGCAACCGAGGCGCCCGCAACGACCACGGCGCACACGACCGGCAGGATCAGGCGGTGGATTCGGGTCATCTTCGGGTCCTCGGCGGTGGGCGGAGTCCGGCCAGTCACGGACTATAGCGCGATTCGGCGACCGGCCATGGCGACCGGCTGTCGCCGGCATCTCCCCACAGGGATGCGGCCGGGCGGCCGAGGGTTGCACTGCTGCAGGGCAGCATTGGGACTGCGCGGGATCGGGCAGACTCCGGGCCACTCATCCGTGCCACCACCACCCGGACCACCGAGCCCGTGCCAGCAGAGACCACCCTCACCGCACCCGCCCTGCGTCGGGCACTGATCGCTGGCGCCCGGCGCGTCATCGCCGGCCGCGACCGGCTCAACCGGATCAATGTATTCCCGGTGGCCGACGGCGACACCGGCACCAACCTCGCCCAGACCCTGGCCGGGCTGCTCGACGGCGTGCTGCGCGAGCGGAACGGCCACGTCGGCCGCCTGCTGCAGCGCGTCGGCGACGACGCCATCGACGGCGCCCGCGGCAATTCCGGCGCGATCCTCGCGCAGTTTCTCCAGGGCGTCGCCGAGGCGGCGCGCCACGCCGACGTACTCGACGGGCCGACCCTGGCGACCGCCATCCGCCAGGGCGCCGCCAGTGCCCGGGGCGCCCTAGCCCAACCGGTCGAAGGCACCATCCTCAGCGTCATCGATGCGTTTGCGCACGCGATGGAGACGCAGCGCGGCCCGGGCGATAGGTGGCTGGGCTTCGACGGCGCACTCGACCATGCACGCCGGGCCTTGGCGGACACGCCCCGGCAGATGGCGCTGGTGCAGCGCGCCGGCGTCGTGGATGCCGGCGCGCAGGGGTTCGTCGACCTGCTGGAGGGCATTGCCGAGTTCATCGAGGGCGGCCCGCGCGCGCTGCGCATGCACGGCGCGCCGGCGGCAGCCAACGACGGCGGCTTACCCATTCATGCCGAAGACGCGCACGAGGCGTTCGACCCGGTGCGGCGCTGGTGCACCGAGTGCCTGGTGCTGGGCGAGGGCATCGACCGCGACCGGCTCCGCACGGTATTGCAGGGACTCAATGCCGACTCGGTGGTGGTGGCCGGCAGCGCCAGCCGGGTGCGCGTACACGGCCATGTCGCCGCGCCGCAGGCGCTGTACGACGCCTGCGCCGCATTCGGCCGCGTCGAGGGCATGAAAGCCGACGACATGCTGCGCCAGCAGCGCAGCGCCGCGACCCGTCAGCCGGTGGCGGTGGTGGTCGACACCGCCGCGGACCTGCCGGCCGATGTCGCCAACGCGCTGGTCGTGCACGAAGTGCCGGTGCGGGTGGCGGTCGACGGCCGTGACTACCTCGACAAGGTCGGCCTTGCGACGGCCGACTTCTACCGGCGCATGCACGACAGCGCGTCCGCCGGCGCGCCGCTGCCGACCACGAGCCAGCCGCCGCCGGGGGATTTCAGGCGCATGTTCGAGTGCCTGCGCTCGCACCACGCCGATGTCGTCTACGTCGGCCTGTCGCGCGCCGTGTCCGGCACCCTGCAGTCCGCGGAACACGCCGCCGCACGGGTGGAAGGCAGGCGCGTGCACGTGTTCGACACGCTCAACGCCGCCGGCGGGCAGGCGCTGCTGGCGTGGCATGCGGCCGAGCTGGCGGCATCCGGCGCGCACGCAGCGGTGGTCGTGGCCGAACTCGAACGGCTGCGGCCACTGACACTCACCTGGGCAATGGCCCGCGACATCCGCCATGCCGTGCGCGGCGGCCGTATCCCGGCGTGGGCCGCGCCGCTGGTGCGATGGACCGGCCTGACGCCGGTGGCGCGTTTCAAACCGGACGGTCGGTTGGGTGTGTGCGGTGGTCTGTTCGCGCGCGAGCGCGCACCCGAAGCGTTCGCACGCTACGTCGCGCGCCGGTTGCCGGCCGGCATGCGCTGGCGCCTGATCGTGGGGCACTGCGACGCCGCCGGTGACGGCGAGCGGCTGCTGTCCGCGCTGCGGTCGTCCTTGGCTGTCGATGCCGGCCACCTGGTCGAAACCGGACCGGCGATCGGTGCGCATGCGGGGCAGGGTGCACTGCTGGTGTCGGTGCAACCGGCGCCCGGCGCGGTTGCAGGCGACGTCAGCCCGCCGAGAGGCAGTGCCTGACCTCGGCGACCCGGTCCAGCCAGACGTCGTACACGTGCGCCGATTCGGGCGCGTCCATCGCCGGATCCTCCAGTCGCACCAGCGCGTTCATGCCCTCGCGCCCGGCGGCGTCGACGAAGACCTGCAGCGTGGGCCGGGCGGCCACCGTGCCGCGCACCCGGCGCTCGTCGTCCAGGTGCAGTTCGACATGCGCATCGTTGGGCAGCTGGGCGATCAGCGCCCGCAACCGGGCCAGGTCGGCCTCGGCGGTGTAAACGCATTCGGCGGTGGCGGTCACGGGCGGCCTCCGGAAGTGTCGGGGGAGGCCGGCACGCTACGCGCATGACTGCGGGCGGCGGGTGAAGCCATCGCGATTCGATGTCGATTGCGTGGCGCGGCGGCGCCGGCCAGAGTGGCGGCCCGCCCCGAACCCTCCGCACACCGGCCATGGAACCGCGCGCCGCCATCCACCTGCTGCTGCACGTCGCCGTGCCCGCGCTGCTGGCGTGGACGCTGTACCGCGACCGGTTCTGGAAGGCGTTCATGCTGATGCAGCTGGCCTGGCTGATCGACTTGGATCACCTGCTGGCCGACCCCGTGTACGCGCCCGGCCGGTGCAGCATCGGCTTCCATCCGCTGCACACCGCGCCGGCCATCGGCGTCTATACGGTGCTCACGCTGCCCCGGCGGACGCGCATCGTGGGCATCGGCCTGCTCATCCACATCGGGCTGGACGCGATCGACTGCCTGTTGATGCACGCCTGAAGCGCACGCGCGTCTGCATGAATCCTTCGCACCGCGACTGCGCGGCCGTAACAAGCGCGCGCCTAGTGTCGTGGCTCCCCTCTACGCAAAGGAGCTTCCATGTCGACCACGCCGATGCCGCGCATTCCCGCCAACGCCCTGGTCATGGTGGCCGACGGCAACGGTGCCCGCTTGTTCCGCAACGCCGGCACCGATTTCCGCCTGTCGCTGCACCAGGACAGTGTGCTGGAGCCGACGGACATCAATGACGACGGCCCCGCGGGCGTGATGCCGCCCGAGTCGGGCATGCGGATCGACGAAGCCACCTTCGCCAAGCAGCTGGCCCATCGGCTCAACGAAGGGGCGCTGCGGCAGGAGTACGACCACGTGGTGCTCGTGGCCGACCCGCGCACGCTCGGCCAGATGCGCCCGCTGCTGCACAAGGAGGTCGGCCAGCGGATGGTCGCAGAGGTGTCGAAGACGCTGACACGTTCGCCGCTGCCGGACATCGAGCGCGCGCTGTCGGCGTCGTGATGTCGGGGTTGCCCATGCGTCCGGAGGCGCGCCATGGAGCCGGCTGACTGGCTGGGTTGGGCCGCCTCGGCGGTGCTGCTCGCCACGCTCGGCCGGCAGGTCTACAAGGAGTGGAAGGAGCGCCGCACCGACGGCCTCTCGCAGTGGCTGTTCATTGGCCAGCTCACCGCCAGCACGGGCTTCACGATCTACAGCTGGCTGGTGGACAACTGGGTGTTCGTGGTGACCAACCTGGCCTTGCTGGTGACGGCGATTGCCGGCCAACTGATCTACCGGCGCAACCGCCGGTTGGCCGCTCGCGAGAGCGGCTGACCGGCCGCCCGCGCTGGCGACACCGGCATCACGACTCGCCCGGCATGCTCGGCCGCCCGCCCCGCGACGCATTCCGGAGTCCCCATGGCCCGCCCCGTCTGGTCCGGCACCCTCTCCTTCGGCCTGCTCAACATCCCCGTGTCGTTGATGTCCGGCGAGCGGCGCACGGACATCTCGTTCCGCATGCTGGACTCGCGCAACAACACGCCGATCCGCTACGAGCGGGTCAACGCCGAGACGGGCGAGGAAGTGGCGTGGAAGGACATCGTCAAGGCGTTCGAGTACGACAAGGGCAGCTACGTCGTCCTTGAGCCGGGGGACATCAAGTCCGCCGCGCCCGAGAGCCACGGCGCGATCGAGGTCGAGGCGTTCGTCGAACGCGAGGCGGTCGGCCCGCAGTACTTCGAGAAGCCCTACGTGCTGGTGCCGGCCAAGAAGGCCGAGAAGGGCTACGTGCTGCTGCGCGAGTCCTTGGCCCGCACCGGCAAGGTGGGCGTGGCGCGCGTGGTCATCCGCACCCGCGAGCACCTGTGCGCGATCGTGCCGTGCGGGCACGCGCTGATGCTGCTGATGATGCGCTATCCGCAGGAGCTGGTGGACGTCGACGAGTACCGCATCCCGGAGGGGGCCAAGGGCGAGTACCGCATCACCGACAAGGAGCTGAAGTTCTCCGAACAGCTGATCGACTCGATGACCAGCGAGTGGGAACCGGAGCAGTACCGCGACGAGTTCCGCGAGCGGCTGCAGGACGTCATCCAGAAGCGGATGAAGGCCAAGGGCGTGGTCGAACGCGAGGACGAAGAACCGGAGGTCGCCGAGGACGCGACCACCAACGTGGTCGACTTCATGGCGCTGCTGCAGCAGTCGATCGACCGCAACACGCGCACCCCGGCGAAGAAGAAGGCATCCAGGACGACATCCAAGACGACCAAGGCCGCCAAGTCGACGAAGGCGAAAAAGACGACCAGGAAGGCCGCCAAGAAAGCGACCGGCAAGTCGACCGCGAAGAAGGCCGGCAAGGCGGCCGGCAAGAAGACCGCGTCCCGGTCCAAGGCGCGCAAGGCGGCCTGACCCGGGCCGGGCCCCTGCATGAGCCTGCGCGAATACGCCCGCAAGCGCCGCTTCGACGGCACGCCGGAGCCCAGTGGCGAAGGCGCAGCCACGCGGCGCGGCAAGCGGCCGATCTTCGTGGTGCAGCTGCACCATGCGCGTGCGCGCCACTACGACTTCCGGCTGGAGATCGACGGCGCGCTCAAGAGCTGGGCGGTGCCCAAGGGCCCGTCAATGCGGGTGGGCGAGAAGCGGCTCGCGGTGGAGGTCGAGGACCACCCGCTGGACTACGCCGGCTTCGAGGGCGACATCCCCGAGGGCCACTACGGCGCCGGGCATGTCGACGTGTTCGACCATGGCGTGTGGAGCAGCCAGGGCGACCCGCTGGAAGCGATGGCCGCCGGCAAGCTGGATTTCGTGCTCGAAGGCGCGGTGCTGCGCGGCGGCTGGAAGCTGGTGCGCACCGGCATGCGCGGGGCCAAGCCGCAGTGGCTGCTGATCAAGCGCGACGATGCGGAGGCCATCGATGCCGAGGCCGACGACTTCGTGCCGCCGGACAAGGGCGGGACGGGCCGGTCGCCGCCCAAGCGCGCCTCCCGCGCCAAGGCGAAGTCGCCCTCCACCCGGAAAGCGGTGGCGCCGGAAAAGGCGAAGCGAAAGACGAAGCGCCAGGATTGGGCGGGCCGCGCCCGCGCGCTGGACGGCGCGCGCGACTGGCGCGGCCCGCTGCCGCAACCGCAACTGGCCACCCTGAAATCAGCACCGCCCCCGGGCGATGGCTGGTTGCACGAGCTCAAGTGGGACGGCTACCGGATGCTGGCCGACATCGAAGGCGGCCGCGTGCGGCTGCGCTCGCGCAACGGCCTGGACTGGACCGGCGACCACCCGCACATCGTCGCCGCACTGGACGCATTGGGGCTGGACCACGGTTGCCTGGACGGCGAACTGATCGCCCTGGACACCGACGGCCGCAGCGATTTCGCCGCGCTCCAGCACACCCTGTCGGGCCGCGACACGGCCACGCTCCGTTATGTCGTCTTCGACCTGCCGGTGCTGGAACACGTCGACCTGACGAGGACGGCGCTGGTCGACCGGAAGGCGCTGCTGGAACAGCTGCTGGTCGACGCCGACGCCGGCGCGGTCGCCTACAGCCAGCACATCGTCGGCCACGGCGCACGCGTGTTCGAGGCCAGCGGCGGACAGGGCATGGAAGGCATCATCAGCAAGGCGGTGGATGCGCCGTACACACCGGGGCGCTCGGCCACGTGGCTGAAGATCAAGCACTCGCAGGCCGACGAGTTCGTGATCGTCGGCTACACCGCGCCCAAGGGCTCGCGCCGCGGCTTCGGCTCGTTGCTGCTGGCGACGTTCGACCAGGGGCACATGCGCTACGTCGGCCGTGTCGGCACCGGCTTCAACGATGCGCTGCTGCGGCGCCTCGGCGACCGCCTGCGCCGTGACCAGCGCAAGGCCGCGGTACTGGAGCTGCCCGCGCACGTGCCGTTCAAGGCCGGTGACGTGCACTGGGTGGAGCCGGCGGTCGTGGTCGAGGTGGCCTACCGCGGCTGGGGCAAGGAAGGGCTGCTGCGGCACGCCAGCTTCATGCGGATCCGCGATGACAAGGGAGTACGCGACGTGGGCGAACAAACGACAACCGAGGACGCCACCACCATCAGCAGCCCGGGACGCGTGGTGTACCCGGCGCTCAAGCTGACCAAGCAGGACGTGGCCGACTACTACCGCGCCATCGCGCCGCACCTGCTCCCGGAGGTGGTCAACCGGCCGCTGTCGCTGCTGCGCTGCCCCGACGGCGTGGAAGGCACGTGCTTTTTCCAGAAGCACCACGCCGACGCGCTGGGTGCCAACGTGCATGCCACGCCGATCCGCGAGAAGGGCGGCGGCAACGACGACTATCTCTTCATCGACGACGTCGCCGGGCTGATGGACCTGGTGCAGATGAATACCCTGGAGCTGCATCCGTGGGGCGCCCGGGTGGGCGATGTCGAACACCCCGACCGGCTGGTGTTCGACCTGGACCCCGGCGAGGGCGTGGCATGGAAGGCCATCGTCGCGGGTGCTCGCGATATCCGCGACAAGCTCGAGCAGGCGGGGCTGGCGAGCTTCGTGCGGCTGTCGGGCGGCAAGGGACTGCACGTGGTGGCGCCCATCCAGCGCGGGCCGACGTGGACGCAGGTGCGCGACTTCTGCGAAGCCTTCGCCGATGCGATGGCCACGCACCAGCCCACGCGCTACGTCGCCACGGCCAGCAAGGCCAAGCGCAAGGGCGTGATCTTCATCGACTGGCTGCGCAATGGCCGCGGGGCCACCAGCGTCGCCAGCTGGTCGCTGCGTGCGCGCAAGGAGGCCGGCGTGGCGGTCCCGCTGCGCTGGTCGGAACTGGGTCGCACGCGCTCGGGCGCGGACTATCCGATGGCGCGCGCGCTGCAGCGGGCAGCGCGTCTCAAGGGCGATGTCTGGGAGGGGTGGGACGCCGCCACGCGGCAAGCGCTGCCGACCTTCGACTAGGGCGATGTCGCAGTGCGTCCGTGCCGGGCTCAGGCCGTTTCGTGCGCGCTCAGCCAACCACTGTGGACGAGCAGGGCGACGGCATCCCAAGCAGGCTCATGCGAGGCGCACAATCGCGGCCACCCGGCGGCCAGCTTCGGGCGCACGTCCTCCCAGCTGCAGTCGCCGTAGTGGCGACGCGCTTCCACGCCGTAGGTGAGGGCAAGGGATTCGATGTCCCGCGACACGGTGGCCGTATCCGCCGGCGACACGCTGTCAACACGATGCGCAATCATCATGTCCTGTGCTCCAGTGTCGAGCCCCCCTGCGAAAACGACTTTACCCCGCACGGGTTAAGGAGTGGTTACCCGGCGGGCGCACTGACGACGGGCGGTCGCTCACCCGGTGCCAAGCGGGCGCCGGTGCGGGCGGCTGGATTGCAAAGCGTTGCGTGAACGCCCGCGGGCTGCCTTCACGCAACCGCACGCGGGCGCTGCGCAGCATCGGGTGTCCATGGTTCCGAGGCCGTGCATGCGCCCCATTCCCCGAGACCCCTCCCTCCGTTGTCCCCGCCGGCCGCAGGCATCCGCCATGCGGCCTTGCCATGCGCACGGGGTGTCGGCATGAGCGCCCGGGACCCGTCGGCGCCCGAGGCGCACCCCCGGGGCCCGCGCCTGATGCGAGCGGTGCTGCTGTTCGCGGTCGGCCTGCTGGCGGGCGCCAACCTGCTGTACTTCGCGATGACCCGCGACACGCCGCCGGCCACGTATCCGGAGGTAGCGCGCCCCGGCTCGGCGTCGGCGCCTGCCGCCGAAACACCCGCGGTCGGGCAGCCCCCGGCACGGGATGACATCCCGGCCGCCCCCGTCCGTCCCGATCCGGTGCCGGTTCCGGACGCGTCGATCGCACCGCCGCCGCTGCCCGACGTATCGACCACCGACACCACGCCGCGCCCCGCACCGCCCGCGCGCTCGGTGATGCGCACCATCGGGCCGTCGGGCCTGCTCATCCCGGTGAAGGGCATCGCCGTCGATGCGCTGCTGGACACCTTCAACGACGCCCGTGGGCAGAGCCGCGTGCACGACGCGATCGACATCATGGCGCCGCGTGGCACGCCCGTGCTGGCGGTGGCCGATGGCACGGTCGAGAAGCTGTTCACCAGTGACGCCGGCGGGCTGACGATCTACCAGTTCGAGCCCAGTGGCCGATACGCCTACTACTACGCCCACCTGGACCGTTACGCCGCCGGCCTGGACGAGGGCGACACGCTCCGGCGCGGCCAGGTGATCGGCTACGTCGGCAGCACGGGCAACGCCAGCGACGACGCGCCGCACCTGCATTTCGCCATCTTCCAGTTGGGCCCGGAAAAACGGTGGTGGGAGGGCAGCGCCATCAACCCCTACCCGCTGCTGGGCGGACGCTGACGGTGGAGCGCTACGCCGACCGGGCCGGGTCCTCGGGCGTGGTGGCGTACCGGATCGAAGACGATGCGCTGGTCGTGCGGTTCAAGGACGGCGCCACCTACCGCTACTCCGTCGCCTCCTGTGGCGCCGGCGCCATCGCCGACATGCAGCGGCTGGCCGAAGCCGGGCGGGGCCTGAACCGCTACATCAACCGGCACGTGCACGACCGCTTCGAAGCGCGCCTGGCCCCGCCCGACGACTGACGGGCAGGGCCGGCGTGTTGGAATCGATCAGCGGATGCGACGCGAGACCAAGTAGAACGCGAGGTTGCCCAGACCGGTCACGCCGAGCAGCACGGCGATCACGCCCGGCGTGACTTGGTCCCAGGCGAAGCCTTCGATCAGGGCGAAGCCCAGCGCCAGCGCGGTCAGGACGATGCCCCAGCGAAGCGAGGCGTGGCGGCGGTGCTGCTCTTCGCCGGCGAGCATGGCGCGCACCAGGTCCTCCGAGCCGTTGCTGGCGATCAGCTTGCTGCGCACGCGGGCGTCGACCACCGCCTTGATGGCGTAGGCGATGCAGACGAACAGGGTGATGGGGATCAGGACGTCGAGGTTCATGGCGGGGTCTCGGTCAGGCGCGGGATGCGACTTGGGGCAAGGGATACGGCGGACCGGCCGCCGGTTGCAGGCGCTCGTGCGGCACTTGAACCGGACGGGTGCTTGCAACCGATCCGCCGGTGGGCGTATCCACTGCGTCGATGGCCACGCGCATTCCACCCCGCAGCCCCACCGGGCGCCCCGCTTGAGCGAAGACCGCGCCCTCGTCGAGGACGTACTGGCCGGGCGCGCCGGCGCGTTCGAGCGCCTGGTGCGCCAGTACCAGGGCCTGTGCTGGCACATCATCGACCGCATGGTCCGGCACCCCGACGACACCCCCGAGCTCTGCCAGGAGGCGTTCCTGCGGGTGCACCAGTGCCTGCACCAGTACCGCTTCGAGAGCGCGCTGAAGTCGTGGATCGGGCAGGTGGCGTACTCGGTGGCCAAGCGGCACCTGGAACGCAAGCGGATCCCCATCGTCGAACCCGTGGCCGGCGACGACGACGGCGAGGCGTTCTCGCCCATGGACACCGTGAGCGACGGCTTCGACCTGGAGGCCGCCACCGCCGACGACGAAATGGCGGCGCTGCTGCACGCGCAGATCGAGGCGCTGCCGCCGCTGCAGCGCACGCTGCTGACGCTGTATCACCTGGAGGAGGTGCCGATCGTGGAGATCGCCCGCATGACCGGCATCGCCGAGGGCACCATCAAGAGCCACCTGTTCCGCAGCCGCGCACTGTTGCGCGAGCGGCTGCAGGCACGCATGGGAGCACACGCATGAATCCCGAAGACCGCGACACCCCGACTCCAAATGGCGCCGGCATCGACCCGCGCGAGTGGGAGGCGCAGGAGCGTGCGCTGCGCGCCGAACGGCTGAAGCTCGACGCCGGCCACGGCGATGCGCGCACCGCGCAGTACCGCATGATCGCCCGTGCCCTGCGCCAGCCGCCGGTGTCGCCGATGCCGGCCGACTTCGCCGCGCAGGTCGCCGCACGCGTGGCGGGCGCGCCGCGCGTCGACGAGCGCGTCGAAGCCTGGCTGCAGCGGTTGCTGTCGGGCCTGCTGGCGGTCGTCGCCGCCGGCGCGCTGGCGATGTACGGGCCGCAGTGGATACCGGCGTTCACCGGGCTGCTGCCCGACGGCGCCGGCGCCGCGACGGGCTGGGCCGGCGCGGTCGCGTTGTGCGCGGCGATGACGTGGGGCTTGCAGCACCTGCGCCGCGACGACGCCGGCGGCGTGCCCGGCTGAGAGTTACGCCGCGTCCAGCGCCTGCGCGCGCTGGAACGCCTCGCGCGCCTGCAGCCGGTCGAGGTAGGCGCCGATCGCCGGGCTTTCCGGCACCAGCTTGAACACGCGCACCGTCCAGTTGAGCAGGCTGCCGACCTGGACATCTGCCGCGGTGAAGGTATCGCCGGTGACGTAGTCGTGGGCGGCCAGCGTGCGCTCCACGTGCGCCAGCATGTCCTCGAACGTGCCGAACGACACCGTGCGCGCGTCGTACTGCCACTTGTTGAAGCGCGCGGCGATGTTGGGGTCCATCACCGCATCGCTGTAGGCCAGCCAGCTCAGGTACGGTCCGCGGCGTGGATCGCCGATGGCGGGTGCCAGGCCAGCCTCCGGGAACGCATCGCACAGGTAGATCGTGATCGCCGAGCGCTCGGTGACGGTGACGCCGTCATGGATGATTGCGGGCACCTTCTTGTGCGGCTGCACCGCGCGGTACGCATCGGGCACCCCGCCTTCGGCACGCAGGTCGACGCGCTCGACCGTGTAGTCGACACCCAGTTCTTCCAGCAGCCAGCGCACGCTGGAGGAGCGGGTCTGCGGGCAGTGGTGGAAGGTCAGCATGGGGTGGCTCCGGTTGGGTGGGGGTCACCGGATTGTAGGTGGGGGTGCAGGGCTGTAGCCGATAAAAGGCACCCTTCCCCAACCCTCCCCTGCAGGCAGGGGAGGGAGCGACCCCGGCTTCGCTGTTGGCCCCTCCCCCTGCATGCAGGGGGAGGTTGGGAGGGGGTGCTTTCCAAGCGACGATGCCCACCTCAATCCAGCAACGGCTCCAACGCCGGCCACACATGCTCGAGCAGCTTCGGCTGCGCCGACGCGACGGGGTGCAGGTTGTCGCCCTGGAAGGCGGCCTGGTCCAGCGCGATGGGTTCGAGCAGGAACGGCAGCAGCGCGGTATCGAAGCGCTCGGCAAGCGCGGTGTAGTTGCCTTCGAACGCCTGCGTGTAGTCGGCGCCGAGGTTCGGCGGCATGCGCATGCCGACCAGCAGCACCTCCGCATCCGCACCGTGCGCCGCGCCGATCATGCGCGCCAGGTTGATGCGGGTCTGCAGGGTCGGCAGCCCGCGCAGGCCGTCGTTGGCGCCCAGTTCGATCACCACCACGTCGGGCCGATGCCGGCGAAGTTCGCCGACGATGCGCGAGGCGCCGCCTGCGGTGGTCTCGCCGCTGACGCTGGCGTTGACCACGCGCCACGCCGGGTGCTCGCGCGACAGCCGCTGGCCCAGCAAGGCGACCCAGCCCTCGGACGCCCGCAGGCCGTAGGCCGCCGACAGCGAATCGCCCATCACCAGCACCGTGCGCTGGCCCGCGGGCAGGGCGCGCGCGGCCGCGCTGGACTGGGCCAGGGCCGGGATGGCCATCGCACCGGCCAGCACCAGCAAACCGATGGCACATTGAACCCGGCGGCGCCATGCCGCATATCTGGACGTCATTTCGTCGTATCTCCGTTCATCGTGCGGCGTCCGGCCCGTACCGGGCCGCGAAGACCGCAGCTTGCCCGCAGCCCGGGCCTGCGTGTCAACCGTCGATGCAACATCCCTTTCCAGTAGAGACCCCATGGCCGACCGACCCGATCCGACCCCGCGACCCCGGCAACCCGCTGCACATCCGGCACTGCACGTGGACGGCCTCGGCAAGCGCGTCACCTTGCCGTCCGGCGAGCTCACCATCCTCGATGGCCTGACCTTCGACATCGCCCACGGCGACACGGTGGCGATCGTAGGCGCGTCGGGCTCCGGGAAGAGCACGCTGCTGTCGCTGATGGCCGGCCTCGACACGCCCAGCGACGGCCGCGTGGTGCTGGACGGCACGGTGCTGTCGTCGCTGGACGAGGACGGCCGCGCCCGGGTGCGCGGCGAGCGCGTCGGCTTCGTGTTCCAGAACTTCCAGCTGCTGCCGTCGCTCACCGCACTGGAGAACGTGATGCTGCCGCTGGAGCTGCGCGGCGACGGCGACGGCGACGTCGAGGCACCGGCGCGCGCGATCCTCCAGAAGGTCGGGCTGGGCGAGCGACTGGGCCACTACCCACGCCAGCTGTCGGGCGGCGAGCAGCAGCGCGTGGCATTGGCGCGCGCGTTCGTGACGCGGCCGTCGCTGCTGTTCGCCGACGAGCCCACCGGCAACCTCGACACCCACACCGGCCAGGCGATCATCGAGCTGCTGTTCGAACTCAACCGCGCCGCCGGCACCACGCTGGTGCTGGTCACCCATGACGACCACCTCGCCGTGCGCTGCCGCCACCGGTTGCGGCTGGACAGCGGCCGGTTGGTCGAAGACGAGCGCCAGGCGGCATGAGCGCGCCGGTCACGCGCGTGCCCGTAACGATCGGCCCGCGCCGCATCGCCGCGCTGGCCTGGCGCCAGTTGCGGCGCGACCTGGCCGCCGGCGACGTACGCATCCTGCTGGCCGCGCTGGTGTTGGCGGTGGTCGCGGTGACCGCGGTGGGCTTCGTCACCGACCGTGCCGAGCGCGCATTGGCGATCGAGGCGAACAGGCTGCTCGGCGGCGACGCGGTGGTGCGCGGCAACGCGCCGCCCACGGAGGCGATCGACAACGCAGCGAATGCCGTCGGCCTGCAACGCACGCGCACGGTCGAACTCGACAGCATGATCCGCGTCGGCCAGGGCGAGACCGCCAACCTGCGTCTGGGCGACCTGCGCGCGCTGGGCGAGGGCTTTCCGCTGCGCGGCCAGTTCACCGTGATCGATGAGGCCGGCGGCGCGCCGCGGGCGGCCGGCGGCATCCCCGCACCGGGCACGCTGTGGATGAGCCAGGCCGGCGCTGAAACCCTGCGCGCGCGCATCGGCGACACGGTCGGCATCGGCGAGTCGCAGTTGCGGCTGGCGGCACTGGTGACGCAGGAGCCGGACGCCGCGCTGGACTACTTCAACGTCGCGCCCAAGGTGTTCCTCAACCTCGCCGACCTGGACGCGACCGGGCTGGTGCAGGAAGGCAGCCGCCTGCGCCACCGCCTGGTGGTGGCCGGTGACAGCAACGCGGTGGAGCAGTTCGTCAATGTGGCGCGCGACAACCTCGGCCGTGGCCAGCGGCTGGAAACCATCGAGGACGCGCGACCGGAGATCCGCTCCGCGCTGGACCGGGCCGGCCGCTTCCTCGGACTGGCCGCGCTGGTGTCGGTGGTGCTGGCGGCCGTGGCCGTCGCCATGGCGGCGCGCCGCCACAGCGAGCGGCACCTGTCGGGCACCGCGGTGATGCGCTGCCTGGGCGCCAGCCAGCGCACGCTGGTCGGCGTGCACGTGGGCGAGCTGCTACTGCTCGGGCTGCTGGCCAGCACGGTCGGCGTGGCGATCGCATTCGCGCTGCAATGGGTGATCGGCGGCTGGCTGGAAAGCGCACTGACCTTGTCGATCCCCGCCGCCGGCCCGGTGCCGGCGCTGCAGGGCTATGCCGTCGGCCTGGTGGTGCTGATGGCCTTCGGCGCGCCGCCGGTGCTGGCGCTGCGCCGCGTGCCGGCATTGCGCGTGCTGCGCCGCGACCTCGACCCCACCGAACCCAGCGCGTGGGCGGTGGCCGCCGTGGGCCTGGGCGGCCTGGCCGTGCTGCTGTGGTGGAAGGCCGGTTCGCCGGAACTGGCCACCGCCATGTTGCTGGGCATCGTCGCCACGCTGGCGGTTCTGGCGCTGCTGGCGTGGGGGTTGATCGCGCTGGTGCGCCGGCTGCGCACGCGCCTGCGCGGCAGCCTGCGCTACGGCCTGGCCAACGTCAGCCGCCGCGCCGGCACCAGCGTCGCGCAGATCTCCGCGCTCGGCCTGGGGCTGATGGCGCTGCTGCTGCTGACCTTCGTGCGTACCGACCTGCTGGACCGCTGGCAGCTGGCGCTGTCGGCCGAGGCCCCCAATCGCTTCATCATCAACGTGCAGGACGACCAGGTCGCCGGGGTGCGCGGCTTCATCGCCGGGCGCGGCGTGGCCGAGCCGGTGTTGTTCCCGATGATCCGCGCGCGCCTGGCCAGCCACAACGGCGAGGCGGTGACCGGCGAGGACTACGAGGACGAAGGCGACCGCGCGCGGCGCCGCGCCGACCGCGAGTTCAACCTGTCGGTGGTCGACGTGCTGCGCGACGACAACGAGGTGGTCGCCGGCGAGTTCTGGAGCGCGACGCTGCCGGCCTCGCCTGAGCTGTCGATCGAGGAGGACTTCGCCGAATCGCTGGGCTGGAAGATCGGCGACACGGTCGGCTTCGACATCGCCGGGCAGCCGTTCGAGGGCACCGTGACCAGCCTGCGCAGCGTCGACTGGGAAAGCTTCCAGCCGAACTTCTTCGTCATCGCCTCGCCCGGCTCGCTGGACGGGTTCGCCGCCAGCCACATCACCGCGGTGCACGTGCCGCCCACCGATACCGGGTTTACCGGCGCGCTGGTGGAGCGCTTCCCCAACCTGTCGGTGATCGATGTCGACGCCGTGCTGAAGCAGGTGCGCAGCACCGCCGACCAGGTCTCGACCGTGGTCGAGGTGGTGTTCTATTTCTCGCTGGTCGCCGGCCTGCTGGTGTTGATGGCGGCCGTCAGCGCCAGCCAGGACGAGCGCCTGCTGGAAGGCGGCGTGATGCGCGTGCTCGGCGGCAGCCGGCGGCAGTTGCGGCTGGCGCAGGCGTCGGAGTTCGCGGCGATCGGGTTGCTGTCGGGGCTGGTGGCGGCGATCGCCGCGTCGGTGCTGGCGGGCGTCGTCGCCACGCAGGTGTTCGACCTGCCGTGGCAGGCGAACTGGGCGATGGCAGCGGTCGGCGGCGCCTTGGGCGTGGTGGCCGCACTGGCGGCGGGGTTGTTCGCCACGCGCCGCGTGCTGGACGCACCGCCGTCGGTCACCCTGCGCGAGCTGCAGGGCTGAGTCGCCGACTGCGTATGGTCCAGCGCGGCTGAGCGGCGAGGCCGGCGTCAGCCGACGCCGGTCAACGCCGCCTGCAGCTGGTCCACGCCGTAGGGCTTCTGCAGGCAGGCATCGGCGACCGAGCCGCCTGCCAGTGCCGCGGCATCGTCGCCGGTGGCCAGCACCACGCGCAGCGCGGGTCGGCGCTGGCGCGCCTGTCTTGCCAGTTCGACGCCGTGCATGTCGGGCAGGTGCACGTCGGTCAGCAGCACGTCGCCGCCGCCATCCAGCGCACGCAGCGCATCGCCGGCGGTGGCGACGGCCTGCACCTCATGCCCCAGCCGTGCCAGCAGTTGCGCGGTGGTGCGGCGGCTGTCGTCGTCGTCCTCCACGAACACCACGTGCAGGCCGCCGGCGTCCGCGCGCGGGTGCAGCGGCGCCTCACCGGGCGTGTCGGTGGGTGCCGGTGAGGTGGCATCCGCCGCGGGCGGCGCATCGGCGACCGGCGTACCGGGCCGCTCCAGCGACTGCCGCAGCCGGCGCGCGAGTTCCTCGCGGCGGTAGGGCTTGCCCAGCAGCTCCACGCCCGGGTCGAGCCGGCCGCCGTGGAACACCACGTCCTCGGTGTAGCCGGAGGTGAACAGCACCGCCACGTCCGGCAGCAGCGTGCGCGCGCGACGCGCCAGTTCCGGGCTCTGTACCGCGCCGGGCATGACCACGTCGGTAAACACCAGGTCCACCCGCATGCCGGCTTCCAGCAGGTCCAGCGCCGACTGCGCGTCGGCGGCCTGCACCACCCGGTAGCCCAGCGAGCGCACGGTCTCGACCACGCTCTCGCGCACCGCGGCGTCGTCCTCCACCACCAGCACGGTCTCATGGCCGCCGCGCACCGGCCCGGTTTCGGGGTCGACCCACGGCGTGGCGGGCTGGTCGCTGCGCGGCAGGTACACGGTGACGGTGGTGCCCGTGCCGGGCGCGCTGTCGAGCATCACGTGGCCGCCGGTCTGGCGCACGAAGCCGTACACCATGCTCAGGCCCAGCCCCGTGCCGCGGCCCTCTTCCTTGGTCGTGTAGAACGGCTCGAACGCGCGGCGCACCACATCCTCGGGCATGCCGTGGCCGGTATCGGAGATGGTCAGTCGCACGTAGTCGCCCGGCGCCATTTCCGGGTTCGGACGCTCGTCGGCGGCAACGGTCGCGTTGCAGGCGGTGATGTCCAGGCGCCCGCCGTCCTCCATCGCATCGCGGGCATTGATCGCCAGGTTGAGCACGGCGTTCTCGAGCTGGTGCGGGTCGGCCTCGATCGTCGACAGCGCCGGGTCCACGTCCACGTGCAGCTCGACGCGCTCGCCCAGCGTCCGCCGCAGCAGGTCGTCCAGCCGCCGCAGGCGCTCGCCCAGGTCCAGCACCACCGGCGCCAGCGGCTGCTGCCGCGCGAACGCCAGCAGCTGCGAGGCCAGCTTGGCGCCGCGTTGCACCGCGTCCATCGCCGCGTCGACGTGGCGCACGGCATGCGTGGCCTGGCCGATATCGCCGGCGAGCAGCTGCAGGTTGGCGCCGATCACCTGAAGCACGTTGTTGAAGTCGTGCGCGACGCCGCCGGTCAGCTTGCCGACGGCCTCCATCTTCTGTGCCTGCAGCAACGCGGCCTCGCTTTCCTCCAGCGCGCGGGTGCGTGCCTGCACCAGGTCCTCGAGGTGGTTGCGGTACTGCTCCAGCTCGGCCTGCGCGAGGGCCTGCGGGGTGATGTCGTGGCCCTGGACGAAGATGCCGATGACCTCGCCGTCGGCATCGCGCACGGGCTGGTAGACGAAATCGACGAACACGTCCTCGGTCTGCCCCGGGGTATCGCTGCCGATCTGCACGCGCATGCCGCGGCCGACGAACGGGCGCCCGCTGGTGAACACCTCGTCCAGCAGCGTGATGTAGCCCTGGTCGACGACCTCCGGCAGCGCCTCGTTCACCGTCATGCCGACGACGGCGGGCTTGTTGACCAGCTTGAGGTAGGCGGCGTTGGCCAGCTCGAACCGGTGCTCGGGGCCGGACAGGTAGGCCATGAACCCGGGCGCGGCCTCGAACAGCCCCAGCAGGTGGCGGCGCTGGGACTCGAGCGCGCGGTTGCTGGCCTGCACGGTCTGCGCGCGATGCAGTACGCCGACTTCGAGCTGGCCGGTACGCGCGGAGCGGTCGTCGCGCCGGCGCTGCTTCAGCTCGGCTTCGAGCCGGTGCAGCTCGGTGACATCCACGGTGTGCTGCAGGACGTGGTCGACGCGGCCGTCGCTCGTGGGTACGGGTGTGTGGGTCGCGCTCCAGAAGCGCTCCTCGAACACGGTGGCGCCGTCGGGGCCGGTGTGCGGGATCGAATAGCGGATGACGCTGAGCGTGTGCGACTGCCCGGTGTCGAAGACATGCTGCAGCGAGTCGCGCAGTTCGCGCACCGCCTCGTGGCCGGGGTCGTCCGGATCATCGGGATCGCCCGGGAAGGCATCGAACAGCGAGACGCCCATCAGCTCGTCGCGCGTCCGGCCGGTGACCGAAAGGTACGTCGCATTCATCCACACGTAGCGGAACTGCCGGTCCAGCACCATGTACGGGTTGGGCGAGGCATCCAGCAGCGTGGCGAAGTCGATCACGGTCAGCGTGTCCCCTGGCAATCCGGACCCGGTGCGCGGTGCGCGCCCCGGCCGCGCACGGGCGGTCGGCAGTCCAGCCGGGGATTGTGCGTGATCGGCGTGTGCGTGCGGTCAACACGGTGCGGCCGCACGGTCTGGCGCCAGCGCGAGACAAGGAAGGGCAGAAAAAGGAAGGGACGGCCCGCGCACGGGCCGTCCCCGGTGGTGCCGCATCGCCGACGAGTGCGCTACGGCACCCGAACACGGAGCGTGGGGCCGGTCAGGACGCCGGCATCAGCACCTTGTCGACCACATGGATCACGCCGTTGCTGCTGCGCAGGTCGGCGGTCGTGACGTTGGCGGTGTTGCCCTGGGCGTCGGTGATGGTGACGCCACCGGCCGGGTTGGCCTTGGCCACCAGCTCGCCACCGGCGACGGTGGTCAGGCGGGCCTCGCCGTTGCCAGCCTCGATCTGCTGCGTGAGCGCGGCGGCATCCAGGCTGCCCTCCACCACGTGGTAGGTCAGCACGCCGGTCAGCTGGTCCTTGCTGTCGGGCTCGAGCAGGCCGTCAACCGTGCCGGCAGGCAGTGCGTCGAACGCGGCGTTGGTCGGCGCGAACACCGTGTACGGGCCCGGACCCTGCAGCGTCTCGACCAAGCCGGCCGCCTGCACCGCCGACACCAGCGTGGTGTGGTCGGGCGAGTTGGAGGCGTTGGCGACGATGTCCATGTCGGCGCCCGGCGCGGCCATCGAATCGTCGGTCATCGGGTCGGGCGTCGTCGCCATCGGGTCGGTGGCCGGGTCGGTCATAGCCGGGTCCGGCGTCGTGGCGGCCATGTCGGCGTCGGTATCGTCGGCCGAGCACGCGGCCAGGGCGATGCCCGACATGAGGGCGAGGGTCAGCAGCTTGATCTTCATGGGGGTGGACTCCTGTGGGGGGATATGGGGTCGTCGGTGCACGCCGATGCATGCCGTCCGACGCGTTTGAAACCGCGACGGGGCCACGCTACGGGGGACGGTGTACGAAGCGCGTCCCCATGGCGTGGGCAAGTCGTTAAAGCCCGGCGGGTTGCATGGATCCGCCGGATACAGCCTGGCTGCCTGGGAATGCGTCTCCTGGGTTATGTCCAATGGCTGGCAGCTACGGCAGCCGCATCGACCGGGATGCGCACGCCCAGACGACTGCGCCTGCGGGTTCACCGCGCGTCGGGGTACGCGATGGCCGCGTGAAAAGCTGGACGACCCTCGCTGTCAGTTCGCCATGCGCTCGCGGTGTCAATTCGCCATGCGCTCGGGTTCGGCCTGGAACCGCCGCGGATAATCGCGCTCGGCGGCCACGCGCTCGACCTCGGCATCGTCCAGCCCCGCAGGCGCATACACCGCGTACGCCACGCGGTCATCGCGCCGGCCGACGTGGTGAAGGCGGTAGCGCGGCTGCCCGCCCCCGGTGTTTTCCGGGTAGTGGCGGGGCGGCTGCGTGCCGTCCAGGTCCAGCTCGCTGTTGTCGACGGTGCCGCCGATGAAAAGGGCTCGCATGGGGACTCCTTGCACGTGGGGGTGCGTGCAGGGTGTCGGGGCGACCGTTCTACCGGCATGAAGCGCACGTTTGCGGGACGGAAATCCGCGGGGTGCAGTTCAGGCCGCCGCGGGCCGGGACGTCGAGGCGGGGACTCGCCGTCGAGGCCGGGACTCAGAGGCCCGGGGCCTCAGAGGCCCGGCGTAGCCAACCGGCGGCGCGGGCGCAGGTGCAACCACGCGGTCTGCGCCAGAAGCAGGACCGCCATCGCGACAGCGACCCACGCGGCCGTGTCCGCGCCCGGCAGCTCGCCGCGCGACTGCTTCACGTACACCGCCGCCAGGCCCCACAGCGCCGCGGCGACGTAGGCGAGGTGGCCGCCCAGCCGGTGGTTGACCAGCAACAGCAGCACCGTGGCGGCGGCCAGCAGCGCCAGGCTCCAGCCCAGCATCGACGCTCCGTCGAACACCTCGTACGCCACCAGCACCTGCGCGGTATTGAGGAACGCCGCCAGCGACAGCCACCCCGCATGCAGCGCCAGCGGCGCGGTCGCCCAAGCGCCCTGGCCCTTCGCCGGCGACGGGTCGCGTGCCAGCGTGATGGCGGCGGACGCGATGCACGCCAGTGCGCCCCAGATCACCAGCAGCGCCAGCCCGAACCACTGCTGCGAGAACACCGGCATCCACAGTGCGGTGAGCGCGAAGCCCGCCGCCGCCCACGGCCGCGCCCGCTCGACGGCGCGCGAGGCCGCGTCCGCCCGCCACTGCCACACGCCGAAGGCGACGTCCCACGCGAAGATCAGGCCCCAGATAGAGAACGCATACCCGGCCGCCACCAGCAGGGTCGGGTAGCGGTCGGAGATGGTGCCGTTGTCCGGGCCGAACGTGCCGGTGTTGGACAGCCAGGCAATGACCGGCATCAGCAGGGCGAACAGGATCACGGCAAGGCGCATGGCGACACTCCGGGTCAGGGGACCGCCGCACCCTGCCGGGGAGCCTGTGAAGCCGGCGCGCAAACGCCCTGCCGCCCAGGGCGCAGGAACCGCCGGCGCGTAGAATCCCCGGCCCCGCCGTACGAACTGGATGACCCGCGCATGCGCGACGCCGACCCCGCGCTCGAAACCCTGATGCTGCCGCTGGCCGAGGGCCGGCTGGCGTGGCCGGAGGGGGGCGCGCTGTTCCTGCGTGCGCGTGACGGCTGGCCGCTGCACGCCGCGCCGCGCCCGGGCCTGGTGGCCGAGCAGAGCTTCCGGCCCGACGCGCAGGCGCTGGAGGCCTCGGGCATCGCACTGGCCACGCCCGATGATGGCCGCCGCTTTCCGCTGGTCATGCTGTTGCCGCCGAGGCAGCGCGACGAATCGCGCGCGCTGATGGCCCGCGCCATCGCGTCGCTTGCCCCCGGTGGTCGCGTGCTGGCCTGTGTACCCAACAGCGAGGGCGCGCGCTCGGCCGAGCAGGACCTGGCCGCGATCGCCGGCCCGCTGGAGACGATCAGCAAGAACAAGTGCCGGGTGTTCTGGACCGCGCCACTGGACGGCCCGGCCGACCCCACGTTGGCCGCGCGCTGGTTGGCGCTGGACGAGGTGCGCACGATCGGCGACACGCGCTTCGCCAGCCGCCCCGGCGTGTTTGCGTGGGACCGCATCGACCCGGCCTCGCAGCTGCTGGCCGAGCACCTGCCCGTCGACCTGTCCGGCCGTGCCGCCGACCTCGGGGCCGGCTTCGGCTACCTGTCGGTGGAGCTGCTGGAGCGCTGCGCGGGCATCAACACGCTGCACCTGTACGAGGCCGAGGCGCGCGCGCTGGAGCTCGCGCGCCGCAACCTGGCGCCGTCCGCGTCGCGTGCCGCGATCGACTTCCGCTGGCACGACGTCACCGGTGGCCTGCCGGAGACCTACGACATCATCGTCAGCAACCCGCCGTTCCACACCCAAAGCCGCGCCGACCGGCCCGACATCGGCCGCCGATTCATCGCCGTCGCCGCGCAGGCGCTGCGGCCGGGCGGGCGGATGTGGCTGGTCGCCAACCGGCACCTGCCGTACGAGTCGGTGCTGGACGCGAGCTTCGGCGAGGTGCGCACGGTGGCGCAGCGCGACGGCTTCAAGGTGATCGAGGCGGTCAAGGCGATGCCGGCGCGACCCGAGCGCGCGCCGAAACCCTTCGACCGCACCGCCGCGCGCAACGCGCACCGCTGAGGGCGCGCGCATGAAGCTGGTCAAGCTGATCGCCAACCTCGGCTACGGCAGCCGCAAGCAGGTGGCGCTGATGTTCCGCGAGGGCCGCATCACCGACGCCGCCGGCGAGGTGCTCTACGCCGACGACCGCGTCGACCATGCCGCCATCCGCATCGACGGCGAGCCGCTGGACCCGCCCGCGGGACTGGCGCTGATGCTGCACAAGCCCGTCGGCTACACGTGTTCCACAAAGGACGCCGGCCGCATCGTCTACGACCTGCTGCCCGCGCGCTTCCGCCTGCGCTCGCCGATGATTTCGACCGTCGGGCGGCTGGACCGCGACACCAGCGGCCTGCTGCTGATGACCGACGACGGCCAGCTGCTGCACCGCATCGTCTCGCCGAAATCGCACTTGCCCAAGGTGTACGAGGCAACGCTGGCGCAGGACCTGCGTGGCGACGAGGCCACGCTGTTTTCCAGTGGCACGCTGCTGCTGGAGTCGGAGACGACGCCGTTGGCCCCGGCCACGCTCGAGGTGCTGGGGCCGCGGCACGCGCGCCTGACGTTGACGGAGGGGCGCTACCACCAGGTGCGGCGGATGTTCGCCGCCGTCGGCAACCACGTCGAAGCATTGCACCGGCCGCGCATCGGCGGGCTGTCGTTGGGCGACCTTCCGACGGGCGAGTGGCGGATCCTGGGCGAGGACGACCTGACAACGCTGTTCGACGTCCCCGGCCCCTTGTAGGAGCGGCTTCAGCCGCGATCGGAAAACGGACCCTCACCGAACGATCCGGTTGCGACGGCAAATCGGAACCGTTGTAGGAGCGACGTCAGTCGCGACCGCGAGGCCCCCGCCAGCGGCGAATCGCGACTTACGTCACTCCTACAAGTACTTCGGAATTTCGCTCTCGGTTGAGGTCGCGCCTGCAGGTGTTTGCGACGCGATCGCGGCTGAAGCCGCTCCTACAGTGGTGCGGACGGATCTAGTCGTCCTGGAGCAACCGCCGGTACCCCTCTTCCCCCAGCCGCTCCAGCGTCGCCAGGTTGCGCTCCACGATCACGTCCGGGTCGGGGAACGCGGCCACCGCGCGTTCCACGCTGGCCTCGCGCAGCAGGTGCAGGGTCGGGTAGGGCGAACGGTTGGTGCAGTTGCCGGCGTCATCCGGGTAGGTGCCGGCGAACACGTAGTCGGGGTGGAAACTGGCGACCTGGATCTCGCCTTCCAGGCCGAGCGCGTCGACTGCGGCGTCGGCCTGGTCGAGGAAGTCGTTGTAGTCCATGAAGTCGGCCAGCACGTGCGGATGCACGATCAGCGTGGTGTCGACGACGTCGGGGTCGACCTCCGCCAGCCACGCCAGCTCCGCGGCCAGCTCCTCCAGCAACGCCTCGGGTGTGGTCGCCGCGCTCAGCACGTAGCGCACCTGGTCCTTGGCGTGGACGGCCTTGGCGAACGGGCACAGGTTCAGCCCGATCACCGCGCGCTCCAGCCAGCGCCGCGTGGCGGCGATGGGGTCGATGTCGATACCGGTGTCGGGCGGCGGCGCTGGAGGCATCGTCATTCGTCCCGGGGCGCGGCCCCGGTCGCGTTCAGTCACGGCTGCTCTCAATCACGGCTGGTCTCAATCACGGAAGTTGTCGAACTGCAGCGGCCGCTCGAACTCGCCCGCCTTCAGCAGCGCGATGGCCGACTGCAGGTCGTCGCGCTTCTTGCCGTTGACGCGCAGCTTGTCGCCGTTGATCTGCGTGTCGACCTTGAGCTTGGCGTCCTTGATCGCGCCCTGGATCTTCTTGGCCAGCTCGCGCTCGATGCCCTGCTTGACGGTGATGGACTGGCGCGCGCCGGCCAGGTTGCTTTCGACCTCTCCGAACTCAAGGCAGCGCGCGTCGATGCCGCGGGCGATCAGGCGCCCGCGCAGGATGTCCTCCATCTGCTTGAGCTGGAAGTCGCTGGGCGCGGACTGCTTGATGGTCGCGTCGTCGAGTTCGAACTTCGCGTCCACGCCCTTGAAGTCGAAGCGCGTGGACAGCTCGCGGTTGGCCTGGTCGACGGCGTTGGTCAGTTCGTGGCGGTCGACTTCCGAGACGATGTCGAAGGAGGGCATGGCAGGGCTCCGCGGAAAACGGGAAGCCTACCGCGAGCGGTGCGTGCCGGCAGCCCGTGGCGCCGCGAGGGCCGTCACCGCGACGGGCGCGCGATCAACTCCAGCGCCGGGGCGCCGGTATCGGACGGTCGGTGGGGGGCAGCCGGCGCAGCCGCACGCGCACCGTTCCGGCCGGCGGCGCGGGGTGCGGACGGGACGCCGGCTCGGCCTGCACCCGGCCTGCCGCGACGCCGCGCGACAGCAGCGCCAACCGGAACGCCTGCGCCTGTTGCAGCGACGACGGCGAACTCGAAGGCGTGGATGCGGCCGGTGCCTCCTCGACACTGATCGTCAGCCGCCAGTCGCGTTCGGCGTCCAGAAGCCGGGCCAGCGCGTCCAACTGTTTCGCAGCTTCCGCCGGCAGTTCCCCCGAGCCGGTGTTCGCGGGGAGGGTCAGGGTGGCGTCCGCCCCCTGCGCCAAGGCTTGGCGCCACTGCGACTCGGGCGCGGCGTCGGCCACGGGCGCGGTGCCGGGCCGGGTGACGTCGGCGGTCGTCAGCGCGGCGTCGTCCGGGCCGCGGGTCGTGACCGGCGGCGCGGCCGCTGGCGGGTCTTGCGCCCCGGGCAGCGGGGGACGCTCGCAGCCCGCGGGCAGCGCCAGCACGAGCAGCGCGATCGACACGATCAGCCCCCTGCCGCCTCGACCGACAGGCGGGACGGCGGTACCGGATTGGCACGGCATGCGGGTCCCCGGGGTGCGGCGGGCGGGATGGGCTTATCGAGGCGTACGCAAAAAGGCGACGGGACCAGCCGCGCCCCGCTGCGCCGCGACGCCGACGGGTAAGCTGCCGGCCCGCCCCGACGACCGCGCCGATGCCCCTGCTGCTCCTGCCCCTGTTGTTGCTCGCGCTGGTCGCGTTGTGGGCGTGCCTGCTGCCATTGGCGCTGCTCAACCGGTACCGCCGCGGGCGCGCGCGCCGTCGCGCGGTGGGCTGGGTCGTCGGCGGCAACGCCTGGCTGCTGGCGGGCGCGGCCGTGCTGTTCCTCGCCGGCGGCCTGGTCCTGGGGCTGTGGCACCCGCTGGCACCGGCGGAGGCGGCCATCGGCCTGCTGTGTGGCATGGCGCTGGGCTGGCTGGGCTTGCGGTTGACGCGGTTCGAGGTCACGCCGCGGGGCTTCATGTACACCGCCAACCGCTGGCTGGTGCTCGGCCTGACCGTGCTGGTAGCAACGCGACTCGCGCTGGCGCTGTGGCAGGGCTGGCGTCTGTGGCAGGCGGATGCGGCCACCACGCAATGGGTGGACGCGCAGGCCGGGCTGCTGCTGGCCGGCGGGCTGCTGATCGGCCACTACCTGGCCTATACCTGGGGCCTGCGGCAACGGCTGCGGCGGGGATGGATGCGATGACAACGACGACGACACCCGCCATGTCGCTCAATGCCCGCGCCGTGCTGGCGATGGCGCTGGCGGTGGGCTGCTTTTCGCTGATGGACGCGGGGCTGAAGCTGCTGACGGCGCAGTACCCGCCGCTGCAGGTGGCCGCGTTGCGCGGCGCGGCGTCGCTGCCGCTGGTCCTGGCTTGGGCGCTGGCGACCGCGCCGGCGATCACGCTGGTGCGCGTGCGCTGGCCGCTGCAGCTGATGCGCGGCGGGCTGGGCGTGGTGATGATGATCGCCTTCGTGTACGCGCTGCAGACGCTGCCGCTGTCGACCGCCTACACGATCTTCTTCGTCGCGCCGCTGCTGATCACGGCGCTGTCGGTGCCGATCCTGCGCGAGCGCGTCGGCCCGCGTCGCTGGACGGCCATTGTGCTGGGCCTGGTCGGCGTGCTGGTGGTGCTGCGGCCGACCGGCGAGGGCATGTTCACGCTCGCAGGCCTGGCGGTGCTGGCGGCGGCCACGGCCTACGCGGTGTCGGCAATCGGCGTGCGAGTGCTGGCGCGCACCGACAACGTGCAGTCGATGATGGTCTGGTTCCTGGTGGTGATCGCGCTGGGCGCGGGCGCACTGGCGTGGCCCGGCTGGGTGCCCCTGCGCTGGGCCGATGGCTGGCTGATCGCGGGTGTCGGCGTGATGGGCGCGCTCGGCCAGTACGCCATCACCGAGGCCTTCCGCATCGGCGAAGCGTCGCTGGTGGCACCGATCGAATACACCGCGCTGGTGTGGGGCGTCGGCCTGGACGTGGCGCTGTGGGGCGTGCTCCCCGACAGCGTGACCTGGCTGGGCGCGGCGATCATCGTCGCCAGTGGCCTGTACCTGCTGCGACGCGAACGCCTGCACGTGGAATCCGAGCATCCCTGACCGGTTGCGGCACCAGAATCCGTACCTCGTGGCCACCGGGCCGGAAGCGCATGATCGGGCTCCCGCCCGGAGACCGCCCATGCGCGCCACCTCCTGTCTCGCCGCCGCGGCCGCGCTGGCCTGCGGCGCTGCAACCGCGCAACCCCGTGACGGCATCCCGCCGTGGGACGTCGAAGCCCGCATCCTCGCCGCCGGCTATACCCGCGTGGACGACCTGAAACTCGACGGCGGCCTCTGGGAGGCGGACGCCCGCACCCGCGACGGCCGCTGGGTCGACGTCCGCGTCCACCCGGTCAGCGGCAAGGTCTATGTCGAAACCACCGTCTCCCGGCTGGAAGCGCAGGATGTCGAGGACCGGCTGCTGGAGGCCGGTTACAGCCGCATCCACGACGTCGAGTTCGACGACGGCGTGTGGAAGGCCGACGCGATCAGCTGGGCCGGCGTCAGGGTCGAAGTCGTGCTGGACCCCGACACCGGCAGCATCGTGTCCGAGCACGAGGACTGACGGTCGCAACGCCGCGCGGATACATTCCGGAGGCGGATAAAAAAGAACGGGCCCCCGAAGGAGCCCGTCCGTGTTGCAGCAGCGGGTTGAGCGATGCGCGTCAGAAGCGCGCGCCCACACCCACGCCGAGGATGACCGGGTCGAGTTCGGCCTCGCCGGCCGTGACGCCGTCGAGCTTCACGTCCGAGTCGCCCTGCAGGTAGCGCACGTCGGCGCGCGCGAACCACGTCGGGTTGATGTTGACGTCGACGCCGGCGGTCGCCATCGCGCCCTTGGCGGTTTCCACGCCAATGCGCTGGCCGGCCAGTGCGCCGCTCGGCTCGGCGGTCTCGCCGTCAAAGTTCTGCTCGTAGTAGCCCAGGCCCACGAACGGGCGGACCGTGCTGTCGGCCTGGCGGAAGTGGTACTGGCCACTCACTGCGTAGGGCTGCGCGTCGACGCTGCCCAGCTTCTGGCCTTCGCCATCGCGTACGCGGTGGCTGAACTTGTCGGCCGCGCCCCAGGCTTCGACCGCGATGTTGTCGTTGATGTAGTAGCTCGCGCTCAGCGTGCCGGCGCCATCGCCGTCCAGCTGGGTGCGGGCACCGTCGATTTCGGGGTTGCGGGTGGGCTCGGACAGGGCATAGCCGCCGACCACGGCAAAGCGCTTGCCGCTGGCGGTATCGGTGGAGGCGTCCTGCGCGAAGGCGGCCGGGGTGATGGCCAGGGTGCCCAACAGGGCCAGGGTCAAATGACGAATGCGGATCATGGAGAGAACTCCTCGTTCTAATGTGTGCGCCGACCGCGTGGGGAAATGGGGTGTGCGGGCGACGCGACGCACGCTATCGCCGTGAAAATGAATCGCGTTTTGCCCAGGCGCAGGTCCGCGATGCCGGCATCGGCCGGTGCCCACCGGCGCACCGGGTGAGGCGCCACTACCGGATGGCGATGAACCTGCGTTGAGCGGTTCCGCGGGGCCGTCGCGGCCATGCGCAGCCGGGCGGCCGGAGCGGCGTGAGGGGTCCGTCAAAGGCCCCCGCGAGAGCGCCCAACCGCGCGGCGCGGCCGGGGCGGGACGCCGAACACGGGCCACTCGACCGGTGGCTGAACATCCGCAGGCGCATGGGTCGCGGTCGACGCCATGGAGCGCTTGTCCGGGCGAACGCGCAGCACGGGTTCGCCTGCAACGGCGACTGAATCCCGCGGTCGGCCGGTGTGGCCGGGTGGACGTCGGCGGCTTGCGCGATTGGCGCAGTCATCCCGCACCGGCCACAATACGGGTTTCGCGCATGGCGGAGCCCCACGATGGCTGAGTTGAAGGAAGCACGCGTCCCGGATATCGGAGACTTCGACGCGGTGCCGGTGATCGAGCTGCTGGTGTCCGTCGGCGACACCGTCAAGCAGGACCAGGGGCTGGTCACGCTGGAATCGGACAAGGCCACGATGGAAGTGCCCGCGCCGTTCGACGGCGTGGTGCGCGAGGTCCGGGTCAAGGTCGGTGACGACATCGGCGAGGGCACCGTGGTGGCGATGATCGAGCCGGCCGGTGGCGACGCGGCGCAGGAGGACGCCGGGAAGGGCGACGCGAAGGCTGAAGCCGCATCCAAGGGCGACGGGGCACCCGCAGCCAAGCCGGAAGAAAAGGCCGCGGCGGCCGAAACCGGCACGCAGGTCGAACCGGTTTCCACGCCCCGCGAATCCGACCGCATCGCCGCGCGCGAAACCGCCGGTGGGCAGCGCAGCGAGCCGCGTTCCCCGCCGGTCGCCTTCGACGCCGGCGAACTGATGCCCGACCGCGTGCCCTACGCCAGCCCGGCGGTGCGCCTGTTCGCGCGCGAACTGGGCGTGGATCTGTCGCGCGTGACCGGCAGCGAGCGCGGCGGCCGCATTTCCCGCGAGGACGTGCAGGGCTTCGTCAAGCAGGCCATGCAGGGCGGGGCGGCGGCCGGCGGTGGCATGGCGGCCGCGGCGGGCGGTGGCCTGAACCTGCTGCCGTGGCCGAAGGTCGACTTCAGCAAGTTCGGCGAGACCGAGACGCGCGAGCTGTCGCGCATCAAGAAGCTGTCGGGTGCGAACCTGGCGCGCAACTGGGCGATGATCCCGCACGTCACGCAGTTTGATGATGCCGACATCACCGAACTGGAGGCACTGCGCGTCGCGCTCAACAAGGAGAGCGAGAAGCGCAAGGACGGCACCAAGCTGACCATGCTGGCGTTCCTGATGAAAGCCTCGGTCAGTGCGTTGCAGCAGTACCCGGACTTCAACGCCTCGCTCGATGCCAGCGGCGAGACGCTGGTGCTCAAGAAGTACTTCCACATCGGGTTTGCCGCCGATACGCCCAACGGGCTGGTGGTGCCTGTGGTGCGCGACTGCGACAAGAAGGGCGTCATGCAGATCGCGCGCGAGACCGGCGAGCTCGCTGCCAAGGCGCGCGAGGGCAAGCTGGGCCCGGCCGACATGAGCGGCGGCTGTTTCTCGATCAGCTCGCTGGGCGGCATCGGCGGCACGTCGTTCACGCCGATCGTCAATGCGCCGGAAGTCGCGATCCTGGGCGTATCGAAGTCGGCGATGAAGCCGGTGTGGGATGGCAAGGCGTTCCAGCCGCGGCTCATGCTGCCGTTGTCGCTGAGCTACGACCACCGCGTGATCGATGGCGCGGCCGCGGCGCGCTTCACCGCGACCCTAGCCCAGCTGCTGGGCGACCTGCGTCGCGCGCTGCTCTGACGCATTGATGGCGACGGCCGCGCCAGTCGAACGGCTCGGGCAGGCGGGCGACCGCGTGCTCGAGACGGCCGACGAAGGCCTCGACCACGCACGCGGCTGGCTGGACTACGAGCTGATTCCGTTCGAGGGGCTCAGCCTGACCGTCGGCGAGCTGCTGGCCGCGGTCCTGGCGCTGGTGGCGATCTGGTTCGTGTCCTTGCTCGCGCGGCGGGCGCTGGCGCGCTACGGCGGCCGCACCGGCGCCAATGCGGCGTCGCTGTACACCGTGTCACGCGTGCTGCACTACGTGCTGCTGACCGTCGGCGTGCTGCTTGCGCTGGAACTGGCGGGCATCCCGGTGGGCAAGTTCACCGTGTTCGCCGGCGCACTCGGCGTGGGCCTGGGCTTCGGCCTGCAGGCGATCTTCAACAATTTCGTGTCAGGGCTGATCCTGCTGTTCGACAAGTCGCTGAAGGTCGGTGATTTCGTCGAGCTCGATGCCGAGCTGCGCGGCACGGTGCGCGACATCAACATCCGCGCCACCCGCATCACCACCAACGACAACATCGACATCCTGGTGCCGAACTCGGAGTTCGTCAGCGGCCGGGTGGTGAACTGGACGCACCGCGAAACCCGCCGGCGCCTGCGCGTGCCGTTCGCGGTCGCCTATGGCGTCGACAAGGAGCGGGTGAAGAAGGCCGCGCTGGAAGCCGCCTCGCGCGTGCCCTTCACCCGCGCGATGGAAGGCGATGACCGGCCGCAGGTGTGGCTGGTGGGCTTCGGCGACAGCGCGGTGGAGTTCATCCTCGCCGTATGGCTGACCGAAGAGGCCGCGCGCCGGAATGCCGCGATCAAGGCCGCCTACCTGTGGGAGCTGGACACCTCGCTGAAGGAACATGGAATCGAGATCCCGTTCCCGCAGCGCGACCTGAACCTGCGCAGCGCGTTCGGGCTTCAGGGCGAGGACGCGCTGGACTGGCTGCGCGGCTCGCGCGGGGGCGATGCGACCGCGTCGCCGCGGTCGGCCAGGGCCGACGAGGCGGCGGAGTCCACGCTGAGCGAGCGCGAACGCGCCGAACTGTCGGGCAACGACGCCCAGGAAGATGCACAACGCGAGATCGAGCGCGAGGCCGAGGTGGCCGCGCGCGATGAGAACGACCCCGCCGCGCCCGGCACGGCGCGTGACTGACGAGGAGTGGCAGGCATGGCAGAGATCGAGGTCAAGGTTCCCGACATCGGCGATTTCGACAGCGTCCCGGTGATCGAGTTGCTGGTCGCGGTGGGCGACACCGTCGCGGTCGACCAGGGGCTGGTCACGCTGGAATCGGACAAGGCGACGATGGAAGTGCCCTCGAGCGCGGCCGGCGTGGTCAAGGCGCTGAAGGTGAAGGTCGGCGACAACGTCGCCGAAGGTGCCGTGATCGCGGTGCTGGAAGCCGAGGGCGGGGGCAACTCGAAGGCTCCAGCGGGTGCGGATGCCAAGCCGGCCCCGGCGCAGCCCGAGCGCTCCACGTCCGACCGGAGCGCCGGATCGACGCCGGCGCAATCGCGCAGCGAGGCAGCGCCGAAGACACCTGCGGCACCCGTGGCCGCAGGCGGAGCGGCGACGTCCGGCCCCAAGCCGGCCGAGGCTACAGGCCGCAAGGCCGACATCGAATGCCGCATGCTCGTGCTGGGCGCCGGGCCCGGCGGCTACACCGCCGCCTTCCGCGCCGCCGACCTCGGCTTGGACACGGTGCTGGTCGAGCGCTACGACAGCCTCGGCGGCGTCTGCCTCAACGTCGGCTGCATTCCGTCCAAGGCACTGCTGCATGCGGCCGCCGTGGTCGACGAAGCCGCGCACGCGTCCGACTACGGCATCGATTTCGGAAAGCCGAAGATCACGCTCGACAAGCTGCGCACGTACAAGGAAAAGGTCGTCGGCCAGCTGACCAAGGGCCTGGCCGGCATGGCCAAGCAGCGCAAGGTGCGCGTCGTCGTGGGCACCGGCACGTTCGTGTCGGTCAATGAACTCGAAGTGGCCGGCGCGGACGGCAAGCGCACGCTGGTGCGCTTCGAGCAGTGCATCATCGCCGCCGGTTCGCAGGCGGTGAAGCTGCCGATGTTCCCGTGGGACGACCCGCGCGTCATGGACTCCACCGACGCGCTGGAGCTGGCCGAGGTCCCGAAGAAGCTGCTCGTCGTCGGCGGCGGCATCATCGGCCTGGAAATGGCGACGGTGTACCGCGCGCTGGGCAGCCAGGTGACGGTGGTGGAGTTCATGGACCAGCTGATGCCGGGTGCCGACAAGGATCTGGTCAAGCCGCTCGCCGACCGCCTGAAGAAGCAGGGCGTCGCGGTGCACCTCAAGACCAAGGTGGTCGATGCCAAGGCGCAGAAGACCGGTATCGCCGTGACGTACGAGGGCGACAGCGCGCCGGAGGCCACGCTGTTCGACCGCGTGCTGGTGGCGGTGGGCCGCGCGCCCAACGGCGGCAAGCTCGACGCGGCCAAGGCGGGCGTGGAGGTCACGGACCGCGGGTTCGTCCCGGTCGACCGGCAGATGCGCACCACGGCGCCGCACATCTTCGCCATCGGCGACCTGGTCGGCCAGCCGATGCTCGCGCACAAGGCCACGCACGAGGGCAAGCTGGCCGCGGAAGTCGCCGCCGGCGAGAAGAAGGAATGGGTCGCGCGGGTGATCCCGTCGGTGGCCTACACCGACCCGGAGATCGCCTGGGTCGGCGTCACCGAAAACGAAGCCAGGGAGAAGGGCCTGAAGGTCGGCGTCGGCAAGTTCCCGTGGGCGGCCAGCGGCCGCGCCATCGGCATCGGTCGTACCGAGGGCTTCACCAAACTGGTGTTCGACGAGGCCACGCACCGCGTAATCGGCGGCGGCATCGTCGGCGTGCATGCCGGCGACCTGATCGCCGAGGTCGCGCTGGCCATCGAGATGGGCTGCGAGGTGGCCGACATCGGCCACACCATCCACCCGCACCCCACGCTCAGCGAGTCGGTGGGCATGGCGGCCGAAGTGTTCGACGGCACGATCACCGACCTCTATATCCCCAAGCGCAAGTAGCGCGAGCGCCGGTCCCGCCTCGCACGGTGCCGATGGCGGTGCAGGCCGTTGTAGGAGCGGCTTCAGCCGCGATCGGTGCCCAAAGGCTGCGGGGCGCGATGTTCGCGGCTGAAGCCGCTCCTACAGGTCGATTCGCTCGCGGACGCCGGAAAAGGCGAAGCCCCGGCGGATCAGGCCGGGGCTTCGGGGGCCGCCCACCGCTGCTTTTTGCCATTGACGAGGAGAGAGTGGCGGGGGGCGCACAGGTCTGACCGGGGTCGGCTCGAAAGGTTCCGGGGTTTTTCCGGATTTTTGTTGTGCGACGCAGGGCACCGTCCTGATCGCGTCCCCTCAGGCGGCCATTCGCGGCTGGTTCGACGTCGCGCGGCGCCGCTCGATCCGCTTCCACGCTTTCTCGTGCAGGTGGAAAGCCACCGTGTTGCAGGCCGGCTCCACCAGCGCCAGCGCACCGCCGACCCAGACGCTGCCGGTCATGAGGTAGCCGACCAGGAACGCCACGGTGGAGTGCACCGCCGCAAAGCTCAGCGTCTTGTCCATGGCCGCGCCCCGGTCGGGATGAGAACGGGTTCCATCTTCATGCCGCCAGGCCCGGGCCGTCCAATCGATTGTCAGAGTCGCTGCGATAGGACGCGGCTATTGCATCCGCTGCCCGGCGCCCGCCGGCTTCCCGTACGTGTGGCGGTTGCCCGCAGTGCTCACGCGCTCTATACTTTTGCGGCTCACCGGGGCGCTTTCGCCCGACTCCCGCGGTACCCGCGTGTACGATCCCTTGCAAGCAGGCCGACGCCTGGCACGCCGAACGGCGGCCTGGCAGGCCGGAACAACAGCGCTGCTGGCATTGGCGCTGCTGTCGCAGGGGGCTTCGCACGCGGTCGCGGCAGCGGTCGGAGGAGCGGCAATGCTGGTCGGCGGTGCACTCGCGGCTCGACTGATGGTCGGCGGCGGGGTGATGCCGGCCAATGCGGTGATGGCGCGCTGGTTCGCCGGCGTGGTGCTCAAGCTGGCGCTCGTATTCACAGTGCTGCTGCTGGGCCTGGGCGCATGGCGCCTGCCGCCGCTGGCATTGCTGGCGGGCATCGTGGTCGCGCTGCTGACGCAGCTGCTGGTCGCGGCCCGTCGCTGATCCAACAACTTTCCACTATCTAATCGGGTTCAGGACACATGGCGGGCGAGGCGGAACTGACTCCCACCGGGTACATCCAACACCACCTCCAGAACCTGACGATGTCGGTCGGCGAGGGAAGTTTCTGGACATTGCACCTGGACACCCTGATCACCGCGGTCCTGATGGGCCTGCTGATCGTGTTCGCGTTCTGGACGGCCACGCGCAATGCCACCGCCGGCGTGCCGGGCAAGTGGCAGGCGTTCGTCGAGATCTGCCTGGAGTTCGTCGACCGCCAGGCCAAGGACACCTACCACGGACCCAGCAAGCTGGTGACGCCCATCGCGATCACCCTGTTCTTCTGGATCCTGATGATGAACCTGCTGAAGATGATCCCGGCGGACTTCATCGCGAAGCCGCTGGAACTCGTCGGCGTGCATTACTGGAAGCCGGTCCCGACCGCCGACGTCAACGCGACGCTCGGCCTGTCGATCAGCGTGTTCTTCCTGATGCTGTTCTTCGCGCTGCGCGCCAAGGGCCTGGGCGGCTTCACCAAGGAATTCCTGACCGCGCCGTTCGGCAAGTGGATGATGCCGTTCAACCTGATCCTCAACATCGTCGAGTGGCTGAGCAAGCCGATCTCTCTGGCGATGCGACTGTTCGGCAACATGTTCGGCGGCGAAATCGTGTTCCTGCTGATCTGGGTCCTGGGTGGCGCGGGCATCATCGGCGCCTTCGCCGGCGGCCTGTTCGGCCTGGGCTGGATGCTGTTCCACCTGCTGGTGATCCCGCTGCAGGCCTTCATCTTCATGATGCTGTCGATCGTCTACCTCAGCCTTTCGGAAGACGCCCACTAGAGCCTGTCAAAAGGCAATGGGCGGCTCCCGCTGCACGACCTGTTTTCGTTTCATCCATCCGCGTTCCAACCCTTAAGCACTCGTTTCGGAGACCACCATGGAAATCCTTGCCCACCTCGCTTCGGTTCAGGCCTCGACCGTTCTGGCCGTCGGCATCATGATCGGCCTCGCCGCCCTCGGCGCCGGTATCGGCCTGGCCATCATGGCCGGCAAGTTCCTTGAGTCGGCCGCCCGCCAGCCGGAGCTGATCCCGGTCCTGCAGGTCCGCATGTTCATCACCGCCGGCCTGATCGACGCGGCGTTCATCATCACCGTCGCCGTCGCGCTGCTGCTGGCCTTCGCCAACCCGCTCGCCTCGGCCCTGCTGGCCCAGGCCGCGCAGGTCGCCGGCTAAGCAACGGTTGCATGCCGCGGCACCGGCGTTCGCGCCGGCCGTCGCGGCAATGAAGGGTCGGTGCCGATCCCGGCACCGACACCCCTCTCCGCACTGGCAGAGCCTTACGCATGAGCATCAACCTCACCCTATTCGCCCAGGCGCTGGCCTTCGCCGCGTTGATCTGGATCATCGCCACCAAGATCTGGCCGCCACTGCTGGCCGCGATCGAGGAGCGCCAGAAGAAGATCGCCGAAGGCCTGGCCGCGGCCGACAACAGCCAGAAGGCGCTCGCCCAGGCGCAGGAAAAGGTCGACGCGACGCTGCGCGAAGCGCGTGGCAAGGCCAACGAGATCATCGAGCAGGCCCACCAGCGCGCCAACCAGATCGTCGACCAGGCCAAGAACGAGGCCATCGCCGAAGCCGAGCGGCAGAAGGCCCTGGCCGTCGCCGAGATTGAAGCGTCCGCGACCCGTGCCCGCGAGGACCTGCGTCGCCAGGTGTCCGCGCTGGCGGTAACGGGTGCCGAGCGCCTGCTCAAGCGCGAGATCGACGCCAACGCCCACAAGGCGTTGCTGGACGAACTCGCGGCCGAGATCTGACCGCGCCATGAGCCAGCCCCTGACCCTTGCCCGTCCCTACGCCCGCGCTGCGTTCGCGCTGGCGCGCGATGCCGGCCGCGCCAACGAGTGGTCCCACGCGCTGGCGTTCGCCGCGCGCGTGTCGGCCGACCCGCAGGTGCATGGCCTGCTGGGCCACCCGCAGCTGGGCGAGGCCGATGCGGCCACGCTGTTGTCGCCGGAGGGCGCCGACGAGGCGTTCGGCCGCTTCATCGCGCTGCTCGCCGACAACCGTCGCCTCACGCTGCTGCCGGAGATCGCCGGCATGTACGAGGAGCTGCGCGCCGACGCCGACCGCGTGGTCAAGGCCCACGTCACGGCTGCCAGCGCGCTGCCGGCGTCGGAGCTGGAATCGATCCGCGCCGCGCTCAAGCGCCGGTTCGGCCGCGAGGTCGAGATCGAAACCTCGGTCGACGATTCGTTGATCGGCGGCGCGGTGATCGATGCCGGTGACGTGGTGATCGACGGTTCGCTCAAGGGCAAGCTGGCCCGCCTGCAGTCGATGCTGACCCAGTAACGAGACACGAAGGAACGGGAAACGCGCAGGCGTCCCCCGGCTCCGGTACCCGCTCCGCCCTACTCGTTCCTACAACAGTTTGATCCAACCGCGACGGCACCCGGCCGCACGCGTTCGAGGAATCTCCAAATGTCTACCACCCAGCTCAACCCGTCCGAAATCAGCGAACTGATCAAGACCCGCATCGAGAAGGTCAAGCTGTCCGCGGAAGCGCGCAACGAAGGCACCGTCACCTCGGTGTCGGACGGCATCGTGCGCATCCACGGCCTGGCCGACGTGATGCAGGGCGAAATGATCGAGCTGCCGGCGTCCGAAGGCGGCACCGCCACCTACGCGCTGGCGCTGAACCTGGAGCGCGACTCCGTCGGCGCCGTGGTGCTGGGTGACTACGAGCACCTGCGCGAGGGCGACGTCGCCAAGACCACCGCCCGCATTCTGGAAGTGCCGGTCGGCCCCGAGCTGCTGGGCCGCGTGGTCAACGCGCTGGGCGAGCCGATCGACGGCAAGGGTCCGATCAACACGAACCTGACCGCGCCGGTCGAGCGCGTCGCGCCGGGCGTGATCTGGCGCAAGTCGGTCGACCAGCCGGTGCAGACCGGCTACAAGTCGGTCGACTCGATGATCCCGATCGGCCGCGGCCAGCGCGAGCTGGTCATCGGCGACCGCCAGACCGGCAAGACCGCCCTGGCCATCGACGCGGTGATCAACCAGAAGGGCACCGGCATCAAGTGCGTGTACGTCGCGATCGGCCAGAAGGCCTCGACCGTGGCCAACATCGTGCGCAAGCTGGAAGAGAACGGCGCCATGGCGCACACCATCGTGGTGGCCGCCACCGCGTCCGAGTCGGCCGCAATGCAGTACATCAGCGCCTACTCGGGCTGCACCATGGGCGAGTACTTCATGGACCGCGGCCAGGACGCGCTGATCGTGTACGACGACCTGTCCAAGCAGGCCGTGGCGTACCGCCAGATCTCGCTGCTGCTCAAGCGCCCGCCAGGCCGCGAAGCCTACCCGGGCGACGTGTTCTACCTGCACTCCCGCCTGCTTGAGCGCGCCGCGCGCGTGTCCGAGGAGTACGTGGAAAAGTTCACCAACGGTGAGGTCAAGGGCCAGACCGGTTCGCTGACCGCGCTGCCGATCATCGAGACCCAGGCCGGCGACGTTTCCGCGTTCGTGCCGACCAACGTGATCTCGATCACCGACGGCCAGATCTTCCTGGAAACCGACCTGTTCAACGCCGGCATCCGCCCGGCCGTGAACGCCGGCATCTCGGTGTCGCGCGTCGGTGGCGCCGCCCAAACCAAGATCATCAAGAAGCTGTCAGGCGGTATCCGCATCGCGCTCGCCCAGTACCGTGAGCTGGCGGCGTTCGCGCAGTTCGCCTCCGACCTGGACGAGGCGACCCGCAAGCAGCTTGAGCGCGGCCAGCGCGTCACCGAGCTTATGAAGCAGAAGCAGTACGCGCCGATGTCGATCGCCATGCAGGCGCTGTCGATCTACGCCGTCAACGAGGGTTACCTCGACGACGTGCCGGTCAACAAGATCGGCGCCTTCGAGGAGGGCCTGCACGCCCACTTCACCAACACGCAGGGCGCGCTGGTGGACACGGTCAACAGCACCGGCAAGTGGGACGACGAGATCGAGGCCAGCTTCAAGAAGGGCATCGAAGAGTTCAAGCAGACCGGTAGTTGGTGAAGCGGGATTAGAGGCTAGGGGCTGGGGGCTGGTACAGGCGCCCAAGCCGCTTACCACACCGCAATTCCCAACCCCTGAAGCGAGCAAAGCGAGAAGAGCATGGCCGGCGGCAGAGAAATCAAGACCAAGATCAAGAGCGTGCAGAACACCCGCAAGGTGACGCGCGCGCTCGAGATGGTGTCGGCCTCCAAGATCCGGAAGGCGCAGGAGCGGATGAAGACCTCGCGCCCCTACGCGCGGGTCATGAAGCAGGTGATCGGACACCTGGCGCAGGCCAACTCCGACTACCAGCACCCGTACATGACCGAGCGCAAGGATCCCAAGCGCGTCGGCTACGTCATCGTCTCGTCCGACCGCGGCCTGGCCGGCGGCCTCAACAACAACCTGTTCCGCAAGCTGCTGGGCGAGTTCCGCAAGTGGCACGACCAGGGCGTCGAGGTCGACGTGGTCACCATCGGCCAGAAGGCCTCGGTGTTCTTCCGCCGTATCAAGGTCAACATGCTGGCCTCGGTCACCCACCTGGACGACGCGCCGAAGCTGGAGCAGCTGGTGGGCGTGATCAAGGTGATGCTCGACGCCTACAGCGACGGCACCATCGACCGGGTGTTCATCTGCTACAACGACTTCGTCAACACGATGACCCAGCGCGCGGCGTTTGACCAGCTGCTGCCGCTGCCGGCGCCGGAGACGCAGGTCGCCAAGCACGACTGGGACTACATCTACGAGCCCGATGCCGAGTCCGTGCTCGAGCACGTGCTGACGCGCTACATCGAGTCGCTGGTGTACCAGGCAGTGCTGGAGAACGTGGCGTCCGAGCACGCCGCGCGCATGGTCGCGATGAAGGCCGCCAGCGACAACGCCAGCAAGCTGATCGACACCCTGCAGCTGGTCTACAACAAGGCCAGGCAGGCGGCGATCACCCAGGAAATTTCCGAGATCGTCGGCGGCGCCGCGGCCGTTTAACCCCTATCCCGCAGGCGCGTGTCGCGCCGGCAAAGCAGCATTAGAGAGTCTGAGGACACAGTGATGAGCAACCAGGGCAAGATCGTCCAGATCATCGGCGCCGTCGTCGACGTGGAGTTCCCGCGTGACGCCGTGCCGCGCGTGTACGACGCGCTGAAGGTGGACAACACCGCGATCACGCTGGAAGTCCAGCAGCAGCTGGGCGACGGCGTCGTCCGCACCATCGCGCTGGGTTCGACCGACGGCCTGAAGCGCAACCTGGTGGCCACCAACACCGGCCGTGCGATCTCCGTGCCGGTGGGCAAGGGCACGCTGGGCCGCATCATGGACGTGCTGGGCCGCCCGATCGACGAGGCGGGCGAGGTCGAGGCCTCCGACCACTGGGAGATCCACCGCGAGGCCCCGAGCTACGAAGAGCAGTCCTCGACCAACGAGCTGCTGGAGACCGGCATCAAGGTCATCGACCTGATGTGCCCGTTCGCCAAGGGCGGCAAGGTCGGCCTGTTCGGCGGCGCCGGCGTCGGCAAGACCGTCAACATGATGGAACTCATCAACAACATCGCCAAGGCGCACGAAGGCCTGTCGGTGTTCGCCGGCGTGGGTGAGCGTACCCGCGAGGGCAACGACTTCTACCACGAGATGAAGGACTCCAACGTCCTCGACAAGGTGGCGATGGTCTACGGCCAGATGAACGAGCCGCCGGGCAACCGCCTGCGCGTCGCGCTGACCGGCCTGACGATGGCCGAGTACTTCCGCGACGAGAAGGACGCCTCGGGCAAGGGCCGCGACGTGCTGCTGTTCGTCGACAACATCTACCGCTACACCCTGGCCGGCACCGAAGTGTCGGCGCTGCTGGGCCGCATGCCGTCGGCCGTGGGCTACCAGCCCACCCTGGCCGAGGAAATGGGCGTCCTGCAGGAGCGCATCACCTCGACCAAGACCGGTTCGATCACCTCGATCCAGGCCGTGTACGTGCCTGCGGACGACCTGACCGACCCGTCGCCGGCCACCACCTTCGCCCACCTCGACGCCACCGTCGTGCTGTCGCGAAACATCGCGTCCCTGGGTATCTACCCGGCCGTGGATCCGCTGGACTCCACCAGCCGCCAGCTTGACCCGAACGTGATCGGCAACGAGCACTACGACGTCGCCCGCAAGGTCCAGGCGACGCTGCAGAAGTACAAGGAGCTCAAGGACATCATCGCGATCCTGGGCATGGACGAGCTGTCGGAAGAGGACAAGCAGGCCGTGTCGCGCGCGCGCAAGATCGAGCGCTTCTTCAGCCAGCCGTTCCACGTGGCCGAGGTCTTCACCGGCTCGCCGGGCAAGTACGTCTCGCTGAAGGACACGATCCGCGGCTTCAAGGGCATCGTCGAAGGCGAGTACGACCACCTGCCCGAGCAGGCGTTCTACATGGTCGGCTCGATCGAGGAAGCGGTCGAGAAGGGCAAGAAGATGGGCGTGGCGGCCTGAGAGCCGGGACTGGGGGCTGGGGACACGGGATTGGCGCAACGCGGCCAAACCTCGATCCAGAGCGCCGACCCAGCCCCTCACCCCTAGCCTCCAGCCCCTACGAGCAGAGCGAGACCCCCCCATGAGCACATTCCGTTGCGACATCGTCAGTGCCGAGGAAGAGATCTTCCACGGTGAGGCCGAGCTGCTGGTCGCGACCGGCGAGATCGGCGAGCTGGGTATCGCGCCCAAGCACGCCCCGCTGATCACCCGCCTCAAGCCGGGCAAGGTCGTGGTGACGCTGCCGGGCGGCGAGCAGCTGGACTTCGCCGTGTCCGGCGGCATCCTCGAGGTGCAGCCGACGGTCGTGACCGTGCTGGCCGACACCGCCGTGCGTGCACAGGACATCGACGAGGCCGCCGTGCGTGCGGCCAAGGAAGAGGCCGAGCGCGTGCTGGCCGGCCGCAGCGAGCAGATGGACGTCGCCGAGGCCCAGGCCAAGCTGGCCGAGACCATGGCGCAGCTGCAGGCGCTGGAGCGCCTGCGCAAGAACATGAAGCACTGACCCCGCGCTTCATCGCGTGCAGCAAGAAGGCCGGCATTGCCGGCCTTTTTCATTTGCGGGCGCGGTCGAACGAGCGCGCCACGCGCGATGCCAAGCGGGGAGATGCCGCCAGCGCCGGGATCAGCGCCGGTAGACCCAGTGCCGCGACAGCAGGAAGCCGATGCCGCCCAGCACCAGCTCCACGCCGGGCTTGGCCAGCCACGTCCACTTCAGGCCCACGGCATCGTCGATCGCGCCGATCGCCCAGGTGCTGATCATCGTGGTCAGCAGCCACATCAACACGAACCGGCCGAACTGGCGTCGCCCGATGCGCGTGTCGTCGCCGGCGAACGTGATCCGGCCGTTGAGCCAGAACCCGAGCAGCGCGCCGCTGATGCGCCCGGCGATATTCGCGGGCTCCACCGGGAGGCCCAGGTGGCTCAGGCCCACCATCACGCCCCAGTCGACCAGCCACTGGACCACGCCGATCACCAGGTAGTGGCGCCCCTGCCGCCCCAGGCTCATGCGCCGCACCGCGCGCGCGCGCGCCATCTCCCCCGTACGCACGGCACTGCAGATGCGTCGGGGATGGGGCTTGGCACGGAGATTCCGCGGCGGGCGATGGGCGTTCGTGGTCGCGGCACCGCGGCATCCTAACAGTGCCGCCGGCTAGAATCCGCCCTCCGGATCCGAACCCCAGGAGTTGCCATGCCCGCACCGCTGCACGTCGTCATCCTCGCCGCGGGCGAAGGCAAGCGGATGCGCTCGTCCGTGCCCAAGGTGCTGCAACCGATCGCGGGCCGCCCGATGCTGGGCCACGTGGTCGATACCGCGCGCGCGCTCGACCCGGCAGGCATCCACGTGGTCTACGGCCACGGCGGCGATGCCGTGCGCGAGGCGTTCGCCGCCGATGCCGATCTCCACTGGTCCGAGCAGCGCCAGCGCCTCGGCACCGGCCACGCATTGCAGCAGGCGATGCCCGACGTGCCGCCCGACGCGCGCGTGCTGGTCCTCTACGGCGACGTGCCGCTGATCACCGCCGACACGCTGCGCCGCCTGCTCGAGGCACCCGGCCGCATCGCGGTGCTGGTCGCCGACTTGGACGACCCCGCCGGCTACGGGCGCATCGTGCGCGATGCCGAGGGCAAGGTCGCGCGCATCGTCGAGCACAAGGACGCCGACGAGGAGCAGCGCGAGATCCGCACGGTCAATACCGGCATCCTGGTGGCCGACGGCGAGCCGCTGCGGCGCTGGCTGGATGGCCTGGACAACGAGAACGCGCAGGGCGAGTACTACCTGACCGACGTGTTCGCCGCCGCCAGCAGCGAGTACGACTCCGCCGAGATGGTGCACGTGCGCGAGCCGATCGAGGTCGAAGGCGCCAACGACCGCTGGCAGCTGGCGCAGCTCGAGCGCGCCTTCCAGCTGCGCGCCGCCCGCGCGCTTTGCATTGATGGCGCGCGACTGGCTGACCCGGCGCGCATCGACGTGCGCGGCACGGTCAAGGTCGATCGCGATGTCGCCATTGATGTCGACGTCGTGCTCGAAGGCGACATCGATCTGGCGGAAGGCGTCGTCATCGGCCCGTTCTGCCGCCTGCGCAACGTGAAGCTGGGGCCCGGCACCGAGGTCCGCGCGCACTGCGACCTGGACGGCGTGGTGGTCGAGGGCGCCGCCACCATCGGGCCGTTCGCGCGCCTGCGCCCGGGCACGGTGCTGGCCGATGGCGTGCATATCGGCAACTTCGTCGAGACCAAGAACACGCGCCTGGGCGTGTCAAGCAAGGCCAACCACCTGAGCTACCTCGGCGACGCGGTGGTCGGCAGCGGCGTCAATATCGGCGCCGGCACCATCACCTGCAACTACGACGGCGCCAACAAGTCCACGACCACCATCGAGGACGGGGCATTCATCGGCTCCAACAGCTCGCTGGTGGCGCCGGTGACGATCGGCAAGGACGCCACGGTCGCCGCCGGTTCGGTGATCACCCGCAGCGCGCCCGAGGGCAAGTTGAGCGTGGCGCGCGCGCGGCAGTCGGTGGTCGACGGGTGGCAGCGGCCGACGAAGAAGTAGCCGGGCCGCCACGCCTCCCCATCTGTAGGAGCGGCTTCAGCCGCGAACGGCAACCGTGCGCTCGTTCCTGATTCACGATCGCGGCTGAAGCCGCTCCTACAAGCGCGACATTTGCACTCGAACCATCCCGTGCAGGAGCCACGTAAGTCGCGATGCGCGGTTGGCCGGGGTAGCGCGGTCGCGACTTACGTCGCTCCTACCAAGGAGCGGGGCTTTCGATCGCGGCTGAAGTCGCTCCTGCAGGGGCATGATTTGCGGTGCCGAGGCGCTAGTCCGGCAACACCATCGACACGCACAGCCCGCCGCCTTCGCGGTTGAGCAGGGCGATTCGTCCGCCGTGCGCCTCGGCGATCTCGCGTGCCAGCGCCAGCCCCAGCCCGGTGCCGTTGCGCTTGGTCGAATAGAACGGCAGTAGCGCGTTGGACAGCACCGCCTCGTTCATGCCCGTGCCGCGGTCGAGGATGTCCAGCCGCCACGCATCCGGCAGGCGCCGGATCGCCAACGCGACATCGCCCGGGGGCGAGCCGGACTCGTGCGCGTTCTTGAGCAGGTTGATCACGCTCTGCTCCAGCTGCACCAGGTCGACGCGGGCGATGCCATCGGTGGCGCCCTCGTTGCGGAACTCGACCTGCTCGCGCAGCTGCGCGACGAAGCGCGACCACTCCACCGGCTCGCGCCGCGGCGCGGGCAGCTTGGCGAAGCGCGCGTAGTCGCGGATAAAGCCCTCCAGGTGCCGCGCGCGGTCCTCGATGGTCGCCAGCGCGGTCGGCAGCTTCTCGACCTGGCCGCGGCGCAGCAGCTCCGAACCCGAATGCGCCAAGGACGCGATCGGCGCCAGCGAGTTGTTGAGCTCGTGGCTGATGACGCGGATGACCTTCTTCCAGGTCTGCACTTCCTGGCGCCGCAGCTCGGCGGTGAGCACGCGCAGCAGGATGAGCTCGTGGCGGCGGCCGTTGAGCCGGAACTGGCGCCGGGCCAGGTGGTAGATGTCTTCATGGTCGGCATCGCCGACGGTGAACATGCCGTCGCCGCCGCGATCGAAGGCCTCGCGGACTGCATCGGGCGCGCTTTCGACCAGCGCGTCGAAATCGCGGCCCTCCAGCTTGTGGCCCTCGCCCAGCAGTTTGCGCGCGGCGATGTTGCCCAGCACGATCCGCCGCGACGGATCGACCAGCACCATGGCGACGGGGGTGTTCTGCACCATCGTGTCGAGCAGCAGCTCGCGCTGGACCAGCGCCAGGCGCTGCTCGCGAAGTGCGTCGCCCAGCCGGTTGTGGGCATCGACGAGCTCGGCGAGAGCGCCGCGGCCACGCCAGGCCAGCCCGAATCCGAAGTCGCCGTCGCGATAGCTGGCCACGCTGCCCGCCAGCGCGCGGAACAGCGCGTTCATCGGCGCGAACGCGCGGCGCACGTGGTAGGCGAGCAACGGTGCCAGCAACGCCACCGCACCCGCTGCCGCCATCCAGCGCTGCGGCAGCAGCGGCGTCAACAGCATTGTCAGCGCGGCGGCAGCGGCGACATAGACGATCGCCAACCCGGTGAAGACCAGGCTCAGCGGCAGGTGGCGGATCAGCCGCATGGCCGGCTCAGTCCCGTTTGATGCCGAGCCGGTCGAGCCGCCGGTACAGCGCCTGGCGCGACAGGCCCAGTTCCGCGGCCGCCTGCGCCATGACCCCACCATTGCGCGCAAGCACGGCTTCGATCTCGGCGCGGTCGGGCTCGTCGTTGCTCGCGGCGGATGCGCGCGCGGCCACGGGCAGGCCGAGGTCGGCGGCGTGGATGGCATCGCCGCGCGCCAGCAGGGAGGCACGCTGGAGCGTGTTTCGCAGCTCCCGCACGTTGCCCGGCCAGGCATGCGCCTTCAGCGCGCGCTCGGCGTCCTCGGCCATGCGCTTGCTGTCCCCCAGCGCATGCAGGAAGTGGCGGGCCAGCGGCAGGATGTCGTCGCTGCGTGCGGCCAAGGGCGGGATTTCGACCTGGATGGTGTTGAGCCGGTAGTAGAGGTCCTCGCGGAAGCGGCCCTCGGCGATCATCGCCGGCAGGTCGGCATTGGTCGCGCTGACCACGCGCACCTTGACCTGGCGCTCGCGGTTGGAACCCAGCCGCTCGAAGCGCCCGGTTTCGAGAACGCGCAGCAGCTTCATCTGGCCGGCCGGCGGCAGGTTGCCGATTTCGTCCAGGAACAGCGTGCCGCCATCGGATGCTTCGAACTTGCCCTCACGTGCCCTGATGGCGCCGGTGTAGGCCCCGGGTTCGCTGCCGAACAGTTCGGCCTCGATCAGCTCTGACGGCAGCGCGCCGCAGTTGAGCGTCACGAACGGGCCGTCGCGCACCGGCGAATTGGCCTGGATGATCTGCGCGAGCTTTTCCTTGCCGCTGCCATTGGGCCCGCAGATGAGCACCGGCACGTCGGCACGCGCGACCTGGCCGGCCAGTTCGACCACGCGCGCCATCGCGTCGGAGGCGAACACCAGCCCGCACAGGTCGTAGCGCTCCTCCAGCTGGCGGTGGACGCGGCGGCGCTGGCCCTGCAGGCGCGCCACCTCGCGCGAGGCTGCCGACAGTTCCAGCAGGTTCTCCACCTGCGCCAGCAGCTTGCGGTCGTCCCACGGCTTGGCCAGGTAATCGGCCGCGCCGGCCTTGGCCAACTCCACCGCGGTGTCCAGGTGGGTCCAGGCGGTCAGCAGGATGATCGGCAGGTCCGGATGCCGCGCGCGGATGGCGCGGAACAACGCGATGCCTTCCTCGCCCGACGTGGTGTCGGCGCGGAAGTTCATGTCCTGGATGACCAGGTCGATGTCGTCGGCGTCCAGCGCAGCCAGGCCGGCCTCGGGCGACTCTGCGGTGCGCACGGCGATCTCGTGCATGCCCAGCAGCACGTCCAGCGCGGTGCCGACCGCGGGATTGTCGTCGATGATCAGGACGGTAGGCATGGCTGAATATGCGGGCCGGTGTCGGTGTCCTTCTCCCGCCGGGAGAAGGTGCCCCGGAAGGGCGGATGAGGGTTCGGCGGAGCGGTCTACTGCCAGGTCGGGACGACGACCGTCGACTGATGAAGGTAACGGTCGGGCATGGTACGCAACTTCGTCGCACCCTCTCCGCAACCCCTCTCACCAACCCCTCTCTTAGGGGAGAGGGGCTCAAGCACCCACGTCGTATCAAACGCTCCGCGTTGCAACCGCCGGCGGCACTGAAGCGGCCTTGCGCGCCGGGCCGAACACCGCGGCCTGCCCGAGCAGCCACAGCGCGACCGCGCCGACGGGCAGGTACATCGCCGGCAGGCGGGGCAGCTCGTAGATGTCCATCAGCAGCAGGTTGATGCCGTAGGCCATCAGCATGCCCAGCACGATGCCGACGGTGGCCAGCAGGAAGTTCTCGGTCTGGAAGTAGCGCAGCACCTGTCCGCGGGTGGCGCCGAGTGCGCGGCGCACGCCGATCTGCTTGGTGCGCTGCTGCACCCAGAAGCTGGCCAGGCCGACGATGCCCAGCGCCGTCACCACCAGCAGCGCGATGCACACCGCGACCAGCAGCCACGCCATCGAGCGGTCCTGCGCGTAGTACGCATCGCGCACGTCGCTGAAGGTGTCGCTGTCGAGCACGATGCGGCTGGCGTTGTTGCGGTCCAGCGCGGCCAGCGCGGCCTCGATGACTTCGGTGCGGCGGCCCGGTTCGGTGCGCAGGACATACGGGCCCATGCCGTACGGCGTGCGGATCGGCAGCATGATCGACAGCGCGTGGTTGTTCGCCCCGCCGCCTTCGTTGGGCCGGATCAGCTGATCGACCACGCCGACGATCCGGATCGGGTTGTCGCCCCAGCTGTAGACCTGCTTGCCGACCGCGCTCTCGTCCGGGAACAGGCGCTGCGCGGCGGCCCGGCTCACCAGCATGGCCGGGATCGGCGTATCGCTGCCGGGCGTGTCGACGTCTGCCCAGTCGATGTACTCGTCGGGGTTGAAGTCGCGGCCCTCGACGATGCGCAGGCCGAACGTCTCCACCAGGTCTTCTTCGCCCAGGTACACGGCGGCGTTGAGCGTCTGGTTCGGCTGGTCCAGCTCGAGGTTGACCGAGCTGTTCCACGAGGAGTTGCCGTACGGAATCTGGTTGGTCGCGCTGGCCGCCTGCACGCCGGGAATCGCGCGCAGCGAGGCCAGGTCCTCGCGCGTGAGCGCGGCGGCGTTGTCGTCGGTGCCGATGCCGGTGATGTGCACGCGCACGATCTCCTCCTCGGCCAGGCCGCTGGCGCGGTCCATGTGCTCCAGCCGGCTTCCGATCAGGAACAGCGCGTTGCAGATGATCGCGCAGCTGACGGCGATCTCCAGCACGATCAGGGCCGCGGCGGTCTTGTGCCGCAGCAGGGTGGAAAGGATGGGGCGGATGTCCATGGGGTTCACCGTGTGGGTCGTTGGAGCATCGATGGAGCGGGACTGAGTGGGCCTTGGCCCGCCGTCGTCACTGCGATTTGAGCTGGATCGCCGGCGTCACCTGGCACGCGCGCCACGCCGGCAACAGCCCGGCCAGCAGGCTGGCGACGATGGCCAACGCGAAGGTGGTCAGCAGCATCGCCGGGTCCAGCCGCGCGAGTTCCGCGTAGCTGGCGGGTTGCTGGCGCACCGCCCACAGGCCGAGCAGCGCCAGGCCCAGGCCGAGCACGCCGCCGGCCAGGCCGACCGTTCCGGCTTCCACCAGGCACTGCGCGAAGATCGAACCGCGTGAGGCACCGAGCGCGCGGCGCACGCCGATTTCGCTGGAGCGGCGCAGGAACTTGGCCAGCAGCAGGCCCACCGTGTTGATCAGGCACACCAGCAGGAAGCCGAACGCCAGCCACACCTGCATCCGTACGTCGCTGGGCACCACGTTCTGGTTGTCCAGCCAGCCCATCACGTCGTACAGCCGCACGTTGCTCGGGCGCTCGTAGCGGCCGGCGGCGCGCTGCTGGTCGGAATAGTTCGACAGGTAGGCGCGGTAGTCGTCGACCTTTTCCGGCGTGTCCAGTTCGACCCAGTACTGCAGCCAGCTGCAGGGCGCATTGACGCCGCGCTCGCCCTCCGGGTCGTCGACGCTGTCCCAGCAGTTCATGTTGCCGCTGGTGCCCATGTCGAGGTCGCGCGCGGTCGAGAACGGGATGAACACCTGCTCGACGCCACCGAAGCGGTCGTTGGTCAGGTCGTAGAAGCGCGGGGTGGGGCGCCACTCGTCCATCACGCCGATGATGCGGAACGCGGTCTGGTCGATGCGCAGTTCGCGCCCCGTGCTGTCGGCACCGCCGAACAGCCGTTCATTGAGCTCCTGGCCGATCACCACCACGCGGCTGCGGCCGGCGTCGTCCTCGGCGGTCCAGCTGCGGCCGAAGGCGAGTGGCACCTCGAACATCGGGAAGAAGTCGGCCGTCGTGTAGCGCGACTCGATGTTGAACGGGTCGAGCCCGGCCTTCTGCGGTTCGATCGCGACGCCGCCGCCGGTCATGAAGGCCTGGCGGTCGCCGCGTGCCTCGCGCAGCAGCGCCTCGGCATCGAAGCGCGTCATCTGCGACTCGGGCTCGTCGCCGGGCGTGTAGCCGTTCATCGACCGCGGGTCCAGCTGCGGATAGAACAGCGTGTGGCTCTTGCCCGGCAGCGGATCGCCCGACAGCACGTGGAACACGGTCAGCGTGGTCATTGCCGCGCCGATGCCCAGCGCGATGGCGAGCACCATCAGCGCCGTCAGCACCCTGTTGCGGCGGAAGCTGCGGACCGCGAGGTCGAGGTAGTAGGTGAACATGGGACGTTCCTTCTTGCAGTTTTGTAGGAGCGGCTTCAGCCGCGATCCTTGAACCCTCGGCGTACGCGCCGGCTCCTGTTCGCGGCTGAAGCCGCTCCTACAGGCGTCAGGCCGTGGCGGCCGCCGGCGCCCGCACCAGCCCCGGCTCGACCGTCATGTCGGTGGCCATGCCGTCGACGATGTGCACGTTGCGCTGCGCGCGCGCGGCCAGTTCCGGGTCGTGGGTGACCATGACGATGGTGGTGCCGGCGGCGTTGATTTCCTCCAGCATCTCCAGCACGCCGCGCGCCATCTGCGAGTCGAGGTTGCCGGTGGGCTCGTCGGCCAGCAGCAGGCGCGGGCTGCCGGCCAGCGCGCGGGCGATCGCGGCGCGCTGCTGCTGGCCGCCCGACAGCTCGGCGGGGAAATGCTTCATGCGTGAGCCCAGGCCGACCCTGGTCAGCGCCTCCTCGATGCGTTGGCGGCGTTCGGCCGCGGACATGCCGCGGTAGCGCAGCGGCACGTCGCAGTTGTCGAACAGGTTGAGGTCCGGGATCAGGTTGAAGCTCTGGAAGATGAAACCGATCTTGCGGTTGCGCAGCTTCGAGCGCGCGTCGTCCGACAGCGCGCTTACGTCCTCGCCATCCAGCAGGTAGGTGCCGCCGGTGAACGTCTCCAGCAGGCCCGCGATGTTGAGGAACGTCGTCTTGCCCGAGCCCGAGGGGCCGGTCACCGCGACGAACTCGCCCTCGCGCACGTGCAGGTCCAGCGACCGCAGGGCGTGGGTTTCGACGAGCTCGGTGCGATAGACCTTGGTGACGGCTTGCATGTGCAGCATGGCGGGAGTCCTTGTTGTCTGGATGCGGGGCGCGGCCGCGGCGGCGGCTGACGTGTAATGGATCAGCTGATGCGGAAGTGCGTCGGCAGCGGTGCCGGCGCGGCGTAGCCGGCATGCCAGCCGCGTGCGCGGGGGGCACGGAACGCCGGGTCGTTGCCGGCCGATGCGTGCGGCGCATCGATGGCGAACACCTCGTGCAGCCGCAGCCGCCGCGGCATGGCGTCGGCGAGGTCGTGCGAGGACCAGTGCAGGTCGAAGGGGAAGGCGGTGTGCGTGTTCATGGTCAGTCTCCGGAGATGCGGATGCGTTCGGCGTCGCCGAACTGGTCGGTGCCGGAAACCACCACGCGGTCGCCGGCCTGCAGCCCTTCCAGGATTTCCACGGCGCCCAGGCTGCTGACGCCGGTACGGATCGGGCGCTTGGCGGCGACATCGCCGTCCATCACCCAGGCACTGCGGCCGCCGCCCTGTTCCAGGAAGGGGCCGCGCTCGACCATCAGCACGTCCTCGCGCGTGTCGAGCAGGATGCGGGCGCCCAGCCGCTGGTTCTGGCGCAGGCCGGGCGGCTGGTCGCCGGTGAAGCGCAGGCGCGCGGTGACCTCGCCGTTGACGACCTCCGGCGAGACCGCCGACACCTCGGCGGCGAACGCGTTGCCGCTGCCGCCCAGTTGCGCCGGCATGCCGATGGCGAGGTCGCGGGCGAAACTTTCCGGTACGCGGATCTCCACCTCGAAGCGGCTCAGGTCGACCACGCCCAGGACCGGCGCGTTGGCGGCCACGTTCTGCCGCTGCACGACCTGCACCTGGCCCACTTGGCCGTCGAACGGCGCGCGCAGGGTGAGCGCGTCCACCTGGCGCTGCATCTCGGTCACCACCGCGCGCTGGCGGTCGGCCAGCAGCGCCTTGTTGCGGGTGTCCAGACCGGCGCCCTGGCCCTGCAGCGACTGCTCGTTGCGCGCGTGCACCAGTCCCAGTTCGGCCTTGCGCAGGTCGTCCTGCGCACGTGCGACGTCGATCTGCGCCACGGCCCCGCCTTCGAACGCGCGCTGGTTGCGCTCCAGGTCGCGGCGCGCCGCCTGCAGGTCGATCTCGGCCTGCTCGACGGTGCGGGTGGCGGTGGCGCGGGTGATGCGGGCGTCGAGCCCGGCGCGGCTGGCCTCGGCTTCCAGGCTGGCCAGCGTCGCCTGCTCCTGCGCCAGCTGGCTGCGCAGTTCGGGGCTGTCGATCTCCGCCAGCGCCTGGCCCTTCTCGACCGCGTCGCCGGCCACCACGTGCAGGGTCACCGTGCCGCCGGCAATCGCGTACAGGGTGGGGCTGTTGGCGGCGATCACCCGGCCGTCGGCGGCGATGTCGCGCACCAGGTCGCCGCGGGTGACCTCGGAAATCCGCAGGCGATCCACGTCGATCGACCGCCCGCCTGCACTCCACGCCGAGAGCAGCCAGCCGGCCAGCACCACCACGCCCAGGCCGGCACCGGCGGCCATCAGCCAGCGGCGGCGGTCGCGCCGGCCACTGGAAGCGGGGTGCGTGGGGCGGTCCTGGGCGGAGGTGTCGCGGATGCTCATGCGGGTCCTGTAGGAGAGTGGGGCGGCGTGCGCCCGGTACACCCGATATCCAGCAGGTTCCGTGCCAGCGTTTATGTGTTTGTTTGTTAAGGAAATTATCCGACTCGTCCGGTGTCCGCGGCCAGCGGACGGCCGTCCGCCGGACAGTGCCCGGGCGGGTTCGAACCGCTAAACTGCGCGATCACCTGAAGGAGCTCGCCACGCATGTGTGGAATCGTTGGCGCGATCGCCGATCGCGATGTGGTCCCCGTCCTCATCGAGGGCCTCAAGCGGCTGGAATACCGCGGCTACGATTCGGCGGGCATCGCGGTGCTCGACGGCGACGGGGTGCGCCGCGTGCGCCGCACCGGCCGGGTGTCGGAGATGGAGGCCGCCGCGCGGGCCGAGGGCGTGCACGCGCGCCTGGGCATCGGCCACACCCGCTGGGCCACCCATGGCGGCGTCACGGAGGCCAATGCCCATCCGCACGTCAGCTTCAACGAGCTGGCGGTGGTGCATAACGGCATCATCGAGAACCACGACGAGATGCGCGGCCGCCTGCGCGATGCCGGTTACGCGTTCGAGTCCGAGACCGACACCGAGGTCATCGCGCACCTCATCCACCACCACCAGAAGGCCGGGGAGGACCTCCTGGCGGCGGTGCAGGCCGCCACGCGCGAGTTGACGGGTGCCTACGCGATCGCCGTGGTCAGCACGCGCGATCCCGGCCGCATGATCGCCGCGCGCATGGGCTGCCCGCTGCTGGTGGGCCTTGGCGAAGGCGAGAACTTCATCGCCAGCGACGTCTCGGCGATCGTCCAGGCCACGCGCCGGGTGATCTTCCTGGAGGAGGGCGATACCGCCGAGGTCACGCGCGAGGCCGTGCGTGTCTTCGACGACGCCGGTGCCGCCATCGAGCGCGAGGTGCACGTCTCTGACGTGTCGCTGGCCTCCCTGGAGCTGGGCCCCTACCGCCACTTCATGCAGAAGGAGATCCACGAGCAGCCGCGCGCGGTCGCCGACACCATCGAGGCGGTGATCGACAACAACGGCTTCTCCGCCGAGCTGTTCGGTGACCACGCGGCCGATGTGCTGGCGGGCGTGGAAGGCGTGCAGATCCTCGCCTGTGGCACCAGCTACTACGCCGGCCTGACCGCGCGGTACTGGATCGAGTCGATCGCCGGCCTGCCGTGCTCGGTGGAGATCGCCAGCGAGTACCGCTACCGCCGCGCGGTGGCCAATCCGAAGCACCTGGTCGTCACCATTTCGCAGTCGGGCGAGACGCTCGACACGATGGAAGCGCTCAAGTACGCCAAGTCGCTGGGGCACGAGAAGACGCTGTCGATCTGCAACGTCCCCGAGAGCGCGATCCCGCGCGCCAGCCGGCTGGTCTACTACACCCGCGCCGGCGCCGAGATCGGCGTGGCTTCGACCAAGGCCTTCACTACCCAGCTGGTGGCGCTGTTCACGCTGACCGCCACGCTCGCCAAGCTCGGTGGCCGGCTGGATGCCGCGCAGGAAGCCGGGTTCGTCGACGCCCTGCGCCACCTGCCCGGCAGCGTGCAGCACGCGCTCAACCTGGAGCCGCAGATCACCGCCTGGGCCGAACGCTTCGCCCCGCGCGAACACGCGCTGTTCCTGGGCCGCGGCGTGCACTACCCGATCGCGCTCGAGGGTGCGCTCAAGCTCAAGGAAATCTCCTACATCCACGCCGAGGCCTACCCGGCCGGCGAGCTCAAGCACGGGCCGCTGGCGCTGGTGGACGCGGAAATGCCGGTAGTGGTGATCGCCCCCAACGACAGCCTGCTGGAGAAGGTGAAGTCCAACATCCAGGAAGTGCGGGCGCGCGGCGGCGAGATGTTCGTGTTCGCCGACGCCGACAGCCACTTCGGCGAGTCCGAGCAGGTGCACGTCATCCGCACCCCGCGCCACGTCGGCGTGCTCAGCCCGATCGTGCACGCGATCCCGGTGCAGCTGCTGGCCTACCACGCCGCGCTGGCACGCGGCACCGACGTCGACAAACCGCGCAACCTGGCCAAGTCGGTGACGGTGGAATAACCGCGGGGCGAGTCCCCGCGGGTAGTGCGGAAGTTTCTGTAGGAGCGGCTTCAGCCGCGATCGTGTGGACGTGACACAAAGCGGTTCCCGATCGCGGCTGAAGCCGCTCCTACAGGCGTCAGGCCGTGGCGGCCGCCGGCGCCCGCACCAGCCCCGGCTCGACCGTCATGTCGGTGGCCATGCCGTCGACGATGTGCACGTTGCGCTGCGCGCGCGGCCAGTTCCGGGTCGTGGGTGACCATGACGATGGTGGTGCCGGCGGCG
>NZ_JAINZW010000060.1 GCF_020026895.1 Novilysobacter selenitireducens
AGAATTTTCAAATCGAATTATTTAAAGCGGTCTCTAAGGATTAAAAAAACTATGCTAAAGCATAATCTGATGAGTAATAGCCTTTAACAAGTTAAATTGTTATACATTTTATTTTTTAAATAAGACTATGCGCTTTAATTTAACATATATTATTTTTAAAAATAAAACAAGAAAACTGGGCTTAACTACCGTACCTTAAACCGACACTGGTTCGTTGGTAGAGAATACTAAGGCGAAGAGATAAGACTCGTTAAGGAACTCAGCAAACTAGGTTCGAACGCTTGACTAGA
>NZ_JAINZW010000061.1 GCF_020026895.1 Novilysobacter selenitireducens
GTCGATTTCAACGCATTTGGCGGGAGATCTGGCAGCTAGACCGTGTAGAGCTAGTATCATCTCAGTACAAATCACCCATATGGACAAAAGGAACAAAGTGCGAAGTCTGGGCGATCCCTAGATCACGAACGCAGATCCGAACGTACCGGTGGTATACGCCTGCGCACTGGCCGCCCCATACAGCTGATTTGCGAGAAGATACGTGTTATGGCTCGAGGAGATAAAATATTCTGTCAACGGGTGCGAGCCATCGAACTGTACGGGCTCCTTGATGGGCGGCTTCGCAAGG
>NZ_JAINZW010000062.1 GCF_020026895.1 Novilysobacter selenitireducens
CATATGGCCTGCAGACGTCATTTCGCAGAAAAATGTTAGAATTCGATCCTACCATTGCGTCTTGCATCTGATTCTGCGGGGCGTGAGTACTCTCAGGTGACAGAAGAAGGCCACTTACTGCGTCTCGATCTTCGCTAAGGCTCATGTCGTACCCGTTGAGGGAGACGAGGAACAATATGCTGGTCACGTCCTCGAAGCAGTGGATCCATTTTCTTCTCTCGCTCTTTTGCCCTTTTGTAAAGTGAGCACCAAGGAAGCTCTCCAGGAAGTTTTGTGACGGACCTCCTAC
>NZ_JAINZW010000063.1 GCF_020026895.1 Novilysobacter selenitireducens
GAGTTGGGAAAGCTGTCTGGGTTCGCAGGGCGGGGCACCGGATACGAGAGCTGCACAAACGGACGAAGGAGCGTGCTCAGCGAGTATGTGGACGGAAGGGACATGATGGGTATGCTCTCGAGTACCAATAATAATTAGAAACACGTCGTCTGGACGCGATGGAGGCTGGCTGGCTCGAGCGGTCGGCTCTAAGCTTGTAGGACGGGCGGGTTTGGAAAAACTTGCCAGCTTGATCCCGACTGCCACGTGCGTCGTAGCCAGCAAATGGCTCTCGCACTCTCCATCTTGC
>NZ_JAINZW010000064.1 GCF_020026895.1 Novilysobacter selenitireducens
GCGAATATTGTGCGCTTTACCTACAAGAGAAAGCGCACTATCGACATTCCTTCCTCCCTTATTCAGCGACTGAAACCGGCTTTGCAGGCGATTTGCTTTGACAACTAGTAAAGGTCATTATCGAAGCGTAAGTTCGAAATCAGAGCAGAAACCTTCACTCCAGACGTTTTTGGTATCCGTCACCAGGAAAATGCATGACTGTGTGTCTGGGTATGCCCGGAATTTCTGTTAGTCGGACGAGATTCGCAATGATGGTTATTCTGGGTCCATATAATCCTCGAATGCACAT
>NZ_JAINZW010000065.1 GCF_020026895.1 Novilysobacter selenitireducens
GAGACTGCTATTAGTCAATGAAAAACAGATGTAGCGAAGTGGTAGAGGCGCCGTGTAACCGTGACGCGGCGATTCAAGAAGACGGAGGGATTATAGAGGCTTGCTACCAAGAGTAAAAAGGGTGTCGTAGCTACCTAACTCGGCACCATAATCCTAGAGGGAGAAAGTATTCTGTTCGACACGACTACGAGCGGCGGAATGCGTCCCTGAGGAGAGCGTGGTAGATGGGCGACCGCGACAGAGGCCATTATGCGGCATGTGTATAGCGGGAGAGACGTGAATTACGAG
>NZ_JAINZW010000066.1 GCF_020026895.1 Novilysobacter selenitireducens
AGTCGGCAGGCCCGGTCATCGCGAACCCCGAGCGCGTGTTCATCGCCGTCGATGCGGCGCACCGTGGGGTCGAGCGTGGCGAACAACTGGTCGGCGGCGTACGCCTCCGCACCCGTCATCGCGTTGAAAAGCGTGGACTTGCCGGCATTGGTGTAGCCGACCAGTGCGACGCGCGGCAGTTCGCTGCGCATGCGCGCCCGGCGCATCTGCGTGCGCTGCGGCTCGAGCGCGCGCCCGAAGGGATCGGGCGCGATCAGGTAGGTCATGGGCAGTCCGCGCGGGGTGTCG
>NZ_JAINZW010000067.1 GCF_020026895.1 Novilysobacter selenitireducens
GTGGACGTCGATCGTATCGCATGTACAAGCGACGAACAAGACGCGAACAGGCATCTACGTTGACTTTGGGCATGCGCTCTACCTCACCTGGGCCGCGTTTGCCTTCTCATTGGCGTCGGTGCTGCCGTATGTCATTAGGTGCGCGCTTTCCCCGGCTGGCTTGTGCGTGTCCTCACTGACGGCTGCACACAGCTCTCGGACGTTCCGCCGATTTTAGACTGTATCCTGTATTTAGTGCAATTGATGAGGAGGAGTCGACTTTTGGGACTGGACCTCACGTGTGTTAAC
>NZ_JAINZW010000068.1 GCF_020026895.1 Novilysobacter selenitireducens
AGCCACCGACGAGCACACTCAAACGTCGTATTCCTGCACGGCAAATGACACGAGTTTCAAAGCTTTGCCTTTTCTTTCAGGATCGCATGCAAGCCTTGTCGGAAGTCGGCTTTCATATCCTAGGAAATATTAGCTATAAAGACATACTTAGAGTTCACTTACCTCTATATCTTCAATTCCGACGCTAATTCGGAGCAGGCGAGCATCTTCACTTTCGTTCGAGTGCTTGCGCTGTTCGATCAAACTCTCGACGCCGCCCAGGCTAGTAGCATGCTGCACATAATAAGT
>NZ_JAINZW010000069.1 GCF_020026895.1 Novilysobacter selenitireducens
GGCTCTCAGAGATCTCGGACCAGATTGACCACGTCCTCAGCCAATGGGAGGCGTTTACAGAAGGTTCTACTGTTGAAGCGGACATACGGCGACATCTTCACAATGCGATGGTGGCAAAGAAGTACAATCTTCGGGCGATAAGTGATGACTTGGTGCTCCTATGGTTACAAAATAATCTATCCCCGTCCGTAGAGCGTACTATCAAGGCTAAGTCACGCTTTTCTCTGATACTATATCTCCAACTATGGGAGCATCACGAATATATAGCACACAAGGCCGTAGGGAGTG
>NZ_JAINZW010000006.1 GCF_020026895.1 Novilysobacter selenitireducens
GCCTGCGTTTCGCGATCCGCGAAGGCGGCCGCACCGTCGGCGCCGGCGTGGTGAGCAAGATCATCAAGTGACGCCGTGACCCGTGCGCGCCGCTGGCGCGCACGGTGTTGTCAGGTCGTCATCCCCGAGTGGTTTTATCGGGGTCCAGCGTCCCGGTCTTTAGGCCCAGGGCGCCGGATGACTTCAAGCGGATCAGGGTAGGGTGCTTGCGCACCCGGTCGAAAACCCGTTAGAATGCGCGACCACTGCGGGCCCTTGGCTCGCAAACCAGCGAAATGAGGGGCAGGAAGCGCCTCGTCTTCGCCAGACAGGGAAATGTCGCATGGGTGCTGCCCGGCTTGCCGAGGCGGCTTCATGCGTTCGCAGATTCCGTCTGGGCGGGCCGGGTAACCGGCCTGCCTTGATTTTTGAAGGAGGCCGGCGGCGTTGTCGTCGGCCACGTCGTTTTTACCGGGGTTCGGCGCACCCAGTCGCCGGCCTGTCGCTCTTTTAACCAAGGAACACCGTCATGGCGGACCAGAAGATCCGGATTCGGCTCAAAGCGTACGATCATCGCCTGATCGATCGCTCGGCCAGCGAGATCGTCGAAACGGCCAAGCGGACCGGCGCGCAAGTGCGCGGCCCGATCCCGCTGCCGACCAAGATCGAGCGCTACACCATCCTCGTTTCCCCGCACGTCGACAAGGACGCGCGCGACCAGTACGAGACCCGCACGCACAAGCGCGTGCTCGACATCGTCGACCCCAACGACAAGACCGTGGACGCGCTGATGAAGCTCGAGCTCGCGGCGGGCGTCGACGTCCAGATCAAGCTGACCTGAGGCCACCCACATGACTGCGAAGAAATATTCGCTGGGCATCGTCGGTCGCAAGGCCGGCATGAGCCGGTTCTTCACCGAGGACGGCAAGTCCGTGCCGGTGACGCTTATCGAAGCGACCCCGAACCGGATCACCCAGATCAAGACCACCGATGCCGACGGCTACAGCGCCGTGCAGGTGACGGTCGGCGTGCGCCGCGCGGCGCTTGTCAACAAGCCCGCCGCGGGCCACCTTGCCAAGGCCAAGGTCGACGCCGGCCGTGGCCTGTGGGAGTTCCGCGTCGCCGACGAGAAGATCGCCGACTTCAACGTGGGCGGTGAAATCAAGGCCGACATCTTTGAAGTGGGCCAGATCGTCGACGTCCAGGGCGTCACGAAGGGCAAGGGCTTCCAGGGCACGATCAAGCGCTGGAACTTCAAGATGGGCGACGCCACCCACGGTAACTCGCTGTCGCATCGCGCCCCGGGCTCGATCGGCCAGCGCCAGACGCCGGGTCGCGTTTTCCCGGGCAAGAAGATGTCCGGTCACATGGGTGCGGTGCAGCAGAGCACGCAGGGCCTGGAAGTGGTCAAGGTCGACGCCGAGCGCGGCCTGATCGCGATCAAGGGCGCCGTGCCGGGCGCGCCGGGCGGCGACGTGATCGTCCGCCCGACGAGCAAGGGAGTATGACGATGGAACTCGCCATCAATAACAGCGACAAGAAGCTGTCGGTTTCCGACGAGATCTTCGGCCGCGACTTCAGCGAGGACCTGGTCCACCAGGTCGTCGTGGCGTACCGCAACGCGGGCCGCGCCGGCACCAAGGCGCAGAAGACGCGTTCGGAAGTGGCCGGCACCACCAAGAAGTCGAAGAAGCAGAAGGGCGGCGGTGCGCGTCATGGCGCGCTGACGGCTCCGATCTTCGTCGGCGGTGGCGTGACGTTCGCGGCCAAGCCGCGCAGCTTCGCGCAGAAGGTCAACCGCAAGATGTACCGCGCCGCGATGGCCGCGATCCTGTCGGAGCTCAATCGCCAGGGCCGCCTGAAGGTCGTCGACGCGTTCGATATCGACGCGCCCAAGACCTCCGGCCTGGTGTCGAAGCTCAAGGAGCTGGAAGTGGGCCGTCGCCCGCTGCTGGTGACCGAGGACGCCAGCGAGAACCTGTACCTGTCCGCGCGCAACCTGCCGTACGTCGAGGTCCGTGACGTCCAGGGCCTGGATCCGGTCTCGCTCGTGGGCGCGGATTCGGTCGTGGTCACCGCCGATGCGGTCAAGAAGATCGAGGAGTGGCTGGCATGAACGACGCCAAGCTCTACAACGTCATCCGCGCGCCGCGCGTGTCCGAAAAGACCGCGCGCCTGCAGGAAATTTCCAACCAATACGTCTTCGAAGTGGCGACGACTGCTACCAAGGCCGACATCAAGGTCGCCGTGGAAAAGCTGTTCGACGTCAAGGTCGAGGCGGTCAACGTGGTCAACGTGAAGGGCAAGAACAAGGCCTTCCGTTTCCGCATGGGCCGCCGCCCCGACTGGCGCAAGGCGTACGTGAAGCTGGCCGAGGGCCAGTCGATCGACGTGATGGCCAAGGCCTGAGGATCGATCCATGGCATTGATGACTTTCAAACCCACCTCGCCCGGCCGTCGTTCGATGGTCCGTGTGGTGACGCCGGGCCTGCACAAGGGCGCGCCGCACGCTGCACTGGTCGAGAAGAAGAGCAAGAGCGGTGGCCGCAACCACCACGGGCGCATCACCACGCGTCACGTCGGCGGCGGTCACAAGCAGCACTACCGCATCATCGATTTCAAGCGCAACAAGGAAGGTATCCCGGCGCGCGTGGAACGGATCGAATACGATCCCAACCGCACCGCCCATATCGCCCTGCTGTGCTATGTCGACGGTGAGCGCCGTTACATCATCGCCCCCAAGGGCCTGAAGGATGGCGACCAGGTGATCGCGGGCCGTGACGCCCCGATCCGCACCGGCAACACGCTGCCGCTGAGCAACATCCCGGTCGGCACCACGGTGCATTGCGTCGAGATGAAGCCGGGCAAGGGCGCCCAGCTGGCCCGCGCCGCTGGCGCCGGTGCCTACCTCGTCGCCCGCGAGCAGGGTTACGCCACGCTGCGCCTGCGCTCGGGCGAGACCCGCAAGGTGCCGGTAGAGTGCCGCGCCACTATCGGTGAGGTCGGCAACGACGAGCACAGCCTCGAGAAGCTCGGCAAGGCCGGTGCCAAGCGCTGGCGCGGTGTCCGTCCGACCGTCCGCGGTGCGGCCATGAACCCGGTCGACCACCCGCACGGTGGTGGTGAGGCCAAGGCCGGCCAGGGCAACCCGCATCCGGTCACGCCGTGGGGCGTGCCGACGAAGGGTTACAAGACGCGCAAGAACAAGCGTACGCAGCAGTTCATCGTTCGCGATCGCAGGAGCTAATCGGCAATGGCACGTTCACTGAAAAAGGGTCCGTTCGTCGACCACCACCTGATGAAGAAGGTGGAGACCGCGGGCAACAACAAGAAGCCGATCAAGACCTGGTCGCGCCGCTCGATGGTTCTGCCGGAGATGGTGGGTTTCACCATCGCCGTGCACAACGGTCGCAATCACATCCCCGTGCTGGTCAACGAGAACATGGTTGGCCACAAGCTCGGCGAGTTCGCCCTGACGCGTACCTTCAAGGGTCACGTCGGCGACAAGAAGAGCCGCTAAGGAGATGACCATGGAAGCGAAAGCCATCCTGCGCAGCGCGCGCATCTCCGCCCAGAAGGCCCGTCTGGTGGCTGATCAGGTGCGCGGCCTCTCGGCCGAGCGCGCGGTCAACCTGCTGAAGTTCTCCGACAAGAAGGCCGCTGCGATGATCCGCAAGGTCGTCGAGTCCGCCATCGCCAACGCGGAGAACAACCAGGGCGCCGACATCGACGAGCTCAAGGTCAAGACCATCATGGTCGACGAGGGCCCGACGCTGAAGCGCTTCATGGCCCGTGCGAAGGGGCGGGGTACCCGCATCCTCAAGCGCACCAGCCACATCACCGTCGTCGTCGGCGAGGGGAAGTAACTCATGGGTCATAAAGTTCATCCGACCGGCATCCGCCTTGGTATCTCCAAGGACTGGAACTCGAAGTGGTTCGCCGGCAAGAAGCAGTACGCCGAGTACCTGGCCGCCGACCTGAAGGTCCGCGAGATGCTCCGCAAGAAGCTGGCACAGGCCGGCATCTCGAAGATCTTCATCGAGCGTCCGGCCAACAACGCCCGCGTGACCATCCACACCGCCCGTCCGGGCGTGGTGATCGGCAAGCGCGGCGAGGACATCGAGAAGCTGCGCAAGGAAGTCAGCGACATGATGGGCGTCCCGGCGCACATCAACGTCACCGAGGTGCGCAAGCCCGAGCTCGACGCCCAGCTGGTGGCCGAGTCGATCGCGCAACAGCTCGAGCGCCGCATCATGTTCCGTCGCGCGATGAAGCGCGCCGTGGGCAATGCGATGCGCCTGGGCGCGCTGGGCATCAAGGTCAACGTGGCCGGCCGCCTGAACGGTGCGGAGATCGCACGTTCGGAGTGGTACCGCGAAGGCCGCGTGCCGCTGCACACCCTGCGTGCGGACATCGACTACGGCTTTGCCGAGGCGAAGACCACCTACGGGATCATCGGCATCAAGACGTGGGTTTACCGGGGCGAGATCTTCGATTTCTCCCAGGTGGGCCAGGAGAAGCAGGACGACAGTCCGCGCAGCGATCGTGGTGATCGCGGCGACCGTCGTGACCGCAACGATCGCCCGGCCCGCCAGCCGCGCGAAGCGAGGTAACCGACCATGTTGCAACCCAAGCGAACGAAGTACCGCAAGGTACACAAGGGCCGCAACGAAGGCCTGAGCTGGAACGGCAACGCCGTCAGCTTCGGCGAGTACGGCCTGAAGGCGACCGCGCACGGCCAGATCACCGCGCGCCAGATCGAGGCGGCACGCCGCTCCATCAGCCGCTACGTCAAGCGTGGCGGCAAGATGTGGATCCGCGTGTTCCCCGACAAGCCGATCACCAAGAAGCCGATCGAAGTCCGCATGGGCTCCGGTAAGGGCAACGTCGAGTACTGGGTCGCCCAGATCCAGCCCGGTCGCATGATCTACGAGATCGAAGGCGTGGACGAGACGGTGGCGCGCGAAGCGTTCCGCCTGGCCGCCGCCAAGCTCTCGGTGACCACCACTTTCGTCACCCGGACGGTGCGCTGATGGAAATCAAGAAGCTCCGCGAGAAGTCCTCGGAGGACTTGAAGGCCCACCTGGTCGACCTGCACAAGGAGCAGTTCGCTCTGCGCATGCAGGCCGCCACCGGCCAGCTCGCCAAGACCCATGAAACCCGCCGCGTGCGCCGCGAGATTGCTCGCGTCAACACGCTGCTGGTCGAGAAGAAGTAAGGACCCGCCATGACCGACAACAATACAGAGAAGGCAGTGCGCACGGTCGAAGGGCGCGTGGTCAGCAACAAGATGGACAAGACCGTCACGGTGCTCGTTGAGCGCCAGGTCAAGCATGCCCTCTACGGCAAGTACATCCGTCGCTCGACCAAGCTGCACGCCCACGATGCCGACAACGCCTGCAACGAGGGCGACATCGTCCGGGTGCGCGAAATCGCCCCGATGTCCAAGACCAAGAACTGGAGCGTGGTTGAGATCGTCAGCCGCGCGACCGCCTAAGAGGAGCTGAACCATGATCCAGATGCAAAGCTACCTCAACGTGGCCGACAACTCCGGTGCCAAGGAAGTGATGTGCATCAAGGTGCTCGGCGGCTCCAAGCGCCGTTACGCGCACATTGGCGACATCATCAAGGTCACCGTGAAGGACGCGATCCCGCGCGGCAAGGTCAAGAAGGGCGACGTCTATGACGCCGTGGTGGTCCGTACCCGCAAGGGCGTTCGCCGCCCCGACGGTTCGCTGATCCGCTTCGACGGCAATGCCGCCGTGCTCCTGAACAACAAGCATGAGCCGATCGGCACCCGCATCTTCGGGCCTGTGACCCGCGAGCTGCGCTCCGAGAAGTTCATGAAGATCGTCTCGCTCGCACCTGAAGTGCTCTGAGCGGAGGAATTGACATGAACCGTATCAAGAAGGGCGACCAGGTCGTGGTCACCACCGGCAAGGACAAGGGCAAGAAGGGTGACGTCGTGCGCGTGGCCGGCGACAAGGTCGTCGTGTCCAACGTCAACATCATCAAGCGCCACACCAAGCCGAACCCGCAGGCCGGCCAGCCCGGTGGCGTGATCGAGCGCGAGGCGCCGATCCACATTTCCAACGTCATGCTGTTCAACCCTGCCTCGGGCAAGGGCGAGCGCATCGGTATCAAGGTGCTGGAGGATGGACGCAAAGTTCGCGTGTTCCGCTCCAGCGGTGAGGCGGTCGACGCCTGAGGAATGCTGAAATGACCCGGCTTGAAAAGATTTACAAGGAAGAAGTGGTTCCCGTGATGACCGAGAAGTTCGGTTACAAGAACCCGATGGAAGTCCCGCGCCTCGTCAAGATCACGCTCAACATGGGCGTGGGCGAAGCGGCCACCAACAAGAAGATCCTCGAGAACGCCGTCGCCGACATGACGAAGGTCTCCGGCCAGAAGCCGATCGTGACGAAGAGCCGTGTCTCGGTGGCTTCGTTCAAGATCCGCGACGGCTGGCCGATCGGCTGCAAGGTGACGCTCCGCCGCGCGAAGATGTTCGAGTTCCTGGACCGCCTGATCAACGTCTCGCTGCCGCGCGTGCGCGACTTCCGTGGCGTCTCGGCCAAGTCCTTCGACGGCCGTGGCAATTACAACATGGGCGTCAAGGAGCAGATCATCTTCCCGGAGATCGACTTCGACCAGGTCGACGCCGTCCGCGGCATGGACATCGCGATCACCACGACCGCGAAGACCGACGCCGAGGCCCGGGCCCTGCTGGAAGCCTTCCGCTTCCCGTTCCGTACTTAATCGAGGTTTCGAATATGGCTAAGACCTCCATGGTCAACCGCGAAGTCAAGCGGGCCAAGCTGGCCAAGAAGCACGCCGGCAAGCGCGAAGAGCTGAAGAAGATCATCGCCAGCGACTCGGCGTCGTACGAGGAGAAGCTGGAGGCGTCGGTCAAGCTGCAGAAGCTGCCGCGCGACTCCTCGCCCTCGCGCCAGCGCAACCGTTGCGCCCTGACGGGCCGCTCGCGCGGCGTGTACGCCAAGTTCGGCCTGGGTCGCAACAAGCTGCGTGAAGCCACCATGCGCGGCGATGTCCCCGGCCTGCGCAAGGCCAGCTGGTAACTGCTACACTAGCCGGCTCGGCCAGCGTCTGGCCGGCGAAGCGCCGCGGCTCGTGTCGCGGCGTTACAACTGAAATTCGCAATCCCGCGGATATCGGTGCTACTCATAGGTGATATTTCATGAGCATGACTGATCCCATTGCCGACATGCTGGTGCGCATCAAGAATGCCGCAGCGGTCCGCAAGCCGACGGTGAAGATGCCGTCGTCCAAGACCAAGGTGGCGATCGCCACCGTGCTGAAGAGCGAGGGCTACATCCTCGACTCGCGCGTGAGCGAGATCGGTTCGGGCAAGTCCGAACTCGAGATCGTGCTGAAGTACTACGAAGGCAAGCCGGTGATCGAGCGCCTGGAGCGCTTCTCCCGTTCGGGCCTGCGGCAGTACCGCGGCAAGGACGCGCTGCCCAAGGTCCTCGGTGGCCTGGGTGTCGCCATCATTTCCACCTCCAAGGGCATCATGACCGATGCGCAGGCGCGCCAGCAGGGCGTCGGCGGAGAGGTTCTGTGCTTCGTGGCGTAAGGGAGTAACGAACATGTCCCGAGTTGCCAAGAGGCCGATCGCCCTTCCGAAGGGTGTCGAGCTGAACATCCAGTCCGAGAACGTCAGCGTCAAGGGCCCCAAGGGCACCCTGTCGATCGACAAGCCGGCCGGCATCGACGTCAAGATCGAGGACGGCCAGGCGCTGCTCTCGGCCGCCAACGACGAACTGGTCCCGCTGACCGGCACCCTGCGCGCGATCATCGCGAACATGGTCCACGGCGTGTCCGAAGGCTTCGAGCGCAAGCTCGAGCTGGTCGGCGTCGGCTACCGCGCGTCCATGCAGGGCCAGGACCTGAACCTGTCGCTGGGTTTCTCGCACCCGATCCTGTTCAAGGCGCCGGAGGGCATCACCATTGCCACCCCGACGCAGACCGAGATCGTGGTGCAGGGCGCCGACAAGCAACGCGTCGGTGAAGTCGCCGCCAAGATCCGTGGCTTCCGTCCGCCGGAGCCCTACAAGGGCAAGGGCGTGAAGTACGCGGGCGAGAACATCATTCGTAAGGAAGCCAAGAAGGCTTAAGTGCGAATCCCTCGCAAGGGGCCTCACATTCCTGTGCGGGCTCTTCAAGGGGGCCACTTCCTTCAGCTTTCGAGGACACACTCATGAGCAAGAACACCGCCCGCCTGCGCCGCGCCAAGTCGACCCGTGCGCACATCCGCGAACTCGGCGTGCCGCGCCTGTCGGTACTGCGCACCGGCCAGCACCTGTACGCCCAGGTCTTCACCGCCGACGGCTCCAAGGTCCTGGCTGCCGCCTCGACCGTGCAGGCTGACGTGCGCGATGGGCTGAAGAACGGTAAGAACGCCGATGCTGCGGCCAAGGTCGGTCGCACCATCGCCGAGAAGGCCAAGGCCGCCGGCATCGAGAAGGTCGCGTTCGACCGCTCGGGCTACCGGTACCACGGCCGCGTCAAGGCGCTGGCCGACGCCGCCCGCGAGGGTGGCCTGCAGTTCTGATGCACGTCGGCGCGGTGCCCTGCCCAACGGCAGGGTCTGCGCCGGATGCCACCTGCCGGCGCGGGCTGCGCCGGGCGGGTCGTCGGGTTTCCGGCGATTCGAAGCGCCCGAGGCACACCACAACGACAAGCGGCCAAGCCGCAAATCCTTCAACTGACGAGATATAGAAGATGGCAGACGAACGTGCACCGCGGGGTCGTGATCGCGACCGCAACCGCGAAGAAATCGATGACGGCATGATCGAGAAGCTGATCGCGGTCAACCGCGTCAGCAAGACCGTCAAGGGTGGTCGCCAGTTCACCTTCACCGCGCTGACGGTGGTGGGCGACGGCTCCGGCAAGGTTGGCTTCGGCTACGGCAAGGCACGCGAAGTGCCGGTCGCGATCCAGAAGTCGATGGAGTACGCCCGCAAGAACATGAGCAACGTCGACCTGAACAACGGCACCCTGTGGCACTCGGTGAAGTCCGGCCACGGCGCGGCGCGCGTGTACATGCAGCCGGCGTCCGAGGGTACCGGCGTGATCGCCGGTGGCGCGATGCGCGCCGTGCTGGAAGCGGTCGGGGTGAAGAACGTGCTGGCCAAGGCCACCGGTTCGCGCAACCCGATCAACCTGGTGCGCGCCACCGTGCGCGGCCTGACCGAGATGCATTCGCCGGCCAAGATCGCGGCCAAGCGCGGCAAGAAGGTGGAGGAGTTGAACCATGGCTAAGAAGCAGGCCGAGAACGCCGGCACCGTCAAGGTGCGCCTGGTCAAGGGCCTCCGCGGCACCCAGTCCCGCCACCGCCTGTCGGTGCGCGCCCTGGGCCTGAACAAGCTCAACGACGTGCGCGAGCTGAAAGACAGCCCGCAGGTCCGTGGCCTGATCAACAAGGTGCATTACCTGGTTCAGGTCGAGGAATAAGGAGAACACCATGCGTCTCAATACTCTCAAGCCCGCAGACGGCGCCCGCAAGGAGCGCACGCGCGTTGGTCGTGGTATCGGTTCGGGCCTGGGCAAGACCGCCGGTCGCGGCCACAAGGGTTCGTTCGCGCGTTCGGGCAAGGGCAAGATCAAGGCCGGCTTCGAAGGCGGCCAGATGCCGATGCACATGCGCCTGCCGAAGATCGGTTTCCGCTCGCGCACCGCGGGCGACACCGCCGAAGTGCTGCTGTACCAGCTGGACCGCCTGGACGCCGGCGATATCGACTTCGCCGCGCTGCGCGCTGCCAAGCTGGTGCCGAGCACCGCCAAGCGGGCGAAGATCGTGAAGAAGGGCGAGCTGAGCAAGAAGTTCGTGCTCAAGGGCGTGCTGGCCACGGCCGGTGCCAAGGCTGCCATCGAGGCGGCCGGCGGCAAGGTCGAGGAGTAAGCGGTCGATGGCGCGCAGCAGCAACGCGATGTCCGGTGTCGGCGGCGGGCTCGGCAAGTTCACCGAGCTCCGCCAGCGCCTGCTGTTCGTGCTGGGCGCACTGATCGTCTACCGCATCGGCTGTTACATCCCGGTGCCGGGCGTCAATCCGGACGCCATGCTGCAGCTCATGGAGACCCAGCAGGGCACCATCGTGGACATGTTCAACATGTTCTCCGGTGGCGCCCTGGAGCGTTTCAGCTTGTTCGCGCTGAACGTGATGCCGTACATCTCCTCGTCGATCATCGTGCAGCTGCTGGTGCAGATGGTGCCCTCGCTCAAGGCCATCCAGAAGGAAGGCGAGTCGGGGCGCAAGCGCATCAACCAGTGGTCGCGCCTGGGTGCGATCCCGCTGGCGATCTTCCAGGCCTGGGGCATCGCCACGGCACTGCAAGCCGGTGGTGCCAGCCAGGGCATCCCGGTGGTCTACAGCCCGGGCATGGGCTTCGTGCTGACCGCGGTGATCTCGCTGACGGCGGGCACCATGTTCCTGATGTGGCTCGGTGAGCAGGTGACCGAGCGGGGCATCGGCAACGGTGTGTCGCTGATCATCTTCGCTGGCATCGTCGCAGGCCTGCCTTCGGCCGTGATCGGCATGTTCGAGCAGATCCGCAACGGTGAGATGTCGGAGTTCGTGGCGATCGCGGTGGTGTTGATCGTCCTGGCGGTGACCTATTTCGTGGTCTTCGTCGAGCGTGGGCAACGCCGGATCACCGTCAATTACGCGCGCCGCCAGGGCGGCCGCAGCGCGTACATGAACCAGTCCTCGTTCCTGCCGCTCAAGCTCAACATGGCGGGCGTCATCCCGGCCATCTTCGCCTCGAGCATCGTGATGTTCCCGGCGACGGCAGCCACCTGGTTCAGCCAGGGCGATTCGTCCTCCTTCATGCTCAAGCTCAGCCAGTGGCTCAACCCGGGCGAGCCTCTGCACATGATCCTGTACGCGTCGATGATCGCGGGTTTCGCGTTCTTCTATACCGCGCTGGTGTTCAACTCGCAGGAAACCGCCGACAACCTCAAGAAGTCGGGTGCGCTGATCCCGGGCATCCGGCCGGGCAAGGCCACCGCCGACTACGTCGACGGCGTGCTGACACGCCTGACCGCGGCCGGTGCGGCCTACCTGGTGCTGGTCTGCCTCCTGCCGGAGGTGATGCGCACCGAGATGGGCATTTCGTTCTACTTCGGTGGCACCTCGCTGCTGATCGTGGTGGTGGTGGTGATGGACTTCATTGCCCAGATCCAGGCCCACCTGATGTCGCACCAGTACGAAAGCCTTCTCAAGAAGGCGAACCTCAAGGGTGGCGGAGGCCTGCGCGGCGTTCCGCGCACCTGAGGTGGCAATTCCCGTCGACCCGGTCCTCAGCGGCCGGTCGACAAGAAGGGCGGCTCGCGCGGCGTCTCGCGCGCGGGTGGGTTCGGGTCGGTCCGCGCGCCGGAGTAGCGCGCGGGGCCGGGCAGGGCGGGTGACTCCGTCTTGCCCAGGCAACCCGCTCCCGTCGCCGGAGCATGGGCACACTCCCCATGCCGTGGTCCAGCTGCGCCCTCCAGGCGCGGCCGGGCTTCCTATTAACCCGAGACCTTGTTAGAATTTCCAGTTCACTTATCCAAGTGCCACCTCGCCGGGCGTCAACCCGGCCGCCAAACCAGTTGGAGAATCGCGTTATGGCGCGTATTGCGGGCGTCAACCTGCCTGCCCAGAAGCACGTCTGGGTCGGGATCCAGAGCATTTACGGCATTGGCCGTACCCGTTCGAAGAAGGTCTGTGAAGCGGCCGGCGTGAATTCGTCGACCAAGATCCGTGACCTGTCCGAGCCGGAAGTCGAGCGCCTGCGCGCCGAGATCGGCAAGTACGTGGTCGAGGGCGACCTGCGTCGCGAAATCGGCATGTCGATCAAGCGTCTGATGGACCTGGGCTGCTACCGCGGCCTGCGTCACCGTCGTGGCCTGCCGCTCCGCGGCCAGCGCACCCGGACCAATGCACGCACCCGCAAGGGTCCGCGCAAGGCCATCAGGAAGTAAGGAATAGATCATGGCCAAGCCAGCACAAGCCAAGACGAAGAAGAAGATCAAGCGCGTCGTCACCGACGGCATCGCCCACGTCCACGCTTCGTTCAACAACACCATCATCACGATCACCGACCGTCAGGGCAACGCGCTGTCGTGGGCGACCTCGGGGGGCGCGGGTTTCCGCGGCTCGCGCAAGTCGACCCCGTTCGCCGCGCAGGTTGCTGCTGAAAAGGCCGGCCGTGCTGCGCTCGACTACGGCGTCAAGTCGCTGGAAGTGCGCATCAAGGGTCCGGGTCCCGGTCGCGAATCCGCCGTTCGTTCGCTGAACAACGTCGGGTACAAGATCATGAACATCATCGACGTGACGCCGATCCCGCACAACGGGTGCCGTCCGCCGAAAAAGCGTCGCGTCTGAGGAGCTGAAGACACATGGCTCGTTATATTGGTCCCACCTGTAAGCTCGCGCGCCGTGAAGGCGCCGACCTCGGCCTGAAGTCCTCGGCCCGCGCGCTCGACTCCAAGTGCAAGCTGGAGCAGAAGCCCGGCCAGCACGGTCCGGTCGCCCGTCGCGGCAAGCTGTCCGATTACGCCGTCCAGCTTCGCGAGAAGCAGAAGGTCAAGCGTATTTATGGCCTGCTGGAGCGTCAGTTCCGCAACTACTACAAGAAGGCGTCGACGAAGAAGGGCAACACCGGCGAAAACCTGTTGCAGCTTCTCGAGACCCGCCTGGACAACGTCGTCTACCGCATGGGCTTCGCGGTCACCCGCCCGGCCGCTCGCCAGCTGGTGAGCCACCGCGGCGTCACGGTCAACGGCAAGTCGGTGAACCTGCCGTCCTACCAGGTGAAGGCCGGCGACGCGATCGCCCTGGCCGAGCGTGCCCAGAAGCAGCTCCGTGTCCAGGAGTCGCTGACGGTCGCCCAGCAGATGGACCTGTCGCCGTCGTGGGTCGAGGTCGACAGCAAGAAGTTCAGCGGCGTGTTCAAGGCCGTGCCGGATCGCGCCGACCTGCCTTCGGACATCAACGAAGCGCTGATCGTCGAGTTGTACTCGAAGTAACCGATGCGGCATTCCCTGTGCGTCCCTTCTGGGGATGCGCGGGGACCTCCACCACCCTGGCCGGCGTGCCCCGCACACCGGCCGCCTCCTTGATCCAGAGGGGGCTCCAAAGCCAACGCGATCGCGCTCCCCCAGCGCGGAGCATTGCAGGAGAAGTTACACAATGACGGTTACCGCTAACCAGGTACTGCGTCCGCGCGGTCCCCAGATCGAGCGCCTCAACGGCAACCGCGCCAAGGTCGTGATCGAGCCGCTGGAGCGCGGCTACGGCCACACCCTGGGCAACGCGCTGCGCCGCGTGCTGCTGTCCTCGATCCCGGGCTTCGCCATCACCGAGGTCGAGATCGACGGCGTGCTCCACGAGTACACCACGGTCGAAGGCCTGGAAGAGGACGTGCTGGAGGTGCTGCTCAACCTCAAGGACGTCGCCATCCGCATGCACACCGGCGAGTCCGCCACCCTGTCGCTCTCCAAGCAGGGTCCTGGCGTGATCACCGCGGCCGACATCAAGGCCGACCACAACGTCGAGATCCTCAACACCGACCACGTGATCGCGCACCTGACGAAGGACACCGCGATCAACATGCGCCTGAAGATCGAGCGTGGCTACGGCTACCAGCCGGCCGCAGCGCGTCGTCGCCCGGACGAGGAGACCCGCGCCATCGGTCGCCTGATGCTGGACGCGTCGTTCTCGCCGGTCCGCCGCGTCGCGTATGCCGTCGAGGCCGCGCGCGTCGAGCAGCGCACCGACCTGGACAAGCTGGTCCTGGACATCGAAACCAACGGCACGATCGACGCCGAGGAAGCCGTCCGCACCGCGGCCGACATCCTCACCGACCAGCTGTCGGTGTTCGGCGACTTCACCCACCGCGACCGCGGTGCGGCCAAGCCGGCCACCGGTGGCGTCGACCCGATCCTGCTGCGTCCGATCGACGACCTCGAGCTGACCGTGCGTTCGGCGAACTGCCTGAAGGCCGAGAGCATCTACTACGTCGGCGACCTGATCCAGAAGACCGAGGTCGAGCTGCTGAAGACGCCGAACCTGGGCAAGAAGTCGCTCACCGAGATCAAGGAAGTGCTCGCGCAGCGCGGCCTGTCGCTCGGCATGAAGCTGGAGAACTGGCCGCCGGCCGGGATCGCCAGCCACGGCATGATGGGCTGACGCACCACCGCTATACCGCTCCCCGCCCGATGGCGGGGAGCGTTGTCTCAAGTGGCACAAACCGACGGGCCTGAAAGCCCGCGAACATCACCGGTCAAGGACGGCCGGACCGGACCATCCGCAGTCCATGTTTCCAGCGCCAGGACGGCGACAGCGACCTCCAACAGCGACAACATTCAACAGGAACCACTGCCATGCGCCACCAGAAAGCCGGCCGCAAGTTCAGCCGCACCAGCGCCCATCGCGATGCCATGTTCACCAACATGTCCGCGTCCCTCATCAAGCACGGTCTGATCAAGACCACGCTGCCCAAGGCCAAGGAGCTGCGTCGCGTCGCCGAGCCGCTCATCACCCTGGGCAAGGTCGACAGCGTCGCCAACCGCCGCCTCGCCTTCTCGCGCCTGCGCGACAAGGAAGCCGTCGGCACGCTGTTCACCACCCTTGGCCCGCGCTACCAGGCGCGCCCGGGTGGCTACCTGCGCATCCTCAAGTGCGGCTTCCGCGCCGGCGACAACGCGCCGATGGCGTACGTCGAGCTGGTCGATCGCCCGGAAGCGGCGGCCGAGTAATCGGCGCCGTGGGGACCTGCGTCCCCGCCTGAGACGAGAAGCCCCGGCCATGCCGGGGCTTTTTGCATCTGGCGATGACGGTGGCGGGTTCTCAGCGGTGGCCACGCACTGGCCAGGTGGGCCAGGAATGCCTGCCGCAGCATGAGTCTACGCACGGACGCGCGCACGCCTTAAGCTTTGCAGCATGAAAACCTCCACCGCCCGCTCCACCTTCCGCACCCATTTCGTTCTGGGGTTCCTGGCCTGTGCCGGTTTGCTGGGCTATGCGATCTACCTCCAGTTGCACGACGGTCTGGAGCCGTGTCCGCTGTGCATTTTCCAGCGCATCGCATTCGCGGCGCTGGGCGTGGTGTTCCTCGTCGGCGCGCTGCACGCGCCAGCGGGCCGTGGCGGGCGTAGGGGCTACGGGGCGCTGGCCGTAGTTGCGGGCCTTGTGGGCATCGGTATCGCCGGCCGCCACGTGTGGCTGCAGCTGAACCCGCCGGCGATCCCGTCCTGCGGGGCAGGGCTGGAGTTCATGCGCGAGACGATGTCGACCACCAGTGTCATCCGCAAAGTGCTCACCGGTTCGGGCGACTGCGGAACGGTCGACTGGACGTTCCTGGGCCTGTCGATGCCGGCATGGAGCCTGGTCTGGTTCGTGCTGTTGACCGGGTGGGCCGCCCACGCGGCATTCCGGCGTTAACCAGTCCTGTTGCTGGCAGGTGCCGCTTGCTGTTGCGGGCTGAGCCGGATGCGACCATGATCATTCGCTGCACCGCAACACGAACCGCACGTCCATGAGCACGCCCGACCGCAGTATCCACGCCGTCCACCTCCCGTCCGACTGGACGGCGGCGTCGTGGCGCTCGCGGCCCGCCCTGCAACTGCCGCAATACCCGGACGCGGGCGAACTGGCCGGGGTGCTGGACGAGCTGCGGCTGCTGCCGCCGCTGGTCACCTCGTGGGAGATCCTCGCGCTCAAGCAGCAGCTGGCCGAGGCGCAGGAGGGCAAGCGCTTCCTCTTGCAGGGTGGCGACTGCGCCGAAAGCTTCGATGCCTGCACCTCCGAGTTGATTTCCAACCGGCTCAAGGTGCTCTTGCAGATGAGCCTGGTGCTGGTGCACGGCCTGCGCAAGCCGGTGATCCGCGTGGGCCGCTTCGCCGGCCAATACGCGAAGCCGCGGTCGGCCGACAGCGAGACGCTCAATGGTGTGACGCTGCCCAGTTACCGGGGCGACATGGTCAATGCGCCGGCATTCACGCCCGAAGCGCGGCGCCCCGACCCGCGCCGGATGATCAAGGCGCACGCGCGTTCGGCGATGACGATGAACTTCGTTCGAGCGCTGATCGACGGCGGTTTCGCCGACCTGCACCACCCCGAATACTGGAACCTCAGCTGGGTTGGCCATTCGCCCCTGGCGGAGGAGTACCGCCACATGGTGCAGGCCATCGGCGATGCGGTCCGTTTCATGGAGACGATTTCCGGTGAGGAGGTGCACAACCTCAATCGGGTCGACTTCTACACGTCCCACGAAGCGTTGCTGCTGCCGTACGAAGAGGCGCTGACCCGCCAAGTGCCGCGTCATTGGGGCTGGTTCAATCTCAGCACGCACTATCCGTGGATCGGCATGCGCACGGCCGCGGTCGATGGCGCGCACGCGGAGTACTTCCGGGGTATCCGCAACCCGATCGCGCTCAAGGTCGGGCCGTCGGTGACGCCCGACCAGCTGCTGCGGATCATCGACCTGCTCAACCCCGAGGATGAGCCGGGCCGCCTGAGTTTCATCCACCGGATGGGCGCCGCGCATATCGCCGACAAGCTGCCGCCGCTGCTGGACGCGGTGCGTCGCGACGGGCGCCGCGTGCTTTGGGTGTGCGATCCGATGCACGGCAACACCGAGGCCACCGCCAACGGCTACAAGACGCGCCGCTTCAACAACATCGGCAGCGAACTGGAGCAGGCGTTCGACCTGCACGCCGCAGCAGGGACGCGGCTGGGCGGCGTGCACCTGGAGCTGACCGGCGAGGACGTCACCGAGTGCCTGGGCGGTGCCCGCGAGCTGACGGAGACGGACCTGGAGCGCGCCTATCGCTCGACGGTCGATCCGCGCCTGAACTACGAGCAGGCGCTGGAAGTGGCGATGCTGATCGTGCGCAAGCAGGCGCAGTTCGCCAACAGCTGAGCTTTACAGGAGCTGCTTCAGCCGCGATCGCACTTGCCGAACATTCGATCGCGGCTGAAGCCGCTCCTACAGCGAACGGGCATGCCTTGCCTCACCCACGAAAAAAAAGCCGCCCATCGGGCGGCTTTCTTCTGTTACCGGCTGAGCGCGAATCAGGCGGCGCGCGAAGCCCGCTTGCGGTCGTTCTCGGTGCGGAACTTCTTGCGCAGGCGGATCTGCTTGGGCGTGACCTCGACCAGCTCGTCGTCGTCGATGAATTCCAGCGCCTGCTCCAGCGACAGCTTGATCGCCGGGATCAGACCCTCGTCCTTGTCGGTGCCGGAGGCGCGGAAGTTGGTCAGCTGCTTGCCGCGCAGGGCATTGACCGTCAGGTCGTTGTCCTTGCTGTGGATGCCGACGATCTGGCCCTCGTAGATCTCCTCGCCCGGCTCGATGAACAGCCGGCCGCGCTCCTGCATGGCGATCTGCGCATAGGCCGGCGACGGGCCGGTGCCGTTGGAGATCAGCACGCCGTTCTGGCGCTGGCCGATCTCGCCGTCCATCTTCGGGCCGAAGTGGTCGAAGACGTGGAACAGCAGGCCGGTGCCCGCGGTGAGGGTGCGGAACTCGGTCTGGAAGCCGATCAGGCCACGCGCCGGGATGATGAACTCCAGGCGCACGCGGCCCTTGCCGTCGGGTTCCATGTTCTGCAGCAGCGCCTTGCGCTCGCCCAGCCGGCCCATGACGCCGCCCTGGAACTGCTCCTCCATGTCGACCACAAGTTGCTCGAACGGCTCCTGCATCACGCCGTCGATCTCCTTGATGATGACCTCCGGACGCGACACGGCCAGCTCATAGCCTTCGCGGCGCATGTTCTCGATCAGGATCGACAGGTGCAGCTCGCCGCGGCCGGAGACCTTGAACTTGTCGGCGTCGGACGTGTCCTCGACCTTCAGCGCGACGTTGTGCGCGGTCTCGCGGGTCAGGCGGTCGCGCAGCTGGCGGCTGGTGAGGAACTTGCCGCCGCTGCGGTCCTTGACGCCGGCGAACGGCGAGTCGTTGACCTGGAAGGTCATCGAGATCGTCGGCTCGTCGACCGTCAGAACCGGCAGCTGCTCGACCGCGGACGGGTCGCACAGCGTGTCGGAAATGCCCAGCGGATCCACGCCGGAGAAGGCAATGATGTCGCCGGCGCCGGCCTCGGGCACTTCCACGCGCTCAAGGCCCATGAAGCCCAGCACCTGCAGCACCTTGGCGTTGCGGGTCTTGCCCTCGCGGTCGATCACGGTGACCTGCTGGTTGGTCTTGACCTTGCCGCGCTGGATGCGGCCGATGCCGATCATGCCGACGTAGCTGTTGTAGTCCAGGCTGGTGACGCGCATCTGGAACGGGCCATCCGGGTCGACCGGCGGCGCCGGCACGTGCTGGCAGATGGCCTGGAACAGCGGGGTCATGTCGCCGTCGCGCACGCTCTCGTCCATGCCGGCGTAGCCCTGCAGGCCGGAGGCGTAGACGGTGGTGAAGTCGAGCTGCTCGTCGGTCGCGCCAAGGCGGTCGAACAGGTCGAAGGTCTGGTCCAGCACCCAGCTGGCGCGCGCGCCCGGGCGGTCGACCTTGTTGACCACCACGATCGGCTTGAAGCCCATCGCGAACGCCTTCTGCGTCACGAAGCGCGTCTGCGGCATCGGGCCGTCCATCGCGTCGACCAGGATCAGCACCGAGTCGACCATCGACAGCACGCGCTCGACCTCGCCACCGAAGTCGGCGTGGCCCGGCGTGTCGACGATATTGATGCGCCAAGTCTCGCCGTCCGGGTCGGTCCAGCGGATGGCGGTGTTCTTGGAGAGGATCGTGATGCCACGCTCCTTCTCGATGTCGTTGCTGTCCATCACGCGGTCGGGCACGACGGCGCGCTCGTCCAGGGTGCCGGACTGCTTGAGCAGCTGGTCGACGAGGGTGGTCTTGCCATGGTCGACGTGGGCGACGATGGCAATGTTGCGCAGGCGTTCGACGGAGTTGGATGCGGACATGCGGACAGGGCGCCGTTCGACGCTCGGGACAGGGAGGAAGCCGGCCATTATAGCGGCCAAACCTGCCTGAATGCGGGCATCCGGGTGGGGCTGGGGTATTCTTGGCGGCCCCCTGTTCACGCCGCCGCCGGCGCCCGTGTCCAACCCCCACCAGGAGCCCCGCATGAGCCTCATCGCCACCTTCGAAACCGACCGCGGCCCGATTCGCATCCAGCTCGAGCCCGAAAAGGCCCCGCTGACGGTCGCCAACTTCGCCAACCTCGCCAAGCGCGGCTTCTACGACGGCCTCAACTTCCACCGCGTGATCAACGACTTCATGGTCCAGGGCGGCTGCCCGCAGGGCAGTGGCACCGGCGGCCCGGGCTACCGCTTCGAGGACGAGACCAAGAACGGCCTTGGCCATGAGCGCGGCGTGCTGTCGATGGCCAACGCCGGTCCGGGCACCAACGGCAGCCAGTTCTTCATCACCCACGTGGCGTGCCCGTGGCTGGACGGCAAGCACACTGTCTTCGGCAAGGTGATCGAGGGCCAGGAGGTGGTGGACGCCATCAAGCAGGGCGACATCATCAACAAGGTGAAGCTCGAGGGTGACGTCGACGCCGCGCTGGCCGCCAAGGCCGACCGCGTGGCCGAGTGGAACACGACGCTGGACGCCAACGCGCGTCCGTGAACCCGCCGTCCGGGCCCGCCCGGACCGCCTGCCCCGACGCCCGCCACCGCGCGGGCGTCGTCGTTTCCGGACCCGGTCCCGCCAGGTCGAAATGGTTTCACGTGGTACTATTTTCCGGCTGATGGCCGCGGTCGCGGCCGTCCCGTCGAACTCCCCACGAGGTCACCACGATGCCCCAGCTCGCCCGGCGCATCGGTCGCGCCAAGCCCAGCGCGATCATGCAGATTGCCGAGAAGGCCAAGCGCCTGAAGTCCGAAGGCCGCGACATCATCAGCTTCTCGATCGGCGTCCCCAACTTCCTGCCCGGCGAGCACGTCTACGAGGCCGCCCGCCAGGCGCTGGCGCACGACTCCGGCCAGTACGGCAGCAACCGCGGCAGCGACGCGATGCTCGATGCGTTCCTCGAGCACATCAACAAGATCGGCATGACCGGCTACGGCCGCGTAAACCTCGCGACCGGCGTGGGCGCCAAGCACGTGCTCTACAACCTGGCCGAGGCGCTGCTGGACGAGGGCGACACGATCGCCTTTCCGACGCCGTACTGGACGAGCTACCTGGACATCGCCGAGATCGTCAACGCGAAGGTCGAGCTGCTGCCGTGCGGGCCTGCGCAGGACTACAAGCTGACGCCTGCGCAGCTTGAAGAGGCGCTGGCGAAGAAGCCGCGCGTATTCCTGTTCAACAACCCGTCCAACCCGACCGGCATGGTCTACACGAAGGACGAGATCGGTGCGCTGGCCGACGTCATCGCCAAGTATCCGGACACGTGGGTCATTACCGACGACATCTACAACCGGATGGTGTTCGACGGCGTGGGCTACCACAACTTCGTGCATGCGCGCCCCGAGCTGCGCGACCGCGTGATCTTCGTCGACTCGCTGTCCAAGACCTACGGCATGCCGGGCTGGCGCGTGGGCTTCATGGCCGGGCCGGAAGTCGTCGCCCAGGCCGTGGTGACGATGAACTCCAACCACATCACCAACCTGCCGGAGATCGTGCAGGCTGCTGCGGTCGCCGCCCTGTCCGGGCCGCAGGACGTACCCGAGGCCAAGTGCGCCGAGTTCCAGGCCAAGCGCGACCAGGTGATGGACGTGATGAACTCGATCCCCGGCGTCGTGTGTCCACGGCCGCAGGGCGCGTTCTACGTGTTCCCCGATGTCAGCTGCGCCTTCGGCAAGACGCACGGGCCGACCGGCAAGGCGATCGCCAACGACGTGGATTTCTGCAGCGTGCTGCTGGAAGCCAAGGGCGTGGCATGCGTGCCGGGCTCGGCCTTCGGCGAGCCGCGCGCGATGCGCATCAGCTATACCTGCCCGACGCCGCAACTGGAGCCCGGCATGCAGCGCATCCGGGAGTTCTTCGGCGAACTGTCGTAAGGGCAGGGCGGCTGCGTGCGCGCGCTCTGGCTGCTGGTGCTGGCCGCCCTCGTCGGCGGCTACCTGCATTTCCGCGAGCCGGCCGCGCCCGAGCTGCAGCCCGGCGACCCACGCCATGACACGGGCGAATCGCGCATCGTGATGCTGGCCGCCGACTGGTGCGGCTACTGCCGCAAGCAACGCAAGGATTTCGAGCTGGCCAACGTGCGCTACCGCGTCCTCGACATCGAAACGCCCGAAGGCGACCGCGCGATGAAGGCGCTGGGCGCGCGCGGTGTGCCGGTCACCGTGATCGGGCAGGACGTCGTGCGCGGCTATGACACCGCTGCGCTCGACGACCACCTCCAACCCCTCGGCTACCGCGTCTACTGACGCGCGCGCCCTCCACCCACATCCCCGCGAAGGATTTCCCCATGAAGACTCCCGTCCGCGTTGCCGTCACCGGTGCTGCCGGCCAGATCGGCTATTCCCTGCTGTTCCGCATTGCCTCCGGCGAAATGCTGGGCAAGGACCAGCCGGTCATCCTGCAGATGCTCGAGCTGCCGATGGAGAAGGCCCAGGCCGCGCTCAAGGGCGTGATGATGGAGCTGGAGGACTGCGCGTTCCCGCTGCTGGCCGGTATGGTCGGTACCGATGACGCCGAAGTCGCGTTCAAGGATGCCGACATCGCCCTGCTGGTCGGCGCGCGTCCGCGCGGTCCGGGCATGGAGCGCAAGGACCTGCTGCTGGAGAACGCCAAGATCTTCACCGCGCAGGGCGCCGCCCTGAACAAGGTCGCCAGCCGCGACGTCAAGGTACTGGTGGTCGGCAACCCGGCCAACACCAACGCCTACATCGCCATGAAGTCCGCCCCCGACCTGCCGGCGAAGAACTTCACCGCGATGCTGCGCCTGGACCACAACCGCGCGCTGAGCCAGCTGGCCAACAAGGCCGGCGTTGCCGTGGCCGACATCGAGAAGCTGGTCGTGTGGGGCAACCACAGCCCGACCATGTACCCGGACTACCGCTTCGCCACGGTCAACGGGCAGTCGCTGAAGGACAAGATCAACGACGCCGACTGGAATGCCAACGAATTCATCCCGAAGGTGGGCAAGCGCGGCGCGGCAATCATCGAAGCGCGCGGCCTGTCCTCGGCGGCATCCGCGGCCAACGCTGCCATCGACCACATCCGCGACTGGGTGCTGGGCACCGACGGCAAGTGGGCCACCATGGGCGTGCCGTCCGACGGCAGCTACGGCATCCCGGAAGGCGTGATCTACGGCGTGCCGGTGACCTGCGCCAACGGCGAATACACCCGCGTCACCGACCTGCCGGTCGACGACTTCAGCCGCGCCGCCATGGACAAGACGCTGGCCGAGCTCGAAGAAGAGCGCGCCGGTGTCGCACACCTGCTGTAAGCGGTAACGACCGGTCCCGGATTTTCGGCATCGCAGGGTGGGTTGAGCGAAGCGATACCCACCGTCGCGACATTCGGATTGATGGGTATCGCTCCGCTCAACCCATCCCACGGGGTATCGAATGTCGCAAGTCTCCGCAGGCGCGAAGTTCCGCGCCGCCATCCAGGAAGAGTCCCCGCTGCAGGTCATGGGCGCGATTACCGCCTATGCCGGCCTGATGGCCAAGCGCGTGGGTTACAGGGCGCTGTACCTGTCGGGCGGCGGTGTGGCCGCCAATTCGCTTGGTATGCCTGACCTGGGCATCAGCACCATGGAAGACGTGCTCACCGACGCGCGCCGCATCGTCGATGCCACGGGCATGCCGCTCCTGGTCGACATCGACACCGGTTGGGGCGGCGCGTTCAACATCGGTCGCACGATCCGTTCCTTCGAGCGCGTGGGCGTCGCCGCGGTGCACATGGAGGACCAGGTCGGCCAGAAGCGTTGCGGCCACCGGCCGGGCAAGGAAGTCGTGTCCAAGGGCGAGATGGTCGACCGGGTGAAGTCGGCGGTCGATGCCCGCACCGACGACGGGTTCGTGATCATGGCGCGGACCGACGCCGCGGCAGTGGAGGGAGTGGACGCGGCGATCGAACGCGCCGTTGCATACGTCGAAGCCGGTGCCGACATGATCTTCCCGGAGGCGATGGGATCGCTCGAGGACTATCGCCGCTTCAAGCAGGCGGTAAAGGTGCCGATCCTCGCCAACCTGACCGAGTTCGGCAGCACGCCGTTCTACACCGTCGACGAGCTGCGCGAGGCCGGTGTCGACATCGCTCTCTATTGCTGCGGCGCGTACCGTGCCATGAACAAAGCGGCGTTGAACTTCTACGAGACCGTGCGCCGCGACGGCACCCAGAAGCACATCATCGACACCCTGCAGACGCGCGCCGAGCTGTACGACTACCTCGGCTACCACGCCTACGAGGACAAGCTCGACGCCCTGTTCGCGTCGGGCAAACCCGAATGACCGGCCGGTGCCTGGAAGGCATCACGCGCGCCCCGGAACAACGAGAGGATTGAACATGAGCGAGACCAGCACCCTCCCCAAGCCCAAGAAGTCGGTGGCCCTGTCGGGCACGGCGGCGGGCAACACCGCGCTGTGCACCGTCGGCCGCAGCGGCAACGACCTGCATTACCGCGGATATGACATCAAGGACCTGGCGACGAAGTCGACCTTTGAGGAGGTCGCGCACCTGCTGGTGCACGGTGCATTGCCCACCTCATTGCAGCTCAAGGCCTACCGCACGAAGCTCAAGCGCATGCGTGGGCTCCCGGCCATCGTGACCGACGCGCTGGAGCTGGTGCCGGCCAACGCGCATCCCATGGATGTACTGCGTACCGGTTGCTCGGTGCTGGGTACGGTGCTGCCCGAGCGCGACGGACATCCGGCGCCGGAGGCCCGCGACATCGCCGACAAGCTGGTCGCCAGCTTCGGCTCCATGCTGCTGTACTGGTGGCACTTCACCCGCAACGGCCGCCGCATCGACGTGGAGACCGACGATGAGTCCGTGGCCGGCCACTTCCTGCACCTGCTGCACGGCGAGCCGCCGAGCGCGTTGCACGCCGAGTCCCTGGACAAATCGCTGGTGCTGTACGCCGAGCACGAGTTCAACGCCTCGACCTTCACCGCGCGCGTGATCGCCGGCACCGGCAGCGACCTGCATTCGTGCATCACCGGTGCCATCGGTGCGTTGCGCGGGCCGAAGCACGGCGGCGCCAACGAAGTCGCGATGGACATCATCAGCCGCTACGTCTCGGCGGACGAGGCCGAGGCCGACATCCGCGCGCGCATGGAGCGCAAGGAAATCATCATCGGCTTCGGCCACCCGGTGTACACGATCGGTGACCCGCGCAATCCGATCATCAAGGAGATCAGCCGCAAGCTGTGCAGCGATGGCGGCAACCAGGTGCTGTTCGACGTGTCCGAGCGCATCGAGACCCTGATGATGGACACGAAGAAGATGTTCCCCAACCTCGATTGGTACTCCGCTTCCGCGTACCACATGATGGGTATCCCGACGCCGATGTTCACGCCGCTGTTCGTGATCGCACGCACCACCGGGTGGAGCGCGCACGTGATCGAGCAGCGCGAGGACGGCAAGATCATCCGACCCAGCGCGAACTACACCGGTCCGGACGACCGTGCGTACGTGGACATCGACAAGCGCTGACGGTTGCGCAGACGAAAAGAAAAAAGCCGCGCAACTGCGCGGCTTTTTTCATGTCGGGTCTTTCATGCGTGGTCGAAATCAGGACTGCCGCGGCTTGAGCGACTGCACCTTTAGGAAGGTGTGGTCCCCGATCCTCGCGACCTGGTACGCATTGCGCCAGCTCGGCGCGGCGATGGCATGCGCGAGGAAATGGCTGGCGCCGGGCACGATCTCCTGGCGTTCGCCGTCCGGCAGCGCCCAGTTCCGCTCGGCTTCCAGTGCAACGGTGACGGCCTCGCCCCAGGCCTCGGTGTTGGTGAGGCGCGTGTTGGGCGAGACGATCGTCGGCGCAAACTGCTTGCGGGCCGTCACGACCTCGCAGACCGAGTCGCCCCACAGTCCACTGTCGCGGCGACGCAGGGCGACCTCGGCAACCGCCTGTTGCCCGCGGACCGACTGGTCGCGAGCTTCCAGGTACAGCGTGGTGCTAAGGCACAGCGAATCGGCAGTTTGTGGCGGCAGGACGGAGGCCAACCACAGGATCCAGGCCAGTTTCATGTCGAACTCCTTGCTCCGTTGCGCCGGCCGCACTTCAGCGTCCGTTCCCTATGGATGGGAAACGGTGACTTCGGCGTGGACCGGCATGGCGTACTGGGGAGGGCGGCGGCCGCGTCCTGGCGGATGCGACTCGAAGTCGCGTGCGGCTCGCGTTGCCCCGGGCCGTTGACCACGCGACGGCGTGGGCGGCGAGGGTGCCACCTGCGTGGGTGGCCGGAAAAGTTGGCGCACGGTACAGGCCCCGACATAAACGCCAGGTGAACGACTGGTCTAAGTTGTGGATTGTTTTGGAGTTTTTATTCCAGTGATCTGCTTGATCGGACCAGCAGCGGGGCGATCAGCTGTCCGCACGGTCGATCCCGATGCGCCTGGGCCATCGCGGCCATCGGGGCCACGGACGCGGATATGACGTCCTAGAGCGCAGCCGCGAGCCGGCTCCCTTGGTCGATCGCCCGCTTGGCGTCCAGTTCCGCCGCCACGTCCGCGCCGCCGATCACATGGCAGCTGCGTCCACGCGCTGCCAGCGCATCGGCGAGCGGCCGGAATGGCTCCTGGCCTGCGCAGACCACCACGTGGTCGACCGGCAACACCTCCGCCTTGCCGTCGACGGTGACATGCAGTCCGGCATCATCGATACGCACGTATTGAATGCCACCCAGCATCCGGACGCCCTTGGCCTTCAGCGTGGCGCGGTGGATCCAGCCAGTGGTCTTGCCGAGCCTCGCGCCTGGCCTTCCCGAACTGCGTTGCAGCAGCCATACGCGGCGGGCCGGCGGAGCGGGGTTCGGCTGGGTCAGACCGCCGCGGTGCTGCTGGTAGTCGAGATCAACGCCCCACTCATCGCGCCAGCGGGCCGCGTCTAGGGAGGTGGCTGGGTGCGCGGCGTCGTGGACGAGGAATTCGGCGACGTCGAAACCGATGCCGCCTGCGCCGATGATCGCCACCGATGCGCCCGGCACGACCCGGCCCGTGATCACATCCAGGTAGCTCACGACTTTCGGATGGTCCGACCCGGGGATATCGATGGCGCGCGGCGCGATACCGGTCGCCAGCACAACTTCATCGAACCCGTCCAATTGCGATGCGTCGACGTCGGTCTGCAGGCGCAAGTCGATGCCCGTCTGTTCGATCCGGCGGGAGAAGTAGCGCAGCGTCTCGTGGAATTCTTCCTTGCCGGGGATGCGCTTGGCCAGGTTGAACTGGCCTCCGATTTCGCCGGCACGGTCGAACAAGGTCACGGCGTGTCCGCGTTCGGCGCAGACGGTCGCGCAGGCCAGTCCGGCAGGGCCCGCCCCGACCACCGCAATGCGCTTGGGCGACGCAGTCGGCGTGTAATTGAGTTCGGTCTCCGCACACGCACGCGGATTCACCAAGCAACTGGCGCGCTTGTTCTCGAACACGTGGTCCAGGCACGCCTGGTTGCAGGCGATGCAGGTGTTGATGTCGTCCGCGCGTCCCTGCCGCGCCTTGTTCACCCACTCCGGATCGGCCAACAGCGGACGCGCCATGGAGACCATGTCGGCCTGCCCGTACGCGAGGATGCGCTCGGCCACATCGGGCATGTTAATGCGGTTGGTGGCGATCAGCGGCACGCCGACCTCGGGCTTGAGCCGCGCGGTGATGCCGGTGAACGCCGCGCGCGGGACAGATGTGGCGATGGTCGGGATGCGCGCCTCGTGCCAGCCGATGCCGGTGTTGATCAGCGTTGCACCCGCGGCTTCCACGGCGCGCGCCTGCGCCACGACTTCGTCCCAGGCGTTGCCCTCGTTGACGAGGTCGATCATCGACAGGCGGTAGATGACGATGAAGTCCGGGCCGCAGGTCTCGCGGATCCGGCGGACGATCTCCACGGCGAAGCGCATGCGCCGCTGCGCATCGCCGCCCCACGCGTCGGTGCGCCGGTTGGTGCGGGGCACCGTGAACTGGTTGAGCAGGTAGCCCTCCGATCCCATCACCTCCACGCCGTCGTAGCCGGCATCGCGCGCCAGCCGCGCGCTGGTGGCGAAGGCTTCGATCTGGCGTTCGACCCCGCGCGCACCCAGCGCACGCGGGGTGAATGGATTGATCGGCGACTTGATCCGCGACGGTGCGACCTGCAACGGGTGGTAGCCGTAGCGTCCGGCATGAAGCAACTGCAGGCAGATGCGGCTCCCGTTCGCGTGCACGGCCGCGGTGACCTGTCGATGCTTCCGGCCCTCCCATGGCCACCCGAGCTTGCCGCCGAACGGCTTCAGCCAGCCCGTGATGTTTGGCGAGAAACCGCCGGTGACAATAAGTCCGACGCCTCCAGCCGCGCGCTCTGCGAAGTAGGCCGCCAGCTTGGGGAAGTCCGCCGCCCGGTCTTCCAGGCCGGTGTGCATCGATCCCATGAGCACCCGGTTGGAAAGCGTGCAGAAGCCCAGGTTCAGGGGCTCGAACAGGTGCGGGTACGTCCCGGCCATCATTGTCATCTGTGAGTACGCTGGCGTATGGAGCGCGCACAATGAAGGGAGAAGCGCCTCGATTCAACGGTACGCTGCATTGCGGTTGTGTTCCTCGGCCCTTAAAAACGCCGTATCGATACACGTATTCGCGGGCGTATGATTGGCCGCTGCCCGGGACTCCCCCAACCTGTCTATTGCTTGCTTGGCAGCTGCGAGGCTGAACAGGACTTGACGCGCATCAGCATTCGTGAGGAACTTTGCTGGTTGTTAGGCGTAAGTTAACGCGGCTTTCACAGGGCCAAACCTAACCTGCGCCGCGATGGCGTCGCATCGGCGACCGTCCTGACGGTAGGAACCTCGCAGACGCGGTTTCCCCTTTTTCGATCCCAAGGAGCAATACATGAATAAGAAACTCCTCTGCGCCGCCTTGTTGGGTGGTCTGAGTCTGGCGGGCGCCGCTAACGCCCAGGAATTCGACGACCGTTGGTACATCACCGGTTCGACCGGCTTCAACCTGCAGGACAACGACCGCGATACCAACAACGCGCCGTTCGTCACCCTGGGCTTGGGCAAGTTCATCAACCCGTACTGGTCGATCGACGGTGAGCTGAACTACCAGAACCCGAATCGTGACTCGAACCAGGACCTCAACTGGTCGCAGTACGGCATCTCCTTCGATGCCCGCCGTCACTTCATCGCCGAAGGGCGCAACTGGAACCCCTACCTGCTGATGGGTCTGGGTTACCAGCAGGAGGAAGTCGAGTTCGACAACTTCCCGAACCCTGACTCTCCGTTCGAAGACGAGGCCGGTGGCGTTTCGGCGAAGTTCGGCGGTGGTCTCCAGGGCGATCTGGGTCGTGTCAAGATCCGCACCGAGTTGGCCTACCGGGTCAACAACGCCATCGACGATACCGACGCGGCACTGCGTCTCGACGATCCGCCGCCGGAGCGCAACGATGGCCCCGACTACTTCGGCGACGTGCTGGCTTCGGTCGGCGTCGTGATCCCGCTGGGTCCGGAGCCGATGGCCCCGGTCGCGCCGGCCCCGGTTGCGCCGAGCTGCGCGGACCTGGACGACGACGGTGACGGCGTCAACAACTGCGACGACAAGTGCCCGGATTCGCAGGCTGGCCAGACCATCGGTCCGGACGGCTGCCCGGTGCCGGTGTCGATCGACCTGAAGGGCGTGAACTTCGACTTCGACAAGTCGACGCTGCGTCCGGACGCGGTGGCGATCCTGAACGAGGCCGTTCAGATCCTGCAGCGTTACCCGGAGCTGCGCGTCGAAGTGGCCGGTCACACCGACCTGTGCGGCACCGACGCGTACAACCAGTCGCTGTCGGAGCGTCGCGCCTCGGCGGTGTACGACTACCTGAGCAGCAACGGCATCGACGCCTCGCGCATGGTGGGTCCGAACGGTTACGGCGAGAGCCGTCCGCTGGAGCCGACCGCCCAGACCTTGCCGGAGTGCAAGAACGAGCGGAACCGTCGCACCGAGCTGAACGTGCAGAACTGATGCACCCGGGCGGGCCCTTCGGGGTCCGCCCATCCGCATCGAGAGCCCGGCCATGTGCCGGGCTTTTTTGTGCGCAGTCCGGGGCGCTCGTTAAGCTGTATTAACAAACACGTTGACGGTGTATGCTCGCCGCGCCACGGGCCCCGGCGGACCATCACATGGGTCCTGAGCGAGCGCCGTGCGGTTCCCTTGCCCTCAGATCAAATCGAAGGAGTCGTATATGAAGATCCGCTTGCTGAGCACCGCGCTGTTGGCGGGCCTGGCCTTCTCGGCCGGTGCGCAGGAGTTTGATGATCGCTGGTACCTGACGGGTTCCACCGGGTTCAACCTGCAGGACAACGACCGTGGCACGCACAATGCGCCGTTCGTGTCGGTTGGACTGGGCAAGTTCGTCAGCCCGCACTGGTCGGTCGACGGTGAGCTGAACTACCAGAACCCGAATATGGACGCGAACCAGGACTTGAACTGGTCGCAGTACGGCGTTTCGTTGGATATGCGTCGACACTTCATCGCCGAAGGTCGGAATTGGAATCCATACGCGCTCCTGGGTCTTGGCTTCCAGCGCGCCGAGGAAGAGTTCGATGCTTTCCCGAGCCCCGATTCCCCGGGTCAGCGTGAAGACGGCAACTTCGCTGCCAAGGTCGGACTCGGCCTGCAGGGTGACCTGGGCCGCGTAGGCCTGCGTACCGAGCTGGCGTACCGTGCCGACTTCGATGACCAGAGCATCAATGCTCCCCAGGAAGACTGGTTCGGCGACGTGCTGGCTTCGGTCGGCGTCGTGATCCCGCTGGGTCCGGAGCCGATGGCCCCGGTCGCGCCGGCCCCGGTTGCGCCGAGCTGCGCGGACCTGGACGACGACGGTGACGGCGTCAACAACTGCGACGACAAGTGCCCGGATTCGCAGGCTGGCCAGACCATCGGTCCGGACGGCTGCCCGGTGCCGGTGTCGATCGACCTGAAGGGCGTGAACTTCGACTTCGACAAGTCGACGCTGCGTCCGGACGCGGTGGCGATCCTGAACGAGGCCGTTCAGATCCTGCAGCGTTACCCGGAGCTGCGCGTCGAAGTGGCCGGTCACACCGACCTGTGCGGCACCGACGCGTACAACCAGTCGCTGTCGGAGCGTCGCGCCTCGGCGGTGTACGACTACCTGAGCAGCAACGGCATCGACGCCTCGCGCATGGTGGGTCCGAACGGTTACGGCGAGAGCCGTCCGCTGGAGCCGACCGCCCAGACCTTGCCGGAGTGCAAGAACGAGCGGAACCGTCGCACCGAGCTGAACGTGCAGAACTGATGCACCCGGGCGGGCCCTTCGGGGTCCGCCCATCCGCATCGAGAGCCCGGCCATGTGCCGGGCTTTTTTTTGTGCGCGGTTCGGTTGTGGCACACGCGGTGCACACCTACACTGGCTGTCGATGCGCGCTCGGGTACGCATCATCCAGTCCGACTCAATGGAGCACCGCATGCGCCGCCTCGTCCTTGCCTTCGTTTCACTGACCGGTGCCGCCCTGGCGCATGCGCAGACCGCCGAAACGTGCGCCTCCCTGGCTGCGCCGCGCGCGCTTCCCGTGCAGCCCACCGTCGTCGCGCCGCTGGCACCGGGTCTGGCTGCGCCGAGCCACCAGTTGGGTGCACCGACCGGCGTCCTTGCCAATGCGTTTGACGAGTCGCGATCCGTCGACCAGGTGTTGTTCCGGTTGCAGGTCGACCAGTGCCGCAACGTGGCATCGGTGACCCCACCGGTTGCGCCGGACGCGCCGTTGCCCGCGGCGATGCCGGGCGTACCTGCTGCGGCCCCGGGAGCGACAGCCGTCACGACACCGGATGCAACTTCGCCCACCACCGCGCCGTCCTCGACCGATCCAGCCGCGTACCAGCCCAAGACGGAGTTCGACAACACGCCGTGGCGGTTCGACATGAACCAGAACGGCAAGCGCATGACCGCCGATGAGTTCAGTGCCTGGATGAAGTCCAAGGGCGTTCGCGTCGCGCGCGGCGCCGCCAAGCCGGCCGCCCCGGGTGTAGATCCATCAGCTCCGGTGGTTGAGGGCGAGGTGCCGACAGCGCCCGCGGCCGCAACCAGTCCGGTGCCTGCCGAAGACCCGGCCCAGGACGACGAGGCGGCGGCCGAGGACGACCAGTAGTCGCGCAGCGGGCCCAGAGGTTCCAGAATCGCGGCCGCACCAGCGGCCGCCTTCGCATATGAAGCCACCGGTTCGACACGGTCTTGCGCGCGTGCTGTCCAAGCGCGGCGTTTGCTCGCGTAGCCAGGCCGCGAAGTGGGTGGAGGCCGGCCGGGTCCGGGTGGACGGGCGCGTCGTGCGCGATCCGGAGTATCCCGTCGTGGACGGGCGTCATGCCATCGACGTTGACGGTGAGCGCCTGCCGGCAGTCGAGCGGCGCTATATCGCATTGAACAAGCCGCGCGGGCTGGTGACGTCCACCACCGACGAGCGTGGCCGGGACACGGTTTACCGGTGTCTCGACGGAACCGGGCTGCCGTGGGTGGCGCCCGTGGGGCGCTTGGACAAGGCCAGCGAGGGCCTTCTGCTCCTGTGCAACGACCCGGAGTGGGCCGCGCGCATCACCGACCCGTCGACCGGCCCCGACAAGACCTACCACGTGCAGGTCGATGTGGTCCCAAGCGCTACGACCCTGGACGCTCTGGTGCAGGGGGCCGTGGCGGATGGCGAACACCTGGCGGCGCGGGAGGCGAGGCTCTTGCGCGCCGGCAGCCGGAATGCCTGGCTGGAAATCGTTCTGGAGGAGGGGCGCAACCGGCAAATCAGGCGGCTGCTGGCGGCCCACGACATCTCCGTGCGTCGGCTGGTGCGCGTCGCGATCGGCGACCTGGCCCTGGGAGGGTTGGCCAAGGGGGCATGGCGCGAACTGACGACCGGCGAAGTAGCTGCGCTGGCAACGCCGTCGCGCTGACGTTCTGCCGATGTAGTTCGCGCGCGGCATGTGACTGCCAGCACGGGTCGAGCAACGCGCGCGTGCGCATGCGCCGGACTGTGGCGGCGCGCACCTTTTGCAGCGCCCTCGTTACTTTTTCGTCACATAGACTCCACCCCACTCAACTGGGGAGAGTGAGTCATGGGGAAGATCGTCATCGTTGTATCGCTGTGCTCGACTTTGCTGTTCTCATCAGCGTTCGCGGCTGAAGCCGAGCAGGTGGACGCTGCCACCTACAAGCCCAAGACCGAGCACGACAACACGCCCTACCGCTTCGATATGGAGCAGGGTGGAAAGCGCATGAGCGCCGATGAGTTCGATGCGTGGATGAGGGCGCGCGGGGTTCGCGTCGCTACCGGCAAGCAGGCCGTCAGCGCGGCAGGTGCAGGTGTCGTGGCGGACGTCGCCGAGAAGTAGCATCGCCGCGGTTCCAGAGGGCGCCGCTGGAGAAGAAAAAAAAGACCCGGCATTTGCCGGGTCTTTTTCTTGCCGCCTGTCGCCGCGTTAGCTGTTGAGTACGTCCAGCTCGTGGCCGATGCGCACGAACGCATCGATCGCGCGGTCCAGTTGCTCGCGGGTATGCGCGGCCGACATCTGGGTACGGATGCGCGCCTGGCCCTTCGGAACCACCGGGAAGAAGAAGCCGATCGCGTAGATGCCTTCCTCCAGCAGCCGCTGCGCGAAGCGCTGGGCGAGCGGGGCGTCGTACAGCATCACGGGGACGATGGGATGTTCGCCCGGCTTCAGGTCGAACCCGGCCGCGGTCATGCGCTCGCGGAAGTAGGCGGTGTTTTCCACGAGCTGTGCGCGCAGGTCGCCGGCCGAGGCCAGCATCTCGAACGCCTTGGTGCCGGCCGCGACCACGTGCGGCGGCAGCGAGTTGGAGAACAGGTAGGGACGGGAACGCTGGCGCAACAGTTCGACCACCTCCGCGCTTGCGGTCGTGAACCCGCCCAGCGCGCCGCCCATCGCCTTGCCCAGCGTGCCGGTGATGATGTCGATCTTCTCCAGCACGCCCTTGACCTCGGCCGAGCCGCGGCCGGTGGCGCCCAGGAATCCGGTGGCGTGGCATTCGTCGATGTGCACGAGTGCGCCGTACTTGGCCGCCAGCTCGGTGATGCGGTCGAGCGGGGCGATGAAGCCGTCCATCGAGAACACGCCATCGGTGGTGATCAGCTTCGTGCGCGCGCCGGCGGCGTCGGCGGCCTGCAACTGGGCCTCCAGGTCGGCCATGTCGCAGTTGGCATAGCGGAAGCGCTTGGCCTTGCACAGGCGCACGCCGTCGATGATCGAGGCGTGGTTGAGCGCGTCGGAGATGATCGCGTCCTCCTCGCCCAGCAACGGCTCGAACAGGCCGCCGTTGGCGTCGAAGCATGCCGCGTAGAGAATCGTGTCCTGCTTGCCGAAGAAGTCGGAAATCGTCTTCTCGAGCTGCTTGTGCAGGTCCTGCGTGCCGCAGATGAAACGCACCGAGGCCATGCCGAAGCCGTGGCTGTCGAGCGCCTCCTTCGCGACCGCGACGATGTCCGGGTGATCGGCCAAGCCCAGGTAGTTGTTGGCGCAGAAGTTGAGTACGGTACGGCCGTCGGCCAGCACGATTTCCGCGGACTGCGGCGAGGTAATGACGCGCTCGGACTTGAACAGTCCCTGCTCGCGGATGGTGTCGAGCTCGGCGGCGTAGCGTTGCGTGAGGGAGGTGGACATGTCCGTTTCCTGTTGGGCGGGGTGGGGTGGCCGCCAGCGCTCCAGCGAGGGGCGGCGCAAGACGGCCTCCATCGTGGACGGGCGCGACGCGGGACGGCTTGGTGCTGGCGCGCCCCGCGGCGGAACCCGTGATTCTATCCAATGCCCGCGCTGCGACCCCGGGCGGCTTGGAGTCGGGGATGGACAGACCGCGGCCTGAAGGTCTTGCCATCCCGGCCTGGTGGCTGCCGGCGCTGTCGGCGGCCTTGCCCTTCGTCGTATCGCACCTGGCCTGGGCGTTGTCGCTGCACGCGCAGCTGATCCCCGCATGCAATCCCTATCTGGACGGCTGCGTGTCGATCAGCCGGGCCGCGCGCCACGGGGCCGGCAACGACCTGTTCCGGCTTGTCATGTTGCCGGCGGCGGCGCTGCAGGCGGCGTGCTGGTGGACGGCGGCGGGGCGGTTGACCCGGCGGGGCCTGGTCCATGCCGGGAAAGTCGCGGTACTGGGCGTCGCTGCTGCCGTGTTCCTGGCGCTGTATGCCAACTTCCTGGGCAGCGAAGGGGATGTGTACCGCCTGCTGCGGCGCTACGGGGTCACCGGCTACTTCGCGTGCAGCTACCTGTCGCTGCTCTTGGTGCTCCACGCCGATGCGCAGTCAAGCATTGTGGTTCCTGCGCGCGACGGTGCATTGCGGGTCGTCGCGGCGGGCTTCCTGCTGACGGGGCTGGCGGCCGTGGTGTCGGGGTATGTGGCCGATGCCGCCACACACGACCGCATCGAAAACGCGTTGGAGTGGCAGTTGGGCCTGTGGCTCACCGCCCTGTTCGGGGCGATGGCCTGGCAATGGTGGCGCGAGGGACTCCACTGGCGGCTTGGCACTCGCGGCCCGTAAGGGACACACGCGACTGCGTGTTCGTGATGACTGCCCGCGTTGCCGGCGGGGCGCGCCATGGCCCGGAGTCACCCACTGCGACGCGATGCGTACTCAGTTCCAGCTCAGGACGATCTTTCCGGACTTGCCGGCTTCCATCAGGTCGAAGCCCTGCTGGAACTCCTCCACCGGCAACTGGTGGGTCAGCACCTTGCCCAGCGGGAAGCCGCCCAGCACCAGCTGCGTCATCTTGTACCAGGTCTCGTACATGCGCCGGCCGTAGATGCCCTGCACGGTCAAGCCCTTGAAGATGATGCGGTCCCAGTCGATGCCTGCGCCCTTGGGCAGGATGCCGAGCAGGGCGATCTTGCCGCCGTGGTACATGCAGTCGAGCATGTCGTTGAAGGCGCGCGCATTGCCGCTCATTTCCAGGCCGACGTCGAAGCCTTCCATGTGCAGGTCCTTCATGACGTCCTTGATCGACTGGTTGGCGACATTGACCACGCGCGTCGCGCCCATGTCGGCGGCCAGCTTCAGCCGGTAGTCGTTGACGTCGGTGACGACGATGTTGCGCGCGCCGATGTGCTTGCAGATGCCAGCGGCGATGATGCCGATGGGACCGGCGCCGGTGATCAGCACGTCCTCGCCGACCACGTCGAACTCCAGCGCGCAATGCGCGGCGTTGCCGTACGGGTCGAAGAACGCGGCCAGCTCGCTGGGGATCTGGTCCGGGATCGGCCACAGGTTGGTGGCCGGCATCACCATGTACTCGGCGAACGCGCCGTTGCGGTTCACGCCGATGCCGACGGTGTTGGGGCACAGGTGCTGCTTGCCGGCGCGGCAGTTGCGGCAGTGGCCGCAGACGATGTGGCCTTCGGCCGACACGCGCTGGCCAATGCGGTAGCCCTTGACCTCGGTGCCGAGCTGCACGATGCGGCCGACGAATTCGTGGCCGATCACCAGGCCCGGCTTGATCGTGCGCTGGCTCCACTCGTCCCACAGGTAGATGTGCAGGTCGGTGCCGCAGATCGCGGTCTTCTCCAGCTTGATCAGCACGTCGTTGGGGCCGGGCGAGGGCACCTCGACCTCGTCCATCCAGATGCCCTTGGCGGCTTCGCGCTTGACCAGCGCGCGCATGCGGGTGGGGATGGTGTCGGTCTGGGTCATGTCGGTTCCTGGGGGAAGTGGCCCCGTTCGAAGGGCACGGGGCAGGCCGGCGATTATACGGGCCGGCCACTGAAGGCATTGGCGATGCGGCGCGGGCGCGGGCTAGACTCGGCCGGTTAACCGACCCAGGAGCGTATGCATGCGATACACAGTGTTGGCCGCCGCAATGGCGCTGGCCGGAGTGACGGGAGGCGCGATGGCAGCCGAAGGCATGTGGGTACCGCAGCAATTACCTGAAATCGCCGGCCCGCTGAAGAAGGCGGGCCTGGAACTGTCGCCCGAGCAGTTGGCCGACCTGACCGGCGACCCGATGGGCGCCGTGGTCTCGCTGGGCGGCTGCACCGCCAGCTTCGTCTCGCCCCAGGGCCTGGTGGTGACCAACCACCACTGCGCCTACGGCGCGATCCAGCTCAACTCCACGCTCGACAACAACCTGATCGACGTGGGCTTCAATGCCGCGACGATGGGCGATGAGGTATCGGCCGGCCCGACCTCGCGCATCTATGCGCTCGACTCCATCGAGGACGTCACCGACCAGGTGCGCGCAGCCATTGCCGCGGCGCCCGACGCGCTGGCCCGCACAGAGGCGCTCGAGAACCTCGAGAAGCAGCTGATCGCCCGCTGCGAGGCCGAAGACGGCTACCGCTGCCGCCTGTACAGCTTTGCCGGCGGCAACACCTACCGGTTGTTCCGCAACCTCGAGATCAAGGACGTGCGCCTGGTCTATGCGCCTCCGGGCAGCATCGGCAATTACGGCGGCGAGATCGACAACTGGATGTGGCCGCGCCACACCGGCGACTTCGCCTTCTACCGCGCCTATGTCGGCAAGGACGGCAAGCCGGCCGCCTACGACAAGGACAATGTGCCGTACCAGCCCAGGCATTGGCTGAAGCTCGCCGACCGCCCGTTGGGCGAGGGCGACTTCGTCATGGTGGCCGGCTATCCGGGGTCAACCAGCCGCTACGCGCTGGCGGCGGACTTCGACCACACCGCGAACTGGGCCTACCCGGTGGTCGGTGGGCACTTCAAGAACCTCGTCGCGCTGGTGGAGGCCGAAGGCCGCCGCAACCCGGAGGTCGAGGTGAAGTACGCCAACACCATCCGCGGCTGGCAGAACGCGATGAAGAACTACGACGGCCAGCTGGAAGGCTTCCGTCGCATCGGCGCGGCCAATACCAAGCGCAAGGACGAGGCCGCGACGCTGGCGTGGCTGCGCCGCCAGGGCCCGAAGGGCCAGGCCGCACTGGAGGCCCACGCGCAACTGGAAGCACTTGGCGAGCTGGCGCGCCAGCACCGTGAGCGCGACCTGATCTTCGGCCAGCTGCGCAACACCGGCGTGCTGGGTGCGGCGTCGCAGCTGTACCGCCTGTCGATCGAGCGCGAGAAGCCGGATGCGCAGCGCGAGTCGGGCTACCAGGACCGTGACCTGCCGTCGTTCGAGGGCAGCCTGCGGCAGATGGAGCGTCGCTACGAGCCGGGGATGGACCGCCAGCTGCAGGCCTACTGGCTGCGCGAGTACATCAAGCTCCCGGCCGACCAGCGCATCGCCGCGGTGGACGCATGGCTCGGCGGCAACGACGCGGCCGCAATCGAGGCTGCACTGGACCGCCTGGCCGGGACGGAGCTGACGGACAACGCCAAGCGCATCGCGCTGTTCAAGGCCGACCGCGACGTGTTCGAAGCCAGCAAGGACCCGGCGGTGCAGTTCGCGGTGGCGACCATGCCGACCGTGCTGCAGCTGGAGAAGGAAGCCAAGCTGCGCGCCGGTGACGCGCTGGTGGCGCGCCCGGTCTACCTGCAGGCCGTGGCCGACTACAAGCGCAGCCAGGGCGGCTTCGTCTACCCGGACGCCAACTCGTCCTTGCGCATCACCTTCGGCAACGTCACCGGCTATACGAAGACCGCCGGCAGCGAGCAGGTGCCCTTCACCCGTCTGGAGGAAGTAGCGGCCAAGGCGACCGGCGAGGAGCCGTTCAACGCCCCGCAACCGCTGCTCGATGCCATCCAGGCCAAGCGTTACGGCGGCCTGGCCGATCCGGAGCTGGGTACGGTGCCGGTCAACTTCCTGTCCAACCTGGACATCACCGGCGGCAACTCGGGTTCGCCGGTGCTGGACGCCCGCGGCAAGCTGGTCGGGCTGGCCTTCGACGGCAACTGGGAGTCGGTCAGCTCCAACTGGGTGTTCGACCCGGTGATGACGCGGATGATCTCCGTCGACCAGCGCTACATGCGCTGGATCATGCAGGAGGTCTTCCCGGCCCCGAACCTGCTGCAGGAGATGGACGTCGCCGCGCCCTGACGGCACTGCACTACGCCAGTCGACGACGCCGGCCGGGTTCGCTCCCGGCCGGCGTTTTCATTCCTGCCCGGGATTGCTGCTAGTCTCCGGGCTGTCGCGGATTCCCATGCCAGCCGGCCCCGTTTCCCGACCCGCAGGTGCACCACCGCAGTAATTCCCCGTCCTCCGTGCGGGGACCGCACGACCGCAGCGCCGGCTGGCAGGGCTCTTCCGCATCCTTCCCGATGACGAGGAACCTGCAATGAAAGTACTGGCGTGCGATGGCATCCATGACGACGGCCTGGCCCTGTTCCGCGACGCGGGATGGGAGGTCGTCGTGTCCGACCCGATCAAGGACCCGGCGGCGCTGGCCAGCGCGCTTGACGGCGTCGATGCGGTGCTGGTGCGTTCGGCCACGCCGGTCACGGCCGAGGCGATTGCCGATGCGACGAAGCTGCGCGTGATCGGCCGCGCCGGCGCGGGCGTGGACACCATCGACGTCGACGCCGCCACCGCGCGCGGCATCGCGGTGATGAACGCGCCCGACGGCAACACGCTCGCCGCCGCCGAGCACGCGATCTCGCTGCTGTTCGCGCTGGCCCGCCACATCCCCAAGGCCGATGCCGGCATGAAGGCCGGGCAGTGGCCCAAGGCCGGGTTGACCGGCTTCGAGCTGGAGGGCAAGCGCCTGGGCGTGATCGGCCTGGGCCGCATCGGCGCGACCGTGGCGCGCAAGGCGCTGGGCATCGGCATGGAGGTCGCCGCGTACGACCCGTTCCTGCCGCCCGCCGCCGCGGCCAAGGGCAGCGTGCCGCTGAAGACGCTGGACGAGCTGCTGGCGTGGGCCGATATCGTCACCCTGCACGTGCCGCGCACCAAGGAGACGACCAACCTGCTGTCGGAGGCGCGCATGCGCGCGATCAAGCCGGGCGGATACGTGGTCAACGCCGCACGCGGTGGGCTGGTGGACGAGGCCGCGCTGCTCAAGCTGCTGGACGAAGGCCACCTTGCCGGTGCCGCGCTGGACACCTTCGTGACCGAGCCGCTGCAGGCCGACTCGCCCCTGCGTGCGCACCCCAAGCTGATCCTGACCCCCCACCTGGGCGCCTCCACCAGCGAAGCCCAGCAGGCGGTGAGCACGATCCTCGCGCGGCAGATCCTGGACTTCATCGACACCGGTGCGGTCGCCGGCTGCGTCAACCTGCCGCCACTGACCGCCGAAGCCGCGCGCGAGGTCGGCCCGTGGATGCCGCTGATGTCGGCGCTCGGCCGGCTGGCCGCGCGCCTGGTGCCTGCGCCGACGCGCCTGCACATCACCTATGCCGGACGCACCGACGCGCTGGACACCCGGCCGCTGACGCGCCTGCTGGTCGCATCGCTGCTGGGCACCGCTTCGGGCAGGATCACGCCGGTGAATGCACTGGCCGAAGCCGCCGGCCGCGGCCTCACCGTCGCCGAAACGCTCGGTGGCGACGGCGATGGCTTCGACCGCCTGCTGCGCATCCGCGTCGAGGGCGACGGCCGCAGCCGCGAGATCGAGGCCACCCTGCACCGCGGCCCGCGCGTGGTGCGGCTGGACGGCGTGGAGATCGAGTTCGACCCGCTGGCCAACGTGTTGCTCATGCGCAACGAGGACCGCCCCGGCATGATCGGCACGGTCGGTTCGAAGCTGGGCGCGGCCGGCGTCAACATCGTCAACTTCGCGCTGGGCGCGGCCGGCGACGGACAGGCACGCGCGGCGATCACGATAGACCGTGCCGTCGACGACGCCCATCTCGCCGAGCTCCGCGCCACGCCGGGCGTGCTGTCGCTGCAGCAGATCTGAACAACGCCGCGGCCACGCGCCGGCACTCGTGCCGTGCGTGCCGCTTGGCGATATCACGCGGCGGACCTTGCGCCGCTACTACTCCCGACTCCCATCAGAACGACAAGGACATCCCATGAGACTGCTGCTCGCCCGCCACGGCGAAACCCCGTGGAACGCCGAAGGCCGCTACCAGGGCCAGGAAGACATCGCGCTCTCGCCCATCGGCGAAGCGCAGGCACGTGCACTCGGCGAGCGCCTGGCCGGGGTCGAGATTGCAAAGGCGGTCGCGTCGCCACTCACGCGCGCCCGCCGCACGGCCGAGCTGGCGCTGGGCGACCGCGCCTGGATGCTGGACACCGACGTCGGGTTGATGGAAATCGCGCATGGCACCTGGGAGGGACTGCTCGCGGCGGAAATCCACGACCGCGACCCCGACCGTCTGCGTGCCTGGCGCGATACGCCGCACGAGGTGCTGATGCCGGAGGGCGAATCCTTGCAGCACGTGCTCGACCGCGCGTGGCCAGCGCTGGAACGGGCCGCGCACGGCCTGGGCGAGGCCGACACCCTGCTGGTGGTCGCGCACGACGCCGTGAACCGGGTGCTGTTGTGCCGCGTGCTGGGCCTGCCGCTGGCGCACCTGTGGCGGTTCCGGCAGGCGCCCACGACGCTCAACCTGCTGGAAGGCCCGACGGTGGACCGCCTCGACGTCGTCCGCCTCAACGACTGCGCCCACCACACCGCGCTGTTCGGCGAGGCCGTGCACCGGGCGCTGTAGTCGGGCGCTGTGATACGCGTCGCCACGCCGCCCGCACGTCGGCGCCCGCACATCTACGCCCGCATACCGCACACTTTGCGCATGGACCTGACCCAGTGGCTCGAGTACATCGAGCGCCAGCACCCCAAATCCATCGACATGGGCCTGGACCGCGTACGCGCGGTCGCCGAAGCGCTGGGCCTGTCGCGGCCCGCGCGCCGCGTCGTGACCGTGGGCGGCACCAACGGCAAGGGCTCGACCGTGGCCTTCATCGAGGCGATCGCGCGCGGCGCCGGCTGGCGCGTCGGCGCCTACACCTCGCCGCACCTGCGCGCCTACAACGAGCGCGTGCGGATCGAAGGCGCCGACATCGACGATGCGTCGCTGGTCGCCGCGTTCGAGGCCATCGAGGCGGCCCGCGGCGACGTTGCGCTGACGTATTTCGAGTACGGCACGCTGGCGGCGCTGTGGTGCTTCGAACGCGCCGACCTCGACCTGGCGATCCTCGAGGTCGGACTGGGAGGGCGACTGGACGCCACCAACATCGTCGACCCGGACGTGGCCGTCATCACCACCGTCGAACTGGACCACCAGGACTACCTGGGCGACGACCGCGAGGCGATCGGGTTCGAGAAGGCCGGCATCGCCCGGGCGTGGAAGCCGCTGGTACTGGGCGACGACGATCCGCCGTCCAGCGTACTGCGGCATGCCTACGCGATCGGCGCCTCGGCGGTGCGCATCGGCTGCGACTTCTTCTTCGAGCCGACAGGCGACGGCTGGCGTTGGCGCGAAGTCGGCTGCGAGTACGCATTGCCACGGCCGCGGCTGGCCGCGCCGGTGCAGCTCCGCAATGCCGCCGTGGCGATCGCCGCGTTGCGCGCGCTGGATGCGCCCTTGGACGAGGCCGGCATCGCCGCGGCCGTGACCGACGCGCAGGTGGGCGGCCGGCTGCAGTCGTTCGACCGCGGCGGGGTGGCGGTGGTGGTCGACGTCGCGCACAACCCGCAGGCGGCGCGCGAGTTGGCACGCTGGCTGGCGGAATCCCCAGTGGACGGCGCCACCCATGCGGTGTTCGCGGCACTGGCCGACAAGGACGTGGCGGGCGTGGTCGAGGCGCTGGCGGATGCCGTCGACGACTGGCATCTCGCCGGGCTGCCCGAGGCTGGCGAGCGGGCGCAGACGGCGGCGGGCTTGGCGGCGCGTCTTGCTGGCACCGCGGCCAGCGGCGCCCCGGTGCACGAGACGGTCGAGGAGGCACTGGTGGCCGCGCTCGGCACCGCCGGTCCGGGCGACAGGATCCTGGTGCTGGGCTCGTTCCACACCGTTGCGGCCGCGCTGGACTGGCTCGACCGCGACTGAATGCCGGCATCGCCGGGTCGGATGCGACAGGTCGCGGCGCTATAATCCGCGCGGCATTTCCGCCCGCGCCGCGCGAGACCCGATGGAACCTGCCCTGAAACAGCGCCTGATCGGCGCGGCCGTGCTGGTCGCGCTGGCGGTGATCTTCCTGCCCATGCTGATCAAGGGCCCGGCGCCGGAAAGCGGAGTGTCGGACGTGTCGCTGGACGTCCCGGCCCAGCCGGGCGACGACGGCATGGAAACGCGCGAGCTGCCGCTGCTGGCCCCGGGCGACGCGCCCGCGGGTGGCGCGCTGGGGCTGCCAGCGGGGCAGGCCGAGGACGGCCGCCTGCCGACCGTCGACACCACCACCGGCGAAGGCGGCGGCCAGGGCGAAATGATGCCGGCGCCCACGGCCGGCGGCGATTACGCCGTCAGCTTCGGCAGTTACGCCAGCACGGGCGATGCCGCGCGCGTGGTCGAGGCGCTGCGCAGCTCGCAATTGCCGGGCTACCAGGAACGCGTCGAGGGCCGCGACGGCCGCACCATCCACCGCGTGCGCGTGGGGCCGTACGCCAGCCGCGCCGATGCCGAGGCCGCCCGCCTGCGCGCTGCCCACGTGCGCGACGATGTCGGCTCCCAGGTGGTCGCACTGGATGCCGGTGACCCGCCCCGTGAACCGGCGTCCGCGTCCAAGCCGGCCGCGGCCGCGACGACCGGCACCGTCAAGCAGGAGCCGCTCGCGGCCAACGAGCCGGCCGCGAAGCCGGAGCCGAAGCCCGCTGCGCCCAAGCCCGCCGAGCCCAAGCCTGAGCCGGTCGCCGCGCCCGCCAAGCCGGCGCCTTCGGTGCCGTCCGCGCCGGCCGCCGCGGATGTCGGCTTTGCCGTGCAGCTGGGCGCCTTCAGCAACGCCGACGAAGCCGGAAAGCTGCGCGATCGCGTGCGCGGGCTGGGCTTTGGCGCGTTCATCGAGCAGGTCAACACCGACAAGGGCACGCTCACCCGTGTGCTGGCGGGACCGGTGTCGAGCCGCGAGCAGGCCGAGCAGTTGAAGTCGCAGGTCGCCGCGCGCACCGGCATCAACGGCCTGGTCCGCGCGCACCCCTGATGGCGAACGTGTGCGCCACGGCCCGGGCCGGCCGTCGATGACCGCGCTGGACTGGGTGCTGCTGGCGATCGTCGTGGTATCGGCGTTGCTGGGCGTGATGCGCGGCCTGATCGGCGTACTGGCCTCGCTCGCGGCCTGGATCCTCGCCGGATGGGCGGCGTTCCGGTTCGGCGGGCAGGCCGCATGGATGCTTTCGGGCGGCGATGCGCCCAGCACCGGGCAACTGCTGGCCGGCTATGCGCTCAGCTTCCTGGTGGTGATGGTGGTGGTCGGGCTGGTGGGCTGGATCGTGCGGCGGCTGGTGCACTCGGTCGGGTTGTCCGGCCTGGACCGGATGCTGGGCCTGGGCATCGGCGTGGCGCGCGGGGCTTTCGTCGCCTGCGCACTGGTGCTGCTGCTGGGCCTGACGACGATGCCGCGTGAGCCGGAATGGCAGCAGTCACGCGTGGTCCCGGTGTTCGTGCCGGGTGCGCAGTGGATGCGCGGCTGGCTGCCCGACTGGGTGGCCGAACAGGTGGATTTCCGCAGCGGCGGCGCCATGTCACTGGATGGCATGCCGCTGCACAACGGGCCGGCGCTGCCGGTACCGCCCGCGGCCGGTGACGGCCGCTCGTAATGGCTCGATCCGGTGACGGCCGCTCGTAATGGCACGACCCGGCGGCGGTCGCCGTCCTTCATGAATCGCTAAACGCAGGACTTAATCCATGTGCGGGATCATCGGCATCGTCGGCCATAACGACGTGGCGGCGCAGCTCTACGACGGCCTGACGGTGCTGCAGCACCGCGGCCAGGACGCCGCGGGCATCGCGACCGCGCACGGCACCAAGCTGCGCGTGCACAAGGGCAACGGCCTGGTCAGCGACGTGTTCGACGAGCACGCCATGCAGGTGCTGCAGGGCCACCTGGGCATCGGCCACTGCCGCTACCCGACCGCCGGCAGCGAGGGCAACGACGAGGCACAGCCGTTCTACGTCAACTCGCCCTTCGGCATCGTGCTGGCGCACAACGGCAACCTGATCAACACCGAAGCCCTGCAGCGCGAGGTGTTCGAGCAGGACCGCCGCAACGTCAGCACCGAGTCCGACTCGGAAGTGCTGCTCAACGTGTTCGCCCACGAGCTGGACGAGCAGGGCAGCCTGTCGGTGGACGCCACGCTCAACGCGATCGAAGGCACGCACCGGCGCTGCGTCGGCGGCTACGCCGTGGTGGCGGCGGTGCTGGGCCTGGGTCTGGTCGCCTTCCGCGACCCCAATGGCATCCGGCCGCTGGTGATCGGCAAGCGCAGCAGCGACGGACGCGACGAGTACGCGGTGGCGTCCGAGTCGGTCGCGCTGGACCTGCTGGGCTACGAGCGCGTGCGCGACGTGCGCCCCGGCGAGGGCCTGGTCGTCACCACCGAGGGTGTCCTGCACACCCGCCAGTGCGTGGAGCCGCGCACCCACACGCCGTGCATCTTCGAGTACGTCTACTTCGCGCGGCCCGATTCGATGATGGATGACGTCTCGGTGCACAAGGCGCGCATGCGCATGGGCCAGACGCTGGGCGAGAAGATCCAGCGGTTGCGGCCGGACCACGACATCGATGTGGTGATCCCGATCCCCGACACTTCGCGCGACTCCGCGCTGGAGATCGCCAACGTGCTGGGCGTGAAGTACCGCGAGGGGTTCATCAAGAACCGCTACGTCGGCCGCACTTTCATCATGCCGGGGCAGGGCCAGCGCGCGAAGTCGGTGCGCCGCAAGCTCAATCCGATCCCACTGGAGTTCCGCAACCGCGTCGTGCTGCTCGTGGACGACTCCATCGTGCGTGGCACCACGTCCAAGCAGATCGTGCAGATGGCGCGCGACGCCGGTGCGCGCAAGGTGTACCTGGCCTCGGCCGCGCCGCCAGTGCGCCACCCCAACATCTACGGCATCGACATGCCCACGGCCGAGGAGCTCGTCGCGCACCAGCGTAGCGAGGACGAGATCCAGCAGCTGCTGGGCTGCGACTGGCTGATCTACCAGGACCTGGAAGACCTCGAGCGCGCGGTGGCCGGACCGAAGGCACGCCTGACCCACTTCGATTCGTCGTGCTTCAACGGCAATTACGTCACCGGTACCGAGGCCGACTACTTCGAGCGCATCAAGCACCTGCGTTCGGACGAGGCCAAGACCACGCGGCGCGTGCCGGTGGCGGCCACGCGCGGCTGAGCCCACGCCGGCAGGTGTACCGATGACCGGCACGCTCCACGAGGCGGCCCGCCGTTGCCTGGATGCCGCTTCGCCCGACGACAAGGTGGCGGCGACGTTTGCCGCGGCGGACGCGTTCGCGCGCGGCCAGCTGTCGATTCCGGTCGACGCACCGCCACCGGAGCCCATTCGCATGCCCGGTCGCCCGGACCGGCCGCGCCTGGTGCATCCGCGCGCGTTGCCCAAGCGCGGATTCGGCACGGACGAGGGCCGCGCCGCGTTCATCCATGCCATCGCCCACATCGAGTTCAACGCCATCGACCTGGCGTGGGACGCCGCCTACCGCTTCCGCGGGCTGCCCGATGCGTTCTATGCCGACTGGGTGTCGTGCGCGGCCGACGAGGCCCGGCACTTCGTGATGCTGCGCGACCGTCTTCGCCAGCTCGGCTTCGACTACGGCGACTTCGACGCGCACAACGGCCTGTGGGAGATGGCCGAGAAGACCGCGCACGACGGCCTGGAACGCATGGCCCTGGTACCGCGGGTGCTGGAAGCGCGTGGGCTGGACGTGACGCCGGGCATGATCGCGCGCCTGCAGGGCATGGGCGATGTGGAAACCGTGGCCATCCTGGAGGTCATCCTGCGCGAGGAGGTCGCGCACGTCGCCGCCGGCTCGCGCTGGTTCCGCTGGTATTGCGCGCGTGCCGGCGTCGAGCCCGCGCCGACGTTCCAGCGCCTGCTGGGCGAGTACGCCCGCGCGGTCCTGCATGGCCCGTTCAACCTGGACGCGCGCGCCGCGGCGGGCTTCGACGACGACGAGCTTGCCCTGTTGCAAGGCTTTGCCGGCAAGTCCCTGTAGGAGCGGCTTCAGTCGCGAGCGGTTCGCGCGGAACATCGTTTGCGATGTAGGAGCGACGTAAGTCGCGACCTGCGTAGGTGCCGGAGTCGCACGGTCGCGACTTACGTCGCTCCTACAACAGGAGGGCGGTCGATCGCCCGCGACCTTTACAGCGCCGCCAGCGCCATACCGTCGGCATCCACGCGCAGCACAGAGCCTTGCTCGTACCAGTCGCCCAGCACGACGCGTCGGCCATCACGTCCTTCGACTACCAGCTCATGCACCGCCGGACGGTGCGTGTGCCCGTGGATCAGCGTGTCGATCCCGAAACGCGCCAGCGTTGCGGACACGGCCTCAGGCGCGACGTCGGTGATCGTTTCCATCGTCCCCTGGCCCTTCAGCCCCGACTGGTGCGCCTGGCTGGCGGCGCGCGCCTGCTGTGCGAACGCCAGCCGCGCGTCCAGCGGCTGCGACAGGAACCGCGCCTGCCACGCCGGGTCGCGCGTCTGTGCGCGGAAGGCCTGGTAGGCGACATCGCCGGTGCACAGCGTGTCGCCATGCATCAGCAAGGTGGGGCGGCCATGCAGCATCACCACGGTCGGGTCCGGCAGTACGCGCATGCCGGCGCGGCGCGCGTAGGCTTCGCCCAGCAGGAAATCGCGGTTGCCGCGGATGAAGAAGACCGGCGTGCCGGCGTCGACCACGGCGCGCAGCGCGTCGGCGGTGCGGGCGCCGGCCTCGGACGGGTCGTCGTCGCCGACCCACGCCTCGAACAGGTCGCCGAGGATGTACAGCGCGTCCGCGCCACGGGCTTCGTCCTGTAGGAACCGGCAGAACAGGTCGATGATGTGCGGGCGCTGCGCGTCGAGGTGGAGGTCGGAGATGAAGAGCGTGGTCATCGGGGCATTGTAGGACCCATCGATTGCCCCCCTGTAGGAGCGGCTTCAGCCGCGATGGCGTGGCGAGTCCTGGCGAAGGACCAGGTCGCGCATTGGTCGCGACCTACGTCGTTTCCACGGGGCGCCGGAATGGTGATCGCGGCTGAAGCCGCTCCTACAAGGACTTGGAGATCCCATCGCGGCTGAAGCCGCTCCTACAGGAGCCGGTCCGGCCCGGTAAAATGCCGGGCTTGTCCGCCCCGAGCCTGCATGCATGACCTGCCGCACCCGCTTCGCCCCCAGCCCCACCGGTTACCTGCACATCGGCGGCGCGCGCACCGCGCTGTACTGCTGGCTGGAGGCGCGCCGCCGCGGCGGGCAGTTCATCCTGCGCATCGAGGACACCGACCGCGAGCGCAGCACGCAGGCCGCCATCGACGCGATTCTGCAGGCGATGGACTGGCTGGGCCTGGACTATGACGAAGGCCCGATCTACCAGACCCACCGGTTCGACCGGTACCGCGAGGTCGCCGAGCAGCTGGTCGCCAGCGGCCATGCGTACTACGCCTACGAGACCAAGGACGAGCTGGAGGCGATGCGCGAGGCCGCGATGGCAAAGGGCGACAAGCCGCGTTACAGCGGCGCTGCGCGCGATGCCAACCTGCCGTACCGCGACGACCCCAACCGGGTCATCCGCTTCCGGAACCCGCTCGATGGCACGGTGGTGTGGGACGACAAGGTCAAGGGCCGCATCGAGATCGCCAACAGCGAACTCGACGACCTGGTGATCTTCCGTTCCGACGGCTACGCGACCTACAACTTCGCCGTGGTGGTCGACGACCTGGACATGGGCATCACCGACGTGGTGCGCGGCGACGACCACGTCAACAATACGCCGCGCCAGATCAACATCTACAAGGCACTCGGCGCGGCGGTGCCGCACTTCGCGCACCTGCCGATGATCCTGGATCCCGAGGGCGCCAAGCTGTCCAAGCGCACCGGCGCGGCCGACGTCATGCAGTACCGCGACATGGGCTACCTGCCGCACGCGCTGCTCAACTACCTGGCACGCCTTGGCTGGTCGCACGGCGACCAGGAAATCTTCTCCATCGCCGAACTGCAGTCGCTGTTCGACCTCAAGGACGTCAACGCCAAGGCGGCGCGCCTGGACCCGGCCAAGCTCGGCTGGCTCAACCAGCAGTACCTCAAGGGCGACGCGCCCGGAGACGTCGCCCGGCACCTGGAATGGCACCTGCGCGAGGCGGGGTACGACCTCGCCAAGGGGCCGGCACCGGCCGACATCGTGCTGGCGCTGCGCGACCGCGTGCAGACACTCAAGGAAATGGCCGAACGCGCCGCCGTGTGGTTCGGCCCGCTGGTCGAGTACGACGAGGCCGCCGTCGCCAAGCACCTCAAGCCGGCGGCGCGCGCCCCGCTGGCCGATGCGCGTGAGCGCCTCGCCGCGCTCGGCGAGTGGACTGTCGACGCAATCAGCACGGCGCTGCACGACACCGCCGCCGCGCTGGAGCTGGGCATGGGCAAGGTCGCGCAACCACTGCGCGTAGCCATCACCGGCACCCAGGTCAGCCCCGACATCAGCTACACCGTGTATCTGGCCGGCCGTGACGAGGCGCTGGCCCGGATCGACGCCGCGCTTGCAAAAGTGCCGGCCGGGGCCTAGATCAGGGCCATGGGCCACGCCTGCACCGATCCGAAGCACCACGTCCACGACGCCGACGCGTACGTGGGCGAGGTCGAACGCGTGTGCCAGCAGCGCGGCCTGCGCCTGACCCCGATCCGCGCCAATGCATTGCGCCTGATCGCCGATGCCGAGCGTCCGCTGAAGGCCTACGAACTGCTGGACCTGATGAAGGCCACGCACGACGCTGCGGCCCCGCCGACGGTGTACCGCGCGCTGGAGTTCCTGCTCGAGCACGGCTTCATCCACAAGCTGGCATCGGTCAACGCGTTCGTCGGATGCCACCACCCGGCGTCCGAGCCGCACGCCGTGCCGTTCCTGATCTGCGACCGCTGCCAGTCGGCGACCGAGCTTGAAGACGAGCAGATCGTCGCCTCGCTCGACCGCCGCGCCCGCGCGCTGGGCTTCGTGCCGCAGGCGCAAACGCTGGAAGTGCATGGGCTTTGTGCGCGCTGTGCGGCGACGGGCTGAAGAGACGCCGGACGACAGGTCTGCTTCTGTAGGAGCGGCTTCAGCCGCGAGCTTTTTCCCGCCGTGATCCATCGCCTCTTGTAGGAGCGACGTAAGTCGCGACCCGCGCCACTTCGAATACATGCCGGACGCGACTTACGTCGCTTCTACAGAGTCCGTGTGTGTCCGGCACATGCGATCGCGGCTGAAGCCGCTCCTACAGGTGCACCGAGACACCGGCTGCGCGCCCAGAACGAAGAAGCCCGCCAGGTGGCGGGCTCCTTCGAAGCGCTCAGCGTGCAGGCAGGCGTCAGAAGAACGCCCGAACCCCGAACGCCACGCCACGGCCCGGCAGCGGCGCCAGGTCCTTGAGGAACGACGTATGCGGCCGCGCCTCCTCGTCCAGCAGGTTGCTGCCGTCCAGGAACACTTCCCACGCATTGCCACCCGCGGTGTCGACATGCCAGGCCAAGTGGGCGTCGACGAGGGTGTAGCCGGGCGTTTCGGTCTCGAACGCGGCCACGTCGACCTGGCGTGCGTAGCGCACCGCACCGAGTGAGGCACGCCACGCGCCCGATGCCCAGCGCAGCTCGCCACCGACGCGCGACGGCACGATGCGCGGCAGGTTCCCGCTGCGTGACAGCTCGGCGGTGTAGTCGTGGCTGTGGTCACCGTGCGGCACGGCGATGGCGACTTCGCGCGTGCCGTTGCCGTCGAGATCGCCGCGCACCACGTCGCCGAATACGCGCACCGCCCAGGTGCCGGTGGCATTCTCGGCGAACGTCCAGTCGGCCTCGGCTTCCGCGCCGTTGAACGTGGCGTCGTCCTGCGTCCACAGCCGGACCGGGCCGCCGTCGTCGATGCCCGTGTCGGCCAGGTAGACGTAGTCGTTGAAACGCGCGTGGTAGACCGACGCGCTCAACCGCAGCGGGCCGCTGTGCCAGTGCAGGCCCAGCTCGGCGCGGTTGGCGGTCTCCACGCCCAGGTCCGGCGTACCCAGTTCGACACTGCCGGTGGCGACGTGGAAGCCGTTGGAGAACAGCTCCTCGGCGGTCGGTGAGCGCTGCGCGCGATCCAGGCCCAGCGACAGGTGCAGGTCCGGGTTGAGGTCCCAGCGCAGCGCGCCCGACAGGCTCGTGGTGTCGAAGTCGCGGTCCGGGCCGATCGCGCCGTCGGCGATGTCCATGCGGTTTCGGTCGTGCCGGGCGCCCAGTTCGGCGGTCAACGGCCCGAACGTTCGGTCGCCAATCCAGAACACGCCGGCGTCGCGCGAGTTCGAGCCGGGGACGAAGGCTTCCTCGCCAATGGCCAGGAAGTCGCGCTGCGACCACTGCACCCCGAGCGCGCCGTTCCAGCCGGCCAGCGGCTGGTGCACCAGCTCCACGCGTGCCTCGGTGCTGTCATTGTCGAAGACCGTACCGACCTCGTCGCCCTCGAACTCGGTGTGGGTGTACTGGGTGTTGGCCAGTTTCACGCGCAGCGATTCGAATGCGCCCAGGTCGTCCAGACCGCCGCGCAGCTCGGTGCGGCGCTGGTCCATGACGATGCGGACAGCCTCCTCGCCATGGCCTTCCTCCTCGTGGTCGTGCTCGTGGTGGTCCTCTTCTTCGCCTGCGTGCCCGTCCTCATGCGCATGGCTGTGGCCCGGCACGCCGTAGCGACTGTTGAACAGGCTGTAGCCCACACCGACGAAGCCGCGGTCGCCAACCCAGGACACACCGAGCCCGGCGGCATCGGTGCGGATGGCGCTGTTGGGCAGGACCCCGAAGGCACCGAGTTCTTCCTCGTGCTCCTCATGGTCGTCCTCATCTTCGTGCTCTTCGTCGCCATGCGCGGCTGCGTTTTCGGCGTAGCCGGGGATGTCGTAGTCGCCGGTCTCGCGGTGCAGGGCGTCGAAGTGGAACACCACGTTGCCGCTGCCGGCTTCGGCCGTGCCGTCCAGGCGGACCATGCCGGTACGCTCGTCGTTGACGCTGCCGGCCCGCAGCTCGGCGCGGCCTTCCAGCGGCTGCGCGGTGACGGCCTCGGGGATGCGCCCGTCGATGACGTTGACGGCGCCACCAATCGCGCCGCTGCCGTACAGCAGCGTGGCCGGGCCCTTGAGCACCTCGATCTGGTTGGCCAGGAACGGCTCGATGCTGACGGCGTGGTCGACACTGACAGTGGACACGTCGCCCGACCCCAGCCCGTCGCTCAGCACCTGCACGCGGGCGCCGTCGAAGCCGCGGATGATCGGCCGGCCCACGCCCGGCCCGAAGTACGACGACTGCACGCCCGGCAGCTTGTTGACGGTCTCGCCCAGGGAGTTGGCCTTGGCGGCGTCGAGCTGCTCGCCGGCCAGCACATCCACCGGCCGGGTCAGGTCCTCGGCGGTTCGGGCCAGCGGGTTGGCGCGGACGACGATCGCATCCAGGTCGGTCGCCTCGGTGTGGCGCGGGTCCTCCTGTGCCCAGAGGGCGGGCGACAGGGCAAGCAGGGCGAGGAAGAGCGGAGTGCGGCGCAGGGTCGAAGGTTTCATCACGTACGTCGGGTACACTGGCGACGGCAAGAAACGAAATGTTATATTGTTTCAAATGGACCCGCACCCCCCCAAAGTCATGCCCGCAACCCAGACCGCCCCGGCTGCGCTCGCCACGGCCGACCGCGTCGGCCTGGCTGCCTCGTTCCTGTGCGCGATCCACTGCGCGTTGCTGCCGCTGGTGCTGGCCTTGGCGCCCGCGTTCGGACTGAAACTGGGCGGCTGGATCGACTTCGACCAGGCGTTCGTGGTGTTCGCCACCCTGCTGGGGGCCACCACGTTGACGCTGGGCTACCGCCGGCACCGCGGCTTCCACGCATGGGCGCTGCTGGTGCCGGGCCTGGCGATGGTGTGGGCGGCTTCGTTCACGCCGCTGCACAACCACTCGCTGACCCACCTGGTGATGATGGTGGTGGGGGGCGTGCTGCTGGCGCTGGCGCACCTGGTCAACCTGCGCCTGACCCACGCGGCGACGGGACGGGGCTGAACGGCGCGACGCGCCCGCTGTGATAGCCTCTGCGGCCGCTCGCGCCCCCGGCGCGGCCTTATAATGCGACCACCTCGCAGGATTCCGCGCCGATCGGCGCGGTTTTTCACTTTACGGATTCAGGAGCAGCACCATGGGTAAGGGCGACCGCAAGACCGCCAAGGGCAAGCGTTTCAACTCCAGCTACGGCAACGTCCGCACCGCTGGTGCCACCACCAAGGCCACCGGCGCTGCAGCTGCCCCGGTTGCCAAGAAGACCACCAAGTCCGTCGCCAAGGCGCCGGCCAAGAAGGTCACCAAGAAGACCGTCGCCAAGGACTGAGCGCCCCCGCGCACCGTTGCGACGCTTCGATCGAAAAGCCCCGCCAGTGCGGGGCTTTTTCGTTGGGGCGGGCGCACGCGACTGGCGCGCGCCGTGTCAGGCGACGCGCGTGCCCGCAACGCGCACGGAGTCGCACAGGTCGCCGCCCAGCCAATAGCAGAGTTCGGACGGGTGGCCGACGCGCCACTGCACGAAGTCGGCGCGCATGCCGACGCGCAGCGCGCCGCGATCCTGCAGTCCGAGTGCGCGCGCCGCGTGGACGGTGGTGCCGCGCAGGGCTTCTTCCGGTGTCAGGCGGAAGTGCGTGCAGGCGAGCTGCATCGCTTGGCGCAGCGACAGCAGTGGGGACGTGCCGGGGTTGCAGTCGGTGGCCACCGCCATGGGCACGCCCTGGCCGCGGAACGCGTCCAGCGGCGGCAGCTTCGTCTCGCGCAGCACGTGGAACGCGCCGGGCAGCAGCACGGCGACCGCGCCGCGTCCTGCCATCGCGCGCACGCCGTCGCTGGAGGTGTGTTCGACGTGGTCGGCCGACAACCCGGCGTACTCGGCCACCAGCGCCGCGCCGCCGAGGTCGCTGAGCTGGTCGGCGTGCAGCTTCACCGGCAGGTCGAGCGCCCGCGCGGCATCGAACACCCGTCGTGTCTGCGCCGGCGAAAACCCGATGCCCTCGCAGAACGCGTCAACCGCATCGACCAGGCCCTCGGCGTGGAGCTGTGGCAGCCATTCGATCACCGCGTCGATGTAGTCATCCGCGCGGCCTTCGAACTCCGGAGGCAGCGCGTGCGCCGCCAGGTACGTGGTGCGGACTTCGATCCCCAGGGCCTCGCCGACCTGGCGCGCCACGCGCAGCATCTTGCGCTCGTTCGCAAGGTCCAGCCCGTAGCCCGACTTGATCTCGACCGTTGTGGCGCCATCGGTCGCCAGCGCACGGGCCCGCGGCAAGGACTGCGCCAGCAGTTCGACCTCGCTGGCGGCGCGCACCGCACGTACCGTCGACAGGATGCCGCCGCCGGCGCGGGCGATGGCCTCGTAACTTTCGCCCTGCAGGCGCATCTCGAACTCGCGCGCGCGGTCGCCCGCGAACACCAGGTGCGTGTGGCAATCGACCAGGCCGGGTGTGATCCAGCCGGTGGCCTCGATGACCTCGCGTGCCAGCGACTCAGGCGTGCCCGGAAGCGCGTCGCGAGGCCCGACGTGCGTAATCACGCCGTCGCGCCAGGCCAGCGCGCCATCGGCGATATCGCCATAGCCGCTGTCCCCATCGAGCGTCGCCAGGGACGCGCCAATGACGATCCCATCCCACTGCTTGTCGTGTCCGTTGCTCATCCGCGCATTGTAGGCGGGCGGGGCAGGGCGGCTGCCGGCGGCGATAACTGGCCGCAAGTGGCCATAATCCCCGCATGCAGACTTCGACCGCCCCCCGTCTCTGGCAGCCGGCCCATGGCTGGCAACCCCTGTCCGTCGACGCACCGCACGGCCTGCCTGCCGGCACGCGACTTCTGCCCGGCATCGCCAACCTGCATTCGCACGCCTTCCAGCGCGCCATGGCCGGCATGGCTGAGCGCCGCGGTGACAGCGACCAGGACAGTTTCTGGACGTGGCGGGAAACCATGTACCGCTTCGCCGGCCGGTTCGACCCCGACACGCTGCGCGCCGTTGCCGCGCAGCTGTACGTGGAGATGCTGGAAGCCGGCTACACCAGCGTCTGCGAGTTCCACTACCTGCACCACGCCCCCGACGGCCGGCCGTACGACGACCCGGCCGCCATGTCGCGCGCGCTCATCGACGCCGCACGCGAAACCTGCATCCGCCTGACCCTGCTGCCGGTGCTCTACATGACCGGCGGTTTCGACGGCCGTGCGCTCGGCGAGCGTCAGCGCCGGTTCGGCCACGACATCGACGGCTACCTGCGCCTGCTCGAGACGTTGCGTGCCGAGCAAGACGACACCCTGCGCATCGGTTGCGCGCTGCACAGCCTGCGCGCCGTGCCGCACGATGCCATGACCGCCGTGCTGGCCGCGCTGCCATCCGACAGCCGCATCCACATCCACATCGCCGAGCAGACCGGCGAGGTCGACGACTGTGTCGCGGTGCGCGGCGTCCGACCGGTGCAGTGGCTGCTGGACCACGCCGACGTCGACGCGCGCTGGACCTTGGTCCATGCCACGCACCTGGACGACGCCGAAGTCGCAGCCACCGCGCGCAGCGGTGCGACGGTGGCAATCTGCCCGACCACCGAGGCCAACCTCGGCGACGGCCTGTTCCGGCTGCGCGACTACCTGGACGCCGGCGGCGCGTGGGGCATCGGTTCGGATTCGCACATCTCGGTGAGCCCGGTGGAGGAGCTGCGCTGGCTGGAATACGGGCAGCGGCTGGCGACGCGTCGCCGCAACATCGCGACGTCGCCGCAGGTCCGCAGCGTGGGCGAAACCCTGCTGGGCGGCGTGCTGGCCAGTGCCGCCGCATCGACGGGCCACACCACCGACAGCGTGCGCGATGGACGGCCGGCCGATGCGTTCTCGCTATCGGTGGATTCGCCGGTGATGGCCGGGGCCGACGACGGCGATTCGATCGACCGCTGGATGTTCAGCGGCAACCGGGCGCTCGTGGACCGGGTGTGGGTGGACGGGCAGTGCGTCGTCGAGGGTGGCCGCCACCGGGCATCCGACGACGTTGCGCAGCGCTACCGCGTAGCGATGGCGCGCCTGCTCGCAGACTGACGTGCCTTTGTAGGAGCGGCTTCAGCCGCGATCCAATCTGCCGGCGAGCGCGAGGCTCCGATCGCGGCTGAAGCCGCTCCTACAGGGTGCCGTGTGGTGTGGGGGGCGGGGTCCGCGTGGCGACATACGATCTCGCGTCGCCGAAGACCGGGTTCGTCGCGGCCAGCGGCCCCTCCGTCGCAAGGCCCGGCAAGCCGCGATGCGACCCGCCAGGCTTCAGGCTCCATCCGTATCAGGAGCCTGCCGTGCACCGTGTCCTCCGCCCCCTCGCCCTCGCGGTTGCCGCCACATTCGCGCTGCCCGCCCACGCCATGACCGATGCCGAGCTCGACGCCATCGTCGCCAAGCGCCTGCACGGCGACCGCACCGGCGCGTGCTTCGCCGTGGCGGTGATCGACGGTGCGGTCGCACGCAGCTTCACCTGCGCCGCCGCCGACGGCTCGCCCCGCATCGGCGCCCACAGTGCCTTCGAGATCGGCTCGGTCACCAAGACGATGACCTCCACGCTGCTGGCCGACCTCATCGAGCGCGGCAAGGCCGACCTGGACGATCCGCTGGCCGACTATCTCCCCGAAGGCACGGCCGTTCCGGAGTTCGAAGGCGCGCCGATCCTGCTGCGCCACGTCGTGACGCATACCAGTGGCCTGCCGGCCCTGCCGCCGGGCGGGCTGGTCAACGACATGGCCGATCCGTACGCGAAGCTGACGCCCCAGGACCTGCTGGCCGCGTTGTCGGACGTCACGCTGGACCGTGCGCCGGGCACCGGATTCGAATACTCCAACTACGCCTCGATGCTGCTCTCGTACGCCGTTGCGCGCCGTGCCGGCGAAGGCATGGACGCACTGCTGCGCGAGCGCGTGTTCACGCCACTGGCGATGGACGGCGCGCACCTGTCCGACCCGCCTGCCGGCGTGCGCACCGCCACTGGCCACACGCCCAACGCGCAAGCGACGGGTGCCTGGCACTTTGACCCCGCCCTGGCGGGCGTCGGTGGCGTGCGGGCGACGCTCGACGACATGGTCCATTACGTGCAGGCCCACCTCGGGCAGCGCCCGTCAGCGCTGGATGCCGCGCTCGAGCGCACCCGCCAGCCGGTCGAAACCGCGTCGGGCCAACCGATGGCGATGAACTGGATGCTCGCACCGCTCGAGGGCCGCACGGTGCACGCGCACGAGGGCGGCACCGGCGGGTTCTCCTCCTTCGTCGCCTTCGATACCGAACGCAATCGCGGCGCGGTGGTGCTGTCGGACACGGCGCTGACCTCGGTTGGCGGGCTCGGCAGCCTCGGCCTGCACCTGCTTGACCAGCGCGTTCCGCTGGGCGCGCCGCGCAAGGCGACGCAGGCGCCGGTGGACCTGCTCGATGCGCTGGTGGGCACCTGGCAGTTGCAGGGCGGGCCGCGCATGGAGGTCCGACGAAAGGACGACGCGCTTGAGATCCAGGCGCCCCGGCAACCGGCCTTCGAACTGGGCTACGACGACGCCGGTGACTTCTACCCGCTGGCGTTCGATGCGCTGCTGCGGCCGCAACAGAGTGCCGATGGCGCCTACCGCTTCACCTGGCACCAGGGCGGCGGCGTATTGGCGGCCCGGCGGGTCGAGGCGGATGCCACGGCGGCGTTGGCTTCGGCGCCTGCACTGGCGCCCGCGCAGCTGGGTGAATACGCCGGCACGTACCCGCTGATGCCATCGATGGCACTGGAGGTACGCGTACAGGGCGACACCCTGTTCGCGCAGGCCACGGGGCAGGGCGCGTTCCCGCTGGCGCCGGTGGCGGCCGACGTCTTCGAAGCCGCCGAATACGGCATCGAGATCCGCTTCGAGCGCGACGACGCCGGCGAGGTCACCGCGCTTGCGCTGCACCAGGGTGGCCAGATCCTGCGCGGTGCGCGACGCTAGGGCGATGCCGATGAATGCCGCGCCGCCGTCTTACCCGCTCGACCGCTCGCTGCCGCCCGACGTACTCATCGGCGGCAACACGGTCTGGAGCCGCTACCGCCAGTTCCCGGTGTTCAGCGGCCCGTGGCTGCGCGGGCGGACGCTGCTGTTCGCGTCGGTCATCGCGGTGTTCGCTGCGGTCACCGCGTTCGGCGTGGGTTTCTCGACGCGGGACTATGGCGTGGGTGCGCTGGCGGGCCTGCACCTGCTGGCGGCGTTCACGCTGATGGCCACGGCCGGGCCGGCGCTGGCGACATGGGTGCGCTACCGGCGCTGGCCTGCGGTGAAGGAACGCCGTGGCGTCGTGCTGGCGGTGCTGGTCGGCATCGGCGTGAGCTTCGTGGCCGACTTCTGGGCGTCGTCGTATGTGGAGCAGGTGGTCGAAGCCGCCTACCGCAGCAACGGCCAACCCCTTCCCGCGATCGCCGACGAGGTGCCGATGGCCGAACGCGCCGTCGCGCTCACCATCAACCTGGTCTTCCTGGTGGTGGTCTACGGGTTGTTCGGCGGTGGCCTGGCATTGCGGGCCTACTTCAGCGAGCAGCGACGCTGGCTGGACAACCACCACGCGCAGGAAGTCGCGCAGCTGCGCGAGGCAAAGCAACACAGCGACCTGCGCCTGGGCGTGCTGCAGGCGCAGGTCGAACCGCACTTCCTGTTCAACACGCTGGCCTCGGTGCGCGCGCTGGTGCGCCAGGACCCGGCGCAGGCCGAGGCCACGCTGGACGCGCTGGTGGACCACCTGCGCTCCACCATTCCGCAGCTGCGCGACGACGGCGACGGGCTGGTGCATTCCACGCTCGGCCAGCAGCTGGACATCTGCACGAGCTACCTGGAGTTGATGCGGCTGCGCATGGGCGGGCGGCTGTCGTACGCGATCGAGGCCGACGAGGCCTTACGCGCCCGGCCGTACCCGCCGCTGCTGCTCATCACGCTGGTGGAGAACGCCATCAAGCACGGCATCGAGCCCAAGCCCGGCCCGGGCCGCGTCGTCGTGCGTGCGCTGGAGGATGCCGACCACCTCAACGTCACGGTGATCGACGACGGCGTCGGCCTGCAGCCCGGCCTGGGCAGCGGCGTCGGGCTGGCCAACGTGCGCGAGCAGCTGCTAGAACGCTACGGCGGCCGCGCGGCGCTGCACATGCGCAGCACGCCGGGGCAGGGTGTGGAGGCGGAGATCCGCTTGCCGCTTGAAGCGCCGGAAACGACGGTCGAACCGGATGGAGCGCGACACGCATGACGTCCAGCGGGCTTGTTGCCATCGTCGCCGAAGACGAAGCGCCGCAGCGCGCCGCGCTGTTGTCGATGCTGGCCGACGCCTGGCCGGAGCTGCAATCGGTGACGGCCTGCGAAGATGGCGTAGCCGCGTTGCAGGCCGTGGCCGAGCTGCGACCGGCGGTGGCCTTTCTGGACATCCGCATGCCCGGCGTCAGCGGCCTGGACGTGGCGCGCGCTGTGGTCGCTGCCGGCGGGCTGGTGGTGTTCACCACCGCCTACGACGAATACGCGATCCGCGCGTTCGAGGCCGGCGCCGTGGACTATTTGCTCAAGCCGGTGCAGCCGGTGCACCTGGCGCGGGCCGTGGGCCGCCTGCGCGAGCGGCTGGCCGCGAACAACGGCGACGGCGACCTGCAGGCACGCGTCGACGAACTCGAAGCCGCGCTGCGCCCGCGCGGGGATCGCCAGGTGCGCTGGATCAGTGCCAGCGTCGGCGACAGCGTGCGCATGATCGGCATCGACGAGGTGCTGTATTTCCAGGCGCAGGACAAGTACGTGCGCGTGGTGACGGACGAAGCCGAAGCGGTGATCCGCACGCCACTCAAGGACCTGCTCTCGGGGCTGGACCCGGACACGTTCTGGCAGGTGCACCGCGGCGTGGTGGTGCGCGTGGCGGCCATCGACCGCGTGCGCAAGGACGAGCTGGGCAAGTGGCACCTGTGCCTGCGCGGACGCAGCAAATCGCTGCCGGTCAGCGGCGCGTTCCTGCACCGCTTCCGGGGGATGTAACGGTCAGGCCGTCGCGAACAGGTCGGTTGCGGCGACGCCGGCTTTGGGCAGTGCGCCCTCGAGTTCCAGCAGGAAACGCTTGGTCGGCAGCCCGCCGCCAAACCCCGTGAGCGCGCCGTCGGCCCCGATCACGCGATGGCACGGCCGCACGATGGGCAGCGGGTTGCGACCATTGGCTGCGCCCACCGCGCGCATGGCGGCGGGATTGCCGATGCGCCGGGCCAGTTGCGCGTAGCTCCACGTTTCGCCGTACGGGATCGCGTCGAGTGCGTCCCACACCGCACGCTGGAACGCGGTGCCCCGCGGCGCCAGCGGCAGGTCGAACGTGCGGCGGGTGCCGGCGAAGTATTCGCGCAGTTGTGCGGCGGCGTTGTCGATCACCGGATGCGTGCCGGCCTGCCAGTCGCCGTCGCGCTTGACCGGATGCCGGTTGTCGCGGAATTCGATGGCGCGCAGGCCGGCATCATCGGCGGCGAGCAGCAGCGGGCCGACCGGGCTGTCGATGTGGGTCCAGGTGGTGCTCATGTCGTTGCCCTCTTGCGGGGTGGGCAGGGTGCGGGCGCGGCCAGCGCCGCGCCGCGCCACAGGTGGATCACGGCGTACGCGCGCCAGGGTCGCCAGGCCTCCGCCCGTGCGGCCAGCGCCCGGGCCGTCAGCCGGCTGCCGTCGCCCGGCAGGGCCTTCTGGAGCACCAGGTCCTCGGCGGGAAACGCATCGGGATGGCCGAGCGCGCGCATCGCGATGTACTGCGCGGTCCACGGGCCGATGCCGGGCAGCGCGACCCAGCGCGCGGCAAAGTCCTCCAGCGTGCGCTCGGCGCGGAAATCGACGCGCCCGTCGAGCAGCGCCGCGGCGACGGTCCGCACGGTGTCGGCGCGCGCGCGCGTCAGGCCGATCGCGCCGAGGTCGGCATCGACCAGCGCATCGGGCGTCGGGAACAGGTGCGTCAGGCCGGGCGCGGGCGCCGCGTCCAGTGGCGTGCCAAAGCGGTGCGCCAGGCGGGTGGCCAGCGTGCGCGCCGCCGCCACGCTGACCTGCTGGCCGAGGATGGCGCGTACCGCAATTTCGAAGCCGTCCCAGCCGCTGGGCAGTCGCAGGCCCGGACGCGCCTGCAGCAACGGACGCAGGCCGGGGTCCACCGCAAGCGCGCGGCCGATCGCATCGGGATCGGCATCCAGGTCGAACATCCGCCGCAGCCGGTTGACCACCGGCAGCAGGCGAGCCGGTGAGGTGCCATGCAGCTCCAATCGCAGCGCGTGCTCGCCACCGGGCCACGCGCCCACGCGCAGCCAGCCCGCGGCATGGCCGGGCGCCTCGGGTGCCAGCACGCGCGCGTAGCCCTGTTCGTCGACCACCTCCACGCCGGGCAGGGCGCGGCCGCGCAGGAAGTCGAGCATCGCGGCCAGGTCGTATGGCGGCCGGTACCCCAGCCGCAGCACCAGCGTCTCGCCCACGGCCTCGCGCGGTTGCCGGCGCAGCTCGCGCGGCGCCATCCGGTAGGCGTCCTTGAAGGTGGTGTTGAAGCGCCGCAGGCTGCCGAAGCCGGCGGCCATCGCCACGTCGGTGATCGGCATCGCGGTCTCGGTCAGCAGCTGCTTGGCGAACAGCAGCCGTCGTGTGGCGTGGACGCCCAGCGGCGGCGCGCCCAGTCGCTCGACGAACAGGCGCCGCAGTTGCCGCTCGCCCAGGTGCACGCGTTCGGCCAGCGCCGCCACGGGCTGCTCGACCAGCACGCCTTCGTCGATCAGCTTGAGCGCGCGCGCGACGGTGGCATCGCCGCGTCGCCACGTGCCATCGCCCGGGGCCAGTTCCGGACGGCAGCGCAGGCACGGGCGGAACCCGGCTGCCTCGGCCGCGGCAGCGTGGTGGTAGTAGGTGACGTTTTCACGCTTGGGCGCCGGCGCGGGGCAGACGGGGCGGCAGTAGATGCCGGTGCTCCGCACGGCCGTGAAGAACAGGCCGTCGAAACGCGCATCGCGGCTCAGCCGCGCCTGGTCGCAGATCAACCGGTCCGGCAGCGGCTGGGCGGCGGTATCGACGGGGGCGGAGACGGCAACCATGCATGCAGGCTAGCACCGGGCTGCGGCATCGACTCGCCGGAATCGGACATCAATGTGGGCGGCCGGCGTGCACCTGTAGGAGCGGCTTCAGCCGCGATCGGATGCCTGATCAGGCGCGAGAAAGGCATCGCGGCTGAAGCCGCTCCTAGACCAGCAATAGGGGCTGTAGGAGCGACGTAAGTCGCGACCTCTCCAAGTCGTGGAGCTCGGTCGCGACTTACGTCGCTCCTACAAAGGTCACGGGCTCGTCGCACTCAGCGCGGGCAGCAAAGCTTCCGCGTCGCCATCGTTGGGTGCCGCCGGCACGCCCACCAGGCGCGCCAGCAGCGGATACACGTCCACGTTCTCGATCGGCGACAACACGGTGCCCGGACGGAACGCCGGCCCGTGCGCGATGAACAGGGCGCGCATCGAGGGCAGCGCCGGATCGAAGCCGTGCGAACCGCGGGCGTGCGATGGCCGGTTGCCCGCCCAGTCGCGCTTGATCGCGTCCCAACCCTCGTCCATCTGGCAGACGATGGCGGGCACCCGTGGATGCGTGCCGTAGTGCCAGCGCGCCGGCAGTTCGCCCTTGCGCCAGCATTCGTAGTGGTCGTGGCGACCGAGCAGTTGCGCTTCGGCCTGCGCGGTGCGGCCCGGCAGCGGGGTGAAGCCGACCGATTGGCCGGTGGTCACCAGGCGCGCGTCGGCCTCGTCGACCATGTCCTCCACGATCCCCACCTGGCCCGGTCGCACCGTCGCCATGCCGTGGTCGGACGTCACCACGATATTGACGGCGTCGTCGAGGCCCGCGTCACGCAGCCCATCCATCAGACGGCCCAGCGCCGCATCCAGCCGCGCAACCTCGGCCAGCGCCTCGGGCGAGTCGGGGCCATGCGAATGCGCAGCGTGGTCCAGGTGCTCGAAATACAGCGTGGCCAGGCGCGGCCGCGTCGCCGCCGGCTCCTTGAGCCAGCCCAGCACCATGTCGACGCGGGTATCGATGGGGCGGGTGTCGTCGAACGCGTGCCAGCGCGTCGGTCGCACACCGGCGACGGCGGCCTCGCTGCCGGGCCACGACAGCGTCGCGGTCGGCAGGCCGGCGCGTTCGGCCGTCACCCACAGCGGCTCGCCGCCCCACCAGCGGCTTTCGCCCACGGCTTCGCGGTCGCTCAGCTTGAAGCCGCCCAGCGCCTCGTCCCACATGGTGTTGTGGACGACGCCGTGACGGTCGGGCCGCAGCCCGGTCACCAGCGTGTAGTGGTTGGGGAAGGTCAGCGACGGATACGACGGCGTCATCCATTCGGCCCGCACGCCGCCGTCGGCCAGCGCATCGACGGTGGGCGTGCGTCCCTGGCCGAGGTAGCGGGGATGGAAGCCATCCAGTGACACCAGCAGCACCGGGGCCGGGTCGGCGGCGGCTGACGATGAATCGTGCCGCGATGTCGCACAGGCGGACAGGAGCAGGGCGAGCAGGGCCGTCGCGGCCGTGGGGATCATTCGCATGCGGTCATTCTGACGGACGGTTGTTGCGGGATGACTTTAGTCGCTGGCCGCCGCGGCGGGCTTTGCCGATAGTGCCGGCAACCTTCCGGAGCCCCGACCATGCGCACTGTCGTCCTTGCGGTTGCCACCCTGCTGGCCTTGCCGGTGTCGGCGCAGCCGGCACCGCCGGCACCCGAGCTGACCGCGGCCGAGTGTGAAGTCTGGGCGCGCGAGCTCAGCTTCGCCCGATCGGTCGCCGACCGCGATGCCGCGGCGTTCGCCGCGCACCTGCACGAGGCTGCTGCCTTCGGGGTGAGCCGCCCGGGCACCAGCCGCGGCCGGGACACGGTCACCTCCGACTGGCTGGGGCTGATCAATGGCACCCGTGTGCGCCTGTCCTGGTACCCGACGCACACCGTGATCGGTGGCGAACCCGACATCGCATGGTCCAGCGGCCCGGCGTTGTACGAGTCGGTCGACCCGGCCGCCGACGGGCCGCACCGCATCGGCGCGTTCACCTCGGTCTGGCACCGCGGCGGGGACGGGGTGTGGCGGGTGCTGTTCGACGATGGCATCGCCCCGCGGCCGGCCACGCCGGAGGAGGTGGCGGCCTTCCATGCTGGCCGCAGCGAGACGTGTCCGCGCGGCTGACGCCGTAGTGAACGCGCCTCCCGGAGCCTGCCGGACGCGGCCGATCGATCGGCGTATCGTGGGGGGCGCAGGCGGCGCCTGCCGCTCTGTCCCCAACCCCACGAGGTGACGCCATGAGCCCCATGATGATGAAACGCCTGCTGGCCGCCAGCGTGCTCGGCGCGGTCGCATTCGGCGTATCGGCCAATCCACCGGCCCAGACCAGCGCCGATGCCCACACCGAGGCGCGACTGCAGTCCGAAGCAGCGCTGCAGGAGGATGCCGACCGCAATTGCATGCGATATACGGGCACGCACATCCAGACCCGTGCCATGCGCGAGAAGGGCAAGGACTGCGTGGTCGCGAACGGCCGCGTCTTCAGTCGAAGCGATATCGAGCGCACGGGCGAGGTCGACATTGCCGATGCCCTGCGCCGGCTGGATCCGTCGATCTACTGACGACCCGTCCATGCAGTGAATGGACGCCCGGCTACGCCGGGCGTTTTCGTTCCGGCTCCTACAGGGTTGGCCCCCCTGCGATAATCCCGGCCTTCGCTTCCACCGCAGGGCCTGTCCCATGTCCACCCGCCACGATCCCTCCCGTACCGTCCGCGCACCGCGCGGCACCGAACTCAGCTGCAAGTCCTGGCTGACCGAGGCGCCGTTCCGGATGCTGCAGAACAACCTCGACCCGGACGTGGCCGAGCGTCCGGAGGACCTGGTGGTGTACGGCGGCATCGGCCGCGCGGCGCGTGACTGGGAGAGCTATGACGCCATCCTGTCGACGCTGAAGACGCTGGGCGACGACGAGACCCTGCTGGTGCAGTCGGGCAAGCCGGTCGGTGTGTTCCCGACGCACAGCGATGCGCCGCGCGTGTTGATCGCCAATTCCAACCTGGTGCCGGCATGGGCGACGTGGGAGCACTTCCACGAGCTCGATCGCAAGGGCCTGATGATGTACGGCCAGATGACCGCGGGCAGCTGGATCTACATCGGCAGCCAAGGGATCGTGCAGGGCACCTACGAGACGTTCGTGGAGATGGGCCGCCAGCACTACGGTGGCAACCTCAAGGGCAAGTGGATCCTGACCGCGGGCCTGGGCGGCATGGGCGGCGCGCAGCCGCTGGCCGCGAGCCTTGCCGGCGCCTGCAGCCTCAACATCGAATGCCAGCAGAGCCGCATCGATTTCCGCCTCAAGACCCGCTACGTCGACGAGCAGGCCACCGACCTCGACGACGCGCTCGCGCGCATCGAGAAGTACACGCAGGCCGGCGAGGCCAGGTCGATCGCCCTGCTGGGCAATGCCGCCGAGGTGCTGCCCGAGCTGGTGCGCCGCGGCGTCAAGCCCGATGCCGTCACTGACCAGACCAGCGCCCACGACCCCGTGCACGGCTACCTGCCGGCCGGCTGGTCGGTGGAGCAGTGGCTGGCCGAGCAGCAGGCCGAGCCCGAGCGCGTGCGCGATGCCGCCAAGGCGTCCATGCGCCTGCACGTGGAAGCGATGCTCGCCTTCCACCGCCAGGGCATCCCGACGTTCGACTACGGCAACAACATCCGCCAGATGGCCAAGGACAAGGGCTGTGCGGACGCGTTCGACTTCCCGGGGTTCGTGCCTGCCTACGTGCGGCCGCTGTTCTGCCGTGGCATCGGCCCGTTCCGCTGGGTCGCGCTGTCGGGTGACCCCGAGGACATCTACAAGACCGACGCCAAGGTCAAGGAGCTGATCCCCGACGATGCCGCCCTGCACAACTGGCTGGACATGGCGCGCGAGCGCATCGACTTCCAGGGCCTGCCGGCGCGCATCTGCTGGGTGGGCCTGGGCCAGCGCCACAAGCTCGGCCTGGCGTTCAACGAGATGGTGCGCAACGGCGAGCTCAAGGCGCCAGTGGTGATCGGCCGCGACCACCTCGACAGCGGCAGCGTCGCCTCGCCCAACCGCGAAACCGAAGCCATGAAGGACGGCAGCGACGCCGTGTCCGACTGGCCGCTGCTCAACGCAATGCTCAACGTCGCCGGCGGCGCCACCTGGGTCAGCCTGCACCACGGCGGCGGTGTCGGCATGGGCTACAGCCAGCACAGCGGTGTGGTCATCGTCTGCGACGGCAGCAAAGAGGCGGACAAGCGCATCGCCCGCGTGCTGTGGAACGACCCCGCCACCGGCGTCATGCGGCATGCCGATGCAGGCTACGAGATCGCCATCGAGTGCGCGAAGGAGCAGGGGTTGAAGCTGCCGATGATCTGACCTGCCCTCGTCCTCCCCGCGCCGCAGAGGCCGCGCGGGAAGGCGGGGGTGCCGCCCTCAGGCTATGCGCGCCGCGTGCTGCGGGGTAAGCGCGGCCACCACGGCCGCGGTGCTGGTCACCCTGGCGAACTCCGCGTGCAGTGTCGCCAGGTGCGCGCGATGCAGGTCGGCCGCCGGTACGTTCCTCCCGTCGGCATCGACCAGGTCGTAACACGCCGTCGCGTCGCCGACGACCACCGTGCGGTAACCGAGGTTGGCGGCCATGCGTGCGGAGGTGGATACGCACATGTCGGTGGTCAGGCCGAACAGCACCACTTGCTCGATTCCCAGCCTGCGCAGGCGCAGGTCCAGGTCGGTGCCGATGAAGGCGGCATTGACGGTCTTCGTAACCAGCGGCTCGTCGCCGCGTGGCGTGTAACCCTGGCGCAACGCGTTGCCGGGAAGGCCGGGCGCGAACGGCGACCCGGGCTTGATCGAGTCATGGCGTACGTGCACCAGCGGCAGGCGGGCGGTACGCCAGGCCTCGAGCAGTCGTAGGCCGTTGCTTTCCATCGCCGGGTTGCTGCTGGCCGTAAGGTCGAACGCGGCCTGTACGTCGATTGGGATCAGCGCGGTACGCGCGTCGAAGTCGAACGTCATGTGGGTGGCTCCATCGGGTGGGCCACCACGATGCGTGTTCGCGCGCGCCGGTCTCAACCCGGCACAATGCCGGCCGCGCCGCCATTCCGCCGGATCCGATGAAAGCCCTCGATGCCACCGACCGCACGTTGATCGCCCTGCTGCAGGACAATGCGCGGCTGTCCACCGTCGCGTTGGCCAAGGCCGTCGGCCTGTCGCGCAGCACCGTGCAGGAGCGCATCGCGCGGCTCGAGGATTCGGGTGTCATCGAACGCTACACGGTGCGGCTGGGCCAGGGCGGCGACCCGTTGCAGGCGTGGCTGCTGCTCCGGTACGCCGACGGCTTCAGTTGCGACGACGTGATGCCGTCACTGGCGGCGCTGCCCCAGGTGCAGTTGTGCCACAGCGTCGCCGGCGATACCGATCTCATGGTGCTCGTGCAGGCCGACACCCCGACCGTGCTGGCCGACCTGCGCGAGCGCGTCATTGCCCTCAAGGGAGTGGACGACGTCACCACCGTGCCCGTGCTGCGAACGACGCTCGACCGCCGTTAGGACAGCCTCGGGGCGGTGTTGACCGTTGCTTAATGTCGCGCCCGTTCCAATGGCAGCCGTCCCCCGCCTGGAGCCCTGCCATGATCATCGAACTGACGGCACCGCCGCACGTTGCGGCCTTCCGGGTCGAAGGCAAGCTCACCGAGGACGGCCACGAGGCTGTGGTTGCCGCGCTCGAGTCGCGCCTGGCCGAACACGAGCGCATTGCAATGTACTTCGACATGCGGGCGATGAGCGGCATGACGCCCGCGGCGTTCGGCAAGGATGTCGCGTATTCGGTCCGCAAGCTGGGCGAGTGGCATCGTTTCGCCCGCGGCGCGGTGGTCACCGACAGTGACTGGCTGACCGGGCTGGTGCGGTTCTGGTCGGCGTTCTTCCCGCGCATCGACATGCGGGTGTTCCCCGGCGCCGAGCACGCGCAGGCCTTGGCATGGGCATCCACGCCCATTGAACCGAAGGACGGCTGACCATCTGGTTCTCTTGCGGCGAAGCGCCCAGACGCTTGACCCCGCCCGCCCAGCGCCCGGTGACTTCCGGCAGGCGCCGCCACGTGCGCACACGCCCAGAGTGCAAGCGTCGCCATTGCCAGCGGTGAACCCATGTCCACGCGCATCGTCGATATGCCGCCGCAGCTCGCTGCGCGTTGGGCAGGCGCGCTGTACCTGGCCATCATCGTCGGTGGCCTGTTCGCCGAAGCATTCGTCCGCGGGGCCCTGATCGTTCCCGGGGATCCGGCCGCCACCGCGGCGAACGTCCTCCAGAACGAAGGGCTGTACCGGCTCGGCTTCACCGTGCACCTGGCGTACCTCGCGTGCGCCGTCGTGGTGTCGGTGATCCTCTACGACCTGCTGCGCCGCGTCGGGCCGGGCCTGGCGCTGCTCGCCCTGTGCCTGAACCTGGTCGGGATCGCGGTGGAGGCCTCCAGCCTCCTGCAGCTGCTGGCGCCGCTGCGCGTACTGGGCGACCCGGCGCTGGCCGTGCTGCCGGCCGCGCACGTGCAGGCGATGGCTTACGCGCCCGCGCGGCTGTTCGCCAACGGTTTCGGCATGGGGCTGGTGTTCTTTGGCGGGTTCTGCATCGCGATCGGCACGTTGATCGCCCGCTCGCGGTTCCTGCCGCGGCTGCTGGGCCTGCTGATGGTGCTGGCCGGCGTCTGCTACATCGTCAACAGCTTCGCCGGCTTCCTGTCGCCCGCGCTGGGCGCGCGCCTGTTCCCGTGGATCCTGCTGCCGTGCCTGGTCGCGGAGCTGTCGTTGGCGCTGTGGCTGCTGGTGAAGGGCGTGGATGCCCGGCAACTGCCGTAGGCGCACTGACTGTCGAAAGCCCGCATGCTCGCCCGTCGTACCGGTGTACACGGTGCGGCGGAGGCCGCCGTACCATGCCCTGCGGCCCGTTAGCGGATACCCGATGAGCACCGATCCCAACGCCAGCCCCGAGCCATCCGCCGTCGCACCGGCCACTGCCGCGAGGGCGGAATCCCACTCCCTCTGGTCTGAACTGCGCGCCGCCGTCCGCGGCACCGGCGCGGACTACACGACAATCCCGTTGCGCCGCGCGGTGTTCCTGCTGGCGGTGCCGATGGTGCTGGAGCTGGCGCTGGAGTCGACCTTCGCGGTGGTCGACATCTTCTTCGTCGGCAAGCTCGGGGCGTCGGCGGTGGCGACGGTCGGGCTGACCGAGAGCTACCTGTTCCTGCTGTACTCGATCGCGATCGGTCTGGCGATGGGCGTCACCGCGCTGGTCGCGCGCCGCATTGGCGAGCACCGTCATGAGGAGGCGGCGGTGACGGCCGCGCAGGCGGTGTGGCTGGCGGTGCTGGTGTCGGTGCCGGTCGCGGTCATCGGCATCGTGTGGGCGCGCGAACTGCTCGCGCTGATGGGCGCGGACGCGTGGACGCTCACCCACGGCGTGCCGTACATGCAGTGGATGCTGGGCGGCAACGTCGTGATCATGCTGCTGTTCGTGATCAACGCGGTGTTCCGCGGCGCCGGCGATGCGGCCGTCGCGATGCGCGTGCTGTGGGTCGCCAACGGCCTGAACATCGTGCTGGACCCGCTGCTGATCTTCGGCTGGGGGCCGGTGCCGGCGATGGGCATCGAGGGTGCCGCCATCGCCACCAACATCGGCCGCGGCGTGGGCGTGCTGATGCAGCTCTGGATCCTCTTCCGCGGCGGCAAGCACATCCGCGTGCTCGGGACGCACCTGGCGCTGCAGGGCGCGGCGCTGTGGCACATCGTGCGCACCTCGCTGGGCGGGGTGGGGCAGATGATCGTCGCGATGACCTCTTGGATATTCCTGATGCGCATCCTGGCCAGCATCGGCAGCGAGGCCGTCGCCGGTGCGACCATTGCCATCCGCATCATGATGTTCACGATGATGCCGGCGTGGGGCATGTCCAACGCGGCTGCGACGCTGGTCGGGCAGAACCTCGGAGCCAACGAGCCGGGCCGCGCCGAGGCATCGGTATGGCGGATCGGCTGGTACAACATGGCGTACCTCGTGGCCGTGTCGATCGCATTCTTCCTGCTGCCGCGCGAGCTGGTGGGCCTGTTCACCGACGACACCGCCGTAGTTGATGTCGGGGCCGAATGGCTGCGGATCCTGTCGTATTCGTTCTTCGTCTACGGCTGGTGGATGGTCACCGTGCAGGCGTTCAACGGCGCCGGCGACACGGTGACGCCGACCAAGATCAACGCGGTGTTCTTCTGGCTGATCCAGATCCCGTTGTGCTGGTGGCTGGCGCTGCAACTGGGCTGGCAGCAGACCGGCGTGTTCTGGGGCGTGTTCGTCTCCGAGACCGCGGTCGGGCTGTTCACGCTGTGGCTGTTTACCCGTGGGCGCTGGAAGACCGTGCAGGTGTAGCGCCGCCGCGACCTGTTCCAACACTCCATGGAGGCACCATGAAAAAGACCTATCGCGCGAGTTGCCACTGCGGCCGCGTTGCCGTCGACGCCGACCTGGACCTCACGCAACCCAGCTACCGCTGCAATTGCTCGATCTGCCGACGCGTCCGTTTCTGGCCGGCGGTGGCGCCGCCCGAAGACGTTCGCATCGTGGCCGGAGAGGACGAACTGACCCGTTACGTGTTCGCCGGGATGCGCAACCACCACTACTTCTGCCGGCACTGCGGCGTACGGGTATTCGGCCTCGGCAACGACACACCGATCGGCACGATGTACGGCATCAACATCGGCTGCCTGGAGGGCGTGGACGAGGCGACGTTATCGAACATTCCGATCAAGTACGTCGACGGGATGCATGACCGTTGGGATTCCGCACCGGAATTCACATCGCATCTTTGACGCGCGGCAGTTCCGCGAAGGCAGGAGGGGCGATGGATTCCGACGACCCGTTCGACCTGGACCGCTTCATCCAGGCGCAGGCCGGGACGTATGCCCAGGCCCTGGCCGAGCTGCATGCTGGCAGAAAGCGCACGCACTGGATGTGGTTCGTCTTTCCGCAACTGGTGGGGCTGGGCCATAGCGCCATGTCCAGGCGCTTCGGCATCACCGGGCTGGATGAGGCGCGCGCCTACCTGGCGCATCCGGTGCTGGGCGCCCGGCTGCGTGAGTGCAGCGACGTGGTGGCGGCGTCGACCGTGTCCGTGCACGACCTGTTCGGCTCGCCGGACGATCTCAAGCTGCGCTCATGCATGACGCTGTTCGAGGCGGCGGGCGGTGACCCGTGTTTCCGCGCGGTGCTCGCCTCGAAATTCGATGACGAACCGTGCGCCCGGACGCTGGAGCTGCTGGATGCGCGCCGTCCGTAGGAGGGGTGGAGCCAAAGCGATACCCGTCAAACCGGTAGCCGTGGATCGCAATCCAGCGCTGGCTCGAACGCATCGAGGATGGGGCAGGGCTCGCCATCCACCGTACCGCCGCAGCGTCGTGCCAGCCGCGCTAGCGCATCGCGCGCCGCCTGCAGGTCGGCGATTTTCGCGTCGAGCGCGGTGACCCGGGCTTCGGCCAGCGCGTGCACGCGGCGACGGTCGGCCGTGGCATCCAGGGCCAGCAGTTCGCCGATCTCCTCCAGCGTGAAGCCCGCCGCCTGGGCCGAACGGATGAAACGCAGCCGGCCGATGTCGCGTTCGTCGTAGCGGCGGATGCCCCCGCCAATTGCACCCTGCGCACGCGGCGGGACCGGCAGCAGGCCGCGCCGCTGGTAGTAGCGGACCGTTTCCACGCCGACACCGCCCGCGCGGGCGAATTCCGAGATCGACAGGGCGCTCATGCTTGACTCCGTACCGTGGTACGCACGGTACATAGGTCCGGGTCCGCTCCCGGACAAGCCAGGAATCCCGCCATGAACTCCATCACGCCAGCGAACCGGACGGCGATCGTCCACCGGATGGTGACCGCCGAACACGTCTGCCCCTACGGACTGAAGGCCGTCGACCTGCTGAAGCGAAAAGGCTTCCAGGTCGACGACCGCCACCTGGAAACACGCGAAGAGACCGATGCCTTCAAGGCCGAGCACGGCGTCAAGACCACGCCGCAGGTCTTCATCGACGGCACGCGCGTCGGCGGCTACGAAGACCTGCGCCGCCATTTCGGCATGAAGGTCCGCGACCCCAAGGCCACCAGCTACCGGCCGGTCATCGCGCTGTTCGCCATGACCGCGCTGATGGCGATGGCGGTCAGCCAGGCCACGTTCGGCACGCCGTTTACAGGCCGTGCGATCGAATGGTTCATCGCGATCAGCATGTGTGCGCTGGCGCTGCTGAAGCTGCAGGACGTGGAGTCGTTCTCCAGCATGTTCCTGGGCTACGACCTGCTGGCCAAGCGCTGGGTGCCGTACTCGTACATCTATCCGTTCGCCGAAGGCGCGGCCGGCGTGCTGATGCTGGCCGGCGTGCTGACGTGGCTGTCGGCGCCACTGGCGCTGTTCATCGGCGGCATCGGCGCGGTGTCGGTGTTCAAGGCCGTGTACATCGACAAGCGCGACATCAAGTGCGCGTGCGTGGGCGGCAACAGCCGGGTACCGCTGGGCTTCGTGTCGCTGACCGAGAACCTGATGATGGTCGGCATGGCGGTATGGATGCTGGTGGGCCACGCGTAGCCCGGGTAAGGCCGTAGGCCGCACCCGGGGTTCGACCCGGGTGCGCTGCGCTTTCCCGGGCTACGCGATCTTCCGAACAGCCGGCCTCACCCGGATTCCGCGACCGGCGGCCGCTTCAGGCTCAGCACCACCGTCGTGGCGATGACTGCCGCGACAACGCCCAGCGACACGCCCACGGGGATCTTGAACACGTCCACCAGCAGCATCTTGGTGCCGATGAAGCACAGCACCAGCGACAGCCCGTAGGGCAGCAGGTGGAAGCGGTCGGCCATGCCGGCCAGCATGAAGAACATCGCGCGCAGGCCGAGCACGGCGAACACGTTGGACGTCAGCACGATGAACGGATCGGTGGTGATCGCGAAGATCGCCGGGATCGAGTCGACCGCGAAGATCACGTCGGTCACCGCGATCATCACCAGCACCACGAACAGCGGCGTGTACTTGCGGCGGCTGCCCTGCCCGATCCACAGCGCCTCGCCGTGGTAGCGGCGGACCAGCGGCAGGTGGCCCGTGATCCAGCGCAGCACAGGGTTCTTGTCCATGTCCGGCGCCTTGCCCGCGGCCATCCACATCTTGATGCCGGTCAGCAGCAGGAACGCGCCGAACACATAGAGGATCCAGTGGAAGCGGACGATCAGCGCGGCGCCGATGAAGATCATGATCGCGCGCAGCACGATCGCGCCGAGCACGCCGAACACCAGCACCCGCTGCTGCGAATGCGCCGGCACGCCGAAGTAGGTGAACAGCATCAGGAAGACGAAGATGTTGTCGACCGCCAACGCCTTCTCGACCAGGTAACCGGTGAGGAACTCCAGCCCCACTCGGTTGCCGACGACGGGGCCGGCCGTTTCGACCATGTACCACCACAGGCCGGCGTTGAACGCCAGCGCCAGCAGCACCCAGCCGATGCTCCAGTACAGCGCCTCGCGGAACGTCACCTTGTGCGGCCCGCCGTGGCGCATCAGCACCAGGTCGGCCAGCAACGCCACCACTACCACCAGGAAAAACCCACCCCACAGCCAGGGGTTGCCGATCGTGTCCATCCATCCGCTCCGTCAATGAAAAAAGGCGCCATCGAACGCAAGGTTCGAGGGCGCCCATACGGACGGATACGTCGGTGGGTGACGTAGCCCGGGCATTGCACCTGTCGCCTTGCGGCGAAGGTCTTGCCCGCCTGCCGTGGCGGCAGGCTGCTGGACCGGGGCATGACGCCCGAAATGACGGCCACAGCGATTGGGAGCTACTCCCCTTCGGGGCGCGATTGTTGGGGCTGCCGCGCTCCCGGTCAACCATCGCATCGCCCGGGCGCCGCGCGGCCCCAGGCGATGCGGCGGCGATCAACCCGCCATCAGCACGCGGTTCATGCGCTGGACGAAGGCGGCCGGGTCGTCGAGCGGCGCGCCGGCCGCGATCTCGGCCTGCTCCAGCAGCAGGCAGGCGAGGTCGCCGGCCTTCGTGTCGTCGCTTTCGCCTTCCAGCCGCCTGAGCAGAGCGTGCTCCGGGTTGACCTCCAGCGTCGGCCGGCTGTCGGGCAGGTCCTGGCCGGCTTCGCGCAGCAGGCGGGCGAAGTGCGGCGCCATGTCGTGGTCGGCCAGCGCCAGGCACGAGGGCGAGTCTGTCAGGCGCGCCGACACGCGCACGTCCTCGACGCGCTCGCCCAGCAGCGACTTGATCCGGGCCAGCAACGGTTCGGCCGCCTTGGCGGCCTCTTCCTGCTTCTGCTTGCCGGCTTCGTCCAGCGGCAGTTCGCCCTTGGCGACGTGCTGCAGGCGCTTGCCGTCGTACTCGCGCAGCGAGCCGAGCATCCACTCGTCAATGCGGTCCGACATCAGCAGCACTTCAATGTCGCGCGCCTTGAAAGCTTCCAGCTGCGGGCTGCCCGCGGCCGCCGCATGGGTCTCGGCCGTGACGTACCAGATGGTGTCCTGGCCCTCGGCCATGCGGCCGATGTAGTCGTCCAGCGAGACCGATTTCGACGCGCCATCGCCCCTGGTGGAGGCGAAGCGCAGCAGCTTGGCGATGCGCTCGCGGTTGGAGGGGTCCTCGACGATGCCTTCCTTCAGCGTGTTGCCGAACGCCTTGATGAAGGTGGCGAACTTCTCCGGCTCGTCGCGAGCCAGCGTCTCCACCAGGTCGAGCACGCGCTTCACGCAGCTGGCCTTGATGCGGTCCAGTTGGCGGTTGTGTTGCAGCAGCTCGCGGCTGACGTTGAGCGGCAGGTCGTCGGCGTCCACTACGCCGCGCACGAAGCGCAGGTAGTTGGGCAGCAGCTCCTCGGCGGCGTCCATCACGAACACGCGCTTGATGTAGAGCTTCACGCCCTTGCGCTCGTCGCGGCCGCCCATCATCAGGTCGAACGGCGGCTGCGCCGGCAGGTAGAGCAGGGTGGTGAAGCTCTGGTTGCCCTCGACGCGGTTGTGGCTCCACGCCAGCGCGTCGTTGAAGTCGTGGCCCAGCGACTTGTAGAAGCCCTGGTAGTCCTCGGCGGAAATCTCCGACTTGGGCAGCGTCCACAGCGCGGAGGCGGCGTTGACGGTTTCCCATTCGGGCGTCGCGCCCTCGTCGTCGCCGGCGTCCTTGGGCATGCGGATCGGGAAGGCGATGTGCTCGGAATACCGGTGGACCAGCGAGCGCAGTGTCCAGGCCTTCAGGAACTCGTCCTCGTCCGCCTTCAGGTGAAGCACCACGGCGGTGCCGCGCTCGGGCAGCTCGACCTGTTCCAGCGTGTACTGGCCCTGGCCGTCGCTCTCCCATTTCACGCCGCCGGACGCCCCGGCGCCGGCGCGGCGGGTCAGCACGGTCACGCGGTCGGCGACCACGAACGCGGAATAGAAACCCACGCCGAACTGGCCGATCAGGCGCGCGTCGGCCTTGGCGTCCTGCGCCATGGCCTCCAGGAAGCGGCGCGTACCGGAGCTGGCGATGGTGCCGATGTTGGCGACCACTTCCTGGCGCGACATGCCGATGCCGTTGTCGCGAATGGTCACCGTGCGTGCGGCCTCGTCGACGCTGATGTCGATGTGCAGCTCGCCGTCACCGGCCAGCAGCGACGGGTCGGCGATCGACTCGAAGCGCAGCTTGTCAAGCGCATCGGAGGCGTTTGAGACCAGCTCGCGCAGGAAGATTTCCTTGTGCGAGTACAGCGAGTGGGTCACCAGGTGCAGGACCTGGGCGACCTCGGCTTCGAAGGCGCGGGTTTCGGTGGTGGCGGTCATGTCGGTGTCCGGAGTGCGTGTTGCGGAAGCGAGTCCGGACAGTGGGGCCGTGGGCGCGGGAATCAAGCGTGCGCCTCCCCGGCCGGGAGTCGACACCGGGCCGGGGGGGGCCCCCCCCCCCCGGGGGGCCCGGGGCGGCCCGGGGCGGGGCTGGCCCGGGGCCCGGGGGCGCCGGGGGCCTGCGCGGTCCCGGGGGTCAGCCCTTTCCGGGCAGTTCCAGCACGGGCTGGAACCCCCCGTAGATCATCCGCTTGCCGTCGAACGGCATGGGGTTCTTCTCCGGGTCCATGCGCGGGTCGTCCATCATCTTCTTCATGCCGGCATCGCGGGTGGCCTTGTCCGGCCATTCGATCCAGGCGAATACGACCGATTCCTCGGAAGTGGCCTGCACGGATCTGCGGAAATCGGTGACGGTGCCGTCAGGCACGTCGTCGCCCCAGCATTCCAGGACGCGCAGGGCGCCGAACTCCATGAAAAGCGGGTCGAACGTGGCGGCGTGGTCAATGAACTTCTGCTTGTTGGCCGTGGGTACGGCCATCACGAAACCGTCGATATAGGACATGGGGTGCTCCGGTGTTGGTGCGGCAGTGGCCGCGGACGCGCGATGGGCGCGGTCTTCGACTAGGGCGACGGATGGCAGGTGCGGGTTTCGACACCGGCCGGCCGACGCAGGGCGGCCGGTACACTCGGCCCGTTTCCGCCGCCGCGACCATGCCATGAACCCGAGCGCCCCGTTGCGCCGTACGTCGATCCGCCTGCAGGCCTTCGCGCTATTGGCCGCGTTGGCCGCCCTGCCGGCGCTGGCCGGCGAGTACGTGCCGCCGCGTCACGAATGGGCCAGGCAGGCCCCTGCGGAAGCGGGCTTCGACCCCGCGAAGCTGGCCGATGCGGTCGCCCATGCGCAGGCCAACGCCGAGGTCGAACCGTCCGACCTGCGGCAGGTGCTGATGGAGTCGTTCGGCGCGCGCGAACCCGACTACCGCATCCTCGGGCCGGTCCAGCCCCGTGCCGGCGCCAGCGGCGTGATCGTGCGGGGCGGCCGCATCGTCGCCGAATGGGGTGACCTGGAACGCGCCGAAATGACCTTCAGCGCGGTCAAGAGCTACCTCTCGACCGTCGCCGGGCTGGCGGTGGCCGATGGCCGCATCGCCTCGCTGGACGACATGGTGTCGCGCTACGTGCCCGGCGACCGCTTCCAGGGCGTCCACAACGGCGCGATCACCTGGCGCCACCTGCTGCACCAGACCTCCGATTGGAGCGGCACGCTGTGGGAGGTCGCGGACTGGGCCGACCGCCCGGAAGGCGACGACCCGGCCAACCGCCCGCTGCGCGCGCCCGGCACGCACTACAAGTACAACGACGTGCGCATCAACCTGCTGGCGTGGGCACTGATGGAGGTGGTGCGCGAGCCGCTGCCGCAAATGCTGCGGCGGCGGATCATGGACCCGATCGGCGCCTCGTCCACGTGGCGCTGGCATGGCTACGACAATTCCTGGGTCGAGCTGGACGGCCTGCGCATGCAATCGGTGTCCGGCGGTGGCCACTTCGGTGGCGGGATGTTCGTCAGCACGCTCGACCACGCGCGTTTCGGCCTGCTGATGGAACGCGACGGTGTCTGGGGCGACACGCGCCTGGTCGCGTCGGACTGGATCGCCCAGGCCACCGCGCCGTCGCCCGTCAAGACGGACTACGGCTACCTCTGGTGGCTCAACACCGGCCGCGAGGCGATCCCGGCCGCGCCCGAGTCCGCGTTCTGGGCCGCCGGCTTCGGCGGCAACTACGTCTACATCGACCGCGAGCACGACCTGGTCATCGTCCTGCGCTGGACCCCGGACTTGGCCGGCGTGGTGACGCGCACGCTCGCGGCTATCGAGCGCTGATCGTCGCGCGCACAGGTACCACGAACGTCCGGTCGGGACCGCCGCCATCGTGACCCTGCTGCTGGCGTCCGCGACCGGCTTCGGCTGGATCCGACGCAGTCGATCGGGAGGTCCGGTCCCGCCAGGTGCTGGACATCGGCGCCTCGGCACGCGGCGGCCCCGTCACGCCCGTCTACAGCCCCGGGAGTAGGCTGCCGTTCTGCCTTGACGAGGCCGTCCAACCCCCGGAGCGCCCCGTGTCTGTCGACGTCCACCCTGCGCCGTGGCCCGAACCGGGCATGCGTGCATTGGAGGTCGCGGAAAACGAAGGGTGGCCCATGCGTGAACGGCGGCGACGGCCGAGGGCACGCGATGCCGCACCCGCGGCCGGACGTCGATCCGACGCCTTGGCCCGGCGCTCCGGCCCGGCCGGTGACGGAAGCCGGCGCCTTGACCTGGAGCAGCTGCTGGCCGAACTCGTCCAGGCGCGTGCAGTACGCGAGGCGGAACTGGCAGACCTGCACGCGCTGATCGCACAGGTCGCCGTCGACCTGGCCCTCGCCCGGCAGTGGCCGATCGCGGGATGCGGGCCCGGGTCCAGTCGCCAGTTCGTGGTCTGGCGGGCGCGCTACGAGGACGCGGGCGCGCACCTTCCGCACTAGGGTGGATTCCTTTCGCGGACGACCGTTTGGCCATCACGCGGTGTGTGTTGCCTCGGCATCCGATAGATTGCGCCCGGTTCACTGGATGCGACCGCATGCACGCCCTCGACAACCCGTTCTGGTCCTCGCTTCGCACACGGCATGCTGACATCGCGCGTCTTGCGGACGGGGTGGCGCGCTACCCGGTCGAATACGCACCGTTCCTGGGCGTGGCCGATGGCGGTGCCGACGCGCGGGACGGGCTGGAATCGCTGTCGAGCCGGGGGAATCGGTGTACCTGCTCGGCGTGACGCCACCGGCCATCGACGGGTGGCGGCTGGAGCCGCTGGGCGAGCTGTCGCAGATGGTGCTCGATGCGCCGTTGGACGAGCCCGATGGCCCGGATGTGGTCGCGTTGACGCCGGCACACCGGGCGGACGTGCTGGAGCTGGTGGCGCTGGTGTACCCGCACTATTTCCGTGAGCGCACGATGGAGTTGGGGCGCTACTTCGGGATCTTCGACGACGGACGGCTGGCGGCGATGATCGGCGAGCGGCTGGGTACGCCGGATGCGACCGAGATGAGCGCGATCTGCACCCACCCCGCGCACACCGGACGCGGGCTGGCGCGGCGGTTGATGGCGCGGTTGGCGAACGACCTGTTCGCCGCCGGCCAACAGCCTTTCCTGCATGTGGCCCAGCACAACGCACGAGCCATCGCGCTGTACCAGCGTGTCGGCTTCCGGCAGCGGCGGACGATCCCGTTTTTCGCCCTGCACCGTCCACCGGCCTGACGGGCGCCGCTGACCAGGCGTCCACATGGTGCCCGCGATCATCGCCGCTCCATGTCATGGAGAACCGCGATGCTTCTTTCCTCCCGGCCGGCCATCGCCGCCGCATCCGCCGCCCTGGTGTTGCTGCTCGCGGCCTGCAGCGGCGGCGCGCCCGCCACCGACGACGCGGATACCGACACGCCGGTCGCGCCCACGCCGGCACCCGACGAAGCAACGCCGCCCGCGAAGGACAGCGGCAATGAAGGCATCGCGGGTGACGATGCACCTGCGGCCTCGATCCCCGCGCGCTGGCACGGCGACTGGGCGGCCGACGAGGCTGGCTGCCGCGAACCCGACGCGCACATCCAAGGCCTGGCGATCAGCGCCGACGCGCTGCGCTTCCACGAGAGCATCGCGGTGCCGCGTAGCGTGGAAACGCTGGATGCCGACAGCATCCGCGTGGAGTCCGATTACGAAGGCGAGGGGCAGCAGTGGACGGCGACGCAGGTGCTGCGCCTGTCCAATAGCGATGCGTCGCTGCGCGTCGATGGCCCGGACGGCGCGAGCATGACGCGGGTCCGTTGCGAGCCTGCGGCGCAATAAGCGCTGCATCGCCGCCTACCCAAGGAGACATCATTGAGCAGCACGATCGAAGAAGTAGGGCAGGCCCTGGCGCAGGAGTTCTCGGTGCCCGATGCCGCCACGCTGGCGGTCATCGCCGCGCGTGTGTTGACGGCGGCGCTGCTGGGCGGCCTGATCGGCTGGGAGCGTGAGCGCAAGGGCCGCGCAGCGGGCCTGAAGACGCACATCCTGGTATCGATCGGCTCGGCCCTGTTCGTTCTGGCGCCTCTGCTGGCGGATATCGACGGCGGCGATGTCACGCGCGTGATGCAGGGCATCGTCTCGGGCATCGGCTTCCTGGGGGCCGGCGCCATCATCAAGATGCAGAAGGATGAGCGCGTGGAAGGGCTGACCACCGCGGCCGGCATCTGGATGACCGCGGCCATCGGAATGGCCGCGGGCATGGGGCAGGAGATGGTGGCGGTGATCACCACCGTGGTCGCGCTGATGGTGGTGAGCGCGGTGCCGCGGGTGCTGAAGGACGGGTCCGAGTAGCAGGTGCCCGCCGATCAGATGCAGTGCTTCGCGATCACATGTGTCATGGGTGGCCGGGCGCGCAGCGGCAAAGGTCTACGTGGGTCCCGGCGTTCGCCGGGACGACGGCTTCGGGTGCGATGCCTTCGAGGTCGATTGTCGATCAGTCGATGGTGCCGGTCGTGGGCACGCCGTCGCCGGTCGCCAACGGCCGCACGTATTGCAGCAGGCTGACCAGCAACTTTCCCGGCTCTTCCCACGGCAGCATGTGCGCGGAACGCTCGAACCACACGCCGCGCTTGTAGGGCGCCTCGACCCGGTCCAGCCACTGCGCGGTGGGTTCGGACGGGGTGGTGTAGTCGTGCCGGCCCATGAACATCAGCACCGGGATCGGGAAGCGGTTCACCGGCTTGAAATCGACTTCGAGGAACTCCGGCAGGATGCGGCCGAGGGTGAATACGTTGCCTTCGTTGATCGCGCAGCGGTCGGCGTCGTCGTACTCGGGCGACAGCCGCGGGCCGCGGTAGTAGTAGTTGGACTCGTCGCGGAACGCGCTCAGGCCACCGTAGTGTTGCGCCCACTTGCGCGCCAGCACGATGCGCTCGCGCGTGATCGCCGTGTCGCCGGGGTAGGGCGCGATGGTGGCCAGCTCGTCGAGGGCCGCCTGGTTGCCGTGCAGGCGCGCCTGGTCCACGCCGTGCTGGTAACTGATGCGCTCGTTGTCGCGCACGTTGATGACCTGGCCGACGCCGACATAAGCATGGAACAGGTCGGGCCGGCGCAGCGCGGCGTGCATCGCGGGGATCGTGCCCCAGCTGTGGCCCATCAGGACCAGCTTGTCCTGGCCGAGTTTGCCGCGCACGTGCTCGGCCATCTCGATGACGTCCTCGACGTACCGCTCGATGCGGACCGTGTCGCTGAGCCCGCTGTGGTCGGTGCGCGCGAACGTCCTGCCGGCACCGCGCTGGTCCCACGTGACCATGGTGAAGTACTCCTCCCACGGCCGCTGGAACTGCCAGAGCCCCGGCGTCAGCGGCGCGGCCGGGCCGCCGTGGACAAAGAGAACGACAGGGTTGGCGCGGTCCTGGCCGCGGATCGTCACCCACTGCTCGACGCCCCCGATCGGCGCGGCGTAGCTCTCCTGCACCCCATCGGGCGACACGATGCGATTGAGCTGGGCGATGATCTCGCGCGCCGGCGCGTACTCGGACCGGTCGGGGCACTCGGCGGCGTGGGCGAGCGGGGCGGTGGACGCGGCGACCAGGGCGAAAACCAGGGCGGCGAGCAGACAGCGCAGCAGCATCGGGCGGCTCCTTCGTGGGTTGCACGAAGGGATACGGCGGCGCGCGGATCGGTTGCACGCGCGGCGACTGCGCGCGCAACCGACACCCGGCCTGCATCAGAACCGTGAGGCGACCAGCTTCACGTCGGAATGCTTCCACGCCTGCGCGAGTTGCTTCTCCGCATCGGTGGCGTCGCGCTTGCGGTCCTGCGCCTTCAGGCTGAGCGCCAGTCCGTGCAGTGACCAGCCGTTGCCCGGATTGCGCCTGAGCTCGTCGCGATAGACCGCTTCGGCCTCCGCGGGCCGGCCGGCGTCCAGCAGCACCGCGCCCAGCGTGTGGCGCACCGGTGCGTGCCAGCCGGGCGGCTCGTCGTAGGGAATCGTGTCCTCGATCGCGACGGCCTCGCGCAGCGCCGCGATCGCCGTGTCGTGGTCGCCTTCCAGCACCGCGACATCGGCCGACAGGCTGCGCTCGGCGATCCTCACCGCATGGCTGAGCGGGTAGCGGTCCCACATTCTCAGTGTTTCCATCCTGGGGTCCGCCGCCAGCGGGCGCAGCGCCTCCAGGTGCAGGCGCGCGGCGGTGTCGCGGCCCTGGCGCGCGGCCGCGGTGCCCTGGGCGTAGTGCCAGATCGCCGTGACGTAGGGCAGGTCTTCGGCGGGATTGGGCAGCGAGCGGATCTCGTCCCAGCGGCCGAAACGCACGCGCTCGAACCACGGCGTCATCCAGAAGTGCTGCAAAGCCTCCAGGCCGGGCTGGCGCATCAGTTCGGGCAGTTCGGTGCGCTTGGCCGTGGCCAGTGCGGCCTCGCGCGCCAGTGCGCTGTTGCCCTCCATGCTGGCGGCGAACCACAGGAAGTGGTGGTTGTGCGGTACGTAGCCGAGCGGATACACGCCCTGGGTGTTGCCGCGGCACAGCGCGAGGTAGGCGTCGTCGGCCTCGATCGCGCGCTGGTTGGCGATCACCGCGTCGTGCCAGCGGCCCACGCGCGCGTAGATGTGTGCGGGCATGTGCACCAGGTGGCCCGACCCGGGGATCAGCTTGCGCAGCCGGTCCGCGGCCGCCACGCCCCGTTGCGGGTCGGATGACGCTTCTACGGCGTGCACATAGAGGTGCAACGCGCCGGCGTGGTCGGGGTCTCGCTTCATCACCGACTCGAGCACCGAGACGATCTCGCTGGTGTGGCCCTTGGGCCGGTGCTGGTCGTCGTAGTAGTCCCACGGCTGCAGGTCCATGAGCGCTTCGGCGTGGAAGGTCGCGGCATCCAGGTCGTCGGGGCGCTCGTGCATCAACTGCCGGGTGGCGTTGGCGTAGGCCTCGTCCAGCGTGCGGCGGTCGTCCGGCGGGGTTTCGACGTAACGCGCGGTGAGTGTGCGGATGAACGCCTGCTCGCGCTCGGTGGCCCGCGGCGCAAGTGCCACCGCCTTCTGCAGGCGTGCGTATGCCTTGTCATTGACGGTCGGGTCCATCGCCGCGTTGACGTGCGGGCCCAGCACCAGTGCCGCGCCCCACCAGCACATGGCGCACTGCGGGTCGAGCTGGGTGGCCTTGAGGAAGGCGCGCTCGGCGGCATCGTGGTTGAAGCCGTAGGTCAGCATCAGCCCCTGGTTGAACCAGCGCTGCACCTCGGGGTGGTTGCTGGTGACGGGGAAGTCGTGGTCCCCCAGCCCTTGCAGGAGCGTGGCGCCCAACGCGGCTTCGGCGGGCGAGGACACCGCCGGTTCGGCCTGCGCCGCGGTCGGCGTCGTGTCGCGGGTATCGGAACAGGCGCCGGTCAACAGCGCGACCAGGACGGACAGGGCAAGCGGGCGGGTGCGGTTCATGACGGCCTCCAGGCTCCCCCTGCAGGCCTGCTTCTACGCCCGCCGGGGCCGCTGCGCAAGCGGCCGCGGAGCTGGCCGGGACCTAGCAAGATCAAGGCCAGAGCGCCTGGCGCGACCCGCGAGGGTGCGGCGACAGGCGCGCCGATCAGCGCTTGCGCTTGCGCGGTGCCTCGGGCGTCGCCGGAGCCGTGTCGGTGGATGCGGGCGCATCGACCTTCTGCAGCACGCGCGTCGTGCCCAGCTTTTCGACCCGGCCGCCACTGCGCTCGAAGTCGGCGATGTGCTCGGCGATGCGCTCGCTCTCGCTGCGCTTGGGGTGGGTGGAGCCGGCGGTCGCGTTGCGCGGCGTGTCGCGCCGCGGGGTGCGGCTCTTTGAAGTGGCCATTCGCAGTCCTCTTCGCATCGGCGGTGCGCGCCCGGGCCGGGTGCGCTTGGCGGCGATGCCGTCGCCCACTATGCGCCCAATCGCCGGCCGGTGCGCGGACGGCGTTGCGTAGGCGTATCTAATCGGGCTCACGTCCAATCGGGTTCACGCCAGCGGGACGCCGGTTGGGCGACAACGTCGCGCTTTCCCCATATCCCGGAGCCCCATCCATGAACACCTCGCTCGGCGGCAGCGGCCGCGCCACCCTCCACCAGGTCGCCAGCTGGGTCCCACCGGTCGCCCGCATGGGGTACGCCGCCAAGGGCGTGGTGTACGGCCTGGTCGGCTGGATCGCGGTCAAGGCCGGCCTGGCGGCGGGCGGGGCACAGGGCACCACCGAAGCGCTGGCCTCGTTGACCGACGAGCAGGGCGGCCGTTGGATGCTGATGGCGATCGCGCTGGGCCTTCTGGGCCACGTCGTCTGGCGTGCCGTGCAGGCGCTGCTCGACCCCGAGCACCGCGACACCGGCGCCAAGCGCATCGCGATGCGTCTCTTCTACGCCCTCAGCGGCGTGATCTATTTCTCGCTGGCCGTTACCGCCTGGCAGCTGTCCCGGGGCGAGGGTGGCGGCAGCGGCGACGGCCAGGAGGTCTGGGTCGCCCGGCTGCTCGACCAGCCGTTCGGCACGTGGCTGGTGATGGCCGCGGGCCTGGGCGTGATCGGCTACGGCATCCACCAGCTGATCAAGGCCGCCAAGGGCGACGTGAACAAGCGCATGGGCGCGAGCGGCGCGTCGACCTACCGTGGCCTGACGCTGGTCGGCCGGATCGGCACGGCCGCGCGTGGCCTGGTCCTGCTGCCGATCGGCTGGTTCACCTTCCGCGCCGGGCGCCTGTATTCGGCCGAGGAAACCGCCGACACCGGCGAGGTGCTGCAGATGCTGGGTGGCGGGACGGTGCTGACGCTGGTCGGTGTGGGCCTGGTGGCCTATGGCCTGCACCAGGTCGCCAAGGCGATCTACCGGCGGATCGACAGCCCGGCCTGATCGCGGCCTACGCGCCGCTCCAGGCCCGGATGAAGGGGGCCAGCTGCGGCAGCAGGTCGACTATGCCGTGCAGCGGCACCACCAGCCAGAGCGACCGCGTGCGTGCCCACAGCACGCCGAAGGCGATGCCGGCCGGCGCGATCATCACGACCGAATAGGCGACGGCCCACAGCGGCGTCGCCTCGGCTACGCCCTCCATGAGGTGTCCGGCGCGCAGCCACAGCCCGGGGGCGTGCGCCAGGCCAAACAGCAGCGACGCCCACGCGATGGCGGCCACGTGCGAGCCGGTGGCGATCGACAGGTGCTCCTGCAGCACGCGGCGGAACAGGACCTCTTCCGCCAGGCCCGCTTCGATCGACTGCCACAGCAGGCACGCCGGCACGGCCCACAGCAGCGTGGCGAGTGCGGGATCCAGCTCCGACAGCGTCGACAGTCCGCGGCCGAACACCGCCTGCAGGGCGAGGTAGGCCAGCGACATGACGATGAACACCAGCCACAGCCGGCGCCGTCCGAACGGGCCGGGCGACATGCGTCGCCAGTGCACGAACAGCCACAGCGGCAGCACCACCATCGTCGCCAGCTTGACCAGCACCTGCACGACCGATTGCACGGGTTCGGCTGGGAATGCGTCGTTGATCGCGCTGAAGCCCCAGCCCAGCACCAGTACGGCAAACACGGCCAGGTAGACCAGCACGCCGCGCCAGCGCGAGGGCACCGGGTCGGGCCGAGCTGTCTGGCCGCGTGGCGGCCGGGTCAACACCCACGCCAGCGCCGGAAACGCGATGCCGAGCACGGCCAGCAGGAACAGCGGCTCTGCCAGCGAGAAGCCGGGCGCGCGCGACAGCACGGCGAGCGCGCCGGCGTACGCCGCCAGCGCGATGGCCACGGCGACGGTCGCGTGTTGGCGACTGGAGCGGGTAGCGGCGGGACGGGGTAGCTGCGTGTCGGGTGTTCGCATCGCGGCAGCGTGCTTGATGCCCACGCATGGCGCCCCTCCCTTTGGTCGGCCAACCAATGGGCCATGCGGCGGGCGTGGGCGCGGCAGCGCGCACTACGGTCGCGGCGTATGCTCCCCGGGTCCGCGGCCACAGGGTGGTGGAGATGCCGAAGGTGGTGCTCGCGTCGGCGCTGGCGCGCTGGCTGCCCGATGCGCAGGGTGCATCGGGCGAAGTGGCGCTGGACGTGTCCGGCGCGACCGTCGGCGCCGTCCTGGATGACCTGTTCGCCCGCCACGCCGCGTTGCGTGGCTACGTGCTCGACGAGCATGGCGCGGTGCGCCACCACGTCGCGGTGTTCGTCGACGGGCAGGCCATCGGCGACAAGCGCCGGCTCGACCAGCCCGTTGCGCCGGGCGGCGAGGTCTACGTGATGCAGGCGCTGTCGGGAGGCTGAGATGGCCGCACGGATCCTGGTATCGACCCGCAAGGGGCTGTTCGAACTGCACCGCGCCGATGGCGACTGGACGGTCGGCGCCACGCATTTCCTGGGCGACAACGTGGCGCTTGCGATGGCCGACCCCCGCGACGGCGCGTGGTACGCCGCGCTCGACCTGGGGCACTTCGGCAACAAGCTGCACCGCTCGGACGACGCCGGCGCCACGTGGGTCGAATGCGCGGTGCCGGCGTACGGGGAGGGCGACACGGTAGGCACCGGAGACGGCAAGCCGCCGCAGCCGGCCACGCTCAAGCTCCTCTGGTCGTTGGCGGCCGGCGGTGCCGACCAGCCCGGCCGGCTGTGGGCCGGCACGATCCCCGGCGGGCTGTTCCGCTCCGACGACCGCGGCGACTCCTGGCAGCTGGTGCGTGGGCTGTGGGACGTGCCGGGTCGCTCGGACTGGTTCGGCGGCGGCTACGACTGGCCCGGCATCCACTCCATCTGCGTGGACCCGCGCGACCCGCGCTGCATCCGCGTGGCGATCTCCTGCGGCGGCGTGTGGCGCAGCGACGACGACGGCGCCACGTGGCGGCAGGCCGCCGACGGCATGCGCGCCGCCTACATGCCGCCCGAGCGCGCGCACGACCCCGCCATCCAGGACCCGCACCGGATGGTGCAGTGCGCCGGCGCGCCCGACCACTTCTGGGTGCAGCACCACAACGGCGTCTTCCACAGCGAGGCCGGGGGTGGTGACTGGCAGGAGATCGAGGACGTGCCGCCGTCGGTCTTCGGCTTTGCCGTGGCGGTGCACCCGCGCGACCCGCGCACGGCGTGGTTCGTGCCCGCGGTGAAGGACGAGCGTCGCTACCCGGTGGATGCGCGGCTGGTGGTCGCACGGACGCGCGACGGCGGCGCCAGTTTCCAGGTGCTGCGCGAGGGCCTCCCGGCGCAGGACGCCTACGACCTGGTCTACCGGCACGCGCTGGCGGTGGACGACGCTGGCGAGGGCCTGGTGTTCGGCTCGACCACGGGCGGCGTCTGGACCAGCGACGACCAGGGCGACCGCTGGCGGATGCTGGATGCGCGCCTGCCGCCTGTTCATGCGGTGGCGTTCGCGGCCTGACGCGCCACAGGCCGGCGGGCGCCCGCGAAATATTCATCGCGCATTACGTTGATGCCGCGGCCCGGCCACTAGACTTGTACGGGTTGGCCGGCCCTCCGGCCGTCTGTTTCGACTCCACGAGGTTGCCGTTGCGCATGTCCGCCCGCTTCCTGCCGCACCTGCTGGCCGCCGCCGTCCTCGCGGTGGCGGTCGCCGGCTGCCAGCGTGGCCCGCAGGCCGAGCACGACCCGGCGCGCACCGTCGCCAATGCGGGCGAGAGCGGCGCGCTCGTGAAGCGCGCACCGCGCGCCGAAGACATCACGCCGCCGACCGAGCGCGCCGAGCGCGAGATCGACTGGCGGCCGATGGAGCTCACCGACGGCCGCGCCTGGATCGGCTGCGACCCCGACTACGCCACCAAGGGCGACGGCACGCCGCTGGAGAACCTCGGCTTCACCGCGGTCTGGCACGGCGTCGCCGCCTGCCGCGACGAAGGCCGCCTGCGGTTGCGCTACAAGGGCAAGATCAACGCCGAGTTCACCGCGCTGATGGAGCGGGTGTCGGAAGTGGCGACCACCCAGGGCGTCGACACGCGCATCCTCGACATCGACTCGGCCGGCGGCATGATCGAGGACGGCATCCGCGCCGGCGACCACATGGCCGAGGCCGACTGGACCATCTGGGTGCGCGAGGGCGCGGTCTGCCACAGCGCCTGCGTGCTGGTGCTGGCCGGCGGCGACATGCGCATGATTGCCGGCGACGTCGGCATCCACCGCATGATCCGCATCGACTCGGAAGCCACGTCGCGCGCCGAGCTCAACCGCGAGCTGCGCGAGGTGCATTCGCTGACTGAGTCGTACCTGGAGCGCAACGGCGCCGCGGTTACCGTGGCCGACCTGATGATGACGGTGCCCAACCGCAGCCTGCGCCTGCTGACCGGTGACGAACTGACGCTGTTCGGCCTGACCGGCCCCAACGCCGTGGAGGATGACCTCGACCGCATCCGGCTGGGGCGCAAGTGCGGCGAGTCGTTCGTGCAGCGCCGCGACCGCTTCTTCCGCGCGTTCGACAACGAGTGCACCGCGCTGGCCGAACAGGTCGAGGACATGAACGAGTGCGGGCGCGCACTGCGCCAGCGCTTCGGGTTCCCCGACGAGGCCTGCCCGGCCGAAAGCCCCTTGGCCGAGTACAACTGAGCGGCAGGGGCCGGGCGACGCGCTGACGTCGTCTTGATGCCCACCGGGTGACGCTGCGCCGGCAGTCCACTACCGGAGCGCACTGATGGGCACTGACCACGACGACCGCACAGACGCCGAGCGCCAGACCGACCGCGAGCCACGCGAGTACGGCCACAGTTCGGGCGACCGCAACACCAAGAAGAAGGAAGGCGAGTTCAAGCCGTTGCACGGCGGCGAGCAGCGCGATGCCGAGCCCGATGCCGCGGAATAGACCGGCGCGGGGCGCCCGCTCGTGCCTGATTTGGCACATCCAGAATCGAATGGCGCTGCCGATATCCCGGTATCCATTCCTGAGGACAGCGCGTGTTCCTTGACCACTTCTTCGAGGATGTCCCCACCGCCACGGGGTGCATCCGCTGCCGCGACGCACAGCCGCTGGCGATCCCGCTGCAGATGGCCTTCCAGCCGATCGTCGACGCGCGCGACCGTTCCGTCTTCGCCTACGAGGCGCTGGTGCGCGGCCCCGGCGGCGAGCCGGCGGGCTGGGTGCTCGAGCGCGTCGCCACCGACCAGCTCTACACCTTCGACCAGACCTGCCGCGTGCTGGCCATCGACACTGCCCAGCGGCTGGGCATGGACACGCGCCTATCGATCAACTTCCTGCCCAATGCGGTCTACGAGCCGGCCGCCTGCATCCGCCTGACGCTGGCCGCCGCGGCCAAGGTCGGGTTCCCGGTGGACCGGCTGATGTTCGAGTTGGCGGAGTCGCAGAAGATCCAGGACCCCGTGCACGCGCTGGGCATCCTGCGGGACTACGCGCAGCGGGGGTTCGTCACCGCCATCGACGACTTCGGCGCGGGCTACGCCGGGTTGGCCCTGCTGGCCGAATTCCAGCCCGACGTGGTCAAACTGGACATGGGCCTGGTGCGCGGCATCGACACGCATGCCGCCCGCGCGACCATCGTGGCGGGCATGGTGTCGACCTGCCGCGCGCTGGGATGCCGCGTGGTGGCCGAGGGCGTGGAAACCGCCGCCGAGTACCACCGCCTGCGCGACCTGGGGATCGACCTGTTCCAGGGCTACCTGTTCGCGCGTCCCCAGCTGGGCGCACTCGCCGAGCCGGTGTTCCCGGCCGATTGAATCAGTGCCGCACGGGCGGCGCGCCGGGGCTGTCGAGCGACATCCCCGTCAGGTCCTGCGCCAGCTGCTGCTCGAATTGCTCGAACGTCAGCCCCTGCGCCGCCACTTCGGCGGCCGCGGCCTGGTCGAGGCTGGGCGAGCAGCGCAGGCGGATCTGGGTGCCCTTGGCTTCGTGCATGACGGCGGCGCGCTTGAGCATCGCCAGCACGCGCGCGGCACTGTCGCTGCCGCCGACGATCTGGCCGCCCAGGCCGAGGGTCCACTCGCCATCGCGGCGGACGATGCCGCCCAGCAGGTTGCCGGCGTCGTCGCGCAGCTCGGCATGGGCCTCGATGGACTCGGCCGGACGCTCGGCGGCGGTGTTACGGGCCTTGGCGAGGCGGCGCTTGCGGGCATCGCGGCGGGCTTTGGATTGGATGGACATGGCAGGCCCCCGGCAATCGATGCCGGGATGATAGCCGGCCGCGCGCGGGCATCGCAGGCGCCAATGGCGGATGGGAATGGCTGGTTCAGCCTGTCCGCACTGGCGTGGGCGCGGGCGCTTAACGCTTGCGTGCGCCGCAGCCGCTGGCCGGAGTGCTGGCGCTGTCGGTCTGGGTCGCTGCGCTATTGGAGGGCGACGATCCGGATCGCCACGTCGTCCAGCGTCACCACCTGCCCGGCACGCAGCTTGGCGGTCTTGCGCAATTCCACCTCGCCGTCCACGCGCACCGCGCCGCTGGCCACCAGCTGCTTGCCGGCGCCGCCGCTGTCGCACAGCCCGGCGAGCTTGAGCAGCTGGTTGAGTTCCACGAAGTCCCGGTCCAGCTCGAAATCGATCGTCTGCATGGCGCGCATGGTACGTGCCGCGCGGGCCCTTGCGGCGCAAGGGCGGTGCCCATCGCTCGGGTATAGTCCCGGGCTGAATTCAGCACCGGAACCACGCCCATGACCGACGCCGCCAAGCCGGCCAAGCGCTCCGCCATCGACCGTTTCCTGAACGTGGTGGAAGTAGGTGGCAATGCGCTGCCGCATCCGGCGACGCTGTTCGCGATCCTGGCCGTGGCCATCGTCGTCCTGTCGTGGGTGGCGGCGCAGTTCGACCTGTCGGTGCAGCACCCGACAACCGGTGAACTGATCACCCCGGTCAACCTGATGAGCGTCGAAGGCCTGCACCGGATCCTGACCGGGCTGGTCACCAACTTCACCGGCTTCGCGCCGCTGGGCACGGTGCTGGTGTCGCTGATCGGCATCGGCGTGGCCGAGCATTCGGGCCTGATCGGTGCGTCGCTGCGGCAACTGGTGCTGGCTGCGCCGCGCTACCTGCTGACGCCGGTGATGGTGTTCGCGGGCGTCATGTCGAACATGGCCAGCGAGATCGGCTACGTGCTGCTGGTGCCGCTGGCCGGCCTGGTGTTCCTGGCGGCCGGCCGGCATCCGATCCTGGGCATGGCCGCGGCGTTCGCGGGCGTGTCGGGCGGCTACTCGGCCAACCTGCTGCTGGGCACCATCGACCCGCTGCTGGCCGGCCTGTCGCAGGAGGCCGCGCGCATCATCGACCCGGCCTACACCGTCAGCCCGGCCGCCAACTGGTACTTCATGATCGCCTCGACGTTCGTGATCACCTCGCTGGGCTGGTGGGTGACCGAGCGATTCGTCGCGCGGCGCTTCCCCGATGCGCCCAAGGCGGACGGCGAGGAGGACGCGATCGAGCCGATGAGCGCGGCCGAGAAGCGCGGCCTGCGCTTTGCCCTGGTCGCGACCGCGCTGGTCACCGCGCTGGTGCTGTGGGGCACCGTCCCAGCGGACGGCTTCCTGCGCAACCCGGAAGACGGCGACCTGCTGAACTCGCCGTTCCTTCGCGGCATCGTCGCGCTGATCTTCGTGTACGGCGTCGTGGCCGGCGTCGCCTACGGCATCGGCGCGGGCACCATCCGCAGCGACGAGGACGTGATCAAGGGCATGGGCCAGTCGATGAGCACGCTGGGCACCTACCTGGTGCTGGTGTTCTTCGCCGCGCAGTTCGTCGCGTTCTTCAACTGGACCCAGCTGGGGCTGATCTTCGCGGTCAATGGCGCGGGGCTGCTGTCGCAGCTGCAGTTGCCCGGCATCGTGCTGTTCGCGGCCTTCATCCTGCTCAGCGCCATGGCCAACCTGTTCATGGGCTCGGCATCGGCCAAGTGGGCGCTGATGGCCCCGGTGTTCGTGCCGATGTTCATGCTGCTGGGCTATTCGCCCGAGCTCACCCAGGTGGGCTACCGCATCGGCGACTCGGTGACCAACATCATCTCGCCGATGATGAGCTACTTCGCGCTGATCATTGCGTTCCTGCAGCGCTACGAGCCCAAGGCCGGCATCGGTACGGTGATCGCGGTGATGCTGCCGTACTCGATGGTGTTCCTCATCGGCTGGACGGTGATGTTCTCGATCTGGATGGCGATGGGCTGGCCGATCGGGCCGGGCGCACCGCTGGACTACGTCCCGGCGGCCTGACGCTGTCGGACACACACGGGGAGGGCAGGGCATGACGATCGAACTGCAGATGCTGGCGTGGGCGGTGGTACTGGGGCTGGTGCACCTGCTGCTGGACGGGGCGCTCAAGACCCGCCAGCGCGGGTTGAAATGGAACGTGGGCGCGCGCGACGCGGACGTTCCGCCGCTGACCGGCGTGGCGGCGCGGGTCAACCGCGCATGGGGCAACTTCCTCGAAACGTTCCCGTTCTTCGCCGCCGCGGTGCTGGCGGTGGAAGCCGCCGGTCGCGGCAGCGCGGACACGGCGCTGGGCGCGCAGCTCTACTTCTGGGCGCGGGTCGCCTACATCCCGCTGTATGCCGCCGGCGTGCCCTACGTGCGCTCGCTGGTCTGGGCGGTGTCGCTGTGGGGCATCCTCAAGCTGGTGTTCGCGCTGTTCTGATCGGCGGTGCCTGTCGCGGCAACGGGGCACCCCGAACAACATCGAACACCGCGCGTCATGTCCGCGAAGACGGGACCTTTGCGAATCCCATGCCGTCATTCCCGCGAAGGCGGGAATCCATGGACGTATAGCCGTTTAGGGCAAGGTCGCTCGCTGTTCGACTCCGCCGAAGTAAGGCGCGAGTCGGCTTCGTGGACATGACGAGCAAGAGCAGACCCGTAGATGCGCCCAGTGATTACGCCGCCACCGGGTCGTCGAAGACCGGGGGCGGGAACCGCGCCTCGCACAACGCGCGCTTGCAGGCGGGTTTGAGCCGTTTGATCGCATGTTCGGCGCGGCTGGCGGTCGAGCGGTCCGGGTACGGAAAGCTCGCCAGCACCTTCACCGGCGGGTTGGCCCGCGTGTACCGCGCACCCTTGCCGGACACGTGCTGCGCGTAACGGCGCGCAACGTCCACCGCGATGCCGGTGTAGAGGCTGCCGTCGCGGCATTCCAGCAGGTAGACGAACCATGGGCGCATCACCGCAGCTTAGCGGTGGCTCCACGGTGCGGCGACCGCGGATCCGCAGATGCGTCGCGCCAGCGCGCGCGACATTGCTGAACAGAGAAACGTGAACCGCGTTCATGCCATACGCATGCGCACGTGATTGTGGTGGCCACCCGCGCCCCACACAATGCGGTTCAAACTGGAGAAACGCCCATCGTGAGCGCCGTCATCGAACCGCAACCGTCCATCAACCTGCGCAAGCTCTGCGCGCAGTTCGCCAAGCCCCACCTCGGACGCGCGGTCTGGCAGCTGGTGAACACGCTGGTGCCGTTCGCGGCGTTGTGGGCACTGATGGCGTGGAGCGTGGTCGGCCAGTGGGGCATGGGCTGGACGTTGCTGATGGCGATCCCGGCGGCGGGCTTGTACGTGCGCACCTTCATCATCCAGCACGACTGCGGACACGGGTCGTTCTTCGCCAGCCAGCGCGCCAACGACATCGTCGGCCGGTGCCTGGGGCTGGTGACGCTGTTCCCGTACGGCTACTGGAAGAAGACCCACGCCGTGCACCACGGCACCTCCGGCAACCTCGATCGTCGCGAGATGGGCGACATCGAAACGCTGACCGTGGCCGAGTACCAGGCGTTGTCGCCGTTCCGCCGCTTCTGCTACCGCTTCTACCGCAGCACGCCGGTGTTGCTGGGCATCGGCCCGGCGTACCAGTTCGTGATCAAGCACCGCTTTCCGTTCGACCTGCCGTTCTCGTGGAAGAAGGAGTGGGCCAGCGTGCTGCTCAACAACGCCATGCTGCTGCTGGTGGGTGGTGCGATGGGCTTCGCGATCGGCTGGTCGACCGTGCTGATGGTGCACCTGCCGATCGTGCTGATCGCCGGCGCCGCTGGCGTGTGGCTGTTCTACGTGCAGCACACGTTCGAGGACGCGTACTGGACGCGCGGCCAGCAGTGGGACTCGCACGCCGCCGCCATCGCCGGCAGCTCCTTCTACGACCTGCCGCGCGTGGTGCACTGGTTCACCGGCAACATCGGCTACCACCACATCCACCACCTCGCCAGCCGCATCCCCAACTACCGCCTGCGCGAGTGCCACGAGTCGAGCCCGCTGCTGCAGGCCGCGCCGCGGCTGACGCTGTGGAGCAGTCTCAAGAGCGCGCGGCTGAAGTTGTGGTGCGAGCAGAGCAACCGGATGGTCGGGTACCCGCGCCGGTCGCGCTGACCCTCACGTCAGGGGCGGTCGCGCCGGCCGCCCGGGCGCCATGTAGTGCGGCAGCGAGTCGGCGATGCTGCGATCATGGCGTATGACCGACGCCACCGATTCGCCCCTGTTCTCGACCCTTGCCCTGTCCCCGGCCCTGCTCCAGGGCGTCGACGCGCTCGGCTACGCGTCGATGACGCCGGTGCAGGCGCAGGCCCTGCCGGCCATCCTCGAGGGCCGTGACCTCATCGCGCAGGCGCCCACCGGTAGCGGCAAGACCGCCGCCTTCGGGCTGGGTCTGCTGCACCGTATCGACCCGATGCGCATCCAGACGCAAGCCGTGGTGCTGTGCCCCACGCGCGAGCTGGCCGACCAGGTCGGCAAGCAGCTGCGCCGGCTGGCGGTCGGCATCCCCAACCTGAAGCTGTCGATCCTCTGCGGCGGCATGCCGCTGGGCCCGCAACTGGCCTCGCTCGAGCACGACCCGCACGTCGTGGTCGGCACCCCGGGCCGCATCCAGGAGCTGCTGCGCAAGAAGGCGCTGCACCTGCGCGGCGTGCAGGTGCTGGTGCTGGACGAAGCCGACCGGATGCTCGACATGGGCTTCGAGGAGGCCATGCGCGAGATCGTCGGCAAGACGCCCAAGGACCGCCAGGGCCTGCTGTTCTCGGCGACGTTCCCCGACGCGATCCGCGCCATGGCGCAGGACATGCTGCGCGACCCGGTGGAGGTCACCGTCGGCGCCGGCGAGGAGCCGCCGCGGATCCGGCAGGTTTTCGTCGAATCCGACCCCGCGCGCAAGGCGCCGCTGCTGGCGACATTGCTGCTCGAGCACAGGCCCGAGTCGTGCGTGGTGTTCTGCAACATGCGGCGCGACGTGGACGAGGTCGCGGGCTCGCTGCAGCACTACGGCTTTACCGCGCTGGCGCTGCACGGCGACATGGAGCAGCGCGACCGCGACGAGGTGCTGGTGCGCTTCGCCAACCGCAGCTGCAGCGTGCTGGTCGCCAGCGACGTGGCGGCGCGCGGGCTGGACGTCGAGGACCTGGCGATGGTGGTGAACTTCGACGTGCCCAGCGACGCCGATACGTACGTACACCGCATCGGCCGCACCGGGCGTGCGGGCAAGGGTGGGCTGGCGGTGACGTTGGTCGGACCGCGCGAGGGCGTGCGGGTCGCTGCCATCGAGGCGCGGACCGGCGAGCCGGCGCGATGGGAGCGGATGCAGCCGATCAACGGCAAGCCCGGCCATGTGCCACCGGCCGCGATGACCACCCTGCGGATCGATGCCGGCCGCACCGACAAGCTGCGCCCCGGCGATATCGTCGGGGCACTGACCGGCGAGGCGGGGCTCAAGGCCGATGCCATCGGCAAGATCGACGTATTCCCGACGCGCTCCTACGTCGCGGTCGCCCGCAAGGAGGCGGCCCACGCACTGGCGCGGTTGCGCGAGGGGCGCATCAAGGGCAAGCGTTTCCGGGTCAACAAGCTCTAGCGGGACGCGGCGGCTGGCCGTCGGCCGCGGTGGTCAACGGGCATTGGCGCTGAAACGTCCCGGACCGAGCAGCGCGATGGCAATCGCAGACACCAGGAACATCGCCTGCAGCTCAAGCGCCCAGCCGCCCTGGCGGTTGAACGCGGCCAGCTCGCCCATGTGCACCAGTGCGATGGCCACCGCCATGTTGATCGCGACCAGCAGCCCGCCGAGGCGCGCGTGGAATCCGATGATGAGCATGAGCGGCGCGACGACTTCGCCGATCAGCACGCCGTAGGCGAGTACGCCGGGCAGGCCCTGTGCCTCCACCAGCCGCTCGATCCCGCCCATGCCGCCGCGCAGCTTGGCGATCCCGTGCAGCAGCACCAGCACGCCCAGGGTCACGCGGAGGAAGAGCTTGGCGAGGTCGTGCTGGGTGGCAGGATTCATGCGCGCGTTCGGGTCGTGGAATGGGTCGCCAGCATAGCGACGCCGATGCGTCGCAGGAACTGCGACCCGGGCCGGTAGCATCGGCGGCTCCACTCCAACAGGACGTCCCGCCATGCTCGCCTACGTCACCCTCGGCACCCGTGACCTCGACCGCGCCGCCGCCTTCTACGACGCGCTGCTGCCGCTGGTCGGCGGCAAGCGGATGATGGAGGAGGCGGGCTACTACATCGCCTGGAGCGACGGCTCGTCCAACGCGGGGCTGGGAATCACCTATCCGTTCGACAAGGCGCAGGCGAACGTCGGCAACGGCACCATGGTCGCGTTGCAGGCGCCCAGCCCCGAGGTGGTCGAGGCGGTGCACGCACGCGCGCTGGAGCTGGGCGGCACCGACGAAGGCGCACCCGGAGAGCGCTGGCCCGGGTTCTACGCGGGCTACTTCCGCGACCTGGACGGCAACAAGCTCAACGTCTGCTGGATCGGGTAGGTCACTGACTAAGGCGGCGTACTCGACCCGACCTCGACACTGCGCGCGCCACCCTGTCGGACTCGACCACGGTGGGGCGCGTCATGAAGAAGAAGACACTGCGATTCGGCAAGGGCTTCCGCGTTGCCTTCGATGTCCGACGCGCGCAGGCGGCGGAAATGGTGCTGGCGCCCGGCGACAGCGAAGGCGGACCGGACAACCGCCATCGCGGCGCGGACCAGTGGCTGTACGTGGTCTCCGGCACCGGCGCAGCCATCGTGGACGGGCGCCGGGTGCCGCTGAAGGCCGGCGTTCTGCCGGTGATCGAGAAGGGCGAGCGCCACGAGATACGCAACACCGGCCGCACGCTGCTCAAGACGCTGAACGTCTACTACCCGCCTGCGTTCGATGCCGACGGCAACCCCGTCGGCCCCGGTCGGAAGCGCTGAGCGTCAGTCGACGATGCCCTTGGCTTCGGACGTGCCCAGCACCTCCGGGTGCTGCACCGGCGCCGGCCGGCCAAACAGCGGGTGCACGATCACGGCGGCCAGGATGATCACCACGCCCAGGTAGAACATCGGCGTCAGCTCGTGCTGCTCGCCCAGCAGCAGGATTGCCAGCACGATGGCGTAGACGGGCTCGAGGTTGACGGCCAGCTGCGCCGAGAACGCGCTCATGTGACGCAGGGCCATCAGCGACAGCGCAAACGGCAACAGCGTGCAGCCCAGCGCCAGCACCAGCAGCCAGCCCAGGTCGTGGGCGCTGGGCAGCACCATCAGCGGACCCGCGAAGGCGGGGAACAGCAGCGGCATCAGCGGCGCGAGCGCCGTGAGCGCCAGCGTGCCGGCGCCCAGTTCCAGCCCGGTGATGGTCAACGGGTCGCCGGCGTCGCCCACGCTGTCGACCAGTCGCTTGTTGAGCGAACCGAACAGCGCCACGAACAGCGCCGAAAGTGCACCGACCACCACGCCGATGCGCATGCTGTCGGGGATCCCGCCCACCACCAGCGCCACGCCCGGCAGCACCGCAATGCCCAGCGCAAGGTCGCGCGGCGAGAACGGGCGGCGGGCCAGCTTCGGTTCCACCATCGCGGTGAACACCGTGGCCAGCGCGATGCACGTCGCCGCCACCGAGGCGTTGGCCAGCTTGATCGCGCCGTAGAACGTCAGCCAGTGCAGGGCCACCAGCACGCCGATGCCGGCATAGGCGGCCATCAGCTTCGGCGACATCGCCCGCAGGCTGCGCCACACACGCGGCAGCAGCGCCAGCGCCAACGCGACGATGCCCATGCGCCACCACACCAGCGGCAACGCCGGCAGCGTGATCACCTTGCCGATGATGGCCGTGAAGCCCCACAGCAGGACGCAGAAGTGGATCTGGAGGTGGGCCTTGCGGGCGGGGGTCATGGACATGGTGGAAAGTGTGGCAGAGCGGGTGGCGTATGAGCGCGCGACCCTTGGCATCTGATCGTCATTCCCATGAAGGCGGGCTCGCGCTTTACTTCGGCGGCGCCGAATATCCATGGACCTTGCTCCTCGGCAGAACGGGCGGGCCCTTCGCAGCTAGTGGAGAAGAGTCCATGGATCCCCGCCTTCGCGGGGATGACGGCTTGAACGCTGACGGCAACCGGTGTGCGCCGCGACCTACTCGACCTGCGCCAGCATCCAGTCCAGGAACGTCCGCGCCGCGCTGCGCAGCCGGCGGTGCGCCGGGTAGACGACGTAGTAGCTCCAGCGCGTGGCGACGGCGGGGCCGGGCAGGCGGACCAGGCGCCCGCCATCGAGGTAGGGCGCGGCGACGCAGCCCCGGGCCAGTGCCACGCCCAGCCCGAACGAGGCCGCGTTGAGCGCATCAGTGGCGTCGCTGAAGACCAGGCGCTCGTCGAACTTGGCGCCATGCACGCCGGCCTGGCGGAACCAGTCGTGCCAGCCCTGGCGCGAGAGGTCGGCGATCAGCGGCAGTGCGAGCACGTCAGCCGGCGTGGCGACCTTCTCCAGCCCGGGCATGTCCGGCGCGGCCACCGGGAACAGCGTGTCGTCCATCAGCCGGTGCGCGGTCAGGCCGGGCCAGTGGCCGGGGCCGTGGCGGATGCCCAGGTCGGGGCCGCCGTCGTCGAATCGGGCCAGCGCGATCTCGGTGTCGACCGTCAGGTGGATGTCCGGATGCGCCGCCGAAAACGTCGGCAGGCGCGGCACCAGCCACGTGTAGGTCAGCGAGTGCAGCGTGGTGATGCGCACGCGGCGGTCGTCGTCACGGCCGGCCTTGAGTTCGCCGAGCACGCCGTCCAGGTCGGTCAGCGCGTCGCTGGCGGCGTCGGCCAGCTGGCGGCCCTCGGCGGTCAGCGACACCCCGCGCGCATGGCGCTGGAACAGCGCCACCCCGAGCCGGTCCTCCAGCTTGCGTACGTGGTGGCTGACCGCGCTGGCGGTGAGGTGCAGCTCCTCCGCCGCATGGGCGAAGTTCTGGTGGCGGGCGGCGGATTCGAACGCCGCCAGGGCGGGCAGCCAGTCGGAGCGAAGGGCCATGGCAAGCCTCAAGCAGCATTTGTGTCTGACCCGGAAAGTATGCGCTTGCAGTGACCCCTGGCGCACGGACAATGGGCGCCAGTCACGAATGGGGCTTGTGCCAGATGCGTACCGCGGAATCCATCCTCCCCCAGGTCCCGCTGGATGCGACCGGCACCGGCACCTGGCGCACCCCGGTCGAGCTGGGCCTGCTCGGCGCGATCTGGGGCGCGTCCTTCCTCTTCATGCGCGTGGCCGCCGATGACTTCGGCGCCGCGCCGCTGGTCGAAATGCGGCTCGGGCTGGGCGCGCTGGTGCTGCTGCCCTTCCTGTGGCGCGCGCGGGCGTCGTTCCCGGCGCGGATCTGGCCGAAGCTGGTGCTGATCGGCGCGATCAATTCGGCGGTGCCGTTCCTGCTGTTCGCGTGGGCGGCGCAGCGTGCGCCGGCCGGCATCGGCGCGATCACCAACGCGATGACGGTGCTGTTCACCGCGTTGATCGGGTTCCTGTTCTTCGGCGAGAAGATCGGATGGCGCCGTTCGGTGGCGCTGCTGGCCGGCTTCGTCGGCGTCGTGGTGCTGGCCAGCGAGCGCACCGCGGGCGCCAGCATCGGTTGGGCGGTGGTGGCCGGTTCCAGCGCGGCGTTCCTCTACGGCATCGGCGTCAACCTGGTCCGCCGTCAACTGACGGGGCTGCCGCCGGCGGCCGTCGCGGCGGCCACGCTGGGAACGTCCGCCCTGCTGGTGTTGCCTTTCGCCATCGCGCAGTGGCCCACGCAGCCCGTGCCGGTCGAGTCGTGGATCTCGGCGGCGATGCTGGGCGTGCTCTGCACCGGCGTCGCGTTCGTGATGTTCTACCGCTTGATCCAGCGCATCGGCCCGAGTCGCACCGCGACCGTGACCTACCTGGTGCCGCTGTTCGGCGTCGCGTGGGCGTGGTGGCTGCTCGACGAGCCGCTGACGCTGACCATGGGCATTGCCGGTGCGCTGATCCTGGGCAGCGTGGCCTTCAGCCAGCGCACGGCGCGCTGATCGATTGTCTCTGTAGGAGCGACGTAAGTCGCGACCGGAACACGCTTGCGTCGCATCCGCGGCTCAGGTCGCGACTTACGTCGCTCCTGCACGGGTTTCGGTGGTTCTTCGCGGGTGAAGCCGCTCCTACAGGGGCCTCGGGCCCTGCGCCGGCTGCGTGCGGCGCGAATGCGACCGCGCCAGCGAACCACCGGTTACGCCCCACGCCACCGCAATCGCCGCACCGATCAGCATCGCCGCCATCGGCGTGCTGGCCACCGCGTCGATGCCGGCCTTGACCCACGCGCTGACGGCGTCGGCGCCGCGGTAGACCACGGTGTCGTTGAAGTTCTTGGCCTTGTACTTGGCCTCCGGCGCGACGACCGTGTACAGCATCTCGCGCCCCGGCCGCACGAAGGCGTACTCGCCCGCGCGGCGCACCACCATCACCACCGCCAGCACCGCGAACAGCGGTGCGAACGCCAGCCACAGGAAGCCCGCGGCGGTCACCAGCGGCACGCCGACCAGCAGCACGCCCACGCCCAGCGTGCGCGCCAGCCGGCCGGTGATGAACAGCTGCGACAGGATCGCCAGGCTCTGCACGATGAAGTCGATGGTGCCGAATACCCGCGTCTGGTCAGCCGGGTCGGGGTAGGTCGCCTCCACCAGGCGCGCCTGTTCGAAGTAGAGGAACGTGCTGACGCTGGCCAGCAACAGCACGAACACCGCAATGCCCAGCAGGTAGGGCGAACGCAGCACCTCGGTGGCGCCGGCGAACGGACTGCCGCCGAGCTTCTGCTGCCGCTGCGCGCGCTCGCCCTCCGACAGCGGGCGTGCGTCGCGCCAGTGCTGCACGCGCCGCGCCGCCAGTGCCGAGGCCAGCAGCAGTACCGCTGCCAGCAGTACCAGCCCACCGTGGCCCAGCGGGCCGACCAGCGCGATCCCCAGCAGGGGACCCGTCAGCCCGCCCAGGCTGGCGCCACCGGCCATCAGCGCGAACAGGCGCTTGGCCTGCGACACGCTGAAGACATCGACCAGCACGCTCCACGCCACCGAGATCGCGATCAGGTTGAACACCGACAGCCAGATGTAGAACGTGCGAGCCAGCCACACGTTGTCCGGCTGCAGCCACAGCCCGGCGCCGAACACCAGCAGGTTGCTGGCGAAGAAGCCGTACACCCAGTACAGGATGCGACGGCGCTGCACGCGGCCGGCGATCCAGCCAAACAGCGGCATCGCCGCAAGCGTCGCGATGAACGTGCCGGTGAACAGCCACTGCAGGTTGTCGACGCCGCCGGCGATGCCCATCGTTTCGCGGACGGGCCGCAGCATGAAATAGCCGGCGAACAGCAGGAAGAACATCGTGAAGCCGGCCAGGACCGCGCCGGCCTCGTCGGGCTCGACATCGAACAGCCGGCAGACCCAGCGTCGCAGCACTCCCGTAGCCCCGGCCATCACGCGGCGCCGGTCAGGCGAACATCGCCGTCAGTTCGTCCTGCTGGGCCTGGCTGAGCAGCGGACCGACCCCGCCCTTGAGATTGTCGGCCTGGCGGTGTGGCTTGCCGGTGGCGGGGATCACCGCGGTCACGGCCGGGTGGCTGATGGCGAACTTCAGGAACATCTGCGCCCACGAATCCACGCCGGCCTCCGCGGCCCAACCCGGCAGCGGCCGGTCGGCGACCTGCGCGAACAGCTTGCCGTCGTCGAACGCGCGGTTGACCAGCACCGCGATGCCCAGCTCCTGCGCCACCGGGAATACCGTGCGCGCAGCGGCGGGCGCACTCACCGAATAGTTGATCTGCACGAAGTCCGGCCTCTCGCGGCGGATGAGGTCGGCCACCTCCGCATGGGCGTTGTCGACGAAATGGGTCACGCCGACGTACTTCGCCAGGCCCTGTTCCTTCAGCTCGCGTGCGTAGGGCAGCTGGATCTGCCACGCGCGCAGGTTGTGGACCTGCAGCAGCTCGACCCTGTCGGTCTTCAGCCGCCGCAGTGATTCGGCCCATTGCGTTTCGGCCGATTCACGGTCGTCGGCGGCGATCTTGGTGGCGAGGAAGCACTTGTCGCGATGCCCGCCTTCGGCCAACAGCTCGCCCAGCACCGTGTCGGCGTTGCCGTAGTTGGGCGAGGTGTCGATCAGGGTGCCGCCGCCGTCGAAGAAGGTCTGCAGCACCTGCTTGAGCGCGTCGTACTCGGCCGAGCCCGGCTCGACCTGGAAACTGCCGGAGGTGCCCATGCCGATGACGGGCACGCTCTCGCCGGTGGCGGGAATGGTGCGGGTGATCAGCGCACCGGCCCGCGCGGCGGGGGCGGGCGACGCGGCAGGTGCGGCAGGTGGTGCCGGTGCGGGCCGGTCCTGACTGCAGGCGGCCAACGGCGCCAGCGCGAAACCGGCGGCGGCGAGGGAGGCGGTGGTCAGGAAATCCCGGCGGCTGTTCATGGCGTGCATTCCTCGCATCAGGGAAGCTCAGGACAGTTGCGCACCTTGTCCGGACCTTCGTTAGGTGGACAGCCCCCGCAGGGTGGCGGCCCCCGTGGTCGGCTGGCATGTGCCGGAAGGCTCGCCCGCGCGTGTGTCGCTCGGCCGTGCCGATCGGTTCATTTCGCGCCCAGCCGCGCCAGCAGTGCCATCGCCGCGGCCGGATTGCGGTGCTTGGCGGCGCTGATGAAGAAGATGAACACGTCGCGCCGTTGCTCGGGGCCATTGCAAGCCAGCACCGGCAGGTCGGCGGGCGTGCCGCCCTGCGCCCAGGTATGCGCGCGGCCGGCCCACGCAGCCAGCTCGTCGGCGGGGTAGCCCGTGTCGACCGCGTCGCGCGAGCGCATCAGCCGTGCGTAGACGAAGTCGGCGGTGACGTCGCCCAGGTTCGGGTGCTCGGGAGAGTCGGTGTAGACGATCGCCATGCCGTGGCGGCGCGCAAGCTCGACGTAGGCGGCATCGACGAACTCCGGATCGCGAACATCCAGGACGTGCCGGAGTGTGCGGTCGCCAACCGTCTTGGGCAGCGTGGAAACGAACGCTTCCAGAGTGGCGTGTCGCAGTGGTGGGCCGCCATCGAACTGCCACAGGATCGGCCCCAGGCGGTCGCCCAGTTCGGCGATGCCCTCGATGAAGCCGTCGACCTGCCCGCCCACCTTCGAAAGGTCGCGCGCCTTGACGATGCGCATCGGGGCCTTGGCACTGAACACGAAGCCGTCGGGTACCTCGTCGCGCCAACGCGCGTAGGTCGCCCGCGACTGGCTGCGGTAATAGGTGCCGTTGATCTCGATCGCGGTGAGGTGGCGGCTGGCATGTTCCAGCTCGCGGCGCTGGACCAGCCCCTCGGGGTAGAACGCGCCGCCGCGCCAAGGCGCATAGGTCCAGCCGCCGACGCCGACTCGGATCGTCCCGGACGGTTCGCCGGCACTCACGCCGTGCCAGCCCCGTCGCCGGCGGGCGGTGCCCACGGGTCGTACGTGCCGAACCACCACAGGTGTCCCTCGATGTCGCGGCAGGCATAGCCGCGGCCGCCGTAGTCCTGGTCGGCGATGTCGAGCACGATCTCCGCGCCGGCGGCCTTGGCGGTGGCGCAATGCGCGTCGGCATCGCCCACGACCACGCAGCAGCTCTGGGTGGCGCGGCCGCCGATCTCGTCGGGCTGGGCCGAGAACCGGCCCCAGTCGCTGGCCACGTCGGCCGAGCCGAGCATGATCATGCCCGTGCCGTGCACCAGCTGGGCGTGGTGCACCACGTCCTCGTCGGCGTAGACCGCGTGGCGGCGGAAGCCGAACGCGCTGCACAGCCAGTCGATGGCGAGGTGCGCATCGCGGTAGCGCAGGGTCGGGATCACGGTGCTGCCGGTGGGCGTGGCCATGGTGGGGCTCCGGTGCGGGCAGGGCGGCAGGATAGCGCCGGCGGGTTAAGCGACCGTGGCGCTATCCTGCGGTCCCCACGCCAGGAGCGATGCCATGCCCACGTACCAGGGACGCTGCCACTGCGGCGGAATCGTGTTCGAAGTCGACGGCGAGATTGACCAGGCCATCGACTGCAACTGCTCGATGTGCAGCAAGCGCGGCGGACTGTTGTGGTTCGCCCCGCGCGAGGCGCTGCGACTGTCGACGCCGGAAGCGGGCCTGTCGACCTACCGCTTCAACACGATGAAGATTGCCCACCATTTCTGCCCGACCTGCGGCATCGCGCCGTTCGGCGAAGGCGTCTGCCCCGACGGGGCGTCGATGGCGGCGGTCAACGTGCGCTGCCTGGAGGGCGTGGATATCGCAGCGCTCAAGATCGTGCAGGTGGACGGCAGCAGGTTCTGACCCCGGACGCGGGCCGCTTGCCCTTGTAGGAGCGGCTTCAGCCGCGACCGCCATCGCGCGCACCGCGGATTGATTCGGAACCTTTGTAGGAGCGACGTGAGTCGCGACCGCGGAACACGCGTGCGTCGCAACCGTGTTCCGGTCTCGACTTATGTCGCTCCTGCCAGACTTCGAAGTCCCGATCGCGGCTGAAGCCGCTCCTACACAAGGCGGCCAGCGGGCGTGCGGTCACACGCCCGCGTCGGCGGTCACTTGATTGGTTCGTCCAGCATCAGCTGGCGCACGTAGCGCACCGGTGGGGCGCCGTGGGACAGCACGGCATCGTGGTACGCCTTGAGGTTGAACGCGTCGCCGTCGCGGGCCTCGACCGCCTTGCGCATGTCGAAGTGCTCCTGCGCGCCGACGAAATACGTCGGCAGCTGCGCCGAGGTCAGCTGCGCGCGCACCCATTTGCCGGCGGCCTCGCGCTCCTGCTGGAAGGTCTGGTTGACCATCAGGTCCATGGCCTGCTCCCGCGTCCAGTTGTCGACGTGGATGCCCTGGTCGAGGATCGCGTTCGACACGCTGCGCAGGTAGAACTTCAGCTGCACCAGCCGGAAAAGCGGGTCGCTATCGTAGTAGCCGGCGTCGGCCATCACGTCCTCGGTGTACACGGCCCAGCCTTCGGCGAACGGACCCGAGCGGAGTACCGCGCGCAGCGTCGACGGGTGGTCGGCCGAGTGCGCGCCTTCCAGGTAGTGGCCCGGCATCGCCTCGTGGATCGACAGCAGGTGGATCATCCGCGTGTTGTATTCGCGCAGGAACGAATCGACCTGCTCGTCGGTCCAGTCGTCGGGGATCGGCGACACCGCGTAGAAGGTGTCCAGCCCCTTGTCGAGCGGGCCCGGCGAGTCGCAGTACGCCACCGCCACGCCCTGCTGGAACTCGGGCATCAGGATGATCTTCACCGGGTCGTCGGGCAAGGTGACCAGGTCCTTCTCGCGCACGAAGTCGGTGGCGACCCTGGTGGTTTCCGTCGCCAGCTCGACCACGTCCTCGCGCGCGGGGCGGTCGGCGTAGGCCAGCTCGAGCGCGGCCTCGATCGCGCGCTGCTGCTGATCGCCACTGGGCGCGTCGGGCAACTCCGGTGCGTCCTCGCGGTCGGCCAGCACCGTGCGGGCGATGCCGTACATCTCCTCGCGCACGCGCTCGATCTCCGCCGTCGCGCGCTGCTTGATCTCCTCGCGCGACAGCGAGGCGTTGAGCGAGAACTGCAGCTTCTGGTCGTACAGCGCCTGGCCGATGCGGAACTCGCCGTTGGCATTGGGCACCAGCGTGTCGTCCAGCCACGCCTGGTGCTCGGCCACGGCCTCGCGCAGGGTGGCCACGGCGGCATCCAAGCGTTCGCGGTCGGCGCCCTGCAGCTGGTCGGCGGCCGGCATCACCAGCTGGTCGATGAGGCTGAGCACGCCAGCGTTCTGTTTGGCGACGGTTTCGGCGTGGATCTTCGGCACGCGCGCCGGGTCGATGTTCTCGCGCATCTGGGCGAACACCTGGGGGATCTTCTCCATGCGCGCGGCGGCGGCATTCAGGCGCTCGGGCATCGGCGCGAACTCGCGCGCCATCAGGTTGTAGATCGCGCCGCCGGCCAGGCCGGTGTACGCCTGCGGGTCCCACGCCCACGACTGCAACGTCTCGGCATTCCAGATCTCGCCGCGCAGCTGGTTGCGCAGGATGGCGGCGTCGACCTGGTTCTCGCGCGACAGCGTGGCCACGTCGATGGCCTCGAGCTCGGCCAGCATCTCCTTGCTGAAATCCAGGGCCTTCTGGCGGCCGGCGGCGCTGAGGTCGTCGACCTGGTCGTCGAAGCGGTGGTCGCCGATCTGCGTGGCCGCGACCGGATTCAGCGCCAGCCAGCCGTCCAGCCAGCGCTGGGCCAGTTCGGCGAAGCGGGCATCGGCCTGGGCGTCGGACTTCGATTCGGGCTGCGAGGCGGTGGTGTCGGCCAGTGGCGGCGACTGCGGCTGGCAGGCCGACAGCGACAGCGTGGCGGTGAGAAGAGCGGCGGCTAGCAGGCTGGGGCGCATGGACGGTTCCCGGGTGGAGTGGGGCGGCCACGGCCGCCTGGGCGGTCGAGCATAGCGAGCGGGCAACGGTGGGCGTAAGTGGCGTAAGGGTGTCGATTGCCCCCGCATCGTTGGGCAAGGGCCGGGCCTACACAGCCGTCATTCCCGCGCAGGCGGGAATCCATGGACTTCAGCCTTCGGCTGCAGAGTTAAGTGGGAGACGCAGAGCCAACGTCCATGGATTCCCGCCTTCGCGGGAATGACGGCATTGGGCGGGAATGACGATCCTGTTGGGTCACGGCCTAACCGGTCAGCCGATGCGGATGCGAGTAGACGTTCAGCGCCTCGCCGCGCGCGAACGCCGCCAGCGTCAGGCCCGCGGCGTCCGCGGTGCGGATCGCCAGGTCAGTCGGCGCGGAAATCGCCACCAACAGCCCGATACCGCAGGTCGCGGCCTTGTGCACCATCTCGTACGACGCGCGCGAGGTGATCAGCAGGACCCCCGTCGACGGGTCGGTACCTGCGCGCGCCAGCGCGCCGGCCAACTTGTCCAGCGCGTTGTGGCGACCGACGTCCTCGCGCACCACCAGCGTGCCCGCGCCAGGGTCGAAGAAGCCGGCGGCATGCACGCCACCGCTGACGTCGTTGAGCGGTTGCCGCGCGGCCAGCAGGTCGAGCGCTGTTGCCACGTCGCGCCGGACGAAGCGCGCGGTCGCGCCGACCACGGGTGGAGGCCACATCGCCGTCTCGATCGATTCGACCCCGCACAGCCCGCAACCGCTGCGGCCGGCCAGCCCTCGCCGCCGCGCATCCAGCGCGTCGAACCGGGCCTGCGGAATGGCGCCATGCAGCGCAATGCCGTCGGCGTGGTGCACGGTGTCGACCAGACTGAACTCGCTCGCATGACCCACCACGCCCTCGCCCAGCGCGAAGCCGAGCGCGAAGTCGTCCAGGTCGGCGGGGGTGGCCATCATCACCGCGTGCGGCTGGCCGTTGTAGAGCAGCGCGATGGCGGTCTCGGCGATGACCGCGTCGGTGTCGCTGCGGGCGGGCGCGTCGCCGTCGAAGCGGAGGCGTTGGACCGGAACCAGTCCGGGGTTATCGACGGCGTCGCTCAGCGGTTCGCGCACAAGCGCTTGCCCTTCTGGGTCAGCCACAGCGTCAGGCGCTCGCCGTCGCGGCTGGTGGTGACCAGGTCCAGGCCGTCGAAACGCGGGTCGTTGCCGAGTGCCGACAGCAGCCGCTGCAACTCGCTCAGGCCCATGTCCAGCTTGCGCGCGACGCGGTGGATCGACTGCCCGTCCTCCCCGGCCAGCAGGCGAAGCAATCGCAGTCCGGGCTCGTCGGGCTTGCCGATGGAGGTCACGGAGGCGATCGGGGCGTCGGTGCGGTCGGCTTCGCTCATGCGGGGCTCGGGCTGGGCTCGTAAGGTTTCTGGGTGGCCGTGTGGCGCGCCAGGCGCACCGGGATGGACTTGGACGTCGGGGTGCGGGCGCGCTCGGCATGGCTGTCGAGCGGCACCAGCGGGTTGGTTTCCGGAAAGTAACTTGCCAGGCAGCCGCGGGGAAGGTCGTAGGCCACCAGCAGGAAGCCGCGCACCGTGCGCTCGCCGTCGTGCCAGACCGAGGTGATGTCCACCCGCTCGCCATCGGCCAGCCCCAATGCCGCCAGGTCGTCGGCGTTGGCGAAACACACCCGTCGCTCGCCGTGCACGCCGCGGTAGCGGTCGTCCAGGCCGTAGACGGTGGTGTTGTACTGCTCGTGCGAGCGGATCGTGGTCAGCTGGAACGGCGCGGCATCTCCAGGGGGCGTCGCCCCGTTATCGGCGCCGGCGGCCGCCGCTGAAGCCGCCCCGTCGACCAAGGGGTGCACGAAGAAGCCGGCACGCCCGGACGATGTGGGAAATTCGAGGTGCCGCGCCGGATGCCGCAGGTGGAAGCCGCCGGGGACGCGCACGCGCGCATTGAAGTCGGCGAAGCCCTCGACCACCTGCGCAATGCGCTCGCGGATGCGGTCGTAGTCCTCCACCAGCCAGCGCCACGGCGTGCGGCTGCGGGGCAGGGTGGCCGCGGCCAGCCGGGCAACGATCGCCGGTTCCGACAGCAACGCGTCGGACGCGGGCGGGTTCATGCCGGCCGACAGGTGGACCATGCTCATCGAGTCCTCCACCGTCACCGCCTGCGGGCCGCCGGCCTGCACGTCGATCTCGGTGCGACCCAGGCACGGCAGGATCAGCGCCTCGCGCCCGTGCACCAGGTGGCTGCGGTTGGGCTTGGTGCTGACGTGGACGGTGAGGTCGCACCGGCGCAGCGCCGCATGGGTCTGCGTGCTGTCGGGCGTGGCGGCGGCGAAGTTGCCGCCCATGGCGAAGAACACTTTGGCGCGACCGTCGCGCATCGCCTCGATCGCGGCGATCGTGTCGAACCCGTCCGCGCGCGGCGGCGTGAATTCGAACACCTCGCCCAGCCGGTCCAGGAACGCCGGGTCAGGCTTCTCGTAGATGCCCATCGTGCGGTCGCCCTGCACGTTGGAGTGGCCGCGCACCGGGCACGGTCCCGCGCCCGGGCGGCCGATGTTGCCGCGCAGCAGCAACAGGTTCATCAGCATCTGGATGGTGGCCACGCTGCGGCGGTGCTGGGTGATGCCCATGCCCCAGCAGATGATGGTCGCCGGGCTGTCGATGTAGACCCGTGCGGCGTGTTCCAGTTGATCGCGCGACAGGCCCGACTCGCGTTCCAGGTCGACCCATCGCGCCGCGCGCAGGGCATCGGCCAGCGCCTCGAAGCCGGTCGTGCAGGTGGAGATGAAGTCGCGATCGACCGCGTCGCGCTCCACCACCACCTTCGCCAGCGCGGTCGCCACCGCCAGGTCGCCGCCGATGCGCGGCTGGAAGTAGTCCGACGCGATCCGCGTGCTGCCGCCCAGCAGTTCGGCCGGCACCTTGGGGTCGGCAAATCGCTCCAGCCCGCGTTCGCGCAGCGGGTTGAAGGCGAGGATCGGGCAGCCGCGCCGCGCGGCACTGCGCAATTCGGTGAGCATGCGCGGGTGGTTGGTGCCGGGGTTCTGCCCGAACACGAAGATCGCGCCGGCCTGCTCGAAATCCTCCAGCGTCACCGAACCCTTGCCGCTGCCGATCTGCTCACCCAGCGCGACGCCTGACGGCTCGTGGCACATGTTCGAGCAGTCCGGCAGGTTGTTGGTGCCGAACTCGCGGACGAACAGCTGGTAGAGGAACGCGGCCTCGTTGGAGGTGCGCCCGGAGGTGTAGAAGACGGCCTCGTCGGGCGAGGGCAATGCGCTGAGCGCTGCGGCGATGCGCCCGAACGCCGCGTCCCAGCCGATGGGGACGTAGCGGTCCGTCGCCGCGTCATACGCCATGGGCTCGGTCAGCCGGCCCTGGGCCTCGAGCGCATGGTCGTCCCACGTCGCCAGCTCGGACACGGCATGCGCGGCGAAGAACTCGGCGGTGACGCGCTTGGACGTCGCCTCGTTGGCGACGGCCTTGACGCCGTTCTCGCAGAACTCGAACGAGGAGTGGCCGTTCCGGTCCGGCCAAGCGCACCCCGGGCAGTCGAAACCGCGGGGCTGGTTGGTCGACAACAGCGTCTGCGCCCCGCGCACCAGCACGTGCTGCTCGCGCAGGGCATGCCAACTGCTCTTGAGCGCGTCGGCGCCGCCGGCCGGCTTGTCGTAACGCTCGACGTGCGGCGTGTCGCGGGGCTTGGACGGGACGTCGGGCATGGCGGGCCGGCGGTGGAGGGCCCGGGCATCTTAGCCCCGCCCGGCATCACGGCATGCCGTCAGTCCTCGTCTTCGTCGGACTCGAATTCCACCAGCACGCCCAGGTCGAACGCCAGCGCTTCCACGGCCTGCCGGACCTTGTTGGCGGTGGACTGGTTGGGGGCCTCGATCTCCAGCGTGTGGGTGTCGTCGCCGTTGAGGTCGCTCAGGCCCGCCGAGCTGGAATCGGCGTCGTCCATGTGCGGCATCAGGTCGCTGATTTCCTCGACGTGTTCGATGCCGTCGATGCTGTTGAGCAGGTTGCCGATGGCGCGTGCCTGGTCGTCGTCGCCGGTGATGCGGATGCGGAGCTGGGGCATGTCGGAGCCTGTCGCGGTGGGGGACTGCAGGCTAGGCAGCGCGAAGCTAAAAACGCGTGATGGCGATGCGCTGGATTGCCATCCGTGGAGTACCTTTGCGGCATGGAACCGACCCCCGGAAAGCCCGCTCCCGACGTGCCCGCCGCGCCCCGCGTCACCCTGCGCCCACTGGAACGCGGCGACCTGCATTTCGTCCACGTGCTCAACAACAACCGCAGCGTGATGGGTTACTGGTTCGAAGAGCCGTACGAGTCGTTCGTCGAACTGGAGGAGCTGTACCGCAAGCACATCCACGACCAGTCCGAGCGCCGGTTCATCGTGGAAGACGCGGGCGGTGAGCGGGTCGGGCTGGTCGAGCTGGTGGAGATCGACCACCTGCACCGGCGCGCCGAGTTCCTCATCATGATCTCGCCCGAGCACCAGGGCCGGGGCTTCGCCACTGCCGCCACGCACCGCGCCATCAACTACGCGTTCCGCGTGCTCAACCTCTACAAGCTCTACCTGCTGGTGGACGTCGACAACGCCCGCGCGATCCGCATCTACGAGCGCGCGGGATTCCAGCGCGAGGGCCTGCTGGACGACGAATACTTCAGCGACGGCCGGTACCGCAGCGTGATCCGCATGGCGTTGTTCCAGCACCAGACGCTGGGCAGCGACGAGGGGCGGCGCGACGCGTAGGCTACGAGGGCGCAGGACGGGTGCGCCCGCCGACCAGCGAGCCCCTGCGCCGTCATCCCGGCGAAAGCCGGGATCCAGTGGCGGACCCGAAGATGGATCCCGGCTTTCGCCGGGATGACGGGGCTGGGAGTGGCGGGTCGACGGAATGACGGCGCGATTGCGGGCGGACGATCAGCCCGCGTCTTCGCCCTCTTCCACCTCACGCACCGGCACCGGCACGTTGCACAGGTCGATGTGGCCGGCGGGCGTCTTGTAGAACTCGTCGCGGCGGTTGCGGCGGGCCTCGACCAGTTCATCGAAAAGCGGCGTGTCGGTGCGCATCACTTCCAGCGCGGTGCGGTCGGCTTCGGGTACCTCGGCGGCCAGGCGGATGGCCTTGATGGGGGTGCGCTCGGCCTCGGTCTCGTAGAAGCCCAGCGGGCCGGTGCCGCGCGGCAGCGCCGACAGTCGCTCGATGCCCTGCAGCACGCGCCCGACCAGCGTGATGTTGCGGTCCAGCTGGCGCGGCGACTGCCCGGTCACGACGTACAGCTCGGTGCCGTTGCTGGAGTCGGCCTCCATGCCGCGCCCCGCGCCGACCATGCCGTAGCAGTGCGCCAGCCATGCGGTGCCGGCGTCGGGGTGGCGCGCCGCCGGGAATCCTTCAACGAAGCCGACCTGCGGCGCCCAGCCGTCCGGGTCCGGCAGGCGGTGGAAGTCGAGCCCCGACGCCTGGCGTACGAACTCGGCCGGCAGCTTCTCCCGGGCCTCGCCCAGCGGTTTGCGGTCGGCGTCGTCCTCGGCCGGGTCGCCCCATTGCACGACGAAGTTGTCGTGCGAGCGGTTGATGCTCATCCCGTCCCAGTAGTGCCCGCGTGCGAGCGTGCGGATGTTGGCGACGTGCTCGGGCGCAAAGCCCGGGGCCAGCTCGATCACCACGCGCCCGCTTTCCAACTCCAGGTACAGGATGTCCTCGGCCGCCGGCGTGCGCCAATCGGTGGCGGCGCTGGCCTTGATGATCTCGTCCATGCTGCGCGCCTGCACCGGGCGGGACGTGGCCTCTGCGGCCGGAGACTGCGCGGCGGCCGGCGCCGCGATGGCGAGCGCCACGGCGAGGGCGGTGAGGAAATGGCGGCGGGCAAGGGCGGTCGGGATCGGCACGGGCGGTGGCTCCAGTCGAAGATCGGCCGATTCTGGCGCAGCACGGCGCGCTTGTCCGGTCTGTCGCGTGGACCGCTGCGCCGGGCGGCTTCGGGCACCACCCGCGCACCCTGCCATCCCGCGTTGCCCGGGATGACGCCGCCAGTTGCCAGACAGCACCTGCGGGACGCCCGGCTCAGTCGTCCTTGTCGTCCCGCCCTGATCCGGACTTCTTTCCGCCGCCGTCCTGTTTGTTGACTGTCGCCCAGGCGATGCGCTCGGCATCTTCCTTGGACCGGCCGGATTCGCGTTCGCTCTCCTCGATGTGCTCGGCCTGCCGCTTCTGCTTGTCGGTGTAGCTGGATTTGTCGCCGCGTGACATGGCGTGCTCCCGCGCCGCGAAGGGAGGGCGGCGCGGGGGCGATTGCATCGCGGCCGGGGTAAAGCCGCGGTCAAGCGCGTGCGAAGGGGTGACTAATGGCAGTCGCGGTATAGCGGACTCAACACTAGTGTGGAGTCCAAGTTACCGGAGTGCCACGTCGCCCCGCCATGAACGAGCCCGACCCCCAACTGCGCAAGTTCCAGAAAGAGCTCAGCACCGGCACGGTCTCCCTGGCCCTGCTGGCCGTCCTGGCCGCGGCGGGGGAGCCGATGTACGGCTACCAGATCGCCAAGCGGCTGGAGCGCGATGGCGAAGGCGTGCTGAGTGGCAAGCAGAGCGCGCTGTACCCGGTGCTGCGCAACCTGCAGGCGGCCGGGCTGCTGGACAGCCATGTCGAGCCCTCCGTGTCCGGCCCGCCCCGCCGCTACTACCGCATCACCGATGCCGGCCACCGCGCGCTGCGCGACTGGGCCGCCGCGTGGCGCGCCACCCGCGATTCCGTCGATTCCGTGCTGGAAGGACTCATCCCATGACACCGCTGCCCACCACCATCCCGCAGTACCTGGACCAGCTGCGCCGCGCACTCGCCGGCGCCGACCCGGCACTTGTTCAGGACGCGCTGTACGACGCCGAGGAATACCTGCGCTCGGAACTGGCCGAGCAGTCGGGCAGGACCGAAGCCGAAGTGATCGCCTCGGTGGCCTCCAGCTACGGCGCGCCCGAGGAAGTCGCCGAGATCTACCGCGATACCGAAACCCGGGTGCAGACCGCGCTGCGTCCGCCGTCGGCGCCGCGTCGTCGCTCGCTGCTCGGCCGCTTTTTCGGCGTGGCTGTCGAACCGCGCGCGTATGCCGCGCTGTTCTACATGCTGCTGTCGCTGGCGACCGGTATCTTCTACTTCACCTGGGTGGTGACCGGTGTGTCGCTGTCTGCGGGTCTGGCCGTGCTGATCATCGGCATCCCGTTCGCGGTGCTCTTCATCGGCTCGGTGCGGGTGCTGTCGCTGGTGGAGGGCCGCCTGGTGGAAGTGATGCTGGGCGAGCGCATGCCGCGGCGGCCGCTGTACGCCCAGCGCGGTAAGCCATGGCTGGCGCGCATCGGCGAGATGTTCACCGACCCGCGCACGTGGGGAACGCTGCTCTACATGCTGGCCATGCTGCCCCTGGGCGTGGCGTACTTCACCGTCGCCACGACCCTGCTGGTCACTGCCGCGGTACTGGTCGCGCTGCCGTTCCTGGTGCTGTTCGGCGATGTCGAGACGCACGTCGACCTCGACGGCGCGTGGTGGCTGATCGACGAGGCTGGCCGCACCACGATGAATGGCTGGGAGCTGGCGCTGGCGTTCGTGGTCGGCGTGCTGCTGGTGTTCCTGACCCTGCATATCGCACGCGGCATCGGCGTGCTTCACGGACAACTGGCCAAGCACCTGCTGGTGAAGTCGGCGCAGCACGACTGACGCGACTGGGCTGCAAGGCCGAGAAACACAACGGCCGGCCCTGCAATGCGGGCCGGCCGTAGGTTTGGGGCGAATGTTTTGGGATCAGAAGTCGAAGATCTCGCCCAGCAGGCTCTTCTTCTTGCGGTACTTGTAGTCGCCCTTGTAGTGGTCGCCCCGGTAGCCCGGGTGCTGCTGGTGGTGCGACGGGTGCGGGGCGTGCTGCACTGGCGGCGGTGCATGCGCGGCGGGCGCCGGAGCAGGCGCGACCTCGGCCGAGGAGCGCTCGATGATCTTGTCCAGCTCGCCGCGGTCCAGCCACACGCCGCGGCACTGGGGGCAGTAGTCAGTCTCGATGCTCTGGCGGTCGGTCATCGACAGCGGGACATCACAGGCGGGGCACTTCATCGGCGGCTCCAGTCAGGACGGAGCCGTTGATCTCGGGGCAATCGCTTCGGCTTTCAACGTGCCCGGCGCTTCTTCACCGGTTGCGGCGGCGAGGCAGGCGCCGGCTCGGCGTACCGGGCGATGAAGTCGCGCACCTTCGGGTACACCTGCGTGCGCCAGCGACGGCCGCTGAAGATGCCGTAGTGGCCGGCGCCTTCGACTTCCAGGTGCTGCTGGTCGTCGGACGGGATGCCCGTGCACAGGCGGTGCGCGGCGCGCGTCTGGCCCTGGCCGGAGATGTCGTCGAGCTCCCCTTCGATGGTGAGCAGCGCGGTGCCGGTGATCTTCGAGGGGTCCACCGTCTCGCCCGCCACCTTCCACTCGCCGCGGGGCAGCAGGTGCTGCTGGAATACGACGCGGATGGTGTCGAGGTAATACTCGGCCGGCATGTCCAGCACGGCGTTGTACTCGTCGTAGAACTGGCGGTGGGACTCGGCGTCCTCGAGGTCGCCGGCGACCAGGTGCTGGTAGAAGTCCCAGTGCGACTGCGCATGGCGCTCGGGGTTCATCGCCATGAAGCCGCCGTGCTGCAGGAAGCCCGGGTACACCCGGCGCCCGCGGCCGGGGTAGTTGGCCGGCACCTGGTGGATCACGTTGTGTTCGAACCACCACAGCGGCCGGTGCACGGCCAGGTCGTTGACCTGCGTGGGGCTTTCGCGGGTGTCGATCGGCCCGCCCATCATCACCAGCGAGCGCGGCGTGGCCTCCCCGCGCGCCGCCATCAGCGACACCGCCGCCAGCACGGGGACGGTCGGCTGGCACACGCTGATGACGTGCAGGTTCTCCGCGCCGATGGTGCGGATGAATTCCTCGATGTAGGCCACGTAGTCGTCGAGCGTGAAGCCGCCCTCGCTGGCCGGCACCATGCGCGCATCGATCCAGTCGGTGACGTAGACCTTGTGGTCGCGCAGCAGCGTGCGCACCGTGTCGCGCAGCAGGGTGGCGTGGTGGCCCGACAGCGGCGCGACCACCAGCACCGGTGGGTCGTCCTTCAACTCGGCAATGTGGCCGGCGTCGTCGGCATAGCGCTTGAAGCGCAGCAGCCGGCAGAACGGCTTGCGCAGCATCTCGCGCTCGATCACCGGGTAGGTGCGGCCGTCGTGCTCCAGCGAGTGGATGCCGAACTCGGGCTTCTCGTAGTCCTTGCCGATCCGGTACAGCAGCTCGTAGCCCGCGGCCACGCGCGTGGCGCCGGGCACGGTGGACAGCCAGCTGCCGGACGCGCCGAACATCTTGGCGCCGGCATCGGCCCAGTAGGTCATCGGCGCCATCCATGCGCGGCCAAGCTCATGCATCTGGTAAAGCAGCATCGCGGGTCACCGGGTTGTCGTGGGCGGCGCGCAAAGCGCCATGCTGCGTTGCAGCATACCGCAGGGTGTGGGGCGGGACGTGAACCGGGGAGGAGGCCGTTGCGGCTCTGATGAAGGCGCCCCGGCGCCAGACAAGGAAAACGAAGCGTTCCCCCGTAGGAGCGACGTAAGTCGCGATCAATTCACCACGCCCGCGACGTATGTTTGTGCCGTGTGTAGGAGCGGCTTCAGCCGCGATCGGGGTGCGGCGCGGGTTTCATGAGGCGGTTTTCGCGGCTGAAGCCGCTCCTACAGTGGGGCGGTGGTGCCAGTTGGGCGGTGGGGTGGGTGTCCTGCATCGAGGATCCCGGTCGCGACTTACGTCGCTCCTACAACGGCGCGTAACGGCGGTTCAGGCGCCCGGCACCTCGAGGGCCACGGCATCGTCGCGCAGCGCAGGCGACAGCCAGAGGTGCGAGCCCAGCGGCGCAAACCCGGCGGCCGCAAAGCGCTCGCGATAGAAACGCGCCGGCCGCCGCTTGAAGCCGTGGGTGTCGCCCTCGATGCCGTCCTCGCGGGTGAAGGTTTCAAGGAACGCTACGCCGCCGCACAGTTCGGCCAGCCCGGGCAGTCCGCGGTCGATCTCGCGCGCGTCCAGGTAATGCAGCACGTCGCTGCACACCAGCAGGTCGACAGGGGGGCAGGGGCGCAGCATCGCGAAGTCGCCGAACGAGGCGAGTCGCAGCTGACGGCGCGCTCCGAAGCGCTCGATCGCATAAGCGCTGCTGTCGAAGCCCAGGTAATCGACACGCGGGCGCAACTTGCGCAGCGGCGCGCGCCACGCGCCTTCGCCGCAACCGACATCCAGCACGCTGCGGATGGGCCGCTCCAGGTGGTACTCGGCCGTCGCCACCGCCAGCGCGACCTTGCGCGCCAGCCGCGCGCTGCCGCCGATCGCCGCCGACTTCAGTGCGGGATCGCGGTACCAGCGTTCGAAGTAGGCGTGGTCGTAGTGCTTGCTCATCGGGTGTCGGACGGGTGGGGCGTGGCATCCTAGCGCGTCGCATCGATGCCGCCGCATCGTCGCCGAGCCATCCATGCCATCCCCGGGGAGCACCGCATGAACGCCTATATCTGGACCAAAACCGCGCACCTGGTGTTTGTCATCGCGTGGATGGCGGCGGTGTTCTACCTGCCGCGCCTGCTGGTGAACCTGGCCGAGGCCGGCGACGTCGCGCCGGTGCGTGAGCGCCTGCTGCTGATGGGACGGCGGCTGTACGGCTTCGGCCACAGCATGTTCGGATTGGCGTTCGCGTTGGGCCTGGTGCTGTGGCTGTACTTCGGGATGGCGGGCGGCTGGCTGCACGCCAAGCTCGCGCTGGTCGCGGTGATGCTGGCGTACTACATCGTCGCCGGCCGCTGGCTCAAGGGCGTGGCGGCGGGAACGAAGATCCTGCCGTCGTCGCGCGCGCTGCGCTGGTTCAACGAACTGCCGGTGCTGCTGATGGTCGGCATCATCTGGCTGGTGTTGGCCAAGCCGTTCTGACGTTTGCGTCACTCTCTCTGTAGGAGCGGCTTCAGCCGCGATCGGATGCAGCGTCACGCGCCGGCACTCGGATCGCGGCTGAAGCCGCTCCTACAGAAGGGCGCTATCAGCGCGCCTTGAAATCAGCCGGGTCCGGCAGTTCCACCGGCACGCCCTGCGCGTTGCACAGCCCGCGCTCGCACAGGGCGTCGCGCAGGCGTGGAGTGGCCTGCACCATCAGGTGGAAGAGCGCGTTCTGTTCGATGCTGCCGCGCACCGCGGCGCTGCCCGGGCCGCGTGCCCACACACCGACGTCGTCGCCGCCGTGGCTCTCGCTGGCCAGTGGGACGAGTGCTTCCTGCATGTAGTCGGGGTGGCGGGTGTCGACGTCCGTGAGCTCCGGTCGGCCGGTGGCTGGTTTGAAGCCCTTGCCCGGGTGCAGGAAACGCTTCGGGCCCGCCGATTGGCTGGCGCTCGCACCGGTGTTGCCCGGCCCGTTGGCGTAGCCAAGCGTGGTGTACGGGCGGCCGGTGGCGTCGAGTGCGTACTCGCCGGCCGGCGCGTCCTCGTCGGCAAAGCCGCGCACCTTGTCCAGGATCGGATTGCCGCGTGCCGGGTAGCCGGCGAACGTCAGCGTGTGCGAGTGGTCCGCGGTCACCATCACCAGCGTGTCGTCGGCGCTGGTCAGCTCCACCGCGGCCTGCACCGCGTCGCTCAATGCCATGGTGTCGACCAGTGCGCGATGGGCGTTGCCGTAGTGGTGCGCGTGGTCGATCCGTGCGGCCTCGACGAGCAGCACGTAACCCTGCGTGGACTGCACCTGAAGCCGCTCGATCGTCGCGCGCGTCATGTCCGCCAGGCTGGGCTCGCCGCCGGCGTCGCCGGCGCGGTCGTGCTCGAAGCGCATGTGGTCGGGTTCGAACAGCGCCAGCAGCGGGGCATCCATGGGTGCCGCCGACAGTTGCGCGGCATTCCAGGCGTAGGTGCCGGTGGGGTGGGCGCGCTGCCATTCGGCGACCAGGTCGCGGCCGTCATTGCGCTTGCCGGATTGCCGCGGGTATTCAGGGTCGGGCTGCGTGACCGGCAGGAAGTTGTGGCGGCCGCCGCCCATCAGCACGTCAGCGCCGCGGCCCAGCGCCGGGTCGACCAGCTGCGACGCGATGTCGCGGCAGCCTGCCTCGCGGGCCGTGGCCGGGGTTTCGTTGTCGCGCTCCCAGTTGCGGTCGGGCGAATGGGCGAACGTCGCCGCCGGCGTGGCGTGGGTCAGGCGCGCGGTGGTGACCACGCCGGTGCGCAGGCCGCTGGCGGCGGCCAGTTCCCACAGCGACAGCAGGGCGTGGTCGCGGCCACCGGCGCAGTCCCCGCGCAGCGGTGCCTGGCCGACGCTGATCACGCCCGCGCGCGCCTTGGCACCGGTCGCCATCGCGGTCATCGTGCCGGCCGAATCGGGCGTTTGCAGGTCGGTGTTGTAGGTGCGGCTGAGCGCGGTGGCGGGGAAGTGCTCCCATGACAGCCGATGCTCCTCGCCCGGCTGCCCCGCGCGCTGCCCCGCCAGGATGCGCGCGGCGGCGACGGTGGTCAGGCTCATGCCGTCGCCGACGAACAGGATCACGTTGCGTGCGTTGCCGGCCATCGCCCCGCGTTCGGCGGCCTGTGCCGCGCCGGCGCGGAACCACCACGCGGCCGTCTCGCCTTCGGGGCGATTGATCGCCGGCACGGCCACGGCCCACGAATCGGCGGGCGCTTCTGGGCGGGCACCCGGCGACGTGGTGCAGGCCGACACCAGCAACGTGGCTAGGGCGGCGAGGCAGGTGGGGCGGAGCAGGGGCATCGGCAGCAACCATCGGACAACGGGACGCGCGATTATGCCGATCCATCGTTGCCGTCATGGGACGCTGACGGCCGGCGCGTGGCCTCGTACGCGGCCACCGGCTTCGGTACTGTGCGGCCTTCCTACCGATTCCGCGGCCCCGCCGGCCGCCCGAGGTCCGGCATGCACCTGGTCGCCGCATGGTTCCGCATCCCCTTCTGGCAGCGCGTGCTCGCCGGCTTCGTGCTGGGCGCGCTGGCCGGCTGGGCAATGGGGCCGGCGGCCGAGACGTGGTTCGGGCCGATTGGCACGGTCTACGTCACGCTGATCAAGATGATCGCGGTGCCGCTGGTGTTCTTCGCGGTGATGAATGCCGTGGCCTCGCTACACGGGCAGAAGTCGGTGGCCGCGCTGGGCGGGCGCACCTTCGTGTGGTTCGCCGCTACCGCCGCGCTGGCCGTGGCGGTCGGGCTGGGCGTGGGCTGGTGGCTGCAGCCCGGCCTGGGCCTGGGCGGGCTGGCAATGGCGCCGGACTACACGGTGCGCGAGATCCCCTCGCCGGTGCAGGTGGTGCTCGACATCGTGCCGGGCAACCCGTTCCAAGCGCTGGCCGAAGGCAAGATCCTGCAGGTGATCGTGTTCGCCGGCCTGGTCGGTTTCGCACTCGTAAAGCTGGGCGAGAAGACCGCCGGGCTGCGCAAGCTGGTGGGCGAGGGCAGCGAGGTGATGATCCAGGTCACCCGCTTCGTGCTCGAGTTCACCCCGCTGGGGACGTTCGGCCTGATCGCCGCGCTGGTGGGCAGCTACGGCTTCGAGCGGTTGCTGCCGCTGGGCACGTTCGTGTTCGCGCTGTACCTGGCTTGCGCCCTCCACATCGTCGTGGTTTACGGTGGCCTGATCGCCGCGCACGGGCTCAACCCGCTGAAGTTCTTCCGCGGCGCCGCGCCCGGCATGCAGGTAGCGTTCGTGAGTTCGTCGAGCTTCGCCTCGATGCCGGTGGCGATGCGCGCGGTCACGCACAACCTGGGCGTCGACAAGGACTATGCGGCGTTCGCCGTGCCGCTGGGCGCCAGCATCAAGATGGACGGCTGCGGGGCGATCTTCCCGGCGCTGACCTCGATCTTCGTCGCCCAGTACTTCGGGTTGCAACTCGAGCCGACGCAGTACCTGATCATCCTGCTGGCGTCGGTGCTGGGCAGCTTCGGCACCGCCGGCGTGCCGGGCACCGCGATCGTCATGGTGACGCTGGTGCTGAGTGCGGCGGGCCTGCCGCTGGAAGGCATCGGCTACCTGGTCGCGATCGACCGCGTGCTCGACATGATGCGCACGATGACCAACGTCACGGGCCAGATGCTGGTGCCCGTGCTGGTCGCGCGCGAAACCGGCCTGCTGGACGAGGCGCGGTACAACGCGGCGTCGAGCAATGTCGGGCTGGCACCGGACGAGGTCGCGGTGGAGGGCGGGGCCAGGCCCGAGTAGCGCCGGCCGTCGCGCCGGCGGCGCGGCTAGGCTCGCGAGTAGCGCCAGCTGACCATGCGTCCATCCCGGTACGGCATCACGCCGTGGAACGGCCGCGGGTCGTCGTCGAACACCATCGGCAGGAAGTGGCGGTCGCCTTCCCACATGGGGAGGTCGTCGAGCCGATCGACCGGGACCCATTCCAGCGTGCCTTCGGGGTTGCGCTCGAAAGGCGTGCCGGCAAAGCGCGTCACCACGAAGATGAAACCCAGCCAGTCCTCGCCGTGCTTGCCGAAGCCGGGCCAGCTGACGGTGCCGCGCAGGACCAGTTCCTCGCAGTCGATGCCGGCTTCCTCATGGATCTCGCGGCGCATGCCGGCCAGCACGTCCTCGTCGGGTTCGATCTTGCCGCCCAGGCCGTTGTACTTGCCCAGCTGGTGGTCGTCCGGCCGCGCGTTGCGGTGGACCATCAGCACCTGGGTGCGGTCAGGCGACAGCACGAAGCCCAGGGTGGCGACGATCGGGGTGTAGGGCATCAGTCGCGGGCCTCGCGCTGCTTTGCGAGGGCGGCATCGAACGCGGCCTCGGCCTTGTCGGCGTAAGCCGCGCATGAGACCGGTGCCGGGTGCGGATTGCCGGTGTCGGCCGGGGTCCATCCCACGCCCCCGGGGTGCGGGGCGATCAGGATGTCGCAGGGCAGGGCGCGCACGCGGGCGAAGCCGCGCCGGTAGTCCTCAACGATGCCCGGGTAGCGCGGGTTGTCCACCAGCCGGTAGTCGGGCGCGCTGAGGCTGTCGGCATAGGCAATGGCCACCGGCCGGCCGTCACGCCTGTCGGTCCACGTCCAGCTCAGCGAACCGGGCGTGTGCGCGGGCGTGAAGTGGGCGGTGAACGCGACGCCGCCCAGCTCGATCGTCTCGCCGTCCTGCACCAGGCGGTCCGCGGTCACTGGCGGGAAAAGGATTTTGTCTCCGTAGTGGATGTCGGCGCTACCGCCGCGCGCGAGCAGGGCGGCGGACTCGGCATTACTGACCAGGGTGGCGCCGGTGGCACGGCGCAGCGCGGCCAACGGACCCGCATGATCGGCGTGGGCGTGGCTGTGGAGCATCAGCCGGACATCCCTGGGCGCAATACCGAGCGACTGCAGGTGCTGCAGCAGCAGCGGCGCGGCCTGCGGCATGCCGCCATCGATCAGCACCGCGCCGGCCTCGGTCTTCACCAGCAGTGCCGAGAGGCCCTCCGTGCCGATGTACCAGGTGCGCTCGGCGACCTGGAACGGTTGCACGGGGCGGCGCCAGCTCTCCGGCACTTCATAGGCCTGTGTCTGGGGCAGCACGGATTGGGCGGCAAGCGGAAGCGGAAGCAGCAGCGCGGCGAGCAGCGCATACGGCCGGTGACAGCGATGGTCGGGCATGGGGGCGTTTCGGGCGTCACGCGCGTCTGGGCGCGCGGGGCGACAAGGGTGCCATTTGCGCGGCGGGCTGCCCAGCCGCGCTTCGTTGAACGCCGTCCGGGTTCAGGTGTTCGGCGCACGTGCCCGGCGGCCCGCCAGTCGCGCGCCCAGCCAGGCCATCGGCAGCGGCAGCAGCACGCCGCTGGCCAGCATCCAGGTTGGGTGCGGGATCATCGTGTAGTTGAGGACGACGCCCAGCAGCACCATGCCCCCGACGACCGTTGCGGCCGTGCGCAGGCGGGGACGCGCGAGCCGGGCCGCCAGCCAGCCGCCCAGCAGCGCCGCCAGCGCATAGCCGGCAATCACGCAGGCCATGGCGGCGACCGGCGCGGCGTTGATGAAGTCCGCCAGCACCGCGGGGTCGGTGAGGTCGGTACCCGGCGGCGGCGGGTACAGCGCTGCGCTGAGCAGTTGCGACAGCATGATCACCAGCCACCCCACCGCGATGCCGGCGAACGTGCCAACCACCGCCCTTAAGTCCTGTCGCATGCGATGCCCCCGATTGGTCCCGGCGGGGAGCATCGCCCTTGGCGCTTGACCCCGCAAGCACGCGGTTGCGACGAGAATGCGTCGTGCCGCCCACGTCGACCCCGGCGCGGTCGCGCAGCGGCGATGGCCGCCTACCAGGAGCACATGCCGCATGACCGGAGAACAACGCGAACTCACCTTGCGCTTCCTCGCCGAGCCCACCGACGTCAACTACGGCGGAAAGGTCCACGGCGGCGTGGTGATGAAGTGGATCGACCAGGCCGGCTATGCCGCCGCGGTGGGCTGGAGCGGGCGCTACAGCGTGACCGTGGCGGTGGGCGGCATCCGCTTCGTTTCGCCCATCCGCACCAGCGACCTGGTCACGGTGCGCACCAAGCTGGTCTACACGGGAACCAGCAGCATGCACTTCTCCGTGGATGTCACGGCGCGCGACCCCGGCATCGAAGGCGGCGACGCCACGCGTGAGCGGCTGTGCACGCACTGCGTCATCGTGTTCGTGGCGCTGGACGCGGTCGAAGGCACGCCCACCCCGGTGCCGGCGTGGACGCCGCAGACCGAGGAGGACCGCCGGCTGGCGACCTACGCCACCAAGGTCATGGAGCTGAGCAAGGGGATCGAGCAGACCATCGAGCGCTACCGCGAAGCCGGCGCCTGACAGCCCGGGCCGGAATCCATGCCCCCGGAAACGAAAAAGGCACCCCGCAGGGTGCCTTTCAGTTGGAGCGGACGAGGCGAGCTCAGATGCCTTCGACCCGGCGCCCCGACATGAACTTGTTGCCCCAGTAGCCGGTGTCCATGCGCGACACCATCACGTCCTTGCCGCGGCTGGGCGCATGCACGAACTGACCGTCGCCGACGTAGATGCCGACGTGGTCGACGCGGCCACGCTTCCCGAAGAACACCAGGTCGCCCTCGGCCAGCGCGTTGCGGTCGTCGATCAGGCGGCCACGCTTGGCCATCTCGCGCGACACGCGCGGCAGCTCGATGCCCAGCGCGTTACGGAACACGTAGCCCACCAGGCCGCTGCAGTCGAAGCCGCTGTCGGGCGAGGTGCCGCCCCAGCGGTACGGCGTGCCGATCAGCGCCATCGCGCTCTGCAGCAGGTTCTTGATCTTGCCCTGGCCGCCAGCTTCGGCGCCCGGGCCGACCATGCGGTTGAAGTCGGTCGCCAGGATCAGCGCGCGGTCCGACAGGGTCATGGTGTCGCCCATCATGCTGCGGCCGATGCCGGCGGCGTTGCCGGCGTCGGCGCTCATCCCGCCGGTGGGCGGGATCTCCTGCGCGCCCGCCGGCAAGGCCAGCAGGCACAGCAGGGCGGGAACGATGGAGAGGCGGAGAGCCCGAACCCAGCGGGTCGGGAGGGTGGCGGCGCGGCCGGTGCCGTTGCAGGAACGGCGGATCGAGGAGGTCGTCACACGGGACTCACGGTTTCATCACGCGGCGATCATGCCCGCTTGATGCGATCAGTGGGTGTAATTTCCGTTAATTAATCGTTAAAGACAGGATGGTCGCGGTCACGGTTTGGCCTATCTTCATCGCAGGATGCGTTTCGCACCGCTGTAGTGGTCGCGCCAGTAGTGGCCGTCCAGGTGGTCCAGGCGCACCGTTCCGCCGGTGCTGGGGGCGTGCACGAAGCGGCCTTCGCCGACGTAGATGCCCACGTGGGTGACGCTGCCGCCACTGCCGAAGAACACCAGGTCGGCGGTGGCCAGCTGCCGCGGCGGCACCTTGGGCCCCTGGTAGTCGGCGAGCGCCCGCGAGGTGCGTGGCAGGCGCACGTCCAGCATGTCGCTGAAAACGTAGTTGACCAGGCCACTGCAGTCGAACCCGCCTTCGGGCGTGTTGCCGCCGTAACGGTAGGGCGTTCCGACCAGGCTGATCGCACGCATCAATACCGCGTTGGCCGAGGCCGGATCGGCCGGCGTCACGGCGGGCCAGTCGCGCGTGGATGGTGGCGGCGCGGTGCGCACCGTCTCGCGTCCTCCGCCGCAGCCGGCCAACAGGGCCAGCGCGACGGAGAGGCCCACGAAGCGCGCAAGGCCGCAATGGAAGGGGCCCGGTGCCGACGCCGGTGGCGTGGCCGGGAGCTTGCCGGGATAATGCGCAGCCTTGTTCACGGCCGACAGCTTGGCGGCTGGCCGCCGTCGCGACAAGCCTCATGCCCCCTCGCCGCAGCCGCGGCATGCGCCTTCGCGCCGGGAGCCTCCTTACATGCCGGCCGCGAAGGCCGACCACCGGGTATGCCATGAAGATCGAGAAAGACCGCGTCGTCCGTTTCCACTACACCGTGTCCGAGCAGGGCCAAGAGCCGCTGGAGTCGTCCAATGGCGGCGACCCGCTGGCCATTCTCGTTGGCCACGGCAACATCATCCCGGGGCTGGAAACGGCGATGGAAGGCCGCGAGGCCGGCGAAACGTTCGAGGTCGACGTGGCCGCGGCCGAAGCCTACGGCGAGCGCCGCGAAGGCATGACCCAGCGCGTGCCCAAGAAGCACTTCCAGGGCGCCAGGCTGCAGCCGGGCATGCAGGCCGTGCTGCCGACCAACTTCGGCCCGCGCGCGGTCACCATCCAGAAGGTGGGCATGAGCGTGGTCGACGTCGACCTCAACCACCCGATGGCGGGCAAGGACCTGCACTTCAAGGTGGAGATCGTCGACGTGCGCGAAGCCAGTGCCGAGGAGATCGAGCACAAGCACGTGCACGGCGAGGGCGGCCACCAGCACTGAGGTCGAATCCACCGGTATCCGATGACGGCCCGCCACGCGCGGGCCGTTTTCTTTTCCGGCGGCGGGGCGCTGGAGACGTGGTCGCCCCGGCTGGCATGATCGCGGCTCGATCAGGGACGGGGGCAGGGGATGGACGCACGCACGGACATGTTGATGCCGGTGGCGCCGGGCGAGCGCATCGTGGCGATGGACGCGGTGCGCGCATTCGCGCTGCTGGGCATCCTGCTGATGAACATCGAGGGGATGGTCGGGCCGCTGTTCGGCTCGATCACAGGCGTGAACCCGGCGCTGACCGGCGCCGACCGGGTGGCCGACACGCTCATCTACATCTTCGTGCAGGGCAAGTTCTACACCCTCTTCTCGCTGCTGTTCGGCATGGGGTTTGCGGTGATGATGGCGCGCGCGGACGCCGCCGGCCGGTCGTTCACCGTGCTGTACCTGCGCCGCACGTTCGCATTGCTCGCGATCGGCCTGCTGCACCTGCTGCTGCTCTGGTCGGGCGACATCCTGGTGAACTACGCGCTCATGGCGCTGGTGCTGCTGGCCGTGTTCCGCGCGACGCCGGTCCACCGGCTGCCCTGGTGGGGCGTCGCGCTGTACCTGGCGCCGGCCACGATCATGGCGCTGGGCGGCGCGATGGGCTCGCTCGCACAGCTCGACCCGGCGGCGGCGGCCGACATGGCGAAGGGCCTGGCCGAGCAGGAACGCGCGATGGCAGACGCGCTGGCCGCGCAGCGCGCCACCTACGGCGGCAGCGACTACTTCGCGGCCATGGCGCGACGCTGGGACGACTTCACGATGTTCATCGGCTACCTGCCGGTGATGGGCGCGCACATCCTGGGCATGTTCCTGCTGGGGTCGTGGTTCGTGCGTATCGGGGCAATCCAGCGGCCGGACGAGTTCGCCCGCCTCTACACGTTGCTGCGTTGGGTGGCCCTGCCGCTGGGCCTGGCGGCGATGCTGCTGGCGTGGTGGCGGGTGCCGACGGTGGACTTCGGCCGGTTGGACATCGAATCCGGCATGGCGTCGGTGCTCACCGCGATCGCCAACCTCCTGATGTGCCTGGGCTACCTGGCATGGTTGCTGCGGGGCCTGAATGGAGGCGGCCTGGCCGCGCGCGCGCTGGCGTGGATCGCACCGGCCGGGCGTATGGCGCTCACCAACTACCTGACGCAGTCGCTGGTGTGCACGACGATTTTCGCCGGCTACGGGCTGGGGTACTTCGAGCAGTTGCCGCGCGCCTGGCAGGTACCGTTCGCGCTGGTGTTGTTCGCGTTGCAGGTCGTCGTAAGCCGCGCGTGGCTGGCGCGCTTCCGCCATGGGCCGGTGGAGTGGGGTTGGCGCGCGCTGACCTACGGGCGGCTTCCCGCGATGCGCGTGGTGCCGGGCACGCCCTGACCGCCGCGGCCGGCATGCATCGTCCCGGTCGTGCGGCCCGGTCCCGCAGCGTCAGGCCCTAGACTTTGCGCATGGAACAACGCGAAGACGTGGTGGTGGTCGGCGCTGGCGTGATCGGCCTGTCGTGCGCGCTGGCGCTGCTGGATGCGGGCCGCAGCGTGCGGGTGATCGATGCCGGGCGCATCGGCGGCGGCAGTTCGCATGGCAACTGCGGCACGATCACGCCCAGCCATGCACCGCCGCTGGCGGCGCCGGGCGTCGTGCTGCGCGCGCTGCGCTGGATGCTGACGCCGGACGCGCCGCTGTACATCCCGCCCCGCCTGGACCCGATGCTGTGGCGATGGCTTTGGCGGTTTGCCGGGCGCTGCAACATGCGTGACTGGCGGGCATCGGCGGAGGCGAAGGCGGCACTGCTGGGCGACTCGCGCGCGCGCCTGGGCGAATGGATCACGCGGCATTCGATCGATTGCGGGTTCGTCGAGTCCGGCGAGGATTACGTCTTCCGTGATGCCCGGGCGTTCGCGCACGGCCAGCAGGAGCTGCCGCTGCTGCGCGAACTGGGCATCGAGGTCGACGTGGTCGACGGCGCGGCGTACGAAGCACTGGAGCCGGCGATGAAGCCGGGTGTCGCCGGTGCGATCCGGTTCTCCGGCGACGCGATGCTGCGACCGGACCTCTACCTGTCCGAGCTGGCACGCGTGGTGCGGGACCGCGGCGGCGTCATCGACGAGCAGCGACCGTTGCTCGGCATCGACCACGTTCACGATGGCCCCCGCCTGCGCACGGCCACGGGCGACCTGCGTCCGCGCGACGTCGTGGTGGCCGCGGGCGCCTGGTCGCCGCGGTTGGCCAAGGCCATCGACGTACCCGGGCTGTCGCGTGCGATGCAGCCCGGCAAGGGCTACTCGATCACCTACTCGAGGCCTGCGATCGCACCAAAGCGCCCGCTGGTGCTGCGCGAGCGTGCGGTGTGCGTGACCGCATGGCCCGATGGTTTCCGGCTGGGCAGCACGATGGAGTTCTCCGGCTTTGACGAGCAGCTCAACGAGCGCCGGCTGGCGGCACTGGAGCGCGGCGCGGCCGAGTACCTGCTCGAGCCGGTCGGTGCGCAGGTCCGCGAACGCTGGTACGGCTGGCGGCCGATGAGCTGCGACGACATCCCGATCATCGGCGCGGTGCCCGGTCGGCGTGACCTTTGGCTGGCGACGGGCCACGGGATGATGGGCATGGGCATGAGCGCCGGGACCGCGCAGCTGGTAGCGGATCTTGTCTGCGGCCGCGCCCCCGCGATCGACCCCGCGCCGTACCGCACCGACCGCTTCGCCTGACTTCGCAAACGCGGTGCGTTGACGCACGGCGCGTCAGACTGCCGCCTTTTCGACGCGATGCCGCCGCGCATCCAGGGAGGACCGACATGGCACGCAACTTCGACCTGATCGTGGTCGGCGGCGGCTCGGGGGGGCTGGCCGGTGCCTTCCGCGCGGCCGGGCACGGCGCGCGCGTCGCGATGCTGGAGCCCGGCGCGCTCGGCGGCACCTGCGTCAACGCCGGCTGCGTACCCAAGAAGGCGATGTGGCTGGCGGCCGAAGTCGCGCGCAAGCTGACGATGGCCGGCGACCTCGGGTTCGCCACCGAGACCTGCGCGCTGGACTGGCCCGAGTTCATCGCCCACCGCCAGCGCTACATCAACAACATCCACGAGAGCTACCGGAGACGGCTGGACGAGGCCGGCATCGCCGTGTTGCCGATGCGCGGGCGCCTGACCGGCCCCGGCACCGTGGAATGCGAGGACGGCGTCAGCCTCTCGGCATCGCGCCTGCTGATCGCCACGGGCGGGCACGCGGTCAAGCCACCCATCGCCGGCGCGGAACTGGGCGGCACCTCCGACGATTTCTTCCACTGGACGGCGCCGCCGGACGAACTGGCGATCGTCGGTGGCGGCTATGTCGCCGTGGAGCTGGCGGGCGTCATGCAGGCACTGGGCAGCCGGGTGTCGATGTTCGTGCGCGGGCCCCGGCTGCTCGAAGCCTTCGACCAGGAACTGTGCGACCGGCTGGCGGAGGACTACCGCCACGCCGGCGTGCGCCTGCATTTCGATTGCGAAGTGGAATCGGTGGAGGGCGAGGGCGACCGTCGGCGCGTGCGTGGGGGCGGGGCGGACCAGGGCACGTTCGACACCGTGCTGTTCGCCACCGGGCGCGCGCCCAACACCGACGGCCTCGGGCTGGACGCGGCGGGCGTGGACACCGACACGCGTGGACGCATCCTGGTCGACGACCGGCACTCCACGAGTGCTGCGGGCGTGTATGCGGTCGGGGACGTGACCACCGACCCGGCGCTGACGCCGGTCGCCATCGCCGCCGCGCGACGGTTGATGGAACGTCTGTATGGCGGTCGGAGCGACACGCTGGACCTCTCGCAGGTGCCCACGGTGGTGTTCACCCATCCGCCGCTGGGGAAGGTCGGACTGACCGAGGCCGAAGCCCGCGAGTCTCACGACGACGTGGAGGTCTACACCACCGGCTTTCGTCCCATGCTGCATTCGCTGGCCGAGTCGCAGCAGCGCAGCCTGTTCAAGCTGGTGTGCGTCGGTAGCGAGCGCCGGGTGGTCGGGCTGCACCTGCTGGGCGACGCGGCCGACGAGATCCTGCAGGGCTTCGCGGTGGCCATCAAACGCGGCATCACCCTGGACGACCTGCACGACACCGTGGCCATCCACCCCACCAGCGCCGAGGAAGTGGTCCTGCTGCGCTGAGCCCGAAATGCGTCTGTAGGAGCGGCTTCAGCCGCGATCGAACTCTCCAGTCCGTGTAGGAGCGACGTGAGTCGCGACCGTCCGCTCGACGGGTCCTGCGCGGTCGCAGTTTGCGTCGTTCCTGCAAGGCATCGGCCCGACACGCAGCCAGCCCATCGCGGCTGAAGCCGCTCCTACAGGTACTGCAGGTGCGCGACAATCGACCCATGGACACCTTCACCCTGCACCGCGGCACCGCGCCGCTTCTAGTGAGCCTGCCGCACGATGGCAGCGCGATCCCCGATGACCTGGCGGCGCGGATGACGCCCGAAGCGCGCCGCGCACCCGACACCGACTGGCACGTATCTCGGCTGTACGCCTTCGCCCGGGACCTCGGCGCGTCGGTGCTCGTGCCGCGCTACTCGCGCTACGTCGTCGACCTCAATCGGCCGGAGGACGACACCTCGCTGTATCCCGGCCAGAACACGACGGGCCTGTGCCCGACCGTGCGCTTCACCGGCGAGCCGCTGTACCTCGAGGGGCAGTCGCCGACCGCCGACGAGATCACCGGACGCATCGACACGTACTGGCGTCCATACCACGACGCGCTGCGCGGCGAGCTCGACCGACTTCATGGCCTGCGCGGCCGGGTTGTGCTCTGGGAAGGCCATTCGATCCGCGGGAGCGACCTGCCGTTCCTGTTCGAGGGCCGCCTGCCGGACCTCAACCTGGGCACGGCCGCCGGCACCAGTTGCACGCCTGCACTGCAGGCGCGGCTGGAGGGCGTGCTGGCCGCGCAGGGCGCCTACGACTGGGTCGCCAACGGCCGTTTCAAGGGCGGCCATATCACCCGGCACTACGGCGAGTCGTCGCGCGGCATCGACGCGGTGCAGCTGGAGATCAGCCAGCGCACCTACATGGACGAGGATTCGTTCGAGTACGACGAGGACAAAGCGGCGGACCTGCAGGTCGTCCTGCGCGACCTGCTCGCCGCCGCCATGCCCCTGTAGGAGCGGCTTCGGCCGCGATCGCCACGCAACCTGTCCCGCAGGAGCGACGCAAGTCGCGACCTCGCACCCTTCGGGAGACGACGGGGCGCGATTTGCGTCGCTCCTGCAACCGCGGTGCGGGCGACGCGCTAGACCTCCAGCGTCGCCAGGTCGCCCTTGTTCTCCAGCCACGCCTTGCGGTCGGATGCGCGCTTCTTGGCCAGCAGCATGTCCATCAGCGAACGGGTCTGGTCGGCATCGTCCACGGTCAGCTGCACCAGTCGGCGCGTGTCGGGGTGGATGGTCGACTCGCGCAGCTGCGAGGGGTTCATCTCGCCCAGGCCCTTGAAGCGGGTGACGTTGACCGCGCCCGACACGCCTTTCTTCTTCTCCGCCTTCTCGCGCTCGATCTTCTCCAGCACGATCCGCTTCTCTTCCTCGTCCAGCGCGTACATCACCTGCTTGCCCACGTCGATGCGGAACAGCGGCGGCATCGCCACGAACACGTGGCCGGCCGCCACCAGCGCCGGGAAGTGGCGCAGGAACAGCGCGGTCAGCAGTGTGGCGATATGCAGGCCGTCGCTGTCGGCGTCGGCCAGGATGATGACCTTGCCGTAGCGCAGGCCGGAGATGTCGTCCTTGCCCGGGTCGCAGCCGATGGCCACGGCCAGGTCGTGGACTTCCTGCGAGGCCAGCACGCTGCCCGAGGCCACTTCCCAGGTGTTGAGGATCTTGCCGCGCAGCGGGAGGATCGCCTGGAAGTCCTTGTCGCGCGCCTGCTTGGCGCTGCCGCCGGCCGAGTCGCCCTCCACCAGGAACAGCTCGGTGCGCGACAGGTCCTGGCTGGTGCAGTCGGCCAGCTTGCCGGGCAGGGCAGGGCCCTGGGTGACCTTCTTGCGGGTGATCTGCTTCTCGGTCTTCAGCCGCGCCGACGCGCGCTCGATGGCCAGCTGCGCGATCTTCTCGCCCAGCTCCACGTGCTGGTTGAGCCAGAGGCTGAAGGCGTCGTGCGCCGCGCCCTCGACGAACCCGGCCGCCTGGCGCGAGCTCAGCCGCTCCTTGGTCTGCCCGGAGAACTGCGGGTCGGTCATCTTGATGCTGAGCACGAACGCGACGCGGTCCCACACGTCTTCCGGCGCCAGCTTGACGCCGCGCGGCAACAGGTTGCGGAAGTCGCAGAACTCGCGCAGCGCGTCGGTAAAGCCGGTGCGCAGGCCGTTGACGTGGGTGCCGTGCTGCGCGGTCGGGATCAGGTTGACGTAGCTCTCCTGCACCAGCTCGCCGTCCGGTGCCCAGGCCACGGCCCAGTCCACCGTCTCGGTGTCCTTGTCGAGGTTGCCGACGAACAGCTCCGGCGGCAGCAGCTCGCGGTTGGGCGCATCGCCGTACAGCTCGCCGCGCAGGTAATCGCGCAGGCCGTCCTCGTAGTGCCACTTCACGGTCTCGCCGCTGGCGACGTCGGTCAGGCTGACCGTCAGCCCCGGGCACAGCACGGCCTTGGCGCGCAGCAGGTGCTTGAGTGCGCGCAGGTTGAACCTGGGCGTGTCGAAGTACTTGGGGTCCGGCCAGAACTGCACGCGGGTGCCGGTGTTCTTCTTGCCGACGGTGCCGACGATTTCCAGCGGCGTGGCGCGGTCGCCGTCGCGGAAGCTCATGCGGTACTCGTTGCCGTCGCGCTTGATGCGGACCTCCACCAGCGTGGACAGCGCGTTGACCACGCTGACGCCGACGCCGTGCAGGCCGCCGGAGAAGGTGTAGTTCTTGTTGCTGAACTTGCCGCCCGCGTGCAGCCGCGTGAGGATCAGCTCGACACCGGGGATGCCTTCCTCCGGATGGATGTCCACCGGCATGCCGCGGCCGTCGTCGCTGACCTCGCAGCTGCCATCGGCGTGCAGGGTGACCTCGATGCTGCGCGCGTGCCCGGCCAGCGCCTCGTCCACCGCGTTGTCGATCACCTCCTGCGCCAGGTGGTTGGGGCGGGTGGTGTCGGTGTACATGCCGGGCCGGCGCTTGACCGGATCCAGTCCGGACAGCACTTCGATGTCGGCGGCGTTGTAGCGGTTGTTCATTCGTGGGCAGCGCAGTACGGCAGGCGGCCGGCGAGGATGCGGCGGGGGGCTGGGGCGGTCAAGGCGGGTGGCCGCAACCCGAACGACTGGCCCGGTCTGGTTGTAACCGGTTACTGGCTCGTCGGACGGCTAAGTGATTGATTGTTAATGGTCCGTTCGTTCAGCAGTCAGACGGTTGGCGCTGGCTAGGGTCGGCGCGCCGCTGGAAACGCGGCCATTGACGAAGCAACGGCGCGCATCCCCCTGTCTTCCGCGTGCCCGTTGCCTACCCCTGTTCCGAGAGAGTCATTTGAGTTCCGGAGGAGTTACCGAATGAATATCCGCAAGCTGCTGATCCCGACTTTCGCCGCCGCCATGCTGGCCGCTCCGCTCGCGTTCGCACAGGACGTATCCGCCGAGGCGCAGGCCGAGGTCGACGCTGCCGCTGCCGAGCAGGTCGCGGGCCAGGCGGCCCAGGCGGCCGACCAGGCTGCCACCCAGGCCGCGCAGGCGGCCGATCAGGCGGCGGCTGCCGCCACGGGTGCGGTCGACGCCGCAGCCGATGCCGACGCATCCGCCCAGGCCGCCGCATCGGCCGAGATCGAGGCTGAAGCCGCCGAGGCCGAGACGGAAGCGGCTGCCGAGGCAGAGGCCGAAGCCGAGGAAGAAGGCGGCGACGGCGCGCTGTAAGCCGCATCGCTGCTCCTTGCGGGCGTCCCGGTCTCCGGGGCGCCCGTTTTCTTTTCTACGCCCCGCGTCCCGCGTGCCCGCACGTAGCCCCCGCCCCGTCGTGAGGCTGCGGTGTCCCCGCCGCGGACTCGCCGCCGGACGCCCCAGCCGGTAAACTGCCGCTTTCCGGAAGCGCGCTTCCCCATGACTCCCCCTCGACCCAACACCCCGCTCGTCTTCGTCACCGGCGGCGTGGTTTCTTCGCTTGGCAAGGGCATCGCCGCGGCATCGCTGGCGGCCGTCCTCGAAGCGCGCGGCCTGCGCGTGACGATGATGAAGCTCGACCCCTACATCAACGTCGACCCGGGCACGATGAGCCCGTTCCAGCACGGCGAGGTGTACGTCACCGACGACGGCGCCGAGACCGACCTGGACCTGGGCCACTACGAGCGCTACGTCCGCACCCGGCTCAGCCGCAAGAACTCGATCACCGCCGGCCGGATCTACGAGAACGTGATCCGCAAGGAGCGCCGCGGTGATTACCTCGGCGGCACCGTGCAGGTGATCCCGCACATCACCGACGAGATCAAGCGCTGCATTTCCGAGGCCACCGAAGGGTTCGACGTCGGCCTGGTCGAGATCGGCGGCACCGTGGGCGACATCGAGTCGCTGCCGTTCCTGGAGGCCATCCGCCAGATCCGCAGCGAACGCGGACCCGACAAGGCGCTGTTCATGCACCTCACGCTGGTGCCGTGGATTGCCGCCGCGGGCGAGCTCAAGACCAAGCCCACCCAGCACTCCGTCAAGGAGCTGCGCTCCATCGGCATCCAGCCCGACGTCCTGCTGTGCCGCTCCGAGCAGCCGCTGCCCGACAGCGAGCGTCGCAAGATCGCGCTGTTCACCAACGTGTCCGAGCGGGCGGTGATCAATGCGCTGGACCTGGACAACATCTACCGGATGCCGGCGAATTTCCACGCCCAGGGCCTGGACGAGCTGATCATCGAGCGCCTGCGGCTGCCTGCGGGCGAGGCCGATCTGGCCGAGTGGGATGCGGTGCTGGACGCCAGCGAGCACCCGGTCGATGAAGTCACCATTGGCGTGGTCGGCAAGTACGTCGACCACCAGGACGCCTACAAGTCGGTGGGCGAGGCGCTCAAGCACGGCGGCCTGCGCCAGCGCACCCGTGTCCGGCTCAAGTGGCTGGAGTCCAGCGATGTCGAGCGCGACGGCGCCAAGGCGCTGGAAGGCGTCGACGGCATCCTGGTGCCCGGCGGCTTCGGCGACCGCGGCTTCGAGGGCAAGGTATTGACCGCCCAGCACGCGCGCGAACACGGCATCCCGTACTTCGGCATCTGCTACGGCATGCAGGCGGCGGTCGTCGACTACGCCCGCCACGTCGCGGGCCTGGAAGGCGCCAACAGCACCGAGAACGACAAGGCCTGCCCGCATCCGGTGATCGGCCTGATCACCGAGTGGCGCACCGCGGCGGGCGAGGTCGAGCGCCGCAGCGAGGACAGCGACCTGGGCGGCACCATGCGCCTGGGCCTGCAGGAGCAGCGGCTCAAGCCCGGTACGCTGGCGCGCGAGCTGTACGGCCAGGACGTGGTCGGCGAACGCCACCGCCACCGCTACGAGTTCAACAACCGCTACCGCACGCAGCTGGAAGACGCCGGCCTGGTGATCAGCGCCAAGTCGATGGACGACCTGCTGGTGGAGATGGTGGAGCTGCCGCGCGACGTGCACCCGTGGTTCCTGGCGTGCCAGGCGCACCCGGAGTTCCTGTCGACGCCGCGCGACGGCCACCCCCTGTTCGTCGGCTTCATCCGCGCCGCGCGCGAGTACAAGGCCAACGAAGGGCAGGCGGGCGGGCTGTTGAAGGAAGCCAAGGCGTGACCTATGCGATGCCTGCCTTCCGTGGGAGCGGTTTCAGCCGCGACCGGAAGCCGGCACGCATGTCCCACCGACCGATCGCGGCTGAAGCCGCTCCTACATCGCTGCGAGGAGTCGCTTGATGAAACTTTGCGGATTCGAAATCGGCCTGGACCGGCCGTTCTTCCTGATCGCCGGCCCCTGCGTGATCGAGTCGATGCAATTGCAGCTCGACACCGCCGGCCAGCTCAAGGAAATCACCTCCGCGCTGGGCATCCCCTTCATCTTCAAGTCCAGCTTCGACAAGGCCAACCGCACTTCGGTGTCGGGCTTCCGCGGCCCGGGCATGGAAGAGGGGTTGAAGGTGCTGTCGGAGGTCAAGCGCCAGCTCGGCGTGCCGGTGCTCACCGACGTGCACGAGTACACGCCGATGGACGAGGTCGCCAGCGTCGTCGACGTGCTGCAGACCCCGGCGTTCCTGTGCCGGCAGACGGACTTCATCCAGAAGGTCGCCAGCGCCGGCAAGCCGGTCAACGTGAAGAAGGGCCAGTTCCTGTCGCCATGGGAAATGAAGCACGTCGCCGACAAGGCGCTTGCCACCGGCAACAAGGACATCATGGTCTGCGAGCGTGGCGCCAGCTTCGGCTACAACAACCTCGTCAGCGACATGCGCAGCCTTGCGGTGATGCGCGATACGGGTTGCCCGGTGGTGTTCGACGCGACCCATTCGGTGCAGCTGCCTGGCGGTGCAGGCGGCAAGTCAGGTGGACAGCGCGAGTTCGTGCCGGTGCTGTCGCGCGCGGCGATGGCCGTGGGCATCAGCGGCATCTTCATGGAAACCCACCCCGACCCGGAGAAGGCGCTGTCGGACGGCCCCAACGCCTGGCCGTTGCCGAAGATGCGCGCCCTGCTGGAGACGCTGATGGCGATCGACGAGGTCACCAAGCGCAACGGCTTCCTCGAGGCCGAGGCCTGAATTTTTTGCCACGGTTGTACAGGGACCAGCACGGATAAGCGTTTCAGTTCATTCCGCTCTATCCGCATCTATCCGTGCAATCCGTGGCTGAAACGCTTTTCCCAACCATTTTCGAAAGAGCCCATGACGACCATCGCCAAGATCCACGCCCGCGAAATCCTCGACAGCCGCGGTAACCCCACGCTTGAAGCCGAGGTCACGCTGGCCGATGGCAGTTTCGGTCGCGCCATGGTCCCGTCGGGTGCCTCCACGGGCACCAAGGAAGCGGTGGAACTGCGCGACGGCGACAAGACCCGGTACCTGGGCAAGGGCGTGCGGCAGGCGGTGGAGAACGTCAACGGCCCGATCGCCAAGGCACTGGCCGGCTTCGACGGTACCGACCAGGCCGGGCTGGACCGCCGCCTGATCGACCTGGACGGCACCGAGAACAAGGGCCGCCTGGGCGCGAACGCGCTGCTGGGCGTGTCGATGGCCAACGCCCACGCCGTGGCCGCATCGAAGAAGCAGCCGCTGTGGCAGCACCTGGCGGGCGGGCGCGAGGTCTCGTTGCCGGTGCCGATGATGAACATCATCAACGGAGGCGCGCATGCCGATAACAACGTCGACCTGCAGGAGTTCATGGTGCTGCCGGTCGGCATGGACAGCTTTTCCGAAGCGCTGCGCGCCGGCACCGAGGTGTTCCACGCGCTCAAGTCGGTGCTCAAGGGCCGCGGGCTGTCCACCGCGGTGGGCGACGAGGGCGGCTTCGCCCCGGACCTGCGCAGCAACGAGGAAGCACTGGAAACCATCCTCGAGGCGATCGGCAAGGCCGGCTACAAGGCGGGCGAGGACATCCTGCTCGGCCTGGACGTGGCATCGAGCGAGTTCTTCGACAACGGCAAGTACCACCTCACCGGCGAGGGCAAGCGCCTGACCTCCGAGCAGTTCGCCGATTTCCTCGCCGGCTGGGCCGCGCAGTACCCGATCGTCACGATCGAGGACGGTATGGACGAGGGCGACTGGGACGGCTGGAAGCTGCTCACCGAGAAGATCGGCGACAAGGTGCAGCTGGTCGGCGACGACCTGTTCGTGACCAACCCGCGCATCTTCAAGGACGGCATCGACCAGCGCGTCGCCAATGCCATCCTGATCAAGGTCAACCAGATCGGCACGCTGACCGAGACGCTGGAGGCCATTGCGATGGCCGACGCGGCCGGGTACGCGGCCGTGGTCTCCCACCGTTCGGGCGAGACCGAGGACACCACCATCGCCGACATTGCCGTGGCGACCACCGCAACCCAGATCAAGACCGGCTCGCTGTGCCGCAGCGACCGCGTGGCCAAGTACAACCAGCTGCTGCGCATCGAGGAGACGCTTGCCCAACTGAAGCCTGGCGCGGCCGCGCGCTACGCCGGTCGCAGTGCGTTCGTCAGCCTGAAGCGCTGACGGGACACACCGGCCATGCGCTGGCTGCGGCTGCTGATGGTGGTGCTGCTGGCGATGCTGGCGTGGCTGCAGTACCACCTGTGGCTGGACGAAGGCGGCCGGCGCTCGGTCGCCAAGCTCGAGGCGCAGGTTGAGCAGCAGGCGCGCGATAATGGCGGACTGCAGGAGCGCAACGACGCGCTGCAGGCCGAGGTCGAGGACCTGAAGTCGGGCGAGGCCGCCGTCGAGGAACGTGCCCGCAGCGAGCTGGGCATGATCAAGCCAGGCGAGACCTTCTACCGGGTGGTGGAGCCGGCGTCGCCAATGGCTGCGCCGGCGGTGGATCCGGTTGCCGGCGAAGCGGGCGCCGACTAGGTGGCGGGCGCGATGCCGCGATCCGTCTGGGCGGTCGTTCCGGCGGCGGGCCGCGGCACGCGCTTCGGTGGTGACGTCCCCAAGCAGTACCTCGAGGTGGCCGGCCGCAGCGTTCTCGAACACACGCTGCGCGCGCTGTTGTCACACCCGGACGTGGCCGGCGCGATGGTGGCGCTCGCGCCGGACGACAGCCGCTGGCCGGGGTGGACTTCGCTGTGCGGCAAGCCGGTATTGCGCTGCGATGGCGGTGGCGAACGCGCCGATTCGGTGCTGGCGGCGTTGCGCGCGCTGCCACCGTCGGTGCCGGGCGATGCGCTGGTGCTGGTGCATGATGCCGCCCGGCCCAACCTTGCGGCGTCAGATGTCGGCCGCCTGATCGACGCCGCGATGGAGTCGCCGGACGGCGCGATCCTCGCGGCACCCGTGCGCGACACGCTCAAGCGCGCTGATGGTGCCGGCTGCATCGACGCTACGGTGCCGCGCGAAGCGTTATGGCGCGCACTGACTCCGCAAGCCTTCCGGCGCGACGCCCTGGTCCACGCACTGGAGTCGGCGCGTGCCGTAGGCGTTGCGATGACCGACGAGGCCATGGCGATCGAGCGCGCAGGTGGGCGTCCGGTGCTCGTCGAGGGCCGCGAGGACAACCTCAAGGTGACGACGCCGGCCGACTTGCGGTTGGCGGAGTTCCTGCTGTCCAGAAGGTCTCCCGGTTGACGCGTCCGACTGCCGTGGGCGCATAGCCGTATACGCCGCTGGGCCGGGGGATGCGCCCGCTGCCGGCACGTCCCGCTCGGGCACGGGGCGCAACCGCGGCTGAAGCCGCTCCTACAATGGTGCCGGGCGGCTTGGCCGCGAAAGGCACGAGGTAGCGATGACATTCCGGATCGGCCAGGGCTTTGACGTCCACGCCTTCACCGACGGCGACCACGTCATGCTGGGCGGCGTGCGCGTCGACCACGACCGCGGCGTGGACGCCCATTCCGATGGCGACGTGGTGTTGCATGCCCTGTGCGACGCGATGCTCGGCGCGCTGGCGCTGGGCGACATCGGCCGCCACTTCCCACCGTCCGACGCGCGCTGGAAAGACGCCGACAGCCGCACGCTCCTGCGGCATTGCGACCGCCTGCTGCGCGAGCGCGGCTGGCGCGTGGGCAATGCCGACGTCACCGTCATCTGCGAGCGCCCGAAGGTCGGTCCACACGCGGAAGCGATGCGCGAAGGCATCGCGACCGACCTGGGTATCGGCGTCGACGACGTCAGCGTAAAGGCGACCACCAGCGAGCGGCTGGGCTTCACCGGCCGCGGCGAAGGCATCGCCGCGCAGGCGGTCTGCCTGCTCGTGCGGTCATGAGCGACGCTCGCGTGCTGCTGCCGCGCGCCCACGGCGAAGCCGTGCTGTCGGCGCGCATGCGCAGCGTGCCGGAGGATTTCCGCGTCGAGGAACTGCCGTCGTTCGAGCCGTCGGGAAGCGGGGAGCATCTGCTGCTGACGGTCGAGAAGCGCGGCATGAACACGGCCTACGCCGCCCGCCTGTTGGCCGAGTGGGCCGGTGTCCAGGAGATGGCGATCGGTTACGCCGGCCTGAAGGACCGGCACGCGCTGACCGTCCAGCGCTTCAGCGTGCACCTGCCCAGGCGCGTGGCACCCGACATCGCGCTGCTGGAGCGCGAAGGCGAGTTGCGCGTGCTCGGCCACCACTGGCATTCGCGCAAGCTGCCGCGCGGTGCGCTGGCCGGCAACCGGTTCGGGCTGCTCCTGCGCGATGTGCAGGGTGCGCCCGGCGCCATCGACCAGCGGCTCGCGCGCATCGCCGAGGCGGGGGTGCCGAACTACTTCGGCGAACAGCGCTTTGGCCGGGAAGGCGACAACATCGCCCAGGCCCGCTCGATGTTTGCCGGTCGCCGCGTTCGGCGGGAGCAGCGCGGCATCCTGCTTTCGGCGGCGCGATCCCAGCTGTTCAACCGCGTGCTGGCGGCGCGGGTCGGGCGGGGCGACTGGGACCGTGCGCTGCCCGGCGAGGTCTGGATGCTGGACGGCACCCGCAGCGTGTTCGGCCCGCAGCCACTCGATGAGGCCCTGGACGCCCGTCTCCAGCAGATGGATATCCACCCGACCGGCCCGCTGTGGGGACGCGGCGCACTGCGGAGCGCGGACGACGTTGCGGGGATCGAGAATGCCGCTCTTGCGGACGAGGAGTCGCTTGCACTGAAGAAGGGCCTGGAGCGCGCCGGCCTGTCACAGGAGCGCCGCGCCCTGAGGGTGCGCGCCGGTGGACTGGAATGGACCCGTCCGGCGCCGGGCACGCTGTCACTGACCTTCAGCCTGCCGGCCGGCAGCTACGCGACCGCGGTACTGGCCGAGCTGGGCGAGGTCGCGGCGCAATCACCCTTCTGACGACCGCCCATGCCGCCGTTCGTCGGCGGCATACCCTCGGCACTGGCCTCCGCCGACAGTCGGCGTATAAGCCGAAGTGAGCCCGGCAGGGGCCGGGCACCGGTGCACGCATGCACCGATTCGGAGGATGCCGTCATGAATGCGAAATTGCGTGTCGTAATGCTGTCGCTTTCGGTGGTGATGCTGTCGGCCTGCACGACCACGTCGGGGCTGGCCGATACAACGCCGCTCACACCGGAGGAGCGCTATGTCGCCGAGGTCGAGCGGATCGCGCGGATTCGGGGTATCGAAGTAGTCTGGGTAAACCGGCCGGAAGCTACAAAGGATCTCGTCGCCAGCACTGACGACTGACTGCTAGCGCCGCTTCGGCGCCAACAGCACAAGCACCGCACCGGTTCCGCCCTGCGCGGCAGGTGTCGAGTGGAACGCCAGCACGTCACCGCGCTGACGCAGGACGCGATCGACCACGTTCTTGACCACCGGCAACGCGGGGCCGCCGAACGGCGCCGCGACATGCAACCCCTTGCCGTGCACGACGCGCACGCAGCCGAGCATTTCGCGGTGCGCGTGCACAATGAATTCCCTCAATACCCGCTCGGCCTGGTCGGCGTTGGCACCGTGCAGGTCGAGTTCGTCCTGCGCGGCGATCTCACCACGCTTGAGCCGCTTGAAGACAGCAGGTGGCACCGATTCGCGTCGGTGGCTCAACACGTCGCCGGCGGCCACGGGGTCGGGGTGGCTGATGGAACGCATTGACTGGACGGCTTCCATTTCGTCCAGCTCCGCCATGCGCGCCCGCGGGCGCGGCGGCGGTGCGCCTGGCGCGCGCGGCGCAGAGCGCACGCCGCGCACCGGACCCACGGCCTCGCGGAACAGCGATGCGTCGTCCGGCAGGTCATCGCGGTCGTCGGGTGCGGGCGGCGGTTTCGGCATGGCGCCAGACTAGCGCGCCAGCGCCCTGCATCAAGGGCGCGGTTGCACGGGCGCGGCGGTCAATCGGCAGGCATCGGCTATCATGGCCCGGTCATGGCGCAGGGCCTGGTCGATGTCGAATCGACGCCTCGCCATGCATTGCAGGCGTACGTCCAAGGGAGTCCATGCAAGTTCTCGTAAGTAACGATGACGGGGTCGACGCACCCGGCATCCGCGTGCTCGCCGAAGGCCTGCGCGCGGCCGGCCACGAGGTGGTCGTGATCGCCCCGGACCGCGACCGCTCCGGTGCCAGCAACTCGCTCACCCTGGACATGCCCATCCGGGTGGTGCAGCAGGACGAGGCCACCTGGCGCGTCTTCGGCACGCCCACCGACTGTGTCCACGTCGCAATCACCGGCATGTTGAAGGACGAGCCGGACATCGTGGTGTCGGGCATCAACAACACCGCCAACCTGGGCGACGACGTCATCTATTCGGGCACCGTGGCCGCGGCGATGGAAGGCCGCTTCCTAGGCCTGCCGTCAGTCGCTGTGTCGCTCGCCACCGCCGACCACGTGGGGCGCCACTACGAGACCGCGGCGCGCGCGGCGGCGGAGATCATCGCCCGCCTGCGCAGCGATCCATTGCCGGCCGACACCATGCTCAACGTCAACGTCCCGGACCGGCCGTGGGACGAGATTGCCGGTTTCGAAGTCACGCGCCTGGGCAACCGCCACCGCGCCGAGGACTGCATTCCCCAGGAAGACCCGCGCGGCCGCCAGTGGTGGTGGATCGGTGCGGCCGGCCCCGAGCAGGACGCCGGCCCCGGCACCGATTTCCATGCGGTGCGCACCGGCCACATCTCCATCACGCCGATCCAGGTGGACCTCACCCGCTACCAGGCGCTGGAACAGGTGGCCAGCTGGGTGGACGGACTGCAGCAGTCGCTGGAGCGTGCATCGTGAGCCTGCGCATGCGACTGCAACCCGAGGCGATCGGATCGGGCATGACCTCGCAGCGGGTGCGCGACCGCCTGGTCGATCGCCTGCGCGACAACGGCATTGCCGACGAACGCGTCCTCAATGCCATCCGGACCGTGCCCCGCCACCTGTTCGTGGACGAGGCGCTGGCGATGCGCGCCTATGAGGACACCGCGCTGCCCATCGGCCACGGCCAGACGATCTCGCAGCCGTGGGTGGTGGCGAAGATGACCGAATCGCTGCTGCAGGTGGCGCCTTCGCGCGTGCTGGAAATCGGAACGGGCTCGGGGTACCAGGCGGCCGTGCTGGCGGCACTGGGGCTTGAGGTCCACACCGTCGAGCGCATCGGCGAACTGCTTCGCACCGCGCGCAAACGCTTCCGCCAGCTGGGCATGAACGTGCGCAGCAAGCACGACGACGGCCGCATTGGCTGGCCCGAGAACGGCCCGTTCGACGCGATCCTGGTGACCGCAGGCGCGCCCGCGGTCGTGGATGCGCTCACCGACCAGTTGGCCCCCGGAGGGCGGCTCATCGCCCCGGTGGGTGGCGCGACCTCGCAGGTGCTGCTGCAGATCGACAGGACGGCCGACGGTCGCCTCGAGCAGCGCGAGCTGGCGCCGGTCGTGTTCGTGCCGCTGCGTTCGGGTCTTGTCGATTGAAGGCCACCGTTGAAGCCGCGTTCACCCATGGTTGGGCCAAGATGCAGGGCCCTGGCGGCCCCGTCGCCTTCCTCGCCAAAGGATTCTTCGACCGCATGATGCTTGCCCGTCCGCGCCCCCAGTCCTTTGCGTTCGCCTGCCTGATGGCGCTGACCCTGCTGCTGGGAGCCTGCTCCAGCACGGTGGTGCGTGAATCCGGCGGACCGGTGGCGGCGTCCAAGCCCAAGTACGGCGCGACCGCGCTCGTGCGTCGGGGTGACACGCTGTATCGCATCGCCACCGACAACGGCATCCGCGCGCGTGATCTCGCGGCATGGAACGGGATACCGGCGCCCTACACGATCTATCCCGGCCAGCGCCTGCGGCTGTATCCGCAGGCAGGTGGCGCGGTGGCCTCGCGTCCCGCCACGCCACGCACGTCCCAACCTTCAGCACGCCCCACGCCTCAGCGACCGCCGACAAGTACGCCGGCCCCGGCCCCGGTCGACAGCGGCGTCGCATGGCGATGGCCGGCCGAAGGCGACCTGATCGGCCGCTTCATCGCGGGTGATCCGACCAAGCAGGGCATCGACATCGGCGGGCAGGCCGGCGCACCCGTCCGTGCCGCGGGCGATGGCGTGGTGGTGTATTCCGGTTCGGGCCTGGTGGGTTATGGCGAACTGATCATCATCAAGCACAACGAACAGTGGCTCTCGGCCTACGGCCATAACCGCAACCGGCTGGTCAATGAAGGCGCGGTGGTGAAGGCGGGCCAGCAGATCGCCGAGCTGGGCCGCAGCGGCGCGCCGCGCGAGATGCTGCACTTCGAGGTGCGCCACAACGGCAAGCCGGTCGATCCGCTGCGATACCTGCCGCGCCGCTGATCCAGCCGGCCGCCGCCACGGGCGGTGCGGGATGGCTGCAACCCGGCGCTAGCTGCCGGTGAGGATGAAACCCGCCACCACGTTGCGCCCCTCACCCGCCAGCACGGTATAGGTCCGCGCGGCGGCGTCGTTGGCCATGACTTCGATGCCGACACCGCGGCGCAGGCATTCGGCCATCACCGCTGCGGGCGGGAAGACCTGGGTCGCGCCCGTGCCCAGCACCACGACGTCAGGCGACATCGTCAGCAGCGGCTGCAGTGCGTCCGGGGTCAGCAGGGACGGGGCGGGGGGCGTCCAGTCCGCAAGCAACGTACCGGGCGCGATCACGAAACTCGACGTCAGCCGGCGGTCGTTGACGAGCGCCGAGCGGCCGTCGGCGCCGCGCAGGACGTAGGCATGTTCGGCGGGCTCGAGGTTGAGCTGCATGGCGCGCCGCGTGGACCGGTCAGGCGCGCGGCAGCACGATCTGCCGGCGGTCGCGGCTCTGGCGGTACAGCACCGCGGTATGGCCGATGCGCTGGACCAGCGCGGCACCGGTGCGTCCCACCAGCGTGTCGATCATCGCGTCCCGCTCTTCGCGGTCCCCGGCGGCGACCTTGACCTTGATCAGCTCGTGGTGCTCCAGTGCGCCATCGAGCTCGGTCACCAGCGCATCGGTGATGCCCTTGCCGCCGACCTGGAGCATCGCCTTGAGGCCGTGTGCCTGGCCGCGCAGGAAGCGGGTCTGGGCGGCGGTAAGCGGGGTCGGCATCGGGGCACGCAGTCGGGCTGGAACGGGCACGCAGGGTATCATGGCGGCCCCACGTTCCCGCCTTCCGACAGCCCATGGCCACCCGCAGCAAGAGCAGCCAGCGCTGGCTCAAGGAGCACTTCTCCGACCCTTTCGTGAAGAAGGCCAAGGCCGAGGGCCTGCGGTCGCGTGCCGCCTACAAGCTGGAGGAGCTGGTCGAGCGCGACCGACTGCTGCGCCCGGGCATGGTGGTGGTCGACCTCGGCGCCGCGCCCGGCGGGTGGTCCCAATGGGTGCGGCAGGCGCTGGGCGAGCGCGGGCGGGTCATCGCGCTGGACATCCTCGACATGCCGCCGTTGGCCGGGGTGGAGTTCCTTCAGGGCGATTTCAGGGAGGACGCCGTCCTATCGCAGTTGGAGGCCCTGTTGGACGGCACGTCGGTCGACCTTGTGCTGTCGGATATGGCCCCCAATAAGAGCGGGGTGGATGCGGTCGACATGCCCCGGGCGATGTACCTGTCCGAACTGGCGATGGATTTCGCCGACCGCCACCTGCGGGTGGGGGGCGATTTCCTGATCAAGCTGTTCCAGGGCGTGGGCTTTGACGACTACGTGAAGGAGCTGCGCCGCCGCTATGAGAAGGTCGCGATCCGCAAGCCCGCGGCCTCCCGTAAACGCTCGCCGGAGGTGTATGCGCTGGCACAGGGCAGGCGGGCACAAATTAAGTAAGGTGCGGGGTCCGATACGGCGCCCCGGGGTGCAGGCGGATGCTGCAGCCGGAAGAGCCTCCAGCCCGTATATGCAGTCCCCCCCACGTGCCACGGCACGACCGTAATGAACGACGCCTCAGGCAGGAACGAATGAACGACTTGGCCAAGAATCTGTTGCTCTGGGTGATCGTCGCCGTGGTGCTGATGCTGGTATTCCAGGCATTCGGCCCGCGCACGGCGGGCACCGGCGCGTCCAGCGAGGTCACCTACTCGCAGTTCCTGAACGATGTCGAGGCCGGGCGCGTCAAGTCGGTCGAGTACACCGAGAAGAGCGGCCTGTCGGGCAACACGCTGAAGTTCGAGCGCGCCGATGGCACCGCCGGCATCACCAATGGCCCGCCCGACGACGCGCTGGTCAACGTGCTGGTGCGCGAGAACGTCGAGATCACCCGCGTGCCGCCGGATACCGGCCCGTCGCTGCTCTACATCCTGATCAACGTGCTGCCATGGGTCCTGATCATCGGCGTGTGGATCTATTTCATGCGCCAGATGCAGCAGGGCGGCAGCAAGGGTGCGATGAGCTTCGGCAAGTCGCGCGCCAAGATGCAGGGCGAGAACGAGGTCAAGGTGACCTTCGCCGACGTGGCCGGCTGCGACGAGGCCAAGGAAGAGGTCGGCGAGCTGGTCGAGTTCCTGCGTGACCCGACCCGTTTCTCCAAGCTGGGCGGCAAGATCCCCCGCGGCGTGCTGATGGTCGGCCCGCCGGGCACCGGCAAGACGCTTCTGGCGCGCGCCATCGCCGGCGAGGCCAAGGTGCCGTTCTTCTCGATTTCCGGTTCGGACTTCGTCGAGATGTTCGTCGGCGTCGGCGCCAGCCGCGTGCGCGACATGTTCGAGCAGGCCAAGAAGCACGCGCCGTGCATCATCTTCATCGACGAGATCGACGCCGTCGGCCGCCACCGTGGTGCCGGCCTGGGCGGCGGGCATGACGAACGCGAGCAGACCCTCAACCAGTTGCTGGTGGAGATGGACGGCTTCGAGGGCGGCGAGGGCGTGATCGTGATCGCCGCGACCAACCGTCCCGACGTGCTCGACCCCGCGTTGCTGCGCCCGGGTCGTTTCGACCGCCAGGTCGTGGTCGGCCTGCCGGACGTGAAGGGCCGCGAGCAGATCCTGCGCGTGCACATGCGCAAGCTGCCGCTGGACGAGGACGTGGAGCCGATGACCATCGCCCGCGGCACGCCGGGCTTCTCGGGCGCCGACCTGGCCAACCTCTGCAACGAGGCGGCGCTATTTGCCGCGCGCGAGAACGCCAAGGAAGTGCGCATGGAGCACTTCGACCGTGCCCGCGACAAGATCCTGATGGGCGCCGAGCGCCGCTCGATGGCCATGAGCGAGGACGAGAAGAAGCTCACCGCCTACCACGAGGCCGGACACGCCATCGTCGGCCGCGTGGTGCCGGAGCATGACCCCGTCTACAAGGTGACGATCATTCCCCGCGGCCGTGCGCTCGGCGTGACCATGTACCTGCCCGAGGGTGACAAGTACAGCTACAACAAGACCGCGATCGAATCCCAGCTCTGCTCGCTTTACGGCGGCCGCGTCGCCGAAGAGCTGATCTTCGGCCACGACAAGGTCACCACCGGTGCGTCCAACGACATCGAGCGCGCGACCAAGATGGCCCGCAACATGGCCACCAAGTGGGGCCTGTCGGACGAGCTCGGCCCGATCGCCTATGGCGAGGAAGAGGACGAGGTGTTCCTGGGCCGCTCCGTCACCCAGCACAAGAACGTGTCCGACGACACCGCCCGCCGCATCGACGAGGTGGTGCGCAGCATCCTGGATCGCGCCTACAACCGCACCACGCAGATCCTCAAGGACAACGTCGACAAGCTGCATGTGATGGCAGAGGCGCTGCTGTTGTACGAAACCATCGACGCCAAGCAGATCGACGACATCATGGCCGGGCGTACGCCTGGGCCGCCGGCGGACTGGGCCAAGTCCGGCAAGACGCTGCCCCCGGACGAATCCGATACGCCGGGTGCGATTGGCGGCCCGGCGGCGCAGACCTGACGGTCTCAGCTACCACGCTCGCGCTTGCCGCATCGAAAGGAAAAGGCCAGAGTCCGCTCTGGCCTTTTTCGTTGGCGCCTTACGACCGTGCACGCCCCATCGATCACCGTCCCGATCCGCAGGCTGCTGCTCGCCGCGCTCGCCGCGTTGGTGCTGCTACCGGCGCTCGGCATGGCGCTCGGGGAACCCCGCGCATATGCCACCGCTGGCATCGTGTTGGCAGCCGTCTGGCTGGCGATGGCGGCGGTCGGCCTGCTGCGGCAGCGTCGAGGGCCCGGGAATGACTGACGGATTCTTCGACACGGTCCGCACGCTCGATTGCAACGGGCGTTCGTTGCGGCTCGATCGTTGCCGGGTGATGGGCATCGTCAACGTGACGCCGGATTCGTTTTCCGACGGAGGCCGGCATGCGACGACCGATGCCGCGGTCGCCCACGCTCTGCGCCTGGTGGAAGAGGGTGCGGACGTGCTCGACGTGGGCGGCGAATCGACCCGCCCCGGTGCGGAGGCGGTGTCGCTCGAAGAAGAGCTGCAGCGCGTGGTTCCCGTGATCGAGCGACTGGCGCGCGAAACCGACGTGCCGATCAGCGTCGACACCAGCAAGCCGGAGGTAATGCGGGCCGCGGTCGAGGCCGGGGCCGGCATGGTCAACGATGTGCGGGCGTTGTCGGAACCCGGCGCGATGGAGGCAGCGTCCGTACTCGGCGTGCCGGTCGTGCTGATGCACATGAAGGGCGAGCCGCGCTCGATGCAGGAGGCGCCGACGTACGACGACGTGGTCGGCGACGTGCACCGCTTCCTTGCCGAGCGCATCTTTGCTGCGGAAATGGCCGGCATCGACAAGAAGCGCATCGTGGTCGACCCCGGCTTCGGGTTCGGCAAGACGCGCGAGCACAACCTGCTGCTGCTGTCGCACCTGGACCGCTTCGTCGAGCTGGGTGTGCCGGTGCTGGCCGGGCTGTCGCGCAAGCGGCTGATCGGCGAGCTGACCGGCCGCGACGTACCGGCCGATCGTGTCCACGGCTCGGTGGCCGCGCACCTGGTCGCCGCGCAGCGCGGCGCGCGACTGGTGCGGGTGCACGATGTCGCTGCGACCGTCGACGCACTGAAGGTCTGGGAAGCGGTCGCTGCGATGCCGGCGCCGGCTGGCCGGAAGGACGCGCCTGCGATCCGTTGGCCCGACGACGATTGATCGATCGCGATGGCGGTTCGTCGCCGACGTGGCGAAAATCTCGCCAAAGCGTCAGGGCGCCCCGCGGCAGCTGGCCTCCGGCGACTTGTCCACAGCTTGCCTCGCCCGCTTGTCCACAGCCGTTGTGCATAAGCGGGGTGGGGTTGCAGACCGGCGCGCGCTAAGCTGCCGGCCGGATTTCGACGGGGGAACCGCATGACCGCCAGCACGCCGCTGATCGTGACCTTCCTGCTGTACCTGCTCGCGATGGTGGGGATCGGCTTCGTTGCCTGGCGTTCCACAAAGAACTTCGACGACTACATCCTCGGCGGCCGCAGCCTCGGCCCGGGCGTGACCGCGCTGTCGGCCGGCGCCTCGGACATGAGTGGCTGGCTGCTGATGGGCCTGCCGGGGGCGATGTACCTGGGCGGCGTGTCGGAGGCCTGGATCGCCATCGGACTGGTGGCGGGCGCGTGGGCCAATTGGAAGTTCGTCGCCGGCCCGCTGCGCGTCTACACCGAGCGCACCGACAACGCGCTGACGCTGCCGGACTTCTTCACCAGCCGGTTCCACGACACCGGCCGCGCGCTGCGGGTGCTGTCGGCGGTGGTGATCCTGGTGTTCTTCGCGGTGTACTGCGCGTCGGGCATCGTGGCCGGCGGCCGGTTGTTCGAGAGCGTGTTCGGCCTGCCCTACGCGCAGGCGATCTGGTGGGGCGCGGCGGTCACCATCCTCTACACGCTGGTCGGTGGGTTCCTCGCGGTGAGCTGGACGGACACCGCGCAGGGCGTGCTGATGCTGTTCGCGCTGTTGCTGACGCCGATCCTGCTGATCGTCGCCACCGGCGGCTTCGACTCCACGCTGGCCGCGATCCGCGCCGAGGCGCCGGCCCGCCTGGACTGGTTCCGCGGCGGCGAGCTTGGCCTGGTCGGCATCGTCTCGCTGATCGCGTGGGGGCTGGGCTACTTCGGCCAGCCGCACATCCTGGCGCGCTTCATGGCAGCCGGTGGCGTGCACACGATTCCCGTGGCGCGCCGCATCGGCATGACCTGGATGATCCTGTGCCTGGCCGGCTCGCTGACCGTGGGCTTCCTCGGCATCGGCTATTTCGCCGAGCATCCCGAGTCGGCAGGCCCGGTCATCGCGAACCCCGAGCGCGTGTTCATCGCCGTCGTGGAGCTGTTGTTCAACCCGTGGGTCGCCGGCGTGATCCTGTCGGCGATCCTCGCGGCGGTGATGAGCACGCTGTCGAGCCAGTTGCTGGTGTGCTCCAGCGTGCTGTCGGAGGACTTCTATCGCGGGTTCCTGCGCAAGCAGGCCAGCCAGACCGAACTGGTGTGGGTCGGCCGTGGCAGCGTGCTACTGGTGGCGCTCGTCGCCATGTGGCTGGCGCGTGACCCCGACAGCCGCGTGCTGGGCCTAGTGTCCTATGCGTGGGCGGGCTTCGGCGCCGCCTTCGGCCCGGTCGTGCTGTTGGCGCTGTTCTGGCAGCGCATGACGCGCAATGGCGCGCTGACCGGCATGGTGGCGGGTGCGGCTACGGTCATCCTGTGGAAGCAGGTGGCGGTCGGTATGTACGGCAGCGGGCTCTACGAGATCGTGCCCGGCTTCATCGCGGCCACGGTGGCGATCATCCTGGTCAGCCGCCTCGATCGCGAACCGCCGCAGGAGATCCAGGCGGTGCACATGCAGGTGCGCGCGTCGCTGCGCGAAACCGGCTACTGACGAACGTCGCCAACCGGCCCGCACGGTGAGCCAGAACGACCCGCGCCCGCTGGCCATCGCCCTGATGGGGCCGACCGCGTCGGGCAAGACGGCGTTGTCGCTGGAGTGGGCGGCGGCACTGGACGCGGAGATCGTCAGCGTGGATTCCGCGCTGGTCTACCGCGGACTCGACATCGGTGCGGCCAAGCCGACGGTGGCCGAGCGCGGCGGCATCGTCCACCACATGCTCGACCTGCGCGAGCCGTGGCAGCCGTACTCGGCGGCCGAGTTCGCCACCGATGCGCGCCGCGCAATGGATGACATCGCCGCGCGCGGCCGCATACCGCTGCTGGTCGGCGGTACCGGACTGTACTTCCAGGCGCTGCTGGAGGGGCTGTCGGACATGCCGGCCGCCGACGCACAGGTGCGTGCCGGGCTCGCCGCACAGGCGGCCGAGCGCGGATGGGCCGCCCTGCACGCCGAACTTGCCGCGATCGACCCGGTGGCCGCCGCCCGCATCCATGCCACCGATGCCCAGCGCATCCAGCGCGCGCTGGAGGTGTATCGCATCTCGGGCCGGACGCTGACCGACTGGCAGCGCGACACGTCGCAGCGGGCCCGCCTGCCGTATCGCGTGCTCAAGCTGGTGCTGGCGCCGGCAGATCGAAGCGAGTTGCACCGTCGCATCGAGCGCCGGTTCGACGCCATGCTTGAAGCCCGATTCCTGGATGAAGTCCGGCGGTTGCGCGCCGCGCCGGAGCTGGCCGCCCACCCCGCACCGCTGGAGTTGCCCGCCCTGCGCGCAGTCGGCTACCGGCAGGCCTGGGAGCATCTGGACGGCCAGTACGACGCCGCGACGCTCCGCGACCGCGGCATCTTCGCCACGCGGCAACTGGCCAAGCGGCAGCTGACCTGGCTGCGCGGGCAGCTGGATGCGCGCTGGTTCGACCCCGTCCGCGACCGGGCGGGCCTGCTCGCGGCCCGCCGGCTGTTCGTACCGGGCCGCTGAGCGCATTCAGCCTGCTTCGGCACGCCGGCGCCCGAAAAGCCTGCTCCAGTGCGCGTGGCGGCACCACGGTTGCGCTACCATCGGTGCGTCGTCTGCGACGGGGAGTGCCGCAGGGGATGCCGGCCTGCAGGGCGTTCCCGACGGTCGGCGCCACCGCACATAACTAGAACCATGCAGGGGAAACTTTAGATGTCCAAGGGGCAATCTTTGCAGGACCCGTTCCTGAATGCGCTGCGGCGCGAGCGCGTGCCGGTTTCGGTCTACCTGGTCAACGGCATCAAGCTGCAGGGCACGATCGAGTCCTTCGACCAGTTCGTGGTTCTGCTGCGCAATACCGTCAGCCAGATGGTCTACAAGCACGCCATTTCCACCGTGGTCCCGGCGCGCAACGTGCGCGTGGGCCCGGGCGGCGGTTACGTGCAGCCGGGCGAGGGCAACGGCGACCACGGTTCCGACGAGGCCGAGTGACACGAGGATGAGGCGCGCGCGTGTTCTTTGAACGATCCCGCAAGGGCGAACATGCGCTGCTGATCCAGCCTCATGCCGGCGGCCCGGTGGACGAGGGCCTGCTGGAGGAGTTCTCCGAGCTCGCCCGCTCGGCCGGCGCGTCCATTGCAGGCGTGCTCAGCTCGCGCATCGACCGGCCCAATGCCGCCACGCTGATCGGCAGCGGCAAGCTCGAGGAGGTCAAGGCGGCCGCCGATGCGACCGGGGCCGACCTCATCCTGGTCAACCACCCGCTGACGCCCACCCAGGAGCGCAACCTGGAGCGCGCGTTGCAGCGCCGCGTGGTCGACCGCACCGGCCTGATCCTGGACATCTTCGCCCAGCGTGCGCAAAGCCACGAAGGCAAGCTGCAGGTCGAACTGGCGCAGCTGCGCCACATGTCCACGCGCCTGGTGCGCGGCTGGACCCACCTTGAGCGCCAGCGCGGCGGCTCCATCGGCCTGCGCGGTCCCGGCGAGACGCAGCTCGAGCTCGACCGCCGCATGCTGCAGCAGCGGCTGGAGTCGTTGCAGCGCCGGCTGGACAAGGTGCAGGTGCAGCGCACGCAGATGCGCCGGGCGCGCATGCGCAGCGAACTGCCGCGCGTCGCACTGGTCGGCTACACCAATGCCGGCAAGTCCACGCTTTTCAACGCGATGACGGGTGCGGAGGCGTACGCCGCCGACCAGTTGTTCGCCACGCTCGACCCCACGGTGCGCCGCATCGACCTGGCCGGCGGCGGCGCGGTGCTGGCCGACACCGTCGGCTTCGTGCGCGACCTGCCGCATGCCCTGGTCGCCGCGTTCCGCTCGACCCTGTCGGAAGCCCGCGATGCCGACCTGCTGTTGCACGTCGTGGACGCGGCGGACCCGCTGCGCGACGAGCGCGTGGCGCAGGTCAACGAGGTGCTGGCGGAAATCGGCGCGGCCGACCTGCCGCAGGTCCTCGTGTTCAACAAGATCGACCGGGTCGAAGGCGGCGCACCGCGGCTGGATCGCCCGGCCGAAGGGCCGCCGCGGGTCTGGCTGTCGGCGCGCGACGGCGTTGGCCTGGACCTGCTGCGCGACGCCATCGGCGAGGTGCTCGGGCTGCAACGCGTGCAGGGCCGGGTGCACGTGCCGTCCCGCGCCGGCCGCCTGCGCGCACGCCTGCACGAACTGGGCGCGGTGCGCGGCGAGCAAGCCGGCGACGACGGCTGGGACATCCAGGTCGACCTCGCGCTCGTTGACGCCCAGCGGCTGGCGGCGCAGGCCGGTGGCACCGCGCTCCAGCCCCTGATCGACGCTGCGCTTCCGCCCGACCTTGGTTGAGGCGGCCCCAACCCCCACCTAGAATCACCCGGCGCCGCGATCCGCACCCACGTGCCTGCGCGCCCCCGTCGTCCCACATGGAGCAGGCATGGCCTGGAATACCCCTGGCAGCAATCAATCCGGCGGAAGCCGTCCGCCCCGGCGCAATCCCGGCGGCAATGGGCTGGACGCCGTGCTCGACCAGTTGAGGGGTCTGTTCGGCGGCGGCGGGGGCAACAACATCGCCCGCTGGGTGCTGCTGATTGCCGGCCTGTGGCTGGTGTTCAACTGCTTCGTGCTGATCGCCGAGCAGCAGCGCGGCGTGGTGCAGCGCTTCGGCCAGGTCGCGCGGATCATGCAGCCAGGCCCCAACCTCAAGTGGCCCTGGCCGATCGAGCGCGTGACCAAGGTCAACGCCACCCAGGTCCAGACCTACAGCAACAACGTGCCGGTGCTGACCCGCGATGAGAACATCGTGCAAGTCGAGATCAATGTGCAGTACCGGGTCAGCGATGCCGAGCTCTACCTGTTCGGCACCCGCAATGCCGACCAGGTGCTGGAGCAGGCCGCGCTGAGCACCATGCGCGAGCAGGTCGGCCGCTCGACACTGGACACCGTGCTCGGTTCGCGCGATGCGCTGGCGGTGTCGGCGCGCGACCAGTTGCAGGCCTCGCTCGATGCCTACCGCACGGGCCTGCGCGTGACCGAACTCAGCCTGCCCAACGCGCGTCCGCCGGAGCAGGTCAAGCCCGCCTTCGACGACGTCAACAGTGCGCAGCAGAACAAGGACCGTCTGATCAGCGAGGCCCGTGCGTACGCCGCGCGGATCGTGCCGGAAGCCCGCGGCGAGGCGGCCCGCATCCGCGCTGCCGCCACCGGTTACCAGGAGGCCAAGGTCGCGCGCGCACAAGGCGACGCGGCCCGCTTCTCCCTGCTTGTGGAGGAGTACCAGAACTCTCCCGAGGTCACGCGCAAGCGCCTGTGGCTGGAAACCGTGCAGGACGTGCTGGCCGGCAACCGCAAGGTGGTGGGCGGCGATTCGCGCCAGCTGATCTACGTGCCGATGGACTCGGCCAAGTCCGCCGGCGCTGCGGGCGGCGAACGCGCCGCGCGTCAGCCGGTGATTGACCCGGAACTGCTGCTGCCGTCGGAAACATCGGGCACCAGCGCCACGCGCGGTGAACGCGCACCGCGCCCGACGGGCCGCGAGGAGACGATTCGATGAGGGCTTCTGTCTGGATTGCCGGCGTGGTGATCGCGCTGTTCGCCCTGCTGGGCTCGGTGTTCGTGGTGGGCGAGGGCAAGACCGCGCTGGTGGTGAACCTCGGCCGCGTCGTACGCGCCGACCTCGAGCCCGGCCTGCACTTCAAGTGGCCGATGGTGGAAACCGCACGGATCTTCGATCGCCGTCTGCAGGTGCTGGCGTCCGAGCCCGAGCGAATTCTGACTCTTGAGCGCAAGGACGTAAGCGTCGATTACTTCGCCGTTGGTCGCATCAGTGATGCTCGCGCCTTTTTCCGTGCAACGGGTGGCGACGAGGACGTTGCCGTGCAACGTCTGGCCCCGATTATCCGCGAGTCGCTCAAGAACGAGATCAACAGCCGCACTCTCAAGGATCTTGTTTCTGGCGATCGCTCCAAGATAATTGGCCCGCAACTGGAGGCCATCAATCGGGGTGCCGATACTCTGGGCATCGACATCGTTGATCTGCGTATCAAGCAGATCGACCTGCCGACCGACAGCGAGGTCATCACGCAGGTGTACGAGCGCATGAGCGCCCAGCGCCGCCAGGTGGCAAGCGCTCTGCGTGCCGAGGGCGAGGAGGAGGCACGCACAATCCGTGCGGAGGCCGACCGCAGCCAGGTGGTGATCCTGGCCGAGGCCGAGCGCGATGCGCAGCGCCTGCGAGGCCAGGGCGACGCCGGTGCCGCGCGCATCTACGGCGAGGCGGCCAACCGCGACCCGGCGTTCTACGCTTTCCAGCGCAGCCTGGAGGCATATCGGGCCTCGTTCGACGACGGCAATGCGGTGATCGTGCTGGACCGCGATGATCCGTTCCTGCAGTACATGCGCAGCGACCGCTGAGCCTGCCGTCGCCATGACCGAACTGGTTTCGGCGCTGTGCCTGGTCGCAGTGCTGGAGGGGCTATTCCTGTTCGCCGCCCCGGGCACCTGGAAGCAGTTCGTCGCCCAGATGCACGCCATGCCGGACCGGCACCTGCGGCTGCTGGGTGGCGTGGTGACGGCCGGCGGGGTGCTGGCGTTGTGGCTGGCGCGCGGGTGAGCTGACGCGGGCTTCGTCACGTCGCTAGGGGACGGTCACCGCCGGACGGGAAAAAAAAGCCGGGCGATGCCCGGCTTTTTCGTGTCGCGGTGAACCTCCGGGATCAGGCGGCGGCGGCCTGCTCGGCACGCGGGCCTTCGCGCAGGGCGCGCCCCACCATGCCGACCAGCAGGTCGATCTCCTCGCTGGTGATGGTGAAGGTCGGGGTGAAACGCAGCGAATTGACGCCGCCGTGGATCACGCCAATGCCGCGCTCGCGCAGCCACTCCTCGGTCGAGCCCGCGCCGAAGCACTTGAACTGCGGGCTCAGCTCGCAGGAGAACAGCAGGCCGGTGCCCTGGACCTTGGTGATGTGCCCACCCAGTTCCGACTTGAGCGCTTCCAGCTTTTCCAGCGCTTCCACGCCGCGGGCGCGGATGTTCTCGCGCAGCTGCGGCGTGACCTTGGCCAGCACGGCGCAGGCGGTGTCGAGCGCGCGCGGGTTGGAGGTCATCGTGTTGCCGTACAGGCCCTTGCGGTAGATGCCGGCGGCGCGCTCGTTGACCGCGAGCACGCTCAGCGGGTACTGGCCGGCATTGAGCGCCTTGGAGTACGTCTCCATGTCCGGCGCCTCGACACCCTCGAAGCCCGGGTAGTCGACGATCGACAGCACGCCCTGCGCGCGCAGGCCGGCCTGGATCGAGTCGACCAGCAGCAGCGAGCCGTGTTCGCGGGTGAGTTCGCGCGCGGCCTTGTAGAAGTCCACCGGCACGCCGCGGCCCGGGTCGCCTTCGCCCATCACCGGCTCCAGGAACATCGCCTCGATGAACCAGCCGTTGGCCTTGGCATCGCTGAAGGCCTGCTTCAGCGCGGCGATGTCGTAGGGCTCGATCGCGATGACCGACGACTCGCCGCGGTAGCTGGCCAGGTGCTGCAGGTAGGTCTTGCGGGTGGAGTCCGAATACAGCGCAGGACGGTCGGTGCGGCCGTGGAAGCTGCCCTTGACCACCACGCGCTTGATGGTGCGGTTGTCGCCCTCGGTCATCGACTTGGCGTTTGCGTCGGCGATGCGAGCGGCCAGCGTGACCGACTCCGAGCCCGAATTCAGGCAGAAGAACTTCGCGTACGGGCAGTCGCGGCCCACGCCGATGGCGTCGCGCAGCACGCGCTCGAAGCGCAACTGCGACAGGCTCGGCGTCATGATGTTGGCCATCGCCTGCGGCTTGGCCATGGCGGCGATGACGTCGTCGGGCGCGTGGCCGAACCCCAGCATCCCGTAGCCGCCCGAATCGTGCAGCACCGCGCCCTTGAGCGTGATGATCCACGGCCCGCGCGCGGTCAGGGCGACGTACGGATTGACGCCGTCGTCCGGGTAGAAATTGACGAAACCGGCCTGCGTGGCCTGCACCTGGGCGTCCTCGTCGAGGTCGAGCAGGTCGGCGAACTCCTCGCGGATGCGCGCGTACTCGGCGGCGGCGGCCTCGACGGCGGCCTTCAGGTCGGCGTTGCCGCCGAAGCGGGCGAGGGTGGCGTCGTCCAGGCCGACGGTGCGGCGCGCGCCGCCGTGGGCGCGCAGCGGGGCGAGGGTGTCGAGCAGGGTCATGGCGTCCTCCGGTGACCGGAACGAAAAAACGCGAGGGGGCCCTCGCGCTCGAATGGGGTCAATCAAAACAACAACTTGCGGCCGATTTTAGCATCCGGGCAAAGTCCGCGTAACCCCCTGCGGCCCCGGGCACGTCCAAGCCGGGCCGGACGAAAGCGGTTTGGCGTGCCGCATCCGGCAGCCGATAATGCCGGCCCGCTGCCGGCTGCCCGGCGGCGACATGCGACCCGCCTTGAAGAAGTCCGACTTTCATTACGACCTGCCGTCCGAGCTCATCGCCCAGGCGCCGTTGGCCTCGCGATCGGCCAGCCGGCTGCTGGTCGTGCCGCCCGCGCCTGCGGCCTACGTCGATGCCGCATTCACCGACCTGCCGGACCTGCTGGTGCCCGGCGACCTGCTGGTGTTCAACGACACCCGCGTGATCCCGGCGCGCCTGTTCGGGCAGAAGGCCACGGGCGGGCGCGTGGAAATCCTGATCGAGCGCCTGCTCGGGCACGACGAGGCGCGCGCGCAGCTGGGCGTCAGCAAGTCGCCAAAGGCGGGCGCACGGATCGCGCTGGATGCGGGCGGCGAGGCGGAAGTGCTGGGCCGCGACGGCGAGTTCTACCGCCTGAAGTTCCATGTCGAGCCGCCGCTGGAGTCCTGGCTGCTGGACGCCGGCCGCCTGCCGCTGCCGCCGTACATCCAGCGCGAGCCCGGCCGCGACGATACCGAGCGCTATCAGACCGTATTCGCGCGCGAAGTCGGCGCGGTCGCGGCGCCGACCGCGGGCCTGCATTTCGACGACGCGCTGCTGGCGGCCCTACGCGCGCGCGGCATCGATTTCGGCCACGTCACGCTGCACGTCGGCGCCGGCACGTTCCAGCCGGTGCGCGTGGAGCAGCTCGACCAGCACGTGATGCACAGCGAGTGGCTCAACGTCGGCGCCGATTTGGTGGAGAAGGTCCGCCGCACGCGCGAGGCCGGCGGCCGCGTCATCGGTGTGGGTACCACCGTCGTGCGCGCGCTGGAATCGGCGATGCGCGACGCGCCCGACGGCACGCGCCAGCTGCAGCCCTTCGCCGGCGAGACGCGCCTTTTCATCCTGCCCGGTTACCGCATCACCGCGGTCGACGCGCTGGTCACCAACTTCCACCTGCCCGAGAGCACGCTGCTGATGATGATCTCCGCCTTCGCCGGCAAGCACCGGGTGTTCGACGCCTACCGGCATGCCATCGCGCAGCGCTACCGGTTCTTCTCGTACGGGGACGCGATGCTGTTGTGGCCGCGACCGGATGCCGGGGCGCACCCGTGACGTCGCACTCGATGGGACACCTCGCATGAGCCGCATGGACTTCCAGTTGCTGGGCACCGACGGCGGCGCCCGCCGCGGCCGCCTGACCTTCCCGCGCGGCACGGTCGAGACGCCGGCCTTCATGCCGGTGGGCACCTACGGCTCGGTCAAGGGCGTGTTCCCGCAGGACATTCGCGGGCTGGGCGCGGAGATCATCCTGGGCAACACCTTCCACCTGTACCTGCGCCCGGGGCTGGAGGTCATCGGCGAGCACGGCGGGCTGCACGGGTTCACTCGCTGGGACGGGCCGATCCTCACCGACTCGGGCGGCTTCCAGGTGTTCTCGCTGGCGCACAAGCGCAAGATCACAGAGGCCGGCGTGACCTTCGCCGCGCCCACCGACGGCCGCAAGGTGTTCCTCGGGCCCGAGGAGAGCATGCACATCCAGAAGGTGCTCGACTCGGACATCGTGATGATCTTCGACGAGTGCACGCCGTATCCGGCGACGGAGGAGGTCGCGCGCGCGTCGATGGAGCTGAGCCTGCGCTGGGCGGAGCGCTCGAAGAAGGCGCACGAGGGCAATGACGCGGCGCTGTTCGGCATCGTCCAGGGCGGCGTGCACCATGACCTGCGCAGCCGCTCGGCCGCGGCACTTCGCGAGATCGGTTTCGACGGCTATGCCATCGGCGGCCTGGCGGTGGGCGAACCCGAGCACGAGCGCAACGCCATGCTCGACCACACCGCGCCGCAATTGCCCGAGGACCGGCCGCGCTACCTCATGGGCGTGGGCCGCCCGGAGGACCTGGTGGAGGCGGTGGCGCGCGGCGTCGACATGTTCGATTGCGTGATGCCGACCCGCAACGGCCGCAACGGCCACCTGTTCACTTCCACCGGCACCGTGCGCATCCGCAATGCGGTGTACGAGCACGACCTGCGCCCGATCGAGGAGGGCTGCGATTGCCGCGCGTGCGCTGGCGGTTTCAGCCGCGCCTACCTGCGCCACCTGGACCGCTGCAACGAGATGCTCGGCCCGATGCTCGGCACGCTGCACAACCTGCGCTACTACCAGCGCCTGATGGCGCAGATGCGCGAGGCTATCGCGCAGGGAACCTTTGCCGCGTTCCGGGAGTCCTTCTACGCCGCGCGGACGTGAGGCGCTTGACTGACTCCCTCTCCCGCCGGGAGAGGGCCGGGGTGAGGGTCCGGGGGAGCGGTGCGACCGAAGCAGTCGTTGCCATCGGAGACTCGGTCCACCCCCATCGTCCCCCGATTAAGCGCCATCACTCCGCCGGACCCCCGTCCGCCCTTAGGGCACGTGCATCGGCGACATCCATGTTGCCGACCCTGCGGGCGGCTGGCGCCGTGCAAATCGGCAGTCCTGCCGATTTGTCTCCCGAGGGGAGAAGGGATCAAAGGCGGTTACCTGCCGGCACTCGAGGGGGCAGGAGGGGCCGCTTGCCCTCCGTGGCATAATCCCCGGCTAATTTTGGATCCACCAAGGCCCAGACATGAATCTGCTCGACCTCGTGATCGCCCCCGCCCACGCCGCCGCCCAGCCGGCCGCCCCCGGTTTCGGCATGTCGCTGCTGTTCCCGATCCTGCTCATCGCGATCATGTACTTCCTGATGATCCGCCCGCAGATGAAGCGCGCCAAGGAGCACAAGGCGATGCTGGAGAAGCTCTCGCGCGGCGACGAGGTGATCACCAACGGTGGCATCGCCGGCACCGTGACCGACCTGGGCGACAGCTTCGTCACCGTCGAGATCGCCGACAACGTGCGCATCCGCGTGCAGAAGGGCGCCATCGCCAACGTCCTGCCCAAGGGCACCTTGAAGTCGGCCTGAACGCCGCCACCCTCTAGGCTCGTTTCCGGCGGCCGCCCGGCCGCCGCGGGGTCCATTCGATGCTGACTTACGCACGCTGGCAGTACGCCATCATCCTGATCGTCCTGTTGTTCAGCGGCCTGTACGCGCTGCCCAACGTGTTCCCGCAGGACCCGTCCGTCCAGGTCACCGCCAACCGCGGGTCGGTCGTGGACGAGGGCCTGCGTTCGCGGATCCAGTCCGAGCTGCAAGCCGCCGGCGTCACGGCCAAGTCGGTGGACATCGACGATGGCGACCTGCTGGTGCGGCTGCCCAACGCCGACATGCAGGTCAAGGCGGCCGATACGCTGCGCCCGGAGCTGGGCAACGACTACGTGGTGGCGCTCAACCTCGCCTCCACCGTGCCGGACTGGCTGGACTCGCTTGGCGCCAAGCCCATGCTGCTGGGCCTGGACCTCCAGGGCGGCGTGCACTTCACGATGCAGGTCGACCAGGCCGCGGCGCTCGAGAAGCGCCTGGACGCGACGGCCGAGGACATCCGCGTGCTGCTGCGCGAGAACCGCGTGCGCTACCAGTCGGTCGAGCGCCGCCCCGACGGCACCATCGTCGCCACGCTGCCGGCGCCGGCGGATGTCGAGCGCGCGCGCGAGCTGGTCGTGCAGAACCTCGCACAGGGCTCGGCCGGGATGGCCGGCCAGGCGACCCTGACCGCCGAACCACAGGGCAACACGCTCGTGGTGCGGATGTCGGAAGCCGAACTCAACCGCCTGACGGCCGATGCCATCGAGCAGAACGTCGGCACGCTGCGCAACCGCGTCAACGCGCTCGGCGTGGCCGAGCCGATCATCCAGCGCCAGGGCGACGACCGCATCGTCGTCCAGCTGCCCGGCGTGCAGGACACCGCGCAGGCCAAGCGCATCATCGGCGCGACCGCCACGCTTGAGTACCGCGCCGCCCTCGAAGGCAATGCCTACGACGCCGTGTCGACCGGCATCGTGCCGCCGGGCGCGCGCGTGTACTACCGCCGCGACCTTGGCCCCGACGGCAAGCCGATCCCGGTGCTGCTCAGCCGCCGCGTCATCACCACGGGCGACCAGCTGGTGGGCGCGACCTCCGGCCTCGATCCGCAGTCGGGCACGCCGTCGGTGTCGGTGCGCCTGAACGCCGCCGGCGGCCAGCGCATGTTCGACTTCACCAGCGAGAACGTCGGCAAGCCGATGGCTGTGGTGTTCATCGAGCGCATCCCCGAGGTGCGCATGGTCGATGGCGAGGAAGTCCGCACCACGCGCGTCAACGAGGAAGTAATCTCGGTGGCGAACATCAACGGCGTCTTCGGCCGCGACTTCCAGACCACCGGCCTGGACAGCATGCAGGAGGCGGCCGACCTGGCGCTGCTGCTGCGCTCCGGTTCGCTGGCCGCTCCGATGGATTTCATCGAAGAGCGCGTGGTCGGCCCCAGCCTGGGCGCCGAGAACGTCGAGCGCGGCCTGAAGGCGGTGCTGTACTCGTTCGTGTTCACCCTGATCTTCTTCCTCTTCTACTACCGCATGTTCGGCCTGATCACTTGCATGGCGCTGCTGGTCAACCTGCTGATGGTGGTGGCGGTGATGTCGCTCGCCGGCTTCACGCTGACCCTGCCGGGCCTGGCGGGTATCGCACTGACGGTCGGCCTGTCGGTGGACGCCAACGTGCTGATCAACGAGCGCATACGCGAGGAACTCAGGGCGGGACTGCCCCCGAAGGCGGCGATCGCCACCGGCTACGAGAAGGCCTCGGGCTCGATCTTCGACGCCAACATCACCGCCATCCTCGCCGGCGTGGCGCTGTTCGCCTTCGGCACCGGCCCGGTGAAGGGCTTCGCGGTGGCGCTGGTGGTGGGCATCCTGACCTCCATGTACACCGCGGTTTCGGCCTCGCGCGGCATCGCCACGCTGATCTACGGTGGCCGCCGCAAGCTCAAGTCGATCGCGATCTGACGGGGACGCCTGATGAAATTCTTCACCCTGATTCCCCACGGCACCCGCTTCGACTTCATGCGCCTGCGCTGGGTCTCGCTGGGCATCGCCTTCGCACTCATGCTGGCGGCCATCGGCGCGATCGCCTTCAAGGGCTTCAACTTCGCGCTCGACTTCACCGGTGGCAACGTCACCGAACTGCGCTTCGAGCGGCCGGTGGACGTCGACGACGTGCGCCAGCGCCTGGACGCCGCCGGTTACCCGGGTGCGCAGGTGCAGACCTTCGGTTCCGGCAACGACCTGCTGATCCGCCTGCAGCCCAAGGAGGGCGGGGCGGACGAGGCCGGCGTGGTCGATTCGAATACGGCCGCCGAGGTGCAACGCGCGGTATCGACCGCCGACAACCCCGGGCAGGTGCTGAGCAGCGAGTTCGTCGGCCCGCAGGTCGGCAAGGACCTGGCGCTCAACGGCATCTGGGCGCTGATCTTCGTGGTGGTGGGCTTCCTGATCTACATCTCGATCCGGTTCGAGAAGAAGTTCGCCATCGCCGCGGTCATCACCACGCTGCACGACGTGGTGATCGTCGCCGGCTGGTTCGCGTTTTTCGGGCACGAGTTCGACCTCACGGTGCTGGCCGGCCTGCTGTCGGTGATGGGCTTCTCGATCAACGACACCATCGTCGTGTTCGACCGCGTGCGCGAGAATTTCCGCTCCATGCGCGCCGACCCCGAGACGATCCTCAACACGTCGATCAACCAGACGCTGTCGCGCACGATCATCACCTCGCTGGTGGCGCTGCTGACCGTGGTCGCGCTGTACCTCTACGGCGGTGGTTCGCTGCAGGGCATGGCCGAGTCGCAGATCGTCGGCATCATCGTCGGCACCCTGTCCTCGATCTTCGTCGCCTGCCCGCTCCTGACGCTGGGCTTCATGAAGGTCACCAAGCAGGACCTGATGCCCAAGGCCCGGGACGAGGCGGCCCTGGCACGCCGTCCCTGACAGCGCGTCACGACGCAAAGAAAAAGGCCGCGCATCTGCGCGGCCTTTTTTTTGTTTGGCGTTCGAGCGTCAGCGCCCGGGCTTCTCGCTCCCTCCCCTGCGTGCAGGGGAAGGCTGGGGAGGGGTGCTCTACCCGCGACGCGGCCAGGTGCCACCCCGCGGCGCCACGCCGTCAATCGAATGCGCTGGCATACCCGGTATTGATGATCTTCTGCTGCAGCGCGTCGGCCACCTTGATGTTGCCGGCCAGCAGCGTGCGCGGCGCGACGCCCCGGGCGTCCATCGGGCCGGTGGTGCGGCCGCGGAAGTCGGAGATCCTGCCGCCCGACTCGCGCACCATCAGCGCGCCGGCGGCGATGTCCCACGGTTTCACGCCCGCTTCGAAATACGCGTCGGCGCGGCCGCAGGCGACGTAGGCCAGGTCCAGCGCGGCCGAACCCGTCCGCCGGATGTCCTCGGCCTCGGTCAGCAGCGTGTCCACGCACTTGAGGTGGGCGCTGGCGCGGCTGCGCTCGCGCGGCGGGAAGCCGGTGATCAGCATCGCGCCGGACAGGTCCTTGCGGTCGGCCACGCGCACGCGCTTCTCGTTGAGCTGGGTGCCGCTGCCGCGGCTGGCGGTGAACAGCTCGTTGCGCAGCGGGTCGAAGATCACGCCGTGGATCGGCTCGCCGTTTTCCACCAGCGCGATCGACACGCAGAAGTGCGGGATGCCGCGCAGGTAGTTGCTGGTGCCGTCCAGCGGATCGATGACCCAGGTAAACCGGCTGCCGCCGCGCCCGGCGGTCTGGCCGCTTTCCTCGCCGAGGATCGCGTAGTCCGGCGTGGAGCGGCGGAACTCCTTGATGATTTCCTTCTCGGCCAGCTCGTCGACTTCGCTGGCGTAATCCATCCGGTCCTTCTCGACCACGTTCAGCGCGTCGAGCTTGTACATGTGCCGCAGCAGCACGTTGCCGGCGGCGCGGGCGGCCTTGACCATGAGGGTGACGGCGGGTTTCTGCATGGGCGAAGGCCTCGCGGGAGGTGGGGGACGGACTGGCGGGGGAAAAGAACGGTCCCCGCCCTGGCGACGGGGCCGCGGAGTTTACCATTGCCCGCCATGAGCACCGCATCTCCTCCGACCCCCGATCCCTCCGCCCCTTCCGCTCCCGTCCCGGTGGCCGCCACTCGGCTGCGGGTGGTGCTGGTCGGCACCCAGCACCCCGGCAACATCGGCTCGGCGGCCCGGGCGCTGAAGACCATGGGGCTGTCACGGCTGGTCCTGGTCGCCCCCGAGAAGGCGCCCAATGCCGAATCCAGCGCGCTGGCCGCCGGCGCCGACGACGTGCTGGAAGGCGCCCAGGTCCACGCCACGCTGGCCGAGGCCGTCGCCGACTGCCGGCTGGTACTGGGCTGCACGGCGCGCAGCCGCCGGGTCTCGCTGGAGGAGTTGCCGCCCCGGGTCGCGGCGCCGCGCGCCGTGGCCGCGGCGGCCGGCGGGGGCGAGGTGGCGCTGGTATTCGGCCGTGAACGCACCGGCCTGGACAACGAGGAGCTGCAGCTGTGCCACGCGGCCATCCACATCCCGGCCAACCCCGAGTACAGCTCGCTCAACCTGGCCGCGGCGGTGCAGGTGATGGCTTACGAGCTGCGCCTGGCGCTGCTGGGCGGGACCACGGCGACTCCGCCAGCGGCAGTCGCGCGGCCCGCCGGGGACGGGGATGCCGGCGACCCGCGCGACGAACCCGCCACCCACGCCCAGCTCGAAGGCTTCTTCGCCCAGCTGGCCGACACCCTGGACGCCATCGACTTCCACAAGGGCCGCGCCCCCGAGTCGGCCATGCGCAAGCTGCGGCGTGTGTTCCTGCGCGCCGACCTGGACGTGCGCGAGGTGCGGTTGCTGCGCGGGGTGCTGGCCGACGCCCAGCGCATGGCCCGCCTGGCGGGCGATGAATGATGCCGGGCGGCGGCCGGCGCCCTTGAGCCCGCTGGCACCGTATCCGCCGGGCGCGGCTTGCATTAGGCTCGCGCTCTGTCGTTGCCGTTGCCGGGGCCGTCCTTGATCGCATGCTTCAGTCGCCTGTTCGGCGTCGTGCTCGCGCTTGCGACCGGCGCTGCCATGGCCGCGCCGCCCCCGGCCTACGAGGACCCGGGCGTGCTGGTGCTGGGGCGCATCAGCGACGATCCCAAGTCCCACTACGAGCAGCTCAAGCCGCTGCTGGACTACGTGGTCCCGCGAATGGCCGATGTCGGCATCCGCGAGGGCCGCATCCTGATGGCGCGCGATGCCCAGCAGATGGCCAGCTACCTGCGCCGAGGCCGGGTGGACTGGGTCACGGAGACTGCCGGCACGGGCATGCTGCTGCGCGCGCGCGCCAATGCCACGCCGTTGCTGCTGACCGAGCGCGACGGCGTGCGCCACTACCACAGCGTGTTCTTCGCCCGGCGCGACAGCGGGATCGAAACGCTGGCCGACCTCAAGGGCCAACGCCTCGCGTTCCAGCTGCCGTCGTCCACCAGCGCATATTTCGTCCCGGCCGGCGAACTGCTGGCCGAAGGCCTGGACCTTGAAATCCTGCTCTCGCCGCAGGACCGCCTGCACTCCGACGCCGTGGGCTACCTGTTCGCCCGGTCCGAACTCAACATCGCGACGTGGGTGCACAAGGGCCTGGTCGACGTGGGCGTGATGAGCAACCTGGACTGGATCAACCCGCAGCGCATGCCGGCGGCGTTCCGCGGCGACCTGGAGGTGTTCGCGCGCAGCCCGGACTATCCGCGCGCCATCGAGCTGGTCCGCGGCGACATGGATGCGCGCGTGCAGGCGCGCCTGGCGGAGGTGTTGATGCAGGCCGCGGAGGACCCGGATGCCGGCGACGCGCTGCTCCGGTTCTTCAAGACCACGCGGTTCCTGCCGCTGGATGGCGATTCGCTGCGGGCGCTGGAGCGCATCGGCCGCGATGTCGAACGCGTGCGCGAGGACGTCGAATGAACGACCTGCGCCTCGGCCTGCAGGCCCGGTTCCTGGCGCTGATGGCGCTGGCGCTGGTGGCGGTGGTCGCGCTGATGGCGTTGATGCTGCACCGCCAGGACCGGATGCAGAACGAGGTCGAGGTCGTCAGCCGCGATGCGTTGCGTGGCGCCGTCGGCGACGGCCTGCGCCGGCGCGGCGAAGGCACGGTCAGCCAGCTGACCGAATCGTTGACCAACCCGCTGTACTACTTCGACCTGGACACGATCGGCGAAATCACGGCGGTGGCACTGCGCCAGCCGGGCACGCGCTACGTGATCGTGTTCGACGACGACGGCAACATCGTCCACGACGGCAGCGACGAGATCCCCAGCTACGGCAAGCGCATGGACGACGCGCTGGCCTACGAGGCCATCGCCGCCGCCGGGCTGCACACCCAGGTGACCGACGAGCTGATGGACGTCGCCTCGCCGATCATGATCGGCGAGGAGCGCATCGGTGGCGTGCGGGTGGGCTTCGACCTGGCGTCGGTGCGCGCCATGGAAGACGAGGCGGTCGCCGACCTGCGCGCGCGGCTGGAAACACTGGGCCGCCGCCACTTCTGGTGGATCGCGGCGCTCGGGCTGGGCCTGCTGGTGCTGGGCGCGGTGATGCTGTGGTTCACCCAGCGCTGGCTGGTGCGGCCGATCCGGGAGCTGGCCGATTCCGCGCGCTCGATCGAAGCCGGTGACTACGACATCGCGCCGCCCGACAGCGATCGCAGCGACGAGGTCGGCGACCTCACCCGTGCCTTCGGCCGCATGAGTCGCAGCGTCGCCCGGCACGACCGCGACATCCGCCGCATGGCGTACACCGACGCGCTGACCGGCCTGCCCAACCGCGTCGCCTTCCGCGAGGCGCTGGACCAGCGCCTGCTCCAACTGCAGGGCGCGGGCGAACCGCTGGCGCTGCTGTTCGCCGACATCGACGACTTCAAGCGGGTCAACGACACCCTGGGACACGACGCGGGCGACGAAGTACTGCTGCAGTGCGCACAGCGCGTGCAGGAAGTGGTCGCGCTGCATGGGGGCGGTGATTCGGTGTTGGCCCGGTTCGGCGGCGACGAGTTCGTGATCCTCACCCAGGCCGCGCAGGGCGCGTCGATCCGCAGCCACGCCAACGACCTCGCCGAGCGCCTAGTGGAAGCCACCCGGCAGCCGCTGGTGGTGCGCGACCGCCCGCTGTTCCTGGGTACGTCCATCGGCATCACGCTGTTCCCCGACGATGCCACCATCGCCACGCAGCTGATGAAGAACGGCGACATCGCGATGTACCAGGCCAAGGTGGCCGGCAAGAACTGCCACCGCTTCTACAGCCGGGCGATGGACCAGGCGGTCGAGCGTCGTGTGACGCTGGAGCGCGAGCTGCGCGGCGCCTGGGAGCGCGGTGAGCTGAGCGTGCTCTACCAGCCCGTCTACCACCTCTCCAACGGCCGCATGGTCGGCGCCGAGGCGCTGCTGCGCTGGCGCCATCCCGAGCACGGCATGGTCGCGCCGTCGGTGTTCATCGAAGTGGCCGAGCAGAGCGGGCTTATCGAGACGCTGGGGCCGCAGGTGCTGGAGACGGCGTGCAAGGACGCCGTGCGGTGGCAGAACCGGCGTGGCGAGAAAGGGCCGCTGTTCGTTTCGGTCAACGTCTCTCCGCGGCAATTGCGAAGCCCGGTCCTGCCGAAAGTGGTGGCCGATTGCCTGGTACGCACCGGTCTGGACGCGAGCTGCCTGCACCTGGAACTGACCGAGACCGCCGTCATCGGCGACGAAGCCCAGGTCAGCCGCCTGCTCGCGGAACTGCGCCAGCAGGGCGTGAAGATCTGGCTGGACGACTTCGGTACCGGCTTCTCGGGCCTGAGCCACCTGCGCCGCGTCCCCATCGACGGGGTGAAGATCGACCGCAGCTTCATCGCTGACATCCTGCGCGACCCCGACGACCTGGCGCTGACCACGGCCATCATCTCGATGGCGCATTCGCTCGGCATCACCGTGGTGGCCGAGGGCGTGGAGCGCGAGGGCCAGTACAACCTGCTGCGCGAACGCGGATGCGACCTGGTGCAGGGCTACTGGCTGGGCCACCCGCTGCCGCGCGAGGAGTTCGAGGCGCTGCTGGGTTAGGTGGTATCGGCGGGGTCCCGAGTGACCGCTTTTGCTCGTCATTCCCGCGAAGCCGGGAATCCAGTGACTTCGCTGTGGTGACGTAAAGCAACGTCACTGGGTTCCCGCCTTCGCGGGAATGACGGCATGGGTTTCGAGGTACTTCCAGGCCCAATCGAGCGACACCAAGGGCCGCGCGGTGCCTCTCCGGTTCGTCAGACCAGCAGGTCGATCCAGCGCGCCGCGGCCGCCACCAGGCTGCCCGACAGCACGCCGAACACCGCGATGGCCACCACCGCCGCCACCCATGCCACGCCCATCAGCCGTCCATCGCGCTCGAGCAGGGCGAAGGCGAACATCAGCAGCAGCGCGGCGAACAGGTAGTTGGTGAACGGGATCGGCAGCGCCAGCAGCACGCCCAGCAGCACCAGCAGCAACCCGGTGAACGCACTGGCCAGGCGATGGTCGAGCATCGCCGCCGCATGTGGTTTCACCACGCGCTCCAGCCGCGTCAGCCACGGCGCCAACAGGTCGCGAAAGCGCGCCATCGCATGGCGATGCGGCCCACGGCGGGCGATGAAACCCGGCAGCCACGGCTTGCGCAGGCCCACCAGCAGTTGCAGGCCGACCAGCACCACCAGCGGCCCGCTGATTGCACCGCCGACGCCGGGGATCGGAATCAGGCCCGGCAGGGTGGACACGAACAGCAGCATGCCGAACGAACGCCGACCCAGGCCGGTGAACACGTCGCCCAGCTGCAGCACCTCGTCGGGGTCGCCCTCGGCGAACGCGTCCAGCAGCAGGCGCGTGCCGGCCTCGGCCGGGTGGCCCGGACTAGCGCGTTGCGTCATCGAGCACCGCCTCGTCGTCGGTCACGCGCTGCAGCAACAGCTTGTCGATGCGCGGGCCGTCCAGGTCGACCACTTCCACCCGCCAGTCATCCCAGGTGAAGTGCTCGCCCACGTGCGGGATGCGGCCGAAGTGGGCGATCACCATGCCGGCGGCGGTGTGGAAGTCGTGCTCGTCCTCGTCGGGCAGGCGGTCGCCTTCGACCAGCTCGCGCAGGTCGTCCACGTGCAGCGAGCCATCGATCAGGTAGGACCCGTCCTCGCGCAGGATGACCGGTGCCTGGTCGGGGACCGACTCGTGCGACTGGATGCGGCCGATCACCGCGCCCATCAGGTCGTTGATCGTCACCAGGCCGGTGATGTCGCCGTACTCGTCGACCACCAGCGCCAGCGACTGCTGCTCTTCGCGGAAGATCTCCAGCAGCTTGAGCGCGTGGGTCGACTCGGAAACGAACAGCGTTTCGCGCAACCGGTTGAACAGGTCCGGCGTCGCGACGCCCAGGTCCTCCAGCAGCGACTTGGCCTCCAGGACGCCGACCACCTCGCGGTCGTTGCCGCGGTATACCGGGAAGCGCGAGAAGGGGCTCTCGCGCATCGTCGCCAGGTTGGCCTCGACCGACGCGTCGATGTCCAGCCAGGTGATGCGCGTGCGCGGCGTCATGATGCTTTCGGTGGTGCGGTCGCCGAGGCTGAGCACGCGGTACATCATCTTGCGCTCGTCGGCGTCGATGACGCCCTGCTCGTGGCTTTCGCTCACCAGCATCCGGATCTCTTCTTCAGTGACCTGCGCCGCTTCGGTCTTGTCCAGGCGCAGCAGCTTGAGCAGGAAGCGCGTGCTCATGCTCAGCAGCCACACGGCGGGCGTGGCCGCCTTGGCGACGGCATGCATCGGCAGCGCCACCAGGCTGGCCAGCTTTTCCGGTGCCAGCAGCGCCAACCGCTTGGGCAGCAGTTCGCCCAGCACGATGGTGAGGTAGGTGATCAGCGCCACCGCCAGCACCACGCCGACATCGCTGGCGTACTCGCCCAGTGCCGGCACGTTGGCGGCCAGCCAGAGGCCGATCGCGCGGCCGATGGCGTCGCCGCCGAACATGCCGGTGAGGATCGCGATCAGGGTGATCCCGACCTGCACGGTCGACAGGAAGCGCTCGGGGTGCTCGGCCAGCTCCAGCGCCTTGCGCGAGCTGCGGTGGGTGGCCCCCATCTGCTTGAGGCGGGGCTTGCGCGCCGTCACCACCGACATCTCCGACAACGCGAAGAAGGCGTTCAGGGCGATCAGTACCAGGACGATCATCAGCTCGACCATGTCGGCGCCTCCAGGCGGTCAGGAGCGGGGCGCGGGTCGGGCAGGGGACGCAGCGGGGTCGGACGCGCTGGGCGTCCGCGGGGCGTTCGAGGGTCGTCGTCCATGTGGATGCGGTGAGGGCGGGGGCGGGTATTGCAGTGAACGGGTGTCACGGTGAAGCGGTCCGATACTAGCAGGTCACTCCCGTGCAACCCGCGTGACAGCGGGGTGGCGCAAGCCGGCCGTTTCACGGCATTGCCGGCCTCCCGGCCCGCGCGATTGTCACCAAACCGTCATAATCGCGCCCGCAGACCGGCCGGGCCCTCCGCCCCGGCCTCCGAGAGAGGCTTCCACCGCATGTTTTCCCTGCAGACGATCTTCGGCCAAGGCAACCAGTTCTACACCCTGCTGGAGGACGCCGCGGTCGCTGCGCACGACAGCACCAAGGCGCTCCACGCCATGCTCAAGGCGGCCGACCGCCAGCCGTCGCTGGACGCGTTCAAGCTGGCCCGCCAGCGCGAGCGCGACGCCTCCGAGAAGATCAGCCAGTCGCTGGTCGACAGCTTCATCACGCCGATCGAGCGTGAGGACATCGAAGCCCTGGGTTCGGCGCTCTACAAGATCCCCAAGCAGGTCGAGAAGTTCGCCGATCGCTACTCGCTGGCCACCCAGCACTTGGCGCACATCGACTTCGCCCCGCGCGCTGCGATGCTCGAGCAGGCCGCCGGCGTGGTGGTGGAAATGGTGCGCAAGCTCAAGCTGATGAAGCTCGAGCCGATGAAGGCGCTGGGCGACCAGCTGCGTTTTATCGAGAACGAGGCGGATCGGCTGATGCTGGAGCTGTACCGCGAAATCTACTCCGGCAAGCTCGACCCGCTGCAGATGTTCCTGCTCAAGGAGTTCTTCGAGATCCTGGAGAAGGCCATCGACCGCTGCCGCGAGGCGGGCGTGGTGGCGTACGAAATCGTGCTGAAGAACTCCTGAGGCCGGCGGGATGCTGACGCTGGTCATCACCGTCGTGCTCGTCGCGCTGATCTTCGAGTACATCAACGGCTTCCACGACACCGCCAACTCCATCGCCACGGTGGTGGCCACCAAGGTGCTCTCGCCGATGCAGGCGGTGGGCCTGGCGGCAGGCATGAACCTGATCGGTGCGCTGGCCGGAACCGCGGTCGCCAAGACCATCGCGTCGGGCCTGATCGACGTGGGCGTGGTGGAGGTCGGCTCGCAACTGATCCTGTGCGCGCTGATGGGCGGCATCATCTGGAACCTCATCACCTGGTGGGTGGGCCTGCCGTCGTCCTCCTCGCACGCACTGATCGGCGGCCTGCTGGGCGCGGCGCTGGCCGCGGCGTCCAACGACACCGGCGCCATCATCTGGTCGGAGCCGGCCGAGCCGCTCTACAAGAGCGCAGGCGTGTTGTGGAAGGTCATCGTGCCGATGGTGTCCTCGCCGGTGCTCGGCTTCACTGCCGGCTTCCTGGTGATGGGCGTGCTGTTCTTCGTCATCTCGATGATGGCGCGCAGCGGCGGTGTGCTGGCACGCGCAGCCCGCCCGCGCTGGGTCAACAGCTTCTTTGGCAAGTTCCAGATCCTCAGCGCCGCCGGCATGGGCTTTGCCCACGGCATGAACGACGCGCAGAAGACGATGGGCATCATCGCGCTGGCGCTGGTGGGCGCGCAGGCCGCGGGCACGCTGGACGACCTCCCGGGCTGGCTCGCCTTCCTGCATCCGTCCGACGCCGCGCTGGCCGAGGGCGATATCGATACTTGGATCAAGATCACCTGCGCGCTGGTGATGGCCGCCGGTACCGCCGCCGGCGGCTGGCGCATCATCAAGACGCTGGGCCACAAGCTGGTCAAGCTGCACCCGATCCACGGCTTCGCCGCCGAGACCAGCGCCGCCTCGGTGATCCTGGCCGCCTCTTCGCTGGGTATCCCGGTGTCGACCACCCACAACATCTCCGCGGCGATCATGGGCGTGGGCACCGCCAAGCGCCTCAACGCCATCAAGTGGACCGTGGTGGAGAAGATGATCTGGGCGTGGATCCTGACCATCCCGATGGCCGGCGGCCTGGCCTACCTGATGTTCGTCGGCATGCGGTCGATCGGCTGGGCCTGATCGCGGTTTCCTTCGCGGGTAGCTGATGTAGATCCCGGAGCCGGCGCGCTGCACGCGTGCCGGCTTCTCTTTATGATTCGGGCGTCCCCGGGATGGGGGCATTGGCCCACGCCGCCGCACCGGTGGCCCGACAAGGATGTTGACGATGATGCCTTCCAGAACCCGAACAGGGCTGGCGCTTGCGAGCGCGGCCGCCGCCGGCGTGGCCGGCCTGTACCTCGCCGGTTGGCTGGCACTGGCGCTGCTGCAGGTCGATGCGCCACTGCGCTGGGACACGTGGTGGGGCTACGCGCGTGTACTGGACCTGCCACAGCTGGCGCCCCATGCCGGACGCGTGCGGCTGGCGGGATGGGTGGGCTTCGGCCTGCCGGCGCTGGTCGCGCTCGTGCCCGTCTTCCTGCTGCTGCGCCCGCGCAAGCAGGCGCTGCATGGCGACGCCCGTTTCGCCCGCGGTGGTGAACTGGCGCGGCTGGGCCTGCTCAAGCCATCCGACGATGGCCTGGTCGTCGGGCGACTGGGCCGCAAGCTGGTGCGGCTGCCGGGCCAGCAGTTCGCGTTGCTGGCCGCGCCGACGCGGTCCGGCAAGGGCGTGGGCGTGGTGGTGCCCAACCTGCTGGAGTACCGCGGCTCGGTCGTCGTACTCGACATCAAGCAGGAGAACTTCGACCTCACCAGCGGCTGGCGCGCCGCGCAGGGGCAGGCGGTCTACCTGTTCAATCCATTCGCCGAGGACGGACGCACCCACCGCTGGAACCCGCTGGCCTATGTCTCCCAGGACCCGTCGTTGCGCGTCTCGGACCTGCAGGCCATCGCGGCGATGCTGTATCCGGATGGCGACGACAAGCAGAAGTTCTGGGTCAGCCAGGCGCGCAATGCGTTCCTGGCGTTCGCGCTGTACCTGTTCGAGAACTTCGACGACCAGGTCGCCATCGGCATGCCCGAGTCGCTGTACCAGTTCCCGAACCTGGGGCGGTTGTTCCGGCTGTCGTCGGGCGACGGCACGGCGCTGCGCGACTACCTGCAGGCGCTGTCCCGGCAGCCGTTCCTCGGGGAGCCGGCGCGCAACGCATTCGCCACGCTGTTGTCGCAGGCCGACGAGACGCTCGCCTCCATCCTCGGCACGCTCAAGGAGCCGCTCAATCCGTGGGTAAGCCCGGTGCTGGACGCGGCCACCAGCGCCAATGATTTCCTGCTGACCGACGTGCGCAAGCGGCCGATGAGCATCTACGTGGCCATCGCGCCCAACAAGCTGGCCGAGGCCAGGCTCATCCTCAACCTGTTCTTCAGCCAGCTGATCCACCTCAACACGCGCGAGCTGCCGCAAGCCAACCCCGCGCTCAGGCACCAGTGCCTGCTGCTGATGGACGAGTTCACCGCCATCGGCCGCGTCGACATCATCGCCTCGGCCGTGGCGTACATGGCCGGCTACAACCTGCGCCTGCTGCCGATCATCCAGTCGTTGGCGCAGCTCGACGCCGTGTACGGCAAGGACGTCGCGCGCACGCTGGTGACCAACCACGCCATGCAGATCCTGTTCGCCCCGCGCGAACAGCGCGACGCCAACGACTACTCGGAGATGCTCGGCTACACCACGGTGCGCCGCCGCAACAGGACGCGCCAGCGCGGCCTGCGCCGCGACGTGTCGATCAGCGAGTCCGAAGAGCGCCGCGCGCTGATGCTGCCACAGGAGCTCAAGGCCATGGGTCCGAAGCAGCAGGTGCTGGTGTACGAAGGCCTCGCCCACCCGATCAAATGCACGAAGATCCGCTATTACGAAGACCGACATTTCACCGCGCGGCTGCTGCCGCCGGTGCACGTGCCGGCGTTGGCCCGCGAGGACGTGGGGATTGCGCGGACAGCGACGCCAGCAGCACGTCAGCCACCCGATCGGGCGGCCAGCGCAGCAGCGACGGGTTGACCTGCATCGCGAATTCCGTGGCCCCTGGCGGGCCGCCCGGCAGCAGCACGCCGCGCTGGGCAGCGCGCTCTGCCAGTGCGTCCAGGTCCGTGCCCGGTGCCGACAGGAAGAACCGGCTGGTGCCGCGCTCCAGCTTGCGGGCCTTGAAGCGACCGCTGGCTTCGAGCCGTGCGATCAGGAGGTCGGCCGCGGCCCACGCTTTCGCGTAGTCGTCCTCGTACCGCGCCAGATGCTGCGGCACCAACGCAAGCGTCGGCCATGCCTGCGGCAGCGAGGCACCGAACATCCGCCGCATGTGCGACAGCCCGCTGATCGTCGCCTCGTCACCGGCCAGCACCGCGCCGGCGGTGCCGTTGAAGTGCTTCCACAGCGACACGTACACCGTGTCGAACAGCGCGGCGATCCCGGCCACGCGGCGCCCGGTGTGGAGCGGCAGGTTGAACAGCCGCGCGCCGTCCAGGTGCAGTCGGATGCCGCGCTCGCGCGCATACGTCGACAATCGCTCGGTCTGCGCGAGGTCGGCCATGGCGTGGTCCAGTCGGCGTACCGGCGACTCGAGCGAGATGACGCCCACCGGGTTGGGCACGCGCCCGTGTGCCGAGCGTTCGACCCACGGCGCAACGTCCTCAACGGTCAGCGTCGCGCGCCCTTCGACGAGCGGCACCAGGTTGAGGCCGCTGAGCGTGGCGGCGCCGTCGCCGCTGTCGTTGTAGAGATGGCTGTCGGCCTGCACCAGCACGCGCCGGTCGGCGCCGGCCAATGTGCGCACCGCGAGGTGGTTGGCGAGCGTGCCCGACGGCAGGTAGACGGCGGCGGGCTTGCCCAGCCGCTGGGCGAATGCACGCTCGATGCCGGCCACCAGCCCGCCGTTGGAATACCCGTCCGGCGACCACCCGCCCGCATCGACCGCCGCCTGCAAATGGCGTGCGTACTGGGCAGGATCCAGCCCCAGTCCGTCGGACCAGAAGTTGACGGGCAGTTGCGAGGCCAGGCCGTCGGTCGGCTCCGAAGCGGCGGCCGACAGCCCGGGCCAGCCCAGCAACGGTGCGGCCGCCGTAACGCTGCCAGCGGCCAGGAATGCGCGTCGGTCCATGCGATCTTCCCTGCAGGTGTCGTTCCGGTCCCGGGCCTGCTTGCCTCAGTGGCCCCGCGTGGCGTCGTCGTCCGATGCCTGCGCCTCGCGCGCGATGCGCATCGCCTGCAACAGGAAGGCCAGCATCATGCCGATGCCCAGGACGATCAGCGCGATGCGCCACAGCCCGAGGCCGTCCATCACGATGCCGAGTGTGTTGAGGCTGATGCCGATCACCAGCAGCGGAATGCGCTGGGCGATCTCCGGATTCATGTTGTTGTCCATGTGCTCCCCCACGTGGAGGCTGGAGCCTAGCAGGAGGACCGGCGGTCTGTCCGTGCACTGCGGCACGGCAACGGTAATGCGCCAATCGCCCCTGTAGGAGCGACGTGAGTCGCGACCTCAACGCTCGGCCGAGGCTCGGTCGCGACTCACGTCGCTCCTACAACGGAGCCGACTGTCAGCCGGTCGCCGGCTCCGCCTTGCCGCCACGGAACCTCCGCGCGAACCAGTCGCCGACATCGTGCAGCACGGTATACGCCGCCGGCACCACGATCAGGCTGAGCAGGGTGGAGGTGATCAGGCCGCCGATCACCGCCCACGCCATCGGCGCGCGGAAGCTGGAATCGCCCGACAGGCCCAGCGCCAGCGGCAGCATGCCCGCGCCCATCGCCAGCGTCGTCATGATCACCGGCCGCGCGCGCTTGCGGCAGGCATCGACCAGCGCGTCGTGCTGCGACAGGCCGTGTTCGTCCTCGGCCATCACCGCGTAGTCCACCAGCAGGATCGAGTTCTTGGTCGCCACGCCGATCAGCATCAGCAGGCCGATCAGCGCCGGCAGCGACAGCATGTTCTGCGTCAGCAGCAGCGCGCCGAACGCGCCGCCGGCCGACAGCGGCACCGCGGTGAGGATCGTTACCGGCTGCACCGGGTGGTTGAACAGCAACAACAGCACCATGTAGATGCACACGATGCCCGCGGCCATCGCCAGCGCGAAGCCGGTGAACAATTCGACGAACACCTCGGCATCGCCGGTATTGAGGAAGTCCACGCCCGCCGGCAGGTTGTTGACGCTGGGCAACTGCTGCACTTCCTGCATCACCTCGCCCAGCGGCCGGCCGTTGAGCTCCGCCGTCAGGGTGACGTTGCGCTGGCGCTTGTAGCGCGAAATCACCGACGGGCCGCTGCCGGTCTCGATGTCGGCCACCGCCGACAGCGGCACCGGGCCCTGGTTGCCACGCACCTGCAGCTGGCCGACCAGCGACGGGTCGCGCAGGTCCTCGCGCGCGAAGCCGACGCGGATCGGGATCTGCCGGTCGGGCAGGTTGAGCTTGGCCATGCGCTGCGTGTAGTCGCCGGCCGTCGCCACGCGCGCGGCCTCGGCAATCGCGGCCGTCGATACGCCCAGCTCGGCGGCGCGCGCCGGGTCGGGCACGATGCGGATCTCGGGCCGCAGCAGCGAGGCCGACGACGAGATGCTGCCCAGGCCTTCAAGCTGGCGCAGGTCCCGCTCCACCGCCGCGGCGGCGTCGTGCAGCTTTTCCGGATCGTCGCCGGCCAGCACCAGTTGCATCAGCTCGCCCGGCTCGGCGCTGACGAAGCTGACACGGGTGCCGGGCAGGTCGGCCAAGCGCTGGCGAACCTCCTGCTCGAGCGCCTTCTGATCGCGGTCGCGGTCGTCCGACGGGCCCCAGTCCACCACCAGCGTCGCCTTGCGCGGGTCGCCGGTACCGGTGCGCGACGGGTCGCCCAGGTCCAGCACGCTGCCGACCATGGTGAAGACCTGCTGCAGTTCGGGGATCGCGGCCAGCCGCTCGCGCGCCTGCTCGGTCACTGCCACGGTTTCCTCGATCGGCGTGCCCGGAGGCAGCTCGATGCTGAGGTTACTGCGGCCCTGGTCGGAGGTGGGGATGAAGGTCGTCGGGATGAACGGCACCATCGCCAGCGACAGCACGAACAGCCCGAACGCGATCCACAGCGTGCGCGCGCGGTGCCGCAGTGCCGCGTCCACCCAGCCCAGGTAGCGCTTCATCAGCTTCGATTCGGCGACGTTGTCGGCGTGTGGCTTGAGCAGGTAGGCCGCCATCATCGGGGTGAGCAGTCGCGCCACCAGCAGCGAGAACATCACCGCCGTGGCCGCGGTCCAGCCGAACTCTCGGAAGAACTTGCCGGCGATGCCCGGCATGAAGGCCACGGGCACGAACACCGCCGCCAACGTCGCCGAGGTCGCGATCACCGCCGTGCCGATCTCGTCGGCCGCCTCGCGCGCGGCCTCGCGTGGCGTCTTGCCCATGCCCAGGTGGCGCACGATGTTTTCGATCTCGACGATCGCATCGTCCACCAGGATGCCGACCACCACCGACAGCGCCAGCAGCGTAATGATGTTGAGCGAGAAGCCCAGGAAGTAGATGACCGCGAAGGTGGGGATGATCGACAGCGGCAGCGCCACCGCGCTCACCCACGTCGCGCGCCAGTCGCGCAGGAACAGCCACACCACCACCAGCGCCAGTAGTGCGCCTTCCCACAGCATCGTCATCGACGACGAGTAGGAGCGCTCGGTCTCGTCGACCATGTTGCTGACCAGGTCGAACTCTACGCCCGGGTGCGAAGCGGCCAGGTCATCCAGCGTTTCCTGCACCTGCGCCTTGACGTCCAGCTCGTCCGAGCCGCGGCTGCGCGACACCGAGAAGCCCACGACGGATTCGCCGTCCAGCAGTGCCACCTGGCTGGGGTCGGCGGCGGCATCGCTGACGGTGGCGATCGACGACAGCCGCACCGCACGGCCGTCGGCCAGGCTGATGGTGTAGTCGCGCAGCTGGCGCACGTCCTCGACGGTGCCCACGGTGCGGATGGTCTGCTGCTCGCCGCCGATCTCGGTGCGCCCGCCGGGGCGCTCGACCTGGATCTGCGCGAGCTGCTGCGAGACCTCAGCCGCCGTCACCCCGAAGGCATGCAGCTGCTGCGGGTCCAGGTCGATGCGGATCTGCCGCTCGATGCCGCCGATGCGCGACACCTGCGCGACGCCGTCCACGCCGTAGAGCGCGCGCGACACGTCGCGGTCGACGAACCACGACAGCTGGTCGGGCGCCATCGACGGCGCCGACACCGCGTACGTCAGCAGCGCGCCGCCGATCTCGACCTTGCTGACCAGCGGCTCCTGGATGTCCTGCGGCAGGTCGGTGCGCACCCGCGTCACCGCGTCCTTGGTCTCGTCGAGCGCGGCGTCGATGTCCACCGACAGCTCGAACTCGATCATCGTCGTGCTGGTGCCCTCGGTCACCGTCGACACCACGCGCTTGATGTCGGGGATCGTCGCGACCGAGTCCTCGATGCGGCGCGTGACTTCCGTTTCCAGCTGCGAGGGCGACGCGCCCGGCTGCAGCACCGTCACCGTGGTCATCGGGAAGGCGATGTCCGGGAAGCGCGCCACCGGCAGGTTGATGAACCCCCAGATGCCGGCCACGCACAGCACGAAGAACACCATCACCGCCGGCAGCGGCCGGTTGATGGCCCAGGACGACAGCGTGCCGCCGCCGCTCATCGGGCGGGGGCCGTGTCAGCGGTGGCCGGGGTGGCGGCTTCGCCCGCGGCGTTGGGCGCCACCACGCGCACGCGGTCGCCATCGGCGAGGAAGCCTGCGCCGCGCGTCACCACCTGCGCACCTTCGGCCAGGCCGCCGCGCACCTCGACATAGCCGTTGTCGGCGGCGCCGCGCTCGATGCGCTTGATCGACACCGTGCCTTCGCCATCGACGACGAACACCGAGGGGAACCCGTCACGCAACACCACCGCCTCGTCGGGCACCACCGGCACCGTGGCCAGGCCCGTGTTGATGCGGCCCTCCAGGTACGTGCCAGGGCGCAGTGCACCGGGGTCGGGCAGGTCGGCGAACACCGTGCCGGTGCGGCTGGCCGCATCCACGCCCGGCGATACCGCCCGCACCACGCCCGTCACCATCGCGCCGTTGCGGTCGCGCAGTTCAACCCGGTCGCCGGGCTCCACCGCACCCAGGTCGGCGGCGGGCAATTCCGCGCGCCACTCCAGCGCGCCGTCCTTGATCAGACGAAGCAGTTCACTGCCCGCGGCGACCACCTGGCCGGGTTGCACGAGACGGGCCGAGATCACGCCATGGGCCGGCGCGCGCAGGGTGGCGAAGTCGCGACGCAGCTGCGCGGCGTCGCGCGCCGCGCGCGCCGTGCCGACGCGGGCCTCGGCCTGGGTACGGGCCGCACGCAATTCGTCCAGCGCCGAGGCGCTGATGTACTGGCCGCCGGCGAGCTGCTCGCCGCGGTTGAGGTTGGAGCGGGCCAGCGCCGCGCCGGCCTCAGCCTCGCGCAGGGCGGCCTGTGCCTGCGCCAGGTCCGACTCCAGCGTGCGCGCGTCCAAGGTGAGCAGCACGTCGCCGCGCGCGACCGCCTCGCCTTCATCGACATTGACCGACGTGACCCGCTGGCCGCTCAGCTCCACGCCCAGCTGCATCTCCTCGACCGCCGTGACCGGCCCGGAGGCGGTGATGGCGCTGGCGAGCTCACGGCGCACCACCGGCGCCGTGGTGACGGCCATGGTGGACGTGTCGGTGGCCGGTTCGGCCTCCTCGCCACCGCAGGCGGCGAGCGTCAGGGCAGCGGCAAGGGCAATCGACCAGGTCTTGAGCGGGACACGCATGGGCAAGGCGCCGGCAAAACGGCGGGCCAGTGTACTGGACAGTTTATTAATTCGGATTTCACCAAGCCGCGCCGCCATCTGCGGTGCGGACACGTCGCGTAGACCGTGTAGCCCGGGTAAGCGGAGCGCACCCGGGAGCCGTGTCACGCCGGATACACCCCGATCCCGGGTGCGGCTTGCAGCCTTACCCGGGCTACGCGGGGCCAACCCGACGACGCGCCCGCCAGCCGATCCACAGCCAACCCAGCGCCGCGCCGGCCAGGCCACCCCAGATCACACCCTCCGTGAACCGGTAGCCCAGTTGGTGTGTCACCGCCGCGCCGATCGCCATACCGACCAGCGCCAACCCCGCGACCTTGCGCTTCTCGCGTTCATGCCAGTCCTCGCGCGCCTGCCGCTCGCGGTTGGCCTTTCGCTCAGGAGTCGGCTGCAGGAAGGCGCGGGCAATGGCGTCGGCGCGGTCGGCATCCATGCGGGGCGGCTGCTTGTCCATAAGTGGCGTGATCCAGATCCGGTGGGCCGCAAGGATCGCACCGGGCCCCATCACCGGGCCAGCCGGGCGCGGCTACTCGGGCTGCGCGGCATCCGTGCTGTCGGCCGGCGGCGCCGCTTCAACCCCCCGTTCGCGCGCCATCATCACCAGTACGACCACGAACCCGAACGGCACGGCGAAGAACGCCTGCCACCACGGGCTGAGCCCGGCATCGCGCAGGCGGCGGGTGCCAGCAGCCAGCAGCGGCACCAGCGCGATGATCGCCACCAGTTGGTAGAGGCGCTCGTGGATCGTGGTGGCTACGGCGAACACCAGCACCAGGAACAGCAGGAACCACCAGTACGCCGCGCGGCCGGTGGTGCCGTGGAAGTCGGCGAAGCGCACCAGGCCGTCGCGCACCGCCTCCACAGCCGGGTTGGCGGCGACCGGTGGCGCCACGCCGTCTGCGACGATCAGCTCATCGGCGTCCACGCCGAACACGGCCGCCAGCGCCCGCACCGATTCCATCGACGCGTTGCCGCTGGACTCCAGCCGCTGCACGGTCCGCAGGTTCAACCCGCACGCGATGGCCAGCTGCTCCTGCGACCACTGGCGCCCGGTACGCAACTGCCGGACGCGGTCGGAGTGGATCTTCATCGGGCGGCCTGCCAGGGCGGTGGGGAGGGCGCCAACGTAGCCCAAACCCGGCGATCGCGTGACGGCAGAAGGACGGCAGCCTTGCGACAGTGCGGTGTCGGCGCCCCAAAACGGGGAAGGGGGCAGCGGGGCAACCGGTCAGCCGGCCGGCGCCGGCGCGTCCTTGTCCTCGTCCACCACGTAGTCCAGCAGGTCGCAATTGGCGGGCGGCCGGTCGTTGAGGAACACGCTGATGTCGCCGGTGACCTCCAGGATTGCGAAGTCCACCTGCGACAGCGACCGCGCGCCCTTGATGCGAAGTTCGGCGAACAGCTCGCGCCGGGTGGTGCGCTCGGAATTGAGCGCGTGCCAGTGGATCTCGCCATCCTTTACGAGGATGCGCGGCCGCGACTCCACGTAGTCGCGCACGGGGCGGAAGCGCTCGCTCAGGAACTCCACGCCCAGCGTCACCGCGGTCACGCCCAGCAGGATCACGGCGGCGTATGCGATCGGCACGTCGGGATACAACAGCGCATCGCCCGCCGCCGAACCCAGCGCAATCATCAGCAGGTGCTGCATCGGGCTCAGGTTCTGCTGGCCGTGCTTGCCCAGCAGGCGCAGGACCAGCAGCAGGATCGCGAAGACGATAAGGATCTTCAGGCCGATTTCCAGCATGTACGGCAGGGGCGGATCGCCCAGGAGCATGCGGTCCCAGTCGAAGACGGTGATGTCGGCTTTCATCGGTGGCTCCACGGCGCACGTGCTGAACGGGGAAGTGTCTGCCCCGGCCGGAAAGACGCGGTGAAAGCGCGCCTCGACGAAGCTGAAGCCTTCACCGTATCCACCGTTTCCATCACGGCGCGCTAGCGTTGCCGGTCCTAGCGTCCGTGGCTCCCCCAACACCCGCGTCCGCATGCGCGGGGAGCATCAGAAGGAGCACGCAATGGCACGCAAGGCATACGACACCGCGCAGTTGAACGAGCTGCTCTACCAGGCGCTGGAAACGGAAATCGGCGGCGCGCAGATCTACGAGACCGCCATCAGCTGCGCGGTCAATCCGGACCTGAAAAAGGAATGGAAGGAGTACCTGGAAGAGACCCGCACGCACCGCAAGGTGTTGCTGAACGTGTTCGAGCAGCTCGGACTGGACCCGGACACCCGCACCCCGGGCCGTGACGTCGTCGGCTTCATGGGCGAGTCGCTGGTCAAGGCGATGGAGATGGCGAAGAAGGCGGGCGACCCGGCCGCCGCCGAACTGGTCGCAGGTGAGTGCGTGGTGCTGGCCGAGACCAAGGACCACATGAACTGGGAGCTGATCGGCCTGGTCGCCGAGAAGGGCCAGGGCGACGCCACGAAGGTGCTGAAGGCCGCGCACGAGGCGGTGGAAGAGGACGAGGACCATCACCTCTACCACACCACCGGCTGGACCCGGGAGCTGTGGATCCAGTCGCTCGGCCTGCCCGCCGTGCTGCCGCCGCCGGAAGAGGTCAAGAACGTCGAGACCGCCATCGGTGCCTCGCGCGCCGAGCAGGCCCGCGACGAGATGCTCAAGCGGCATTGATCGCACGTCCGTAGCCCGGGTAAGGCCAACGGCCGCACCCGGGTCACGATAAGGACGTAGCGACGGAGCGGACGCAAACCCCGGGTGCGGCCTGCGGCCTTACCCGGGCTACTGGGTGCCCCGGAAATCGTCTGCAGTGATCCGCGCACCGATGCGGGTGTCGCCGCCCAACGACGCCCGCATCACCTCCAGCGCCGCGTCGTTGCGTTCCGCAGTCTCGGCCGCCACGCAATCGCGCGGCACGAACAGCTTGAGGTCGCGCACATTTGCATCCATCGCCGTGGCCACCACGCAGCTGTCGGTGGCGATGCCGGTCAGGATCAGCCTGCGCACCCCCAGTTCGTCCAGCAGCCGCTCCAGAGGCGTCTGGTGGAAGGCCGAGTTGGACGGCTTGAGCACGAAGTAGTCGGTCGCCTCCGGGCGCACCTGCTCCACCAGCGGCGCCCCGCGCGACCCCGAGCCGCCGCACAGCGCCACCACCCGATGGAAATCCGAGCGCCACTGGCCGTAGTTGTCGTTGGCGTAGATCACCGGCACCCCGGCATCCGTCGCACGGCGCTTGAGCGCGGCGATGTGCGTGGCCGCCTCCAGCGCAGTCGGCAGCAAGGTCTCGCCGCCGTCGAAGTCCAGCGCGTTGACCATGTCGATGATCAGCAGGGCGATGTCGGATCGGTCGCGGTCCGCCATGTGTGCGGTGTCGGAGTGGGGCAGGGGAGGGTGGTGTAGCACTGGTGACGGAGAGGGTGCGTCAACTCGGCGTAGTCCGCACACCCCTTACCCCGTCATTCCCGCCAATTGGCCCGTCATTCCCGCGAAGGCGGGAACCCATGGACGTTGAACGCGTCGTGGTCCGGCGGCTTTGGTGCCCGGAGCCCAATCGAAAGTCCACGGAGGTTCGGCTCCGCCGAAGTAAGTCTGGAGCGCGCCTTCGCGGGAATGACGCAGAAAAGCAGTCCGGGCAAGCGCCGCGCTGTGCCACGACGGCACCAGCCTGAATCACGAGGCCAACGCACCGCAGCACGCCGCGTCAGTCGGTGGTCGCGTAGATCCTGTCCCGGGTGCGGCTTTCAGCCTTACCCGGGCTACATCGCCTCGGGCGCCGACAGCCCCTTGCCGTACATCCCCGACCGGTCGAAGCAGCACACGCGGCGCTTGCCCGTGGCCAGCATGTCGCAGGCGTTGGCGATGCGGCGGGTGCGGGTGTCCTCGCGTTTGGCCGAGGTGATCCACGCGATCCAGTCGTGACGCGCGGCGGGCGTGATGTCGGCCCACACCGCATTCGCTTCTGGGGCCGCCGCCAGCGCCTTGCGCAGCTCCGCCGGCACCGTGGGCTCGGGCATCGTCCCGCTGGGCGTGACCTCCAGCGCGACGGTGTCGCCTGCATCCACGGCCGCGGCCTCACGCAGTTTGTTGTCGACTTTCAGCCAGTGGCTGCCTTGGCCGTCCGGCTCCAGCACCGCGCTGAACGACGCGCCCTCCAGCGTGCCCTCCACGCCCACCTGCCCGCGCGAGGGCAGCTTCGCGCTGGCGGCCTTGGGTACGAGGAGGAAGGTCCAGGCCGCATTGGCCGGCTTGGCCGGGCGCAGGAGCTTGGCCTTGAACCGCACGGGCGACGTCGCTTTGCTCATGGACGCGAACCGTAAACCATGCGCGCCACGGACGTCACATCGTCCATAGGGGCTTGGAAGGTCACTGTAGAAGCGGCTTCAGCCGCGATCCCCGCAGCCGCGCCGCCCCGGCCTCAACCGCCGATCACCTCCAACCCCAGCGGCCGGCGGTTCGGGTCCAGCCCCAGCCCGTACTGCAGGCTGCCGCCGATGCGCTCGGCGATGGCCATCAGCGTGCGGGTGTTGTCGGGGCCGACCGTTTCCAGCGCGGTGCGCTCCCACAGCGCGAGCCACGTGGTGAAGTGCTCGGCGTGGATCGCGTGGCCGCGGTGGGCGGCCATCGGGTTGCCGCGGTAGCTTTGCGCGCGCAGCGCCACCGAGCACCAGAAATCGACCAGCGTCGCCTTGTGGGCGTCCCAGTCGTGCACCGCGTTGTTGAACACCGGGCCCAGCTCGGGGTCGCGCCGGACGCGGTCGTAGAACCGGTCCACCAGCAGGGCGATGGCGGCTTCGTCGAGGGTCTTGGTGTCGGTCATGCAACGGTGCGGCGGTGCGGGGAGGTCGCCATTGTCGCCGATGGCGCCCCCGCTAAGGACCGTCACGCCCCACTGGAAGGCAGCCGGGGCGCAAGTGCGAACAGGCATTCGCCCTGCATGGCCGCACGCTCCCCGACGGGCAATGCAAGGATGCACGCCAGCGCATCCCGTACCGCGCGCAGCCGCTGCTCGGTCACCTCGTTCTCGCACTCCAGCGCCTGCACGGTGGGCCACATGCCACCGGCGCCCGTGGCGGCACCGAACAGCTCACACGACGGCGCCCGGTAGGCCAGCCACGCGACGTGCGCCTCTTGCAGCGCCACGGGCAGGCGAGTGCCCATGTGGTCGAGGCCTCCGGACTTCACCTGTGCGAGCAGCGCTTCGTGTGCGGCCTGCAGCCCGGTGTCGGCGACATCACGACGCGCCGCCATCAGGTGGGCGGTGTGCATGGCGCTGCCTTCAGGCCAGTCGGCGCCGTCCTGCGCGGCCGCTGCTGGCGGTGCAGCAAGCGACGCCAGCACGGCCAGCGCTACCACAGCGATGCGCGGCGCCACGCTCAACCGTCCGCTGGCGGCGGCAATTGCACGTCGATATGGCCGACGGTCTTGCCGCCCTCGCGCACGTCCAGCCGTGTCGCGTCGCGGTGCACGGCGACGGGCTCCTTGCACTCCAGGGTTACCGGCCCGGACTCGCCCGGCGCCAACGAGCGCACGTCTGCCAGGTCGAACATGCAGACCACCTCGCGGCCATTGAACGCCACTTTCGGCCGGTAGTTGTCGAAGATCGCGGTCCGGCGCGCATTGCGTCCGTCCTCGGAGTAATTCAACTGCAGCGTGCCCGACAGGCGCTGGCCCTCTGCGAAACCGACAGGGTCGGGCAGGGTATTGGGCAGCGCCGATTGCGCCGTCGCGGACGGGGCGGCGGCCAGCAGGGCGACGGCAGCAAGCATGCTTCTCATGGAACGGCTCCTTGTTCATGGGTGCCAACACCGGCACTGCGGCATGGTACCCGCTGCGCGCTCCCTGCCTGGGCGGGAGGCCCGTGGATCAACACGCGTCGCCGTACCCCTTGACGTCCTGCATCGCTGATCCAGAGCTGCCACGCTCGGCCAGCACGCTGACGCTGCCGTCAGTCTCCAGCACCACGGCTTCCACGTCCTCCAGTGCCGTGAGGCCCTGCGCGCGCACCGCGGCGCGGATCTCGCCCTCGGTCACGCGGGCGAGGCGCATCGCGTCGTGCCGCAGCTCCCCGCGCAGCAGCAACAGCGTCGGCTCGGCCTTGATCCAGCGCTCCACCGCCGGGAACCGCACCGCCAGCCGCGTAAGGCTCCACTGCAGCGCCACCAGCAGCGCGAACGCCAACACGCCCTGCGCCAGCGTGGTGTCGCGCGACAACAATGCGGTGGCCAGCGTAGAGCCGAACGCCACCGTCACCACCATGTCGAACGCGTTCCACTTCGACAGCGTGCGCTTGCCCGACAGCCGCAGCAGCGCCACCAGTGCGACGTACGCCAGCGTGCCCACCACCAGGGTGCGCAGCAGCGCCATCGGGTTGTCGAAGAACATCACGGGGCCACCGCCCGGGCGCGCATCACGCCTTTTCCAGCGCCGTGCCCTTGTGCACGGCCACGTGGTCGGTCTTGTCGCTTTCGATCTCGTACTGCGGCGCGTCCTCGCTGCAGTGGCGGGTGTAGCCCTTCCACTCGAAATCGCGCGTGTGCACCTTGCGGATGGTGCCGGTGACGTGCCCGGCCTCGGAGTTCCAGCGGACGTGGTCGCCGACCTTGAAGTGATTGGACATGGCATGCCCTCCGTTGAAGCCGACGCCAGACCCTACGCCCGGGGCCATCAAGCGGGCGTGGTCGGTATCGCTAGCCCGCCAGACGGTCGGCGTCCGCCGCGGCGGCGTCCGGCAGCAACCCCGCCGCGCTCTCACCCTCCACCCGCCCATGCCGCACCGCCTCCGCGCCCGGCACCGGCGGGCTGAAGAAGTAGCCCTGCGCCGTCTCGCAGCCCAGCTCGCGCAGCAGTGCCAGTTGTTCGGCGGTTTCCACGCCTTCGGCCACCACGCGCAGTTCCAGCGTGCGGCCCAGGTCGAGCAGGGATTTCACGATGGCCGCGTCCTGCGCCGTGCCCGGCGCCGCCTGCACGAAGCGGCGGTCGATCTTGATCGCGGCGATCGGCAGCGATCGCAAATACAGCAGCGACCCGTACCCGGTACCGAAGTCGTCGATGGACAGGCGTACGCCCAGGGCCGCCAGCTGCTGAAGCACGTCCACAACGCCGGTGTCCTCGGCGTGGAGCAGCGCGGTTTCCGTCAGCTCGAACTCCAGCAGCCGTGGCGGCAGGCCGCTTTCGCGCAGCGCCTCGATGGTGGTGGCCACCAGGGCCGGCGTGACGCTCTGCGCCGACACGTTCAACGCCAGCGTCAGCGCCACGCCCTGCGTCGCCCAGTCCGCGGCCTCACGGCACGCGCGGCGGATCACCCATGCGTCCACCGCCGGCATCAGCCCCGCTTCTTCGGCCAGCGGAATAAAGGCCGCTGGCGGCAGCAGCCCGTCCACCGGGTGCTGCCAGCGGGCCAGCGCCTCGACGCCGACCGCGCGGCCGGTCGCGGTGTCCACCTGCGGCTGGTAGTGCAGCAGCAACTGGTCATCGCGCAGTGCGACCCGGAGCTCGTCCAGCCGCCGCTGGCGCGTGCGTACCCGGCTTTCCAGTTGGCTGTCGAAGAAGTGGTAGCGCCCCTTGCCCGCGCTCTTGGCGTGGTACAGGGCGAAGTCGGCCGAGCGCAGCAGGTCGTCCACGTCGTCGCCGTCCTGCGGGTAGATGGCGATGCCGACGCTGCCCGCCGCCGGCAGCCCGGTCACGCCCACGGCGGTCGTCTCCAGGCTTTCGATCAGCCGTTGCGCCAGCAGGGCGAGGTCGGCCGGCGATGCCACCTCGGTCGCCAGCACGCTGAATTCGTCGCCGCCCAGGCGCGCCACCGTGTCCTCGACGCGGGCGCCGGCCTGCAGGCGGCGTGCGACATCGCACAGCAGGGCGTCGCCGGTGGCGTGGCCGAAGCCGTCGTTGATCTCCTTGAACCCGTCCAGGTCGACGGCCAGCACGCCGAACATCGCGCCACGCCGGCGCGCCCGGCGCACTGCCAGCGCCAGTTGCTCCACGAAGTTGGCGCGGTTGGCGATGCCCGTCAGGCCATCGTGCAGCGCCAGGTGCTCCAGCTGCACTTCGCGCGACTGCCGGCGCTCCACCTCCGCCTCCAGGTGCACGCGGGCGGTGGCGTGCTCGTTCGCCAGGCGCGCGTCGAACAGCGCAATCAGCAGCGTCACCGTCAGCACGCCCAGGCTGCCCACGCCCACAGCCACCGCCATCGTCGACCCGTCCAGGCCGCCCTGCAGCGCCAGGCTGACGCTGCCCGGCGCGAAGTCCGCCGCGGCCATGCCCGTGTAATGCATGCCGCTGATCGCCAGGCCCAGCCCCAGCATGCCCGCCAGCTTCTTGACCGAAAGCCAGCGGTCGCCCGGGGCCAGCCGCATGGCCAGCCACAGCCCAGCCATGGCCGCGGCCAGCGCGATACCGCACGACGCGGCCACCAGCATCGGGTCGTAAGTCAGTGCAGGCGACATCCGCAGCGCCGACATGCCGGTGTAGTGCATCGCCACGATGCCGGTGGCCATGACCACCCCGCCCATGACGATCACCCCGCGCTCGCCGATGCCCAGCCGCACCAGCCAGATCGCGACCGATGCGGCGCCGACAGCGGGCACGATCGACCACAGCGTCAGCGGTATGTCATAGCCCAGCGGCGTGGGCGTGACGTGCGCCAGCATCCCGATGAAGTGCATCGACCAGATGCCCAGGCCCAGGGCCAGGCTGCCGCCCACGAACCAGAACCGGTATGCGCGCGCGCCGGCATCGCGCACCCGCAGCGCGATGTCCAGGGCGGTGTAGGCGGCGAGGAACGCCACCACCAGCGACAGCGCGACGATCCAGAGGTTGTAGTGATGGTGCATGCGCCTGCCCGTTGAATGCGCCGTCGACGCCCTAACCGTAGCGGGCCGCCGCACTGCGCCGTGTGCAAAGGCGATGCGCCGCCGGACACCCGGCGCGACATGCCGCGCCGGTCCCTGGCTACCTACGGTGTCGGCGGGAGCGGGATGAACTTGAATGGGGAGGGCTGGGAGTGGAGACGGCCTCCCATCCGTGGCATTCACAAAAGTGTCACATGGCCTTAACATTCCCGCGCCCCCGGCTAAGGCCGGGGATTTTTTTGGCCATTACAGGGAAGCAAAACAATGAAGAAGAATCTGATCGTGGCCGTGGGCCTGGTGCTGGCAGGCCTGTCCGCGCCGGTGCTGGCGCAGGGCAATGGCTTCATCCGCGGCGAAGTGGGCCGCAGCGACGTGGACTTCAGCGTCGACGGCGGCAGCGCCAGCGACGACGACACCAGCTGGGGCGTGCGCGGCGGCTACTGGTTCAATCCGAACTTCGCGGTCGAGGGTTTCTACACCCACGCCTACAAGACCTCGTTCAATGACGGCTTCGACAACTACACGCTGCGTCTGCACGGCGCGGGCGTCGGCGTGGTGGGCAAGAAGAACTTTGGCGGCGCCCACCAGGGCTTCTTCATCGGCGGCCGCGCCGGCATTTCGCGTGGTGTGGCCACGTTCGATGTCGACGGCGACGTCGAGGAAGCCGAGGCCAGCTCGGCCAAGCCGTACTTCGGCGTCAATGCCGGTTACGACTTCAGCGAGCGCTTCGGCCTGAGCCTGAACTACGACCGCCTGCAGGCGGACGGCGACGGGCTGGAAGTGGACGTCGACCTGCTGACGCTGGGCGCCGAAGTCCGCTTCTGATTCCAGCACACGCGTGAACAGAAAAGGGCCGCCCGAAAGGCGGCCCTTTTCTCTTTGTCCGAGTAGTGCGACGTGCCCGCGCAGCCGAGACCGAACTTATCCATCTCAATTGCAAGCGAGAAAGTTCACTCTGTTCCCTGTTTTCAACCCTGTTGTAGTTTTCGGCCAATAGGCGGCCGGCTGCAGGAAAACCACGCACCTGGGTGCGCCGGCGCGCGTGTAGTTCGTGGCGGTACGGGCTGAAGTCGAGGTCGTTGCTGATCACGCGCGCGCAGCCTGGCAGGCAGAGAGGTGAGCGGGGTTCCGCGGGAACTGGATGGCGCGGATCCAGTCGCTTCCGACGACTGGATCCGCGTGCTGCGCCCTGGCTACAGATCGAGGCCGAAGCCGACGCCGGCGGAGCGCTCGTCGCCACTGAAGGACGCGCCGATGCTGAAGGAGGCGCGGTCGCCGATCGCCTTGCCGTAGCCGATGGCGAACGCCTTCTCGCCTTCCTGGAGGCCGATGCCCACGGCCACGCGCCCGCGCTCGGTACGGCCGCCCGCCGCGTTGATGCCCATCTGCACCATCGCAGTGTTCATCGCGCCGTTGCGGTTGATGCGGCGGTCGGTCTCGTCGAGGCGGTCCCAGACGTCGTCGCGAAAGTTGTCCCACTGCTGGGACAGGGTGTCGAAGCGCGCGTCGGTGTAGTCGCGCGCGGCCGCCAGCGTGTTGGCGTCGCCCTCGTTCATCTGGCGGAGGTTCACCGCGTCGTCGGCATCTTGACCCTCGGCCACGTTGGAGACGCGCACGCCGTTCCCGGTTCCGGCCTCGGCACCGCCGAGGATCACCTGGTCCGCAACGCCGTCGCCATCCTCGTCCTCCAACTCGACGCCGGCACCGGCACCGGCACCGTCCTCGCCCGGGGGACCTTGCGGACCTTCCGGACCTTCCGGGCCTTCCGGACCCTGCGGTCCTTCCGGACCTTCCGGACCCTCCGGACCCTCCGGGCCTTGCGGGCCTTGCGGGCCTTCCGGACCCTGCGGGCCCTCGGGGCCCTGGGGTCCGGGCGTCAGCTCGATCGTGTCGATCTGGTCCTGCAGGCCGTTAAGTGCCGTGTCGACGGCAGCGAAGGCGCTGCCGACGTCGTTGTAGTCCGCGCCTTGGATCACGTACGTCGGCGCCGTGAAGATGCCGCCCGCGAACGACGCGCCGCCGCCGAAGGACGCCATCAACGAACTGGCGGTCGAATACAGCTGGCCGACGTTCACCGCATCCGTGTCGGCGATGCCGTCGGCCAGATTGACCAGCCGGCGCTCGCCGCCGCTGGAGCCGATGGAGAACGTGCCGTCCTCGGTGGCCACCGAGCCCGAGCCCAGTGCCACGGCATCCGTCACGCCAGCCTGCACCGTCGCGCCCGTCCCCATCGCAATCGAATTGTTGGAGCCGTCCTCGACCACCGCCGAACGGCCGATCGCGATCGCCGCCTGTGAACCCGACCCCGCGGAAGTACCGACGCGGGCGCCAGTGGCCAGGTTGTTCCCGCCACCGATCGCGATCGAGTACGACGACCCCGTCGAGGTGTTCGACAGTACCTGCCCGACGCTGCCCAGCGCCGTGGCGTAGGTGCTCTGCACTGTGTTGACGAAGCCCATCGCGGTGGCGCCTTCGAACAGCGCCGAGTTGTTCACGCCTAGGGCGATGGCGAACGACGCCGACGCGACGTTGTTGCTGCCCAGGGTTACCGAGTTCATGCCGGACGCCTGGTTGGAATTGCCGATCGCCACGCCGCTGGAGCCGGAGGCCGTATTGCCCACGCCCACCGCGACACTGGCGTTGCCAGTCGCGTTGTTGACGCTGCCCACGGCGGTGCTGTTGAAGCCCGACGCGGTGTTGTTGTTGCCCACCGCAGTGCTCTGCGTGCCGGACGCGGTGTTGTCGGTGCCGCAGGCCAACGCGTTGACGGGCACCGCGCTGTTACCCGTGCCCGTGTCCGCGCCGGTCCCGTCGTCCACTACGCAGATTTCGCCGGCGTGCAGCGGCGGCGCCGGCAGGAGCACCAGCGCGATTGCGAACGCAAGGGCGGACGGAACGACGCGACGCGTGGAGCGCGTCGAAGACTGGATCAAGTTCATTCGGGAGTCTCCAAGACGTAGGTCAGAACAACATGGTTTCCGGGCAGGGCGAACCCGCGCCGGCCGGTGTGATCAGCTGCAACATGGATGTCATATGCGCCGCCTAGGCGTCGGCTTGGGGGGCGGTGGACACCGCGTCCTTAATCGCCACGCCTGCGCAGGCGCTCCAGGACTGGACGTTGTCCGGATCGCTCTCGATCAGCGCCGCGTACTGCTGCGCGAGCGCGTCCCAGCGGGCGCTGTCGCCGTTCTCCGCGACGGGGGCGGCACCGGTGTCGCCGACGAGCACCAGGCGCGAGCCCGCGTTGCCCGGCACGTCGGGCTTGAACGCCGGGATCGTGCGGTCGTCGATGTAGCGAATGCCGTAGTTGGTCGAGGGGTTGGGGCTGTAGAAGTGGAACTCGTCGTCGTTGAAACGCGCGTACGGCGAGACCTTGTTGGGTTCGACGATCTCGATACCGTTGCCACTGGTACGGATGTCGATCATGCAACTGCCGCCCTCGAGCATGTAGGTGCCGGGCGCGACGTCGGCCGCCAGGACCGCGGCCGGCAGGGCGGCGAATGCGGAAAGGAATGCGGCGAGCACAGTACGACGCGCGCGGCCGGGAAGGCAGCGGTCTGGCATTCGGATGATCCCCCTGGAAAGGCCTTGCGGCCGACCCGCCGGAGGCGGGTTCCCAAAGGATAAAGGCAAACCGGGGTCAGAGTGGAGTGGCCCGCCTTCCTCCAACACCCGAAGCGTGTGACGCGCTAAGCCATGGGTATCGCTGCGCTCCACCCATCCTACGGACGGTCCACCGTGCGGGTCAGGAACACGCTGTTGGGGTCGGCCCTGTAGTCGCCAAAGGGCGGGCAGGGGACGAAACCGAAGGACGCGTACAGCTGGTGTGCGGGCGCGAAGAATGCCATCGATCCGGTTTCCAGGCTGAGCCGCGTGATGCCGTCGCGTGCCGTGGTGTCGATCATGTGCGCCAGCAGCCGTGCCGCCACGCCGCGGCGCAGGTGCGACGCCGCGGTGCGCATCGACTTGACCTCGGCATGGGTGGCTTCCAGCCGCTTGAGCGCACCGAACCCGGCCAGCGCCTCGCCGTCCCACGCGCACCAGAACCGGATGTCGGGCCCGCGCAGCCCCGACAGGTCCAGCGCGTGCCGGCTTTCCTTCGGGGCGGTGGGGGCAAGGGAGGCCAGGTGCTCGTGCAGCAGGGCGATGACGCGCGGGTCATTGAGGTCGCCGGGGCGGATGTCCACGTTGCAGTCTTTCCGGTCCAGGTGGGGCACAGGTGAAGACTTCATCGCAGGGTGTCCTTGTCGATCGCTGAGGCCGTGGACGGCCCGGTGGTCGCCGCCTCGCACCGCCGCGGCTCGTCGCGGTGGGCGCGTGCTGCGAACTCGCGCAGCACCTGCAGTTCGTTGATGGCGTCGGGCCGCGTCGCGTCACCAGTCGCCGGCGGGGGAGCAGCGCGGTCCGGCCCGATCACGCCCAGGCCAACGGTGAGAGCGGCCAGCACCGTGCCGGCCCGGGTGGCATGCAACTGGTCGCGCTGGTACAGCCGGGGCGCGCCGTCGGCCGACCCGGCCAGGCGCCATGCGGTGGCCACGGGCAACACGCAGGCGTCGATGGCGGCCGCGGCCTGCCGGTAGCTCTCTTCCGCGGCCAGTGACGACGCGCGGTCCCGGCGGTGGGGCCATACCGACATCAGGGCGATGCGCGCACGGCGCCCGTGCAGCGCCTCGGCGATGGCGGTCACGCTGCGGCGCAGGTCCACGCGGCTTTCCGGGCGCGACGACGGCCCCTGCTGCAGCACCACCCAGTCCCAGTCGGCCCGCTGCAAGGCCGCCTGTAGGCGGCCGCCGGCCAGGTGGTCGCCCAGCGAATGGCCGGGCTCGGTCAGCATCTCGACCTCCATCGCGACCCCCTGCCGCCGCGCCAGCGCGACTACGATCTCCGGCAGGCTGTGGGTGGCGGTATGGCTGTTGCCGACGAACAGCACACGGGCAGGGCGTTGATCGACGGTCGCGCCCGCGTCGGCCGCAGGGGTCGTGCCCGTGCGCCCATCGGCGGCATGCACCCCGCCGGCTGTCGCCAGGCCGAGCAGGGCGGCGCTCAACAGGACCATGGATCGGTGCGGCATCGGCAGCTCCCCGGGCTGGAGGGTCGAGTGTAGTGATCGGCGGCGGCCTTTATGCTGGCGCCCCGCCCTGCGAACCGCCCGGCCCGGCCGCGGCATGGAGACCGGCCGACATGTCGATGCGCACCGCCGTGGCCCTGACGGCCCTGCTCCTGATGGGGGCCGCCCCCGACACCGCCGCCGCGCCGGCGTGCCCACCCGACGGTTGGACCCGGTCATCGCTGCAGCAGCTGCAGGCCGCCGGCTTCGGCACGCTGCCGCCTGCGCAGACCGAGGCACTCGGCCGCGCCCTAGTGGCCTGCTTGGACGACGCCGACCCCGCCCTGCGCGACGGCATTGCCTACACCGGGCTGTCGGTGTGGATGCGCGGCGGCCGGTTCTCCACCGATGCGCTCCGAGCGCTGCGCGCCGACCTTTACGACCGCATGGACGCGCCCGATCCGCAAGGGTTCGGCCGGCCGTTCGCGGCACTGGTGCTGGCCGAAGTGGCGCGCACGGACCGCGTCGCGCCGTGGATGACCGCGGACGAGCGGGCCGCCATGGTCCAGCGCGCCGCGGCGTACCTGGAGGGGGTCGACGACTACCGCGGCTTCCAGGCGGGCGACGGCTGGCGCCACGGCGTCGCGCACGGCGCGGACTGGCTGATGCAGCTCAGCCTCAACCCGGCGCTGGACCCGGCCCAGCGCCAGCGCATCCTCGACGCGGTGGCTCGGCAGGTGGTGCCGGCGCAGCACGCCTACGTCTTCGGCGAACCCGAACGCCTGGCCATGCCCGTGCTGCTGCTGGCACGCGCCGGCCTGAATGACGAGGCCGGGTGGCAGGCCTGGCTGGAGGCGCTGTCGGCCTCGGCCTCCCTCAGGGACGCGGCCCTGGCCTGGCAGGACGCCGACTGGCTGGCGCGCCGCCACAACCTGCGGGCGTTCCTGTCGGCGCTGCACGTGTCGGCCAGCCTTTCGGACGATGCGGCCGTCAAAGCCCTGCTGCCCGGCACCGCAGCCGTGCTGCGCGCAATGCCCTGAAGGTGGCGGCTGGTCATTTCATGGCGGAAAGTCGGCTCTGCAGCTCCTTTTACTGGCCTTACTCGCCCTGCAGGACCGCGCCCAGCTTCTCCTCGTCGAAATGATCCGTCAGGCCTTCCAATCCTGCAGCAACGGCAGGGTCCGCGAACATTCCCTGTGAGGCAACTTGGCCCAGAAGTTCAAACGCAGAGTGGACGGCCGCTTCGCCTTCGTACTTGTAAGCCTCGTGGGTCTGCGACCTGCATGACTCGGTGAGCAAGCGCATGTAGATCCCTGCCGTATCCCGGTTGACTTCCGACCGGACCTCGTCCGGCATCTCAACGAACTGGGCCACGTCCTTGTTGAGGGATATGGCGGAGAACATCCACTTGATGAGCTGGGCCTTGTCGGCTTCCGTAGTGGAGGAAACAAGGCACTTCGAAAGATCGTCAGCGTAGGGCCCGGCGTACGTCGGCGCGCTCAAGGCCGCCAGCAGCGGCAGAAGAAGTGGCGCGATTGCTTTCGTTCGAAACATGTAATCCCCCCTGTTGAAATGATGACGACTATTGCGAGAAGTCGACTCTGGCACTGTTTCAGCCCGTAGGCACCGCAATGTCGAAATGCAGGACGTCCTCGCGGATGCCGAGCCGGGAGTACAACGCGATGGCTGCCGCGTCTTCGGGCCCGGTGTCGGCCTGCACGTAGATCACCCACGCCCCGCGTCGCTGCGCCTCGGCCTGCAATGCCTGGATCAGCGCGGTGGCGATGCCCTGGCGTCGGTGCGCCCCTGCGACGGCGAGGTCGTAGATGTAGATCTCGCTGCGCTCCTGCTCGAACTTGGGGAGTTCGTAGGCGACCAGTCCACCCACCACCTCGTCGCCCGTCACGGCCGCGAGCGCGATGAAGTGGTCGTTGCCCAGAAGCCGCCGCTGGTACGCGGGAGTGGGGCGCTTGCCGACATAGGTGTCCAGGTCGTCGAAGGCTTCGCCGAACATCGCCAGCAGGGCGTCCATCAGGCGCAGGTCGTGGGCCGTGAGTTGCCTGATCGCGTACGTGGTCATCGGTCAGGAGGTCCGGGGCAGGTTCACTTTCAATTCTGCGAGAGGGCGGCCGACGACTGGTTTCTCCTTTCGAATTCACTGCCGTCGCGCTCCAGCGAGGTGCGGTCCCAGTGCGCGAGATCCGCCGCGCTCTCGTAGGTGGACTGCAGGAAAGCGAGCAATGTGCCGTCCGGATCGCCAGCGCTGCGCACGGCGTCATACGGCAGGACGAATTCCTGCAAGGCGTCCGAGAAATACGCAGCGGCCGGCTGCACGTCCCGGTCGCGGTAGCCGGCCGGTTCGGGCCAGGCATAGGCGTAGAACGCGGCCTCGCCAAGCCCCGCGCCCGGCCAGAAGCCGGCGCTGGCGAGTTCATGCGAATACGCTTCCCGCATCACCCAATCCGCGCAGTTCGGCGCGCCGCCTGGATGCATCGGTGCACCGCGCCCCGAGAAGCGCGTGACCGCGAGATCGAAGGCGCCCCAGAAAAAGTGCGAGGGACTCGACTTGCCGAGGAACCGCGCGCGAAAAATCTTGAAGACGCGATCGGCCTGCAGGAACGCGCGCCAGACGCGATTGACGACATCGGCATCGTAGCTGGCGTGCGTGCGATCGTGCTCGAAGGGAATGGCCTCGACGACTTCCACCGGCCGCGTGTAGATCGAGACCGCAATATCCAGTTCCGCCAGTGACGCCATCACATCGCGATGGAAGTCCGCCACCGGCATCGACGACAGCGCGAGGTCACGCTTGCGTCCGTCGGACGTCCGGATCCGCAATGCGTGGTGCACGAAGTCGAACTCGATATCGAAGCTGCCGTCGCCGGCCGGAATGGGCGATGTCGCCAGACCGCTCGCAGTGACGTAAAGCGTGGAACCCCACGAGTGGTTCTGCCAAGGCGACAGCGCAAGCCGGATCTTGCCGACGATCTGCGTCCACATGTGCACGGTTGCAAACGTGTCGACCCAGTCGTCGAGGGGCGGCAGTTCGGGCCACGGCGCGTTGGACTCGTTCATTCGCCTGCTCCTTCCGTCCACGAGCCGTCAGGGTGCTACAGAACCGGGGCCGCTACAAAACCGGGGCCAGCGTGGGGCTTTCCCTCTCATTCGCGTGAAAGGGCACTCTGACCCCTGTTTTTCACTCTGACCCCTGTTTCTGGTCAGCGCTGCCGAAGACGGCCGTGAGCGAGAGCGGAGTGGTGCCCGCATTGATGAAGGTGTGCGGCGTATTTGCTGGCACCCGGAGTATGTACGGCGCGGACACAGTGAAGGTCTGCTCACCAATCACATACGACATGGTTCCCGACGTCAGGACGTGTGCCTCTTCACTCTCATGGGTGTGCAGCGGCGGCCCTCCACCGGGTGCCGTTTCCGTGAGGATGAAAGACAGGCTTTCGAAGCCGTGCTCACGGCCTCGCAGCAGGTGAATCCGCTCCCCTTGGCCCGCCTCAATAGCCTGCATCTCATGCAGCTTGACGACGTAGTCGCTGGAACCTGCGTCACCGTTAGCGAGAGGCTGATCGTGTGCCGATGCCATTGGAGAGGCCAGCAGGAATATCGCCAGGAATCTCATTCACGCCTCCGGAAAGTGGGTGTGGCACCTGACAACGGAAGAAACCTGGGAGAAGTGAGTCATCCTTCTCACTACCGCACAAGAAAGTGCAGTCTGGCCCCCAGCCTCCCTACAGATCGAAGAAGTCGAAAATCGAGATGTCCAGGTCCGGGAACTCAAGCCAGGACAGGTCCCAGTCAAACCAACTGCCGGACTCCACTGTTGCTACCGCACGGAGCATCTGGGACTTCATTGCAACGTAGTCGCATGCGTCCCCTGCGGCTGCGTGCAACCGGTCGAAGTCCGAGTGCGAGTTGAACATCGCATGTGACCAGCACGCCACGTCGATGCCGATGGCTTTGCGCCGGTTGGCTTCCCTGACTTGCTCGACCGTATAGAACTTCCGCTTGCCGTAGTGGCGGACCAAGTCATCGCCAACGCGCTTTGCCTGTGCCTTCTTGTCCGCCGGACTAATAGCGCAAGGGGCGGGCTGCGCAACTGCACTCATGTTGATTCCTTTCTATGTAAGGGAACCTGACCCTCGTTCGGTCGGCCACCGCGAAAAGTCAACTCTGACCCCTGTTCTTAAACCTGACCCCGTTCGGTCGGCCACTGCGAAAAGTCGACCCTGACCCATGTTTTGTCTCTTAATAATAAATTAGCTATCTCAAACCCCATTTTTTCGCTTCTTTTTTGTTCACACAGCTTCTGCGTCGGGAACATCGTAAGTGGTATCTGTAATTTCACTCAGCAAGCGGTGGTCGAGAAGGACTTGCATAATCGTTCGAGCCGTCTGCTCGCACACGACCAATTTGTTGTTGGAGTCGAAGTTCAAACCCCAATTTCGCGCTGAACTGACCGTGTTTAGCCTTGATGAAAAGTTGGGCCGCAGATAGAGACCTTTCTGTTGGATAACCGTGATCCTTCGCAACTGCATTGCATTTGTTCCAACATAAGCCTTGAGCGGTGCAATGTCGCTGAAAAGATCTGAAAACTGCGGATCAAGCGTCAGATTTTGGAAACTTCTTTCGTATGCCTTCTTGTCCGACATTGTACTTTCATAAGCTCTCTTGGACGAAACAAGAATTGTTTCATTTAGGCAGTAGAAGTCGAAATGTTGGTCAAAGGAAAATGACTCATCCGGCGTAGCGGACAACTCGCCGTTCTTAAAAACAGCATTGATTAGGGACTTGCGAATAGTGGGGCGCCACGAGGGGGCGGTCTTTCTGATTCCATAGACCGTATTGCCCCCGCTCTGGAATTTGACAAGATATCCTGTGGCCCCCTTGAGATGCTTCAACTCGGCGTCAGAACTTTCGGCTTCAGGAGAGTCGACCTTATCTAGCAGAGCTATCAGGCCTTCGCTACTCTCCAGGGGGTGGACGAGGCAGCTACTTTCGTTGGGCTGAGAAAGTGGCGAATAGGGGGCGTGCTCAGTTATGCGAGATGTTTCATTTTTAATCGCTGACCTAAAAAGATCTTCGATATCGCTGTCAGTTCTAACGTGCCACGCTCTAAATTTTGCAGATGTGCTGCTTTTCTTGAACACCCATAACTGGATAGTTGCGTTGTCGTAATCAAATTTTCGCCAATCTGCAAAGTCCGTCATCAGTCAAGCTCCCCCTTGGTAAGGTAACTCCCCTGCACTTCTTGGCACCTGTATCTACCCGGCGCCAGATGCGTCTTGCTCAACACCCTCGTAATCCTATCGTGTCCATTGATTTTAACCTTAGCCTCGTACAGGCTCCAGCCGAAAATCAATAGAATAGGGTTCATAATGATTTGCCCGGCGCGATATGTTATTAGAAAAAGCCATATAAGAAAGGTGGTAAGCCCCGCAACTTTGCCGATTGAGGCGTAATCGACGCCCATGAATGAAATAATGTATGGAAAGCTGTAGCTAATAAGTTCGCTCGGGATTGGCTTGGCTTCTATTACATCCACAGGGTACTTGTAACGCAGGGTTTCAATCACTATCAAGGTTGACATTAGGCACGCGCCAGAAATTAATACGGCCAGCAAAGAAAGGGCCGGATGACTAAACTCTGGTAAAACGCATGATTTAATCGATACGCAAAGGCCCGCCTGCCATGACTCCTCAGTCACATCCTGTAGAGCCAAGATTAGTGCTAATGGGAAATAAGATCCCAAGAATAAGAGCAGGGCGGGGATCAAACGAAACTGCATTTGTGTGCTCCCGCAGCGGCCACCCGTGGCCTATCAATCAGTAAGACTTCTTCGTGTCTCATAACTTGAGAATTCTGTATAGAAGCCTGAAACGGTAGGTGCAGAGCTAGTGATGGATTGGATGAGACTTTGTCAAAGAAGTCTTGGGCGTCTTACGTCACTTCGCTAAGTAACCCACGCACCTTCTCAGTTGCCTAGGGCCCAAGGCCGCCCCAAAGCCAACTTAACCGCCTTAACCCCCGGCACCGCCCGCAACGTCCCCATCAATTCCGCATCCACCCGCACGGAACTGGTGCCATTGAGGTCGAGCATACCCGCCGCGCCATTGCGCAGCAGGTCCAACCGGATCGGCGTCCCCCCCGGTCGGTGTTTCGACAGCAACGCATCCACCCGATCCCAGATCCCCGGCACGCGCAAATCCAACCGCAGCGACAGCCGCTTGGCGTGCTGCGCGCAGATCTGGCTGTAGTCCCAGCAGCGGTTGGCCTTCAGCGCGAAGCCGCCGCTGAAGGCGTCTTCGCGCAGGCCGCCCTGGATGACCAGCAGGCGGTCGCGGCTGAGCAGGGCGGCGAATTCGCCATACGTCTCGCCGAAGAAGGCGCATTCCAGACGACCGCGGCCGTCCTCGATCTGCACGAACATCTGGCTGTCGCCCTTCTTGCGCAGGGCGACCACCTGGCCGGCGACGACGGTTTCCACTTCCGGGCGCCAGCCGCCGCGCGCGCTGTCGGGGCGGGTGGCCCAGATCTTTTCCAGGTCGCCCAGGTCATGGCCGGTGAGGGCGTGCAGTTCGTCGCGGTACGGGTCGAACGGGTGGCCGCTGAGGTAATGGCCGAGCGTTTCGCGCTCGCCATTGAGCAACTGGCCCAACGGGTACTCGTCGGTTTCCGGCAGGTCGATGTGCAGCGCGGGCGCGGCCGCCTCGCCGCCGCCAAACAACGACACCTGGCCGGCGGCGCGTTCGCGCGCCAGCTGGTCGGTGGCGCGCAGCACTTCGGGCAGCTGCAGCATCAGGCTGGCGCGGTTCTTCCCCAGCTTGTCCAGCGCGCCGGCCTGGGTGAGCGCTTCCAGTGCGCGGCGGTTGAGCTTGCCGCTGTCGACGCGCTTGCAGAACTCCAGCAGGTCACCGAACGGCCCCGCACGGCGCGCTTCGACGATGGCTTCGCAGGCGCCGCGGCCGACGCCCTTCACCGCGCCCAGGCCGTAGCGGATGGTGTCGGGTGACGTGGCCTCGAACATGTACGCCGAGGCGTCCACGTCCGGCGGCAGCACGGTCAGGCCCATCACCCGGCACTCGTCGAGGAACCCGGTGACCTTGTCGGTGTTGTCCATGTCCGAGGACAGCACCGCGGCCATGAACTCGGCCGGGTAGTGAACTTTGAGCCATGCGGTCTGGTAGGCGACCAGCGCGTAGGCGGCCGAGTGCGACTTGTTGAAGCCGTACTCGGCGAACTTCTCCATCAAATCGAAGATGGGCGTGGCGACGTTGGGCGCGATGCCGCGTTCGGCGCAGCCGGCCTCGAACTTGGCGCGCTCCTTGGCCATCTCCTCGGGCTTCTTCTTGCCCATCGCGCGGCGCAGCATGTCCGCGCCGCCCAGCGTGTAGCCGGCCAGGACCTGGGCGATCTGCATCACCTGTTCCTGGTAGACGATGACACCGTAGGTCGCGCCCAGCACCGGCTCCAGCAGCGGGTGCGGGTAGCTGACCTCGGTGTGGCCGTGCTTGCGGTCCACCCATTCGCGGTCCATCCCGCTGCCCAGCGGACCGGGGCGGAAGAGGGCGGCCAGCGCGATGATGTCCTCGAAGACGTCGGGCTTGGCGCGCTTGAGCAGCTCGCGCATTCCGCGCGATTCGAACTGGAACACCGCGACGGTGTCGCCACGGGCGAAGAGTTCGTAACTGGCGACGTCGTCCAGCGGCAGCGCGGTGATGTCGAGCGGTGCCTCGCCGGCGGCGGCGCGGCGCACGTTGATGGCCTTTACCGCCCAGTCGATGATCGTCAGCGTGCGCAGGCCGAGGAAGTCGAACTTCACCAGGCCGACGGCTTCGACGTCGTCCTTGTCGAACTGGGTGACGGGGCTTTTGCCGCGACCTTCGCCGTCGTGTTCGGCGAACAGCGGGCAGAAGTCGCTCAGCGGGCTGGGCGCGATGACCACGCCGCCGGCGTGCTTGCCGGCGTTGCGGGTGAGGTCTTCCAGCTGGCGGGCGAGGTCGAGCAGGTCGCGGACGTCGTCCTCGCTGTGGTAGCGGGCGATGAGGTCGCTGGAGGCCAGCTCGGTGTTCTTGCGCGCGGCTTCGGACTCGCCCAGCGCGTCGTCCAGGCAGATGCCCAGCGTGTTGGGGATGAGCTTGGCGATGCCGTCCACAAACCCGTACGGGTGGCCGAGCACGCGGCCGGTGTCGCGCACCACGGCCTTCGCCGCCATGGTGCCGTAGGTGATGATCTGGCTGACGCGGTCGCGGCCGTACTTGCGCGCGACGTAGTCGATGACCTCGTCGCGGCGGTCCATGCAGAAGTCGATGTCGAAGTCGGGCATCGACACGCGTTCGGGGTTGAGGAAGCGCTCGAACAGCAGGTCGTACGGCAGCGGGTCCAGGTCGGTGATGCCCAGCGCCCACGCCACCAGCGAGCCCGCGCCCGAGCCGCGGCCCGGGCCGACCGGGATGCCCTGCGCCTTACCCCAGTTGATGAAGTCCGCGACGATCAGGAAGTAGCCGGGGAACCCCATCGAGATGATGACGTCCAGCTCGGTGTCCAGGCGCGCGTTGTAGTCCTCGCGCGTGTGGCCTTCGGCGAGCGGGGCTTTCTCAAGGCGCTTGTCGAGGCCCTCGTGCGCCTGGCTGCGCAGCCACGACTCAATGGTGTGGTCGTCGGGCACGGGGAAGGCGGGCAGGTAGTACGTGCCCAGCTTCATCTCGGAATTGCAGCGCGTCGCCAGCGCCAGCGCGTTGTCGATGGCGTCGGGCACGTCGCTGAAAAGCGCGCGCATCTCGTCGCACGACTTCAGGTACTGCTCGGGCGTGTAGTCCTTGGGCCGCTTGGGGTCGTCCAGCACGCGGCCCGACGCAATGCACACGCGCGCCTCGTGGGCGTCGAAGCCTTCGCGGTCGAGGAACCGGGTGTCGTTGGTCGCCACCACCGGCAGGCCGCGCTTGGCGGACAGGTGCAGGGCGAGCGTGTTGTAGGCGTCCTCGCCCTCGCGCCCGGTGCGGGTCAGCTCCAGGAACAGGCGGTCGTCGAACACGCTCTGCCAGTCGGCGACGGCGGCCTCGGCCAGCTCGTGCCGCCCGCCTTGGGCCAGGCGACCGGGCAGGCTGTGCACGCCGGCCAGCGCGAACAGGCCGGCGTTGTCCTCGCGCAGCCACTCCGGGCGCAGGATCACGCCGTCGTGTCGGTGGCCTTCCATCCACATCCGCGTGAGCAGGCGCGACAGGGTGAGGTAGCCGTCGTGGTTGCGGCACAGCACGGTCAGGCGGGTGGGCGCCTCGTTGCCGTCGGCCAGCGACAGGTCCGCACCGAGGATCGGCTTGATGCCGGCGCCCTCGGCCTTCTTCTGGAACTGCACCGCCGCGAACAGGTTGTTGATGTCCGTCAGCGCCACGGCCGGCTGGCCGAGGGCCACGCAGCGCTTGACCAGCTCGCCGACGCGGATGGTGGAGTCGGCGAGCGAGAACTCGCTGTGCAGGTGGAGGTGTACGAAGGGTGCGGACATGCCTGCCTTGCGATGCGGCCGGCCGATGCCGGGCCCGGGACGGCGGCAGACGGCGTGCGAGCGGGCAGGTTAGCAGCCCGGTCGGGGGGTACAAGGCTTGACAGGTGGGCGGGGTGGGGGATGGCTGTGGGGTGGGGGGTTGGGCCGCGGTTGCCGGCCGCGGTTCGGCCTGTGCGGGCCGTTGTATGAGCGGCTTCAGCCGCGATCGAATCGCCCTCGGTGCGCGCACGACCCGTGTCCGGCGCGCTCCCGATTCCGTTTTGGGAGCGACGTGAGTCGCGATGCGTGGGTGGCCGGAGTTACGCGGTCGCGACTTACGTCGCTCCTACAAAGAGGATGGGGGGGCGGTGCGAGTTGTGGCGGCGCGGGCGGGCGGGGAGCGGATCGCGGCTGAAGCCGCACC
>NZ_JAINZW010000070.1 GCF_020026895.1 Novilysobacter selenitireducens
CCACAGGCTATCCTACCCACCATGGCCAACAAGCCCAAGAAGAAACGCAGTGCCAGCCCCATCTCACGCAGTTTGCAAGAAAACTTCCGTGGATTCAGCTACACTGCATCGGAGAGCTTTGATCAAGATGGCTGGAGCGGCTTGCGCGCGCGCATGAGGGAAGAAGATGAGCTCGAGAGAATGCGTGAAACTGATGGTCGAGCGCATGCGGAAGCAGTCGGCGACGACGAGATACCAGTCGTTAGCAGCAGTCCTCAACAGCAACCGATCGCGCTCGAGGGTGCGTTT
>NZ_JAINZW010000071.1 GCF_020026895.1 Novilysobacter selenitireducens
AGCCGGGCTGACGGATCAGCCGGGAATCAGCGGCCCGCGGCCTCGGCCTCTTCGGCAGCCGACAGCCCTTCGGACTCTGCGTCGTCCGCCTGCGGACGCTCGAGACTCCGCCATGATCCGCGCCCCCCGCCTGCCCGCCCTGCTCGCCCTCGCCCTGTTCGCCATGCCCGCCACGTCGGCACTGGCGTCGAGCTTTGCCGGCAGTTCGCCGCACCGTATTACGTGTTCAAGGACCCGGCGCGTCGGTGGCGGGCGGTGCGAGCTTCGTGCTGTTTTCCGGTTCGGACC
>NZ_JAINZW010000072.1 GCF_020026895.1 Novilysobacter selenitireducens
CAGGATTCCGGCTCGCAGGGCAGGAGTCCCCCACACCTGCGGGTAACCGTGAGCGTCACCAGCCGCCGTAAGCGCCGCGATGGCAACGCCCGGGGCGGGATCGACCGGCGTACCCATCGACAAATCGACGATGCCGTCGGGATGGGACTGAGCCTTACGCCTGGCCTCGGCGATGGTATCCCAAGGAAAGGTAGGCAGGCTGGCAGAGACGTTACGGCGACTCATTCGCCCTGTGGGGGCAGGGTTTCGACGGCCGGGTGGTCCTTGTGGGTCGGGCCAAGCCGCGCA
>NZ_JAINZW010000073.1 GCF_020026895.1 Novilysobacter selenitireducens
GTTGATATCGGTACGCTTGCTGCAGGCGGGTCGAGAATGTGCTGATACGGTCATAGGAGCAAACCCTTCCGCGGAAGAAGCAGGAGAGGCTCTCGAGGATGGCGCCTCGTCTGTCAATAACGTCGTGCACTCATTCCGACTCCAGCCCACCTCATTCGACAAGAAGACGTATCTTGGGTACCTCAAGGTACGGAAATCCGTGGCTCAATTGGATACAGCGCTAATTCATTCCTTAGGGATACATGAAGTCGATCAAAGGCAAGCTCCCGGAGGATCAGGTCGCGGAG
>NZ_JAINZW010000074.1 GCF_020026895.1 Novilysobacter selenitireducens
CCAGATTTTCATGCGTCGTACGCTCGCCCATTCCCGCGAGAGCCCTGGTCGCCAATCGCGAGCCCGAGTGCTTCACCGCCCATACGCTCCCCCGCGATGCCGCATCGCACGTTCTCGCCGCCAAGTCTACCGTACCCGCCGATGGCATCAACTCCTGTGGATCGACCATTCTCTGCACTCTCACATGACACGATGATGCCACCGCCCTCGTTGGTGTCCGCGGGTACTACCAGCCATTCCAGTCATACAGGCTCACACTCGCTCAACCACGCCATGAGGAGACCATT
>NZ_JAINZW010000075.1 GCF_020026895.1 Novilysobacter selenitireducens
GAGGCCAGCTATAAAACCAGTCAATCCTCCCTCCCCAGATTGCTCAAACCCAAAAAGACTCACTTGTAGCGCTTGGCCTTGAATTTGTAGTACGCACGACCGGCCTTGAGCAACGGCTTGTCGATACGTCCACCACCCGCCACAATACCGACCGTCGCGCGCGCATGGCTGCTGACAGTCTTCTTCGCGCCAGACGGGAGACGGATGCGCGTCTTGTGATCCTCAGGCGTATGGCCGATAACGGTGGCATAGTTGCCCGACGTCCGTGCGAGCGCACCACGGTCGCC
>NZ_JAINZW010000076.1 GCF_020026895.1 Novilysobacter selenitireducens
GGAGATCTTTCATAGATCACAGCGACCCTGTTCTTCAACCGTGCCTCCCTCTCCGGTGCGATTCCCGACGACTCGTCTCCCACAACGACGAGCGTAAATACCTAAATCTTTGCGTGGGTACTGTAGCCTCTGGATACACATTATCTTTAGCATTCTGAACAATTGGATTATCCTAGATTTCAAAGGTCAGAGTCAAGGTTGAGTGAGGGCCAAATCTTCGACCCCACCACCGCCGTCTGTCCACGGAACCGGGCATAAACTGCTTCGATTACCCTCTGAGAAATCTC
>NZ_JAINZW010000077.1 GCF_020026895.1 Novilysobacter selenitireducens
CAGTTTAACCATTTCCTTAAGGATAATATACTATTATTAACGAGTAGTTAATCCCTATTAGGTCCGTAATTAATTACTAGAACTTTGATATAAAGAGCTTATCTTTATCTAAAATAATGCGCTATAATATTCCGTGCTGTATAATAATATGTGTAATAAATAAGTAAGTTATATCTTTAATAATTATTATTAACTTACTTAGTATAAACTTTATATATTTCATCAGTCTATATAATAATACAGTAATCATATTCTATCTTTAAGACTTAGATAAAGATCTTATAAAA
>NZ_JAINZW010000078.1 GCF_020026895.1 Novilysobacter selenitireducens
CGTGTCCCGCTGCCACTGACCAGATCCCCTCCCCGGCCTTAACCGCTTCGGGCGTAGGGCCGACCTTGCTCAGCTGGAAGTGGACCACGAGCCATTCTTCTCTCCGCTGGTTTCAGGCTTTCAGCCCATGCAAACCACCGTCCATGCTCCTGTTCCGCATCCTCGTGCTCATTGCTCATCCGCATCCTCGTCGTCTTCCTGCCATGGCTCACTTGATGTGACCCTCCCCCAAACACGCCCCCTGTCCGCTGTGTCTTCAATCCGACTGGGTTGGGTCGACTCGCGTT
>NZ_JAINZW010000079.1 GCF_020026895.1 Novilysobacter selenitireducens
GCGACAGTCGCATTGAAGCGAGCAAGACGAGCAAGACCGCAGCAGATGAAAGTGGTAAGGATGACTGTATCGATCCATGTTCGTAGTCCCACATCAAATGCCAACACGGCTGGAGCAACGCCAAACGAAATCTAGAATGCGAACAAGAAGCATGAGCGTCGTGTGCAGGCTCGGAGACGACATATGGGATTGACGCACCAAATCCGCCAGACTATCGAGTTCTTGACCGAGAAGACTAGCACTCTTCCTCCATCTCGCAACTTTGCCATCGAAAAAGTCGAACATG
>NZ_JAINZW010000007.1 GCF_020026895.1 Novilysobacter selenitireducens
CGACCACCGCCATGCCGAACGCCAGTGGCAGCAGCAGGCGGTGGATCCGGCCACGGGCGAAGGCGCCGGGCGTGGTCCGTCGCAACAGGAAGTGCGCCGCCATGCCCGAGATCAGGAACATGGAAACCGATTCGTTGTTCGCGGCTGAAGCCGCTCCTACAGGGAGCGTTCCCCGGCTTAGGCCGTATCACGTCCATGGGGATGTTGTAGGAGCGGCTTCAGCCGCGAAGCCCGGTCGCCGCGGCCCCTCACCTCCGTTGTAGGAGCGACGTAAGTCGCGATCCGCGCTTGCCCGGAGTTCGCGGTCGCGACTTACGTCGCTCCTACAATGGAAACGCGGCATCCGTCCCGGTCTTGGGAAATGCGAGCCGCGCTGCCGATGCCCCGCCACCCCCCCCGGCACCCACCCCGCGCCGGAAACCCGTCAACCCCGTGGCACGCGCCTTGCCTAGTCGGGGCAGACCCCGCCGACACGGACCCGGCCCGCAATGAGCGACGCCATTTCATCGATCCTTTCGCAGATCCGCGCGCACCAGTCGCACGCGGCGCTGCGGGCCGATGCGCCCGCCGGCAACGCCATCGACCCGTCGCTGCTCAACCCCGGCCCGGGCGCGGCGCGCCCGTCCGACGGCCCCGGGTTCTCCGAAACCCTCGCCAACGCGCTCGACAACGTCAGCGCCACCCAGCGCAAGTCCGGCGAGTTGCAGCAGGCATTCGAACTGGGCGACCCGCGCGCCGACCTGGCCCGGGTGATGGTGGCCATGCAGGAGTCGCAGGTCGCCTTCCGCGCCACCGTCGAAGTGCGCAACCGGCTGGTCCAGGCTTACCAGGACGTGATGAACATGCCGATCTGAGGGTCTGGGGGCTAGGGGCTAGGGACTGGTTGTCGCGGTCCCCGGCACCACTCCCACTCCGACACCCGCGCACTCAGCTTTTTTGCTTCCAACCAGTCCCCAGCCTCCAGCCCCGAGCCCCTAAATGAGCGTCATCACCCTCCCCAAAGGCACCTCCAACCAGCTGCGCGACCTCGGCCGCCTGCAGGACATCCCGGCGGTGCGGCAGCTGGGCGTGTTCGCGCTGGCGGCCTTGGCGATCGCCATCGGCCTGTGGCTGTTCTTCTGGACGCAGAAGCCCGACTACGTGCCGGTGTTCGCCGGGCTCGACGCCAAGGCCACCAGCGAGGCGTCCGACCTGCTGCGCAGCGCCAACATCCCGTTCCGAATCGACAGCGGCAGCGGCGCGCTGGCGGTACCGCAGGACAACCTCGGCGACGCCAAGCTGGCGCTGGCCGCGGCCGGCCTGCCGGCCAGCCAGTCCGGCGGCTTCGAGATGATCAGCCAGGACCAGGGCTTCGGCACCAGCCAGTTCGTCGAGAACGCGCGCTACCAGCACGCGCTGGAGAACGAACTGGCGCGCACCATTTCCAACCTGCGCCCGGTGCGCGAGGCGCGCGTGCACCTGGCGCTGCCCAAGCCCAGCGCCTTCACCCGCCAGAAGGAGCCGGCCAGCGCCTCGGTGGTGCTGCAGATGCAGTCGGGCAGCACGCTGGAGCAGGGCCAGGTCGCGGCGATCGTGCACCTGGTGGCCTCGAGCATCCCGTCGCTGCCTCCGGAGAACGTCACCGTGGTCGACCAGTTCGGCCGCATGCTGTCCAACCCGGACCCCAACAGCGACGAGGCGATCGGCGCCAAGCAGTTCGAGCAGCGCGGCCGCCAGGAAGCCGTCTACGTGCAGCGCATCCAGGAGTTGCTTGAGCCGATGACCGGCCGCGGCCGCGTCAGCGCGCAGGTCAGCGTCGACATGGACTTCGCCCAGACCGAGGAGGCGCGCGAAATCTACGGCCCCGACGCCGGCCTGGTGCGCAGCGAGCAGATTTCAGAGACCGGCGACATCGACGGTGCCGGCGCTTCGGCGCAGGGCGTGCCGGGCGCCGTCGCCAACACCCCGACCACCGCCGCCGCGGTGCTGACCGACACGCCGGCCGCCGCGCCCGCCAACGCCGACAACGGCCCCAGCGCGCGCACCGCGGTGCGTAACTACGAGCTGGACCGGACGCTGACCCACACCCGCGGCGCACCCGTGCGCATCCGCCGAGTCACCGCCGCGGTGCTGATCGACAACGTGCCGCAGGTCGGCACCGAAGGCCAGGTCAGCTACCGCGCACTCAACGCCGCCGAACTGCAGCGCATCGATGCGCTGGTCAAGCAGGCGATCGGTTTCGACGAGACACGCGGTGACATGATCTCCGTGGTCAACGCGCCGTTCGCGCCGGGCGCGGCGATGGAAGACATGCCCGGCCCGCCGTTCTGGGAAAACCCGCGCGTGGTCGAACTGGCGCGCACCATCCTGGGCGGACTGGCGGTACTGGTGTTCATCCTCGCGGTGCTGCGCCCGGCCTTCCGCGCCATGCTCGCGCCCAAGACGACCACGACCACCGCGGTGGCGGAAGTCGTCAGCGAGGAGACCCACGTCTCGATCACGCCGGCCGCTGGCCAGCCGCAGGTGCAGGCCCCGCGCCAGCCCTCGCAGGCCTCGCAGGCGGCACTCAACTTCGACGAGAAACTGCAGGTCGCGCGCACCGCCGTGAGCAGCGACCCCAAGCGCGTCGCCAACGTCGTACGCAACTGGGTGGAAGCCGATGGCTGAGGCCGCGCAAATCCGCAAACTGACCCCGCTCTCGGGCGTGCAGCGCGCCGCCGTGGTGCTGCTGTCGCTGGGCGAGGACCAGGCCGCCGAGGTGCTCAAGCACATGGGCGCCAAGGAAGTGCAGAAGCTCGGCCTGGCGATGACCTCCGTCAGCGCCGTGTCGCGCGACGACGTGGCGGCGGTGTTCGACGATTTCGTCGACGTGCTGGCCCAGCCCAACGCACTGGGCGCCGGCGCCGACGACTACATCCGCGCGGTGCTGACTCAGGCCTTGGGCGAGGAGCGCGCGGCCAGCCTGATCGACCGCATCCTGGCCGGCCGCAACACGTCGGGCCTGGACACGCTGAAGTGGATGGAGCCGCGCGCGATCGCCGACCTGGTGCGCAACGAGCACCCGCAGATCATTGCGATCGTCATGGCCCACCTGGACCCGGACCAGGCCGCCGAGGTGCTCAAGGTGCTGCCCGACCGGACCCGCGCCGACGTGCTGCTGCGCATCGCCACGCTGGACGGCATCCCGCCCAACGCGCTCAACGAACTCAACGACGTGATGGCACGGCAGTTCGCCGGCAGCCAGAACATCAAGTCGTCCAACGTCGGCGGCATCAAGGTCGCGGCCAACATCCTCAACTTCATGGATTCGGGCCAGGACGAGGTGATCCTCGGCACCATCGGTGAGATCGACGACACCTTGGGCGGGCGCATCCGCGAGGAGATGTTCGTGTTCGACAACCTCGCCGACATCGACGACCGCGCCATGCAGACGGTGCTGCGCGACGTGCCCAACGAGAAGCTGGCCGTCGCCCTGCGCGGGGCCGAGCCGCGCGTACGCGAGAAGATCACCACCAACATGTCGCAGCGCGCCGCCGAGATCCTGATCGAGGACATGGAAGCGCGCGGCCCGGTGCGACTGGCCGAGGTCGAGGCCGCGCAGAAGGAGATCCTGTCGATCGTGCGCAAGATGGCCGATGACGGCAGCATCCAGCTGTCGGTGAAGGCCGAGGCGTTCGTATGAGCGCACAGGCCGCCGACATGCCCAGCGCCGAGATCATCCGCTGGACCGCGCCGGGTTTCGCCCGCACCCGCGAGCCCGAGCCCGAGATCCCCAAGCCGCCCAGCGTCGAAGACCTGCAGGCGCTGGAGAAGGCCGCATACGAGGAAGGTTTCGCGCGCGGGCACGAGGAAGGCATGGCCAGCGGCCAGGCCGACGTGCGCCGGATGATCGCGCAGATCGAAGGCATCCTCGACGGCTTCACCCGCCCGCTGGCACGGCTCGACGGCGAGGTGGCCGATGCACTGGGCGACCTCGCCGTGCGCATCGCCGGCGTGCTGCTGGGCCGTGCGTATGCCGCCGACCCCACGCTGCTGGCCGACCTGGTGCGCGAAGCGCTGGACGCGGTCGGCACCACCAACCGAGAAGTGGAACTGCGCCTGCACCCCGACGACCTCGGCGTGCTGGCCCCGCACCTGGCCGGCCTGAGCGGCGTGCGCCTGACCAACGATGTCGCGCTGGCACGTGGCGAGCTGCGCCTGCACAGCGAAGGCATGCGCATCGACGGCACGCTGGCCGCGCGGCTGCAGGCGTGCCTGGATGCGCTAGTGGAATCGGACGGGGGTGAGGCATGAGCGCTCTGACGCATGTCCACGTAGCCCGGATAAGGCCAACGGCCGCATCCGGGGCTTTTCGCCGGCCGTCACGTTTCAACCCCGGGTGCGCTTCGCTTACCCGGGCTACGCGGATTGGAATGAACGCATGAGCAGCATCGCCGCCGCCAACTGGCAGGAAGCGCGCAACCTGCGCCTGGCCGCCCGGCTGGGCGAAGCCAATCCGCAGCCGCCGTCGCTGGCGCTGGCACGCGAGGGCGTGCTGCGCCGCGCGGTCGGCCTGACGCTGGAGGCCTCCGGCTGCAGCGCACCACTGGGTTCGCGCTGCAAGGTGGAAACCTCCGGCGGACGCTGGGTGGATACCGAAGTCGTCGGCTTCGCCGGCGACCGCACCTACCTGATGCCGACCGCCGACCTGGAAGGCCTGCTGCCCAACGCACGCGTGGTGACCACCCGCCGCCGCGGCGAAGTGGCCGTGGGCGAAGGCCTGCTCGGCCGCGTGATCGACAGCGACGGCGTGCCGCTGGACGGCCGCGGCGCGATCCGGCCCGAGGGCTGGATGGGCCTGGCCGGCACCGCCATCAACCCGCTGATGCGCGAGCCGATCAGCCAGTCGCTGGACGTGGGCGTGCGCGCGATCAATGCATTGCTGCCGATCGGCCGCGGCCAGCGCATCGGCCTGTTCGCCGGCTCCGGCGTCGGCAAGTCGACGCTGCTGGGCATGATGACCCGCTACACCGCCGCCGACGTCATCGTCGTTGGCCTGATCGGCGAGCGAGGCCGCGAAGTGCGCGACTTCGTCGAAAGCACGCTGGGCGTGGAAGGCCTGCGCCGTTCCGTCGTGGTCGCCACGCCCGCCGACCGCCCGCCGCTGGCGCGACTGCACGGCGCCCTGCGCGCCACCGCCATCGCCGAGTGGTTCCGGGACCAGGGCTTGCATGTCCTGCTGCTGATGGACTCGCTCACCCGCTTCGCCCACGCCCAGCGCGAGATCGGCCTGTCGGTGGGCGAGCCGCCGACCACGCGCGGCTACCCGCCGTCCGTGTTCGCCAAGCTCCCCGCCCTGGTGGAACGCGCGGGCAACGGCGCCGACGGGCGCGGCTCGATCACCGCCTTCTACACCGTGCTGACCGAGGGCGACGACCAGCAGGAACCGATCGCCGACGCCGCCCGCGCGATCCTGGACGGCCACATCGTGCTGACGCGCCGCATCGCCGACGCCGGCCAGTACCCGGCCATCGACGTCGAGGTGTCGGTCAGCCGCGTCATGCAGGAAATCACCGACCCGGCGTGGCGCGCGCGCATCCGCAAGCTCAAGCAGCTGATGGCCGCCTACAACGCCCAGCGCGACCTGATCGCCATCGGCGCCTACCAGCGCGGCAGCGACCCGCTGGTCGACGAGGCGCTGGCGCGGTGGCCGGCCATCATGCAGTTCCTCGGCCAGGACGTGACCGAGGCGTCCGATGTCGAAGCCAGCCGCGCGGCGCTTGCGCGGCTGCTGGACGATGACGCGCACCTCAAAGTCCGCACGCAGGAGACCGCCCCGTGACCCGATCCGAGCGCCTGGACCCGCTGTTGCGGGTCAAGCAGCAACGCCAGGACGACGTCGCCCGCGAGGTCGCCCAGCGCGACCGCGTCGTCGCCGAACAGGAAGAGCGCCTGGACGCACTGCGCCGGTACGCGGCCGAGTACGCCTCGCCCGAGGCGCTGGCCGGCGCGACCCTCAACCCCGCGCTGCTGGCCAACCGGCTGGCATTCCGCGAGAAGCTCGAGCAGGCCGTGGACCAGCAACGCAAGGTGGTCGACAGCACGCGTGAGCGCGCCGATGTCGAACGCGCCCGCCTGATGCTGGCCAGCCGCGAGACCCACGTACTGGAGAAGCTCAAGTCCAGCTACCGCGCCGAGGAGGCGCGCAGCGCCGACCGGCTAGTGCAGCGCGAGATGGACGACATCGGCGGCCGCCGCGCGCGCGCCGCGCAGGTCGCCCGCGACCCGGAGACCTCGACGTGATGCCTGCACTGCCCGCCACGCCCGCACCGCCAACGACCGGCAACGCCAACGGCGCCGGAAAAGCACCGTCGCAGCAGGAAGCGGCGGTCCAGAGCCCGTTCTCGCTGCTGCTTGGCGGCGCCAACGCACCAGCCGAAGCATCCACGCCCGCGCCGTTGCTCCCCGGCGTCGGAGCGGAGACGGCCGCTGAGGGCACGACATCCGAACCCGATGCCGGGTCGACTGACGAAGCATTGCCCGACCACCTGCTGGGCCTGCTCGGCGGGTCCTGGCTGACGCCGGCAGCAACACCGGTTTCGGCACCCGCGGCCGCGGCGCCGGGCGTGTCGCTGCTGCCAGGCACGCACGTGCCCGGCCTGGCGATGCCCACCCTGCACGCCGGCACCGATGCACCGCCCCTGCCCGCGTCGGCCTCATTGGCGATGGCCATCCAGAATGCGGCCTCCGGTGCGGACGCCGCGCTGGTCACCGAGGGCGACGCGCTGGCCACCGCGCTCACGCAGGCACTGCCGCAATCGGCCATTCCCCAGCAGACCGCGGCAGCCGGTGCGACCTTCGAAACCCTCATCCGCGATGCGGCCGGCCCCGCACCGGCCGACACCGGCGGCATCGAACCCGCCCCGCTGACCTCCACCACGGGCGCATCCACCACCAGCCTGTCGGCGGTGCGCGCATCGCCGTTGGCGCAGCCGCTTCCGATGCCCGCCGACCCCTCGGCCGGCTTCGATGACGGCCTGTCGACGCGCATCGCGTGGATGGCCGAACAGGGCATCGGCCGCGCCGAGCTGCGCGTGAACCCCGACCACGCCGGCCCGATCGAGGTCCGCCTGCAGATGGAGGGCACCCGCCTGGTGGCCGAGTTCAGCGCGGTCAACGCCGACACCCGCCAGGCGCTGGAAACCGGCATGCACCGCCTGCGCGACATGCTGGGCCAGCAGGGCCTGCAACTGGCGCAGTCGCACGTGGGCAGCGGCGGTGGCCAGGGGCGGCAGGACGGATCCAGCGGCGGCACCGCCGGCAGCCCGGGCCATGCCGATGGCAGCGACATCGCGGCCGGCGACACGGCCCCGGCACGCTGGGTGAGCCGCGGGTTGCTGGACGAGTACGCCTGAGTTCCGTCCCCCGGCGATAGCGACGGTCGCCGCGCCTTTGTAGGAGCGGCTTCAGCCGCGAAGGCCCCATCGCCGCGCCACCTACATCCCCCTTGTAGGAGCGACATAAGTCGCGACCGGGCACCCCACGTACCGACGATTCCGGTTCGCGGCTGAAGCCGCTCCTACAGGGGGCGTGGTCACTGCCGTCACGGCGCCGGAATCCCGGCACGGCGACCACCCACCCGTTCAGGTCGCCCCTGTCAAAACCCCGTCACCGCACCCGGCCATCGGCCGGCACGCCGCTTGCACAGCTGGGGCAGTCCTCATGGAGAGCCCTGCGTGTCCGCCCAGCCGACCCCCGCCAAGTCCAAGACCAAGTTGATCCTCGCCATCGTCGCCGTGCTGGTGCTGGCCGCCGCTGCGGGCGGTGGCTGGTTCTGGTGGTCGGGCCAGGCCCAGGCCGGTGAGGGCGAGGACGCCGCCGCGGCCGCCAAGTCGCCCGCCCTCTACTACGCGATGGAACCGGCGTTCGTGGTCAACCTGGTCGACGCCGATGTCGTGCGCTACCTGCAGGCCGACGTCCAGCTGATGACCCGCGACCCCGAGACCGCCACCGCGCTGGAGGCCCATGCCCCGGCCGTGCGCAACAAGCTGCTGCTGCTGTTCGGTCAGCAGTCGGCCACCGGCCTGGCCCAGCGCGCCGCCAAGGAACAGCTGCAGAAGCAGGCGCTGGCCGAAGTGCAGAACGTGCTGAAGGCCGAAGGCGCGCCCGCCAAGGTCGAAGCCGTCTATTTCACCAGCCTGGTCACGCAGTGACCCCGGCCACGACCCACACCACGACCCCGGAATCCGCATGAGCGCTGACCTGCTCTCGCAAGACGAAATCGATGCCCTGTTGCATGGCGTCGACAGTGGCGCGGTCGATACCGAGGACGCGCCGGCCGAACCGGGCGAGGCCCGCACCTACGACTTCGCCAGTCAGGACCGCATCGTCCGCGGCCGCCTGCCGACGCTGGAGATGATCAACGAGCGCTTCGCCCGCACGTGGCGCATCGGCCTGTTCAACCTGCTGCGCCGCTCGGCCGACCTGTCGGTGCGCGGCGTCGACCTGATGCGTTTCGGCGAGTACATGCACTCGCTGCAGGTGCCGACCAACCTCAACCTCGTGAAGATGAAGCCGCTGCGCGGCACCGCGCTGGTGGTGTACGAACCGCGCCTGGTGTTCACCGTGGTCGACAACTTCTTCGGCGGCAACGGCAAGTACCACACCCGCATCGAGGGCCGCGAGTTCACGCCCACCGAGATGCGCGTCATCCAGCTGCTGCTCAAGCAGACCTTCGCCGACCTGGTGGAGGCCTGGGCGCCCGTGATGCCCGTCGAGTTCGAGTACATGAACTCCGAGGTCAACCCGCACTTCGCCAACATCATCAGCCCGCGCGAGTACATCGTCGTCAGCCGGTTCCATGTCGAACTGGAAGGCGGCGGCGGCGAGTTCCACGTGTCGTTCCCCTACTCGATGCTCGAGCCGATCCGCGAGCAGCTCGATGCCGGCGTGCAATCCGACCGCATCGAGAAGGACGAGGGCTGGACCAACGCCATGCGCCGCCAGCTGCAGGACGCGCCGGTGGAGCTGAGCAGCGCCATCGCCCAGCGCACCATCAGCCTGCGCGAACTGAGCCGGCTGAAGGTCGGCGACGTGATCCCGATCGAACTGCCCGACACCGTCGTGCTCAACGTCGAACAGGTGCCGTTGTTCTCCGGCGAGTTCGGCACCCACAACGGCAAGAACGCCATCAAGGTCACGAAGGTGCATGCCGCGCGGCCGACTCCCTCTCTCGCCACCCTCGTGCCCACGCCATGAACACTGCCGTTTCCGCCGACGACCGCGCCGCTTTCGACGCGCTGACCCCCGACGCCGCCGCCGGCGCCGACATGAACCTGGACGTGATCCTGGACGTGTCGGTGTCGCTGTCGCTGGAGGTCGGGCGCACCCGCATCCCGATCCGCAACCTGCTGCAGCTCAACCAGGGCTCGGTGGTCGAGCTCGAACGCGCCGCGGGCGAACCGCTGGACGTGTTCGTGAACGGCACGCTGATCGCCCAGGGCGAGGTGGTGGTGGTGAACGACCGCTTTGGCGTGCGCCTGACCGACGTGGTCAGCCCGTCCGAACGCATCAAGCGCCTGCGCTGATGCAGCGCGCGCACGCCCGCGCCGTGGTGCGTTGCCTGCTGGTGGCCGCGATGGCTGCCGCCGGCAGCGCGTGCGCGAGCGTGCCGGATGCATCGGCCGCCTCGGCCGCCTCGGCCGCGCCGGCGCCGGTCGCGCCGTCGTTGCCGGTCGAGACATCGACGACCACGTCGACGGCCGTGGCCACGCCTTCGATCGCCGCGGCCAGTGTTGCGACGATTGCACTGCCGGACGCTCCGGTCTCGACCGGGGCACCGCAGCCGACCGTCGACCGCGCAGCGGCAGACGGAATCGACGACAACGCGACCGTGCCGGCTGACGCGTCCGCACAGGTCGAACCCGCGGCCGGCGATGTCGTCGCCGACCCTGCGACGGTCGAGGCAACCCCGGCTACTGGCACGCCGGAAGCCGCACCGCGCACCGCCACCCAGACACCTGCAACGCCGCGCACCGTCGCCGCGCCGATCCCCGCGCCGCCCTCCACCGCCGGCAGCGTCGCCGGCAGCCTGTTCGCACTGCTGCTGGTGCTCGGCCTGATCCTCGGACTGGCATGGCTGGCCAAGCGCCTGCCCGGCGCGGCCCGCGGCGGCGCGGCCAACGGCGCGCTGCGCGTGGTCGCCTCCGTCCCGCTGGGGCAGCGCGAGCGCGCGGTGGTGGTCGATGTCGGCGGCACGCAACTGCTGCTGGGCGTCGGCCCCGGCGGCACCCGCACCCTGCACACGCTGGCCCAGCCGTTGCCGCAGGCGGACGCCCCGCCGGCGTTCGCGCAGCTGCTGTCCCAGCATTTCGGCAAGAAGCCATGAGCCGTCTCCTCGTTTCGATCCGCGGCCTGCTGGCCGGCCTGCTGCTCGCCTTCACCCTGCTGGCCGCTGCACCCGTACTGGCGCAGACCGCGCCGGCTCCGGCCGACCCGGCCGCCGCGCAGTCCTCGCCCTCGTTGCCGGCGGTGACCGTCGGCGAGATCGGCGGCGAACCGGTCAGCCTGCAGTTGCAGGTGCTGTTGCTGATGACCGGCATCACGCTGCTGCCGGCCGCGCTGCTGGGCCTGACCGCGTTCACCCGCATCATCATCGTGCTGGCGCTGCTGCGGCAGGCGCTGGGCACCGGGCAGACGCCGAGCAACCAGATCCTGCTGGCGCTGGCGCTGTTCCTCACCGCGATGGTGATGATGCCGGTGTTCGACCAGGCCTGGGTCGCGGGCATCTCGCCGTACCTCAACGACCAGATGGACTTCAAGGCGGCATGGGACGCCGCATCGGCGCCGTTCCGCGGCTTCATGCTGGCGCAGGTGCGCGAGACCGACCTGATGACCTTCGCCGGCCTGTCCAATTCGGGCCCGTACGCGACACCGCAGGACGTGCCGTTCGGCGTGCTGGCCGCGTCGTTCCTGACCAGCGAGCTGAAGACCGCGTTCGAGATCGCGTTCCTGATCTACATCCCGTTCGTGATCATCGACCTGGTGGTCGCCAGCGTGCTGATGTCGATGGGCATGATGATGCTCTCGCCGATGCTGGTGTCGGCGCCGTTCAAGATCCTGCTGTTCGTGCTGGTGGACGGCTGGGTGCTGGTCGTCGGTTCGCTCGCCGCCAGCTTCAACCCGGTCTGAGGACGGCGACCATGACCCCCGAAACCGCCCTCACCGAGATCGGCCGCGGCCTGCAGATGGCCCTGCTGCTGGGCGCCCCGCCACTGCTGGCCGTGCTGGTGGTCGGCGTGGTCGTCGGCATCGTGCAGGCCGCCACCCAGATCAACGAACAGACCATCGCCTTCGTGGTGAAAGGCATCGCGCTGGCCGCGACGCTGGCCATCACCGGCCACTTCCTGCTGGGCAAGCTGGTGAGTTTCACCATCGACCTGTTCCAGCGGATTCCGCATCTGATCGGGTAGCGGCGCCGCATCGCGTCCATGGACCCCGTCACCCTCACCACCGCGACCGGCGTCAACCTGTTCGCCCTGCTCGGCACCGTGCTGTGGACGGCGTTGCGCATCGGCGCGACGGTGATGGTGCTGCCGATGCTGAGCGGGCGCGGCATGCCGGTGCGGGCGCGGATGATGATCACGCTGGCGCTGGCCGGCGCGCTGTCGACGCTGCTGCCGACGCCGCCGGCCGCGGCGGTGGACGCGACCACCTTCATCACCGTGCTGCGCGAGATCACCGTCGGTGTCGCCATCGGCATGATGCTGCGGCTGGCGTTCGAGGCCGGGCGCTTCGCCGGCGAGCTGGTCAGCCAGGGCATGGGCCTGTCGTTCGCGACCATGGCCGACCCGCTGAGTGGTGCGTCATCGCCGGTGCTGGCGCAGTGGTTCTACCTAGCCTTCGGCCTGCTGTTCTTCGCGCTGGATGCGCACCTGGCGTTGGTGGAACTGCTGATGGGCAGCTACCAGACGCTGCCGATCGGCCAGCCGCTGGTGGACCGGCACGACCTGCTCGCCGCCGTGCCCGGGTTTTTCGGCACGTGCCTGCAGGCCGGGCTGCTGCTGGCGCTGCCGGTGATGATGGCGCTGCTGGCGGTCAACCTCGCCTTCGGCGTGCTGTCGCGCGCGGCCTCGGCGCTCAACCCCATCGCCATCGGCTTGCCGGTGGCCCTGGTGGTCGGCCTGCTGCTGATCGGCCTGCTGATGCGGCACCTGCAGGCGCCGGTGGAGCAACTGTTCGGCGATGCGTTCATGGCGGCCAGGGGCCTCACGCCGTAACCGTGTCTGTGTATCGGCGTAGCCCGGGTAAGCGCAGCGCACCCGGGTGCGTACATGCATCGGCGCGGTGTCGCGTCCCGGGTGCGCTGCGCTTACCCGGGCTACGGCGGCTACAAGGAAACCGATTCGTTGTTCGCGGCTGAAGCCGCTCCTACAAGGGCGGCCGTGGAACAGCCCTTGCAGCGGTAGCGGCATCGCCCGCCCCGGGCCCCGCAGACCCCGCGCGACATGTCCGAGCAGGACCAGGAAGACCGCACCGAAGAACCTACCGAAAAACGCCTTCGCGAAGCGCGCGAAAAGGGCGATGTCCCGCGATCGCGCGAGCTGGGCAACGTCGCCGTGCTGGGCGTCACTGCGCTGGCGTTGATGGCGCTGGCGTCCGGCCTGGGCGATGCGTCGCAGGGCTGGTTGCGGCAGGCGCTGATCGTCGACCCGGCGGTGCTCGGGCACCCGGACCGGCTGATCCCGCACGCCGCCGCGCTGATGGCCGGGCTGATGATGCCGGTACTGCCGGTCATTGCCGCCGCGCTGGCCGCGTGCTTTATCGCGCCTGCGCTGATGGGCGGGCTGCGCTTCTCCAACAAGGCGCTGCAACCGGACTTCAAGCGGCTCAACCCGATGTCCGGGCTCAAGCGCATATACGGCAAGGAAGGTTTCGCCGAGCTGCTGCGCTCGCTGCTGCGCGTGGTGCTGATCATCGGCGTGGGCGGCTGGGTGGTGTGGTCGGCGTTCGACGACATGCTGGCGATGCCGCGCATGTCGCTGCACTCGGCCATCGGCACCGGGCTGGACACCGCGGTCACCGCGCTGCTGGCGATGGCGGGCTCGCTGGCGCTGCTGGCGGCCATCGACGTGCCGTGGCAGCGCTGGCAGCACCGCAGCAAGCTGAAGATGACCAAGCAGGAAATCCGCGACGAGCTCAAGCAGACCGAGGGCAACCCCGAGATCAAGGCGCGCGTGCGCCAGGTGGCCCGGCAGATGTCGCAGCGCCGGATGATGGAAGCCGTGCCCACCGCCGACGTGGTGGTGATGAACCCGACCCACTACGCGGTCGCGCTCAAGTACGACCCGGCCAACATGCGCGCGCCGAAGGTCGTGGCCAAGGGCGTGGACGAGCTCGCCCTGCTGATCCGCGACGCCGCCCAGCGCCACCGCATCGCCGTGCTGGAGGCGCCGCCGCTGGCACGCGCCTTGTATCGGACCGCGCAGGTCGACCAGGAAATCCCGGTGAAACTCTACGCCGCTGTTGCACAGGTGCTGTCCTACGTGTTCCAGCTGCGCCGCTGGCACCCCGCCCACGGCCCCGCGCCGTCGCTGGCGGACGTCCAGCTGGGCGAGGCCGAAGCCGACGGCCGCCCGGACGATGACGCCGGGGTGCCGGCCCGATGAGCGCCATGCAGGGACGGTTCGCCGGCGTCGGCTCGGCGGTGCGCAGTGGCGCGGCCGCGCCGCTGGTGGTGATGGCGATGCTGGCGATGGTCATCGTGCCGCTGTCGCCGCTGATGCTGGACATGCTGTTCACCATCAACATCGCGCTGTCGCTGGTGGTGATGCTGGCGGTGGTGTACGTCAAGCGGCCGCTGGAGTTCTCGATCTTCCCCAGCGTGCTGCTGCTGGTCACGCTGCTGCGGCTGGCGCTGAACGTGGCGTCCACCCGCGTGGTGCTGCTGCACGGCCACCAGGGCGAAGCCGCGGCCGGCCACGTCATCGAATCCTTCGGCCAGTTCGTGATCGGCGGCAGCTACGCCGTCGGCATCGTCGTGTTCGCGATCCTCACCATCGTCAACTTCGTGGTGGTCACCAAGGGCGCCGGGCGCATCTCGGAGGTGTCGGCGCGCTTCATCCTCGACGCCCTGCCCGGCAAGCAGATGGCGATCGACGCCGACCTCAACGCCGGCCTGCTCACGCGCGAGGACGCCAAGCTGCGCCGGCAGGAAGTGCGCGAGGAAGCCGACTTCTACGGCTCGATGGACGGTGCCAGCAAGTTCGTCCGCGGCGACGCCATCGCCGGCATCCTCATCCTGGTCATCAACCTGATCGGTGGCCTGCTGATCGGCATGCTCCAGCACGACATGGCCTTCGGCGACGCCGCCCGCGTGTACACGCTGCTGGCAATCGGCGATGGCCTGGTGGCGCAGATCCCGGCGCTGCTGGTCGCCACCGCGGTGGCGATGCTGGTGACGCGCTCGACCTCCGAGCAGGAGATGGGCCAGGCGGTGCAGGGCCAGATGTTCGGCCAGGGCCGCGCGCTGGCCGTGGCCGCGCTGCTGATGGGCATCATCGGCGTGATCCCGGGCATGCCCAACCTGCCGTTCCTGATCCTGGCGGCGATCCTCGGCTACGCGGCGTGGCGGCTGCACAAGCGCAACCTGGCCGCCGAAGAGGCGCCCACGCCCGAAGCCACCGCCGCCGCGCAGGCCAACTCGCCGATGGCCGAGCTGAGCTGGGACGAGGTGCGCCCGGTCGAGCCGCTGGGGCTGGAGGTCGGCTACCGGCTGATCCCCATGGTCGACAAGACCCAGGGCGGCGAACTGCTGGCCCGGCTCAAGGGCGTGCGCCGCAAGCTCACGCAAGACCTGGGCTTCCTGATCCCGGCCGTGCACGTGCGCGACAACCTGGAGCTGGCCCCGGGCCAGTACCGCGTGCTGGTGCACGGCGTGCCGGTCGCCACTGGCGAGCTGCACCCGGACCGCGAGCTGGCACTGGACCCGGGCCGGGTGTTCGGGCCGCTGGAAGGCATTCCCGGCAAGGACCCGGCGTTCGGGCTGGACGCGGTGTGGATCCCCTCGGCCCAGCGCGCGCATGCCGAATCGCTGGGGTACACGGTGGTGGACGCCTCCACCGTCGTCGCCACCCATCTCTCCCACCTGGTGCGCGAGCGCGCGTCGGAGCTGCTGGGCCACGACGAAGTGCAGCAGTTGCTGTCGAGTGTCGGAAAAGCTACGCCCAAGCTCGTCGAGGATTTGACACCCAAGCTGCTGCCGCTGTCGGTGGTGGTGCGGGTGCTGCAGTCGCTGCTGGTCGAGCGCGTGCCGCTGCGGCAGATGCGCCAGATCGTCGAGGCGCTGCTCGAACACGGCGCCCACAGCCAGGACCCGGCCGTGCTGACGGCCGCGGTCCGCACCGCGCTGGGGCGCTTCATCGTCCAGGAAATCAACGGCCTGGCCCCGGAACTGCCGGTCTACACGCTGGCGCCGGCGCTGGAACGGGTGTTGCAGGACTCGGTCAGCGGGCAAGGCGCCGCGATGGAACCGGGACTGGCCGAACGTCTGCACCAGAACCTGAGCGATTGCGTCACCCGCCAGGAAGGCCGCGGCGAACCCGCGGTGCTGCTGGTCCCCGGCGGCATCCGCGCCACGATCGCCCGCCTCGTCCGCCACAGCGTGCCGGCCCTGTCGGTGCTGGCCTACGGCGAAGTGCCGGAGGACAAGAAGCTGCGGCTGGTGGGGAATGTCGGTTGACGGCAGGCAATGGGGAACAGGGCATGACCGGGAGCGCAGGCACATGAGTTGCAGGGAACCCATCGAAGCGCTTCCGGGCCACGCGCCACCCACCCGGCCGCGCACTGAACTCACCCACGCCACGTCCCACACCTCCAATTTCCAGCCCGGTCACTGACATGCGAATCAAACGCTTCATCGCCCCCGACATGCGCGCCGCGCTGAAGATGGTCCGCGACGAGCAGGGCCCGGACGCGGTCATCCTCTCCAATCGCCCGACCGAGGGCGGGATCGAGGTGGTCGCCGCCACCGATTACGACGAGGCGCTGGTGCAGCAGGCGCTGCGCACCGCCGCCCCCACGCTCAAGCCGCTGCAGGCCAAGGTGATCGAGCCGGCAGAAGTACCCGCACCGGCCAGGCCCGCCGCGCCGGCGACACCGTCGTTCGCGCAGGCCGCCCTCGCCGCGGCCACCGACGCACCGGCCCCGGCCGCCGCCGCGGCGACCGCCTCGCGCAACAGCCTGGCCAGCCGCGCCCGCGCCGTGTTCCGCCTGGGTGGCGAGACGGTGCGCGAGCCGGCAGGCGAGCCGACGCTGGCCGAACTGGTGGGCGATGCGACCACGATGCCTGCGGCACCGGAAGCCGCGCCGGCCCCGACCCGCACGCAACGCTTCGACGACATGATGGCCGCGCTGGCGCCGATGGCCGACGAGGCGCCGACGCGTCGGCATTCCACGCTGGCGACGCCGGTGGCCGAGGCCGCCGCGCCTGCCGCGGCCGATCCGATGGGTGCCTCCGACGCATTCGATTCCGACGACGTGACGGTGTCGCTGTCGACGCAGCCGGCTGCGGTCAGCGGCAGCGATAATCAGCCCTCCCCGGCCCTCGCCTGCGAGCAGGGACGGGAGCAGAGCGTCGCCGCCACCGCCACGTTGAAGGAAGCCGCCCCGGCGCCTGTCCTTTCGCAGCCCGTGCCTGCGCGCAACGTTGATGAAGACCGGACGCTCGAAAAGCACCTCTCCCCAACCCTCCCCTGCACGCAGGGGAGGGAGCAGACCTTCCCCACCCGCCTCGAACTCGAGCCCGCCCCGCGCCGTGCCCGCTTCGATGCGATGGAGCTGTCGCTGGCCCCGATGGAAGCCACGTGCGACGTACCCGCAAGCGCCCGCACCGACGAGACGCCGTCGCTGCAGGTCGTCGCCGGCCGCGACCTAGACCCGACCGTGACCGCGATGCGCGACGAGCTGTCGGCGATGCGCCAGTTGATCGAGCGCGAGATGGGCCAGTTCGCCGTGGAGCGCATGCGCGGTTCGCCGGCGCGCGCCGCCGCCTACGACGCGCTGGTCGGCTACGGCTGCGAAGACCACCTTGCGCAGGCCGTCGCCGCCAAGCTCGACCCGCAGCTCGACCCGGCCAAGGTGCACGCACCGATGCTGGCGCACCTGGCGCAGATGCTGACGGTCGCCCGCGCCGAGCCCATCGACGACGGCGGCGTGATCGCGCTGATCGGCCCGACCGGCGCCGGCAAGACCACCACGCTGGCCAAGATGGCCGCGCGCTTCGCCCAGCGCCACCGCGCCCGCGACGTCGCGCTGGTCACCACCGACAACGAGCGCGCAGGTGCCCGCGAGCAGTTGCAGGCCCACGGCCGCCGGCTGGGCATCACCGTGTGCGAAGCCGACGGTCCGGAAGGCCTGGCCGAGACGCTCGACCAGCTGGCCGACTACCCGCTGGTGCTGGTGGACACGGCCGGTTACGCCGCGCGCGACCGCGCCCTGCTCGGCCAGATCACCTGGCTGCGCGCCACCCGCAACGTGCGCTGCCTGCTGGCGCTGCCGGCGACCGCGCACCCGGCCGACCTCAACGAGGTCGTCCGCCGCTACCGCATGGCCGCGCCCGAGGGCGTGGTGCTGACCAAGCTGGACGAAACCGGCCGCCTGGGTGGCGTGCTCTCGGTCGCCGTGCGCAACGGACTGAACATCGCCTACACCACCGACGGCCAGCACGTCCCCAGCGCCCTGGATGCCGCCGACGCATCGCGCCTGGTGCTGCAGCTGGAGAAATTGCGGCGCGCTGCCGATAACCCCCTGATCACCGAGGACCGTCATGCACACGCCTGACCCCAACGCCCTGCCCGCCGGTCCCGCCGCCAACGGAAACAACGTGATCCCCATGACCCCACCTGCCGCCCCCGTCCGCGTGATCGCCGTTGCCAGTGGCAAGGGCGGCGTCGGCAAGACCAGCGTCTCGGTCAACCTGGCCATGTCGCTGCTCAATGCCGGCCAACGCACGCTGCTGCTGGACACCGACCTGGGCCTGGCCAACATCGACGTGATGCTGGGCCTGTCGCCGCGCTTCACCCTGGCCGATGTCTTCGCCGGCCGCTGCGAGCTGCGCGACACGGTAATGGAAGGCCCGCGCGGGTTGTGGGTGGTGCCGGCCGCCAGCGGCAAGCGCCACATGACCGAACTCAGCCCGCAGCAGCACGTCGGGCTGGTGCACGCCTTCAGCGAGCTGGACCTGCCGATCGACACCATGGTGGTGGACAACGCAGCGGGCATTGCCGATGGCGTGCTGACCTTCTGCCAGGCCGCGCAGGACGTGATCGTGGTGGTCTGCGACGAGCCAGCCTCGGTCACGGATGCCTATGCGCTGATCAAGGTGCTCAACCGCGAGCGCGGCGTGAACCGCGTGCAGGTGCTGGCCAACCAGGTGCAGCACCCGGCCGAGGGCCGCCAGCTGTTCGAGAAGCTCGAGCGGGTGACCTCGCGGTTCCTGGACGTGACCCTCGGGTACCTGGGCGCGATCCCGCGCGACGAGTGGCTGCGCCGCTCCATCCAGCGCCAGGAAGCCGTCGTCGAAGCCTTCCCGTCGGCGCCGTCGTCGGTGGCCTTCCGCGACATTGCCCGTCGCGCGGGCCAGTGGCAGTCGCCGCAGGGCCCGCGCGGACACGTCGAATTCTTCATCGAGCGGCTGGTGTCGCCGAACGCGCGGAGTGCCACCGCATGAGCACCGCCGCCGCCACCTACCGCGCCCACCAGAACGGCGGTGCCGACGACATCGTCGAGCGCCATGGCGAACTGGTCCGGCGCATCGCCCACCACCTGGCCGCGCGCCTGCCGTCCAGCGTCGAGGTCGACGACCTGATCCAGGCCGGCATGCTCGGGCTGATCGATGCGGCCCGCAATTTCCAGGCCGACCAGGGCGCCGCGTTCGAGACGTATGCCTCCATCCGCATCCGCGGCGCGATGATCGACGAGATCCGCCGCGGCGACTGGGTGCCGCGCTCGGTCCACCGCCGCTACCGCGACGTGGTCGCCGCGACCCGCGAGGTCGAGCAGGCCACGGGCCGCGCCGCCTCCGCGCAGGAAGTGGCCGGCGCGCTGGGCGTATCGCTGGACGAGTACCACCGCATGCTGGAGGACGCCGCGCGCGGCCAGCTGATCAGCCTGGACTCGCACGCCGAGGAACACGACGGCGAACCGCGCCTGGCCTCGCAGGGCGGCGCCACGCCGGCACGCGAGTTCGAGCACGACGCCTTCCGCCACGCCCTGGGCGGCGCGATCGGCGACCTGCCCGAGCGCGAGCAGCTGGTGCTGTCGCTGTACTACGAGCAGGAGATGAACCTGCGCGAGATCGGCGCGGTGCTGTCGATCAGCGAATCGCGCGTCTGCCAGATCCACGGCCAGGCCATGCTCCGCCTGCGCGCCCGCCTGGGCGAGTGGCGCAGCGAGGCGCAGAACGACGAGTAGCCCAACCGCCGTCATTCCCGCGAAGGCGGGAACCCAGTGACTTAACGCTTGGCATCCGTTCGAATCTTCACAAGCAACGGCAACGTCCATGGATGTTCGGCTCCGCCGAAGTGAAGCACTAGCCCGCCTTCGCGGGAATGACGGCGAGAAGAGTCAAGAAACCCCTCCCGCGGCCGATAGGTCCTTCAAACACCCCCGAGCCCCGTATGGACAAGAACATCCGCATCCTGATCGTCGACGACTTCTCGACCATGCGCCGCATCGTCAAGAACCTGCTCAACGACCTCGGCCTCTTCAACACCACCGAAGCCGACGACGGCACCACCGCGCTGGTGGAGCTGCGCAAGGGCCCGTTCGACCTGGTCATCACCGACTGGAATATGCCCGGCATGCCCGGCATCGACCTGCTCAAGGCGATCCGGTCGGATGCCGCGCTGTCGAAGATCCCGGTGCTGATGGTCACCGCCGAGGCCAAGCGCGAGCAGATCATCGAAGCCGCGCAGGCGGGCGTGAACGGCTACGTCATCAAGCCCTTCACCGCCGGCACGCTCAGCGACAAGCTCGACAAGATCTTCGAGCGGCTGGAGACGGCGGCGTGACTTCCGCGGCAGCCGTTGCGGTGCCGTCGGACCGTGCGCACATCGTGGAACGCCTGCACCAGGCGCTGTGGGCGCTGGAGCACGACGACGCCGAGGGCTGGCGAGAGCATGTCGATGCGCTGATCCAGTGGCGCACGCAGCCGTTCGTGCAGGGCCTGACCCGGCTCGCGCGCGAGCTTGAATCCGCGCTGGGCGAAGGCACCGGCGCATCCGGCGCCTCGCTGCCCGACGCCTGCTCGCGGCTCGAGCACGTGGTCACGCTGACCGAAAACGCATCCATGCGCACGCTGGACCTGATCCAGGAGTGCGGGCAGCTGCTGGCTACGCTGCCGGTCGCCGGCGACGACGCCGCCACCCAGGCGGCGGCCGGCATCCGCAGCCGCCTCAGTGAAATGACCGCCGCACAGGGCTACCAGGACCTCACCGGGCAGATCATCCTGCGCGTGGTCGAACTGGTGCGCGCCGTGCACGCAGGCCTGGGCGAAGCCACCGGCCAGGTCACCCCGCTGCAGCTGTCCAATCGCGGCCACGGCCCGTCGATCGCGGGGCTGGACGAGAAGCCGGCCACGCAGGACGACGCCAACGACCTGCTGTCGTCGCTGGGCATCTGACATGAGCGGCGCCTTCGACAGCGACATCTGTGCCGACTTCCTGGTCGAGGCGCGCGAGATCCTCGACCAGCTGGGCGAGCAGATGGTCACGCTGGAGCACGCGCCCGACGACCGCGACGGCCTCAACGCCGTGTTCCGTGGCTTCCACACCATCAAAGGCGGCGCCGGCTTCCTCGACATCCAGCCGATGGTGGTGCTGTGCCACGCGGTGGAGGACCGGTTCGATGCCGCGCGCAGCGGCAAGCTGCCGCTGGACCCCGTGACCTTCGACGGCGCGCAGCAGTCCGTCGACCTGCTGATGGACATGCTCGACAGCGTCGCCGCCGGCACCGTGCCGGCCGAGGTGCCCGAGCTGCTGCTGGCCAGCCTGAGGATGGAAGGCGCGCCGGCCGCGCCAGCGTCCGACGTGCTGGCCGACATCACCGACGACAACCTCGACGACCTCGACTTCGACGCGCTGCTCGACAGCCTGCACGGCAAGGGCACGGTGCCCGGCGCCGCGCCGGCACCGGCCGAAACGGCTGCGAAGCCCGAAGCCGCACCGCCTGCGACGGTCACCCCGATCCGCCCCGCCGCCGCGCCGCGAAAGGCGCCCGACCCGGCCGATGCCACGGTGCGCGTGGACGTGCGCCGGCTGGACGCGATGGTCAACCTGGTCGGCGAGCTGGTGCTGGTGCGCAACCGCCTCAAGACCATCCGCCCGCGCCTGCGCGACGAGGACCTGGACCGCGTCGTCACCGCGCTGGACGCCTCCACCTCGCGCCTGCAGTCGGCGGTGATGATGGCGCGCATGCAGCCGGTCGGCCGCGTGTTCTCCCGTTTCCCCAAGCTGGTGCGCGACATCGCGCGGCAGCTGGAAAAATCCGTCGAACTGGACGTCATCGGCGCCGACACCGAGCTGGACCGCAACCTGGTCGAGGCGCTGTCGGACCCGCTGCTGCACCTAGTGCGCAACGCGATCGACCACGGCATCGAATCGCCCGACGCACGCCGCGCTGCCGGCAAGAACGAAACCGGTCGCGTGCGCCTGTCCGCGCAACAGGAAGGCGACCACGTCGCTATCGAAGTGCGCGACGACGGTGCCGGCATCGACCCCGACAAGATCCGCGACAGCGCGGTGCGCAAGGGCCTGATCGACACCGAATCGGCCGCGCGCCTGTCCACCGACGAGTGCCTGCAGCTGATCTTCATGCCCGGCTTCTCCACCCGCGCCGAGGTCAGCGACCTGTCCGGCCGCGGCGTCGGCATGGACGTGGTGCAGTCCAAGATCCGCGAGCTGTCCGGCGAGGTGCAGATCCAGTCCGAACCCGGCGCCGGCAGCCGCTTCCTGATCCGCGTGCCGCTGACCCTGGCGATCCTGCCGACGCTGCTGGTGGAGATCGACGACGACGTCTACGCGCTGCCGCTGGTGCGCGTGGTCGAAGTGCTGGCGCACCGCGCCAGCGAACCGATGTGGATCGACGGCCAGCGCGTGCTGGACCTGCGCGAGGAACCGCTGCCGCTGCTGTCGATGCGCGACTGGCTGGGCGCCGGCGGACCGCCGGACGGCGAAAGCACCGGCGTGGTGCTGCAGTCGGGCGAGCAGCGCTTCTGCTTGGACGTGGACCGCGTGCGCGGCCGCGAGGAAGTCGTCATCAAGGCACTGCCCCGCACCCTGCGCGGCCTGCCCGGCTATGCCGGCGCCAGCCTGATCGGCGACGGCCGCATGGCGCTGATCCTGGATGTCGACGCGCTGTACCGCACCGGCGTCAAGGCGCCGACGCGGTTGATCGCCTGACGGAATCACCGTAGCCCGGGTAAGGCCAGAGGCCGCACCCGGGATCGCCGCGACGTGATGCAGGACGACCCGGGTGCGCTGCGCTTACCCCGGGCTACGGCAACTGACGTCGCCCCAACAGCACCCCTCCCCAACCCTCCCCTGCGAGCCGTAGCCCGGGTAAGGCCGCAGGCCGCACCCGGGATCGCCGCGACGTGATGCACGACGACCCGGGTGCGCTGCGCTTACCCGGGCTACGGCAATTGACGCCCTCACGTGCGCCGCGTCGAAAAACCACGGCACGCGCCGTGCATCCCCTCAAGTAATCCCCCACTGCGACCGTTAATTCCGGACATGGACAGACTCAGCGTGATCGGCGTGGTGCTGGCACTGATTGCCCTCGTGGGTGGCAGCGTGCTCAAGGGCGCGGGCATTTCCGGGCTGTGGAACCCGGCCGCCTTCGTGATCGTCATCGTGGGCACCATTGCTTCCATCCTCCTGCAGACGCCTATGGCCACCTTCAAGCGGGCATTGAAGATCGTGCGATGGGTCTTCCAGCCGCCTGCGCAGGACACCACCTCGGTGATCGGCAAGATCGTCGAGTGGAGCACCACCGCGCGCAAGCAGGGCCTGCTCGGCCTGGAGGCGGAGGTGCAGTCGCTGGAGGATCCGTTCCTGCGCAAGGGCCTGCAGATGGTCGTGGACGGCGTGGAGCCCGAGTCCATCCGGCAGATGCTGGAGATCGAATTGCACGGCCAGTCCGACCGTGACCTGTCGGCGGCCAAGGTGTTCGAAGGCATGGGCATCTACGCGCCCACGCTGGGCATCATCGGTGCAGTTCTGGGCCTGATGGCGGTGATGAAGAACCTCGCCGACCCCAGCAAGCTCGGCCCCGGCATTGCCGCGGCATTCACCGCGACGATCTACGGCATCGGCGCAGCCAACCTGATGCTGTTGCCCATGGCCTCCAAGCTCAAGGGCCTGGTCAACCACCAGACCCAGGAGCGCGAGATGATCGTCGAAGGGCTGATCGCCATCGCCCAGGGCGAGAACCCGCGCAACATCGAAGCGCGGCTCAACGGGTTCATCCACTGAACCATGGCCGGCCGTCGCCACAAGCACGAAGACCACGTGAACCATGAAGCCTGGGCGATCCCCTACGGCGACCTGGTGACGCTGCTGCTCGCCTTCTTCGTGGTGATGTATGCCATCTCGTCGGTCAACGAGGGCAAGTACCGCGTGCTGGCCGATGCACTGTCCTCGGCGTTCGGCGGGCAGCCGCGCACGGTGGCGCCGATCCAGTTGGGCGCCACGCAGATCCGCGGCTCGGCGTTCGACCGGCCCTCGATGCAGACGCCCGATTCCAAGTCCGGCCCGTCCTCGGCCACGCCGGTCAGCAGCCCGGCCATGCGCCAGGTGCTGGACATGCCGACGTTCGGCGCGGTGGCGCGCAAGGCCGCCGACGGCACGGGCAACGGCGCGAAGGGCAACGACAGCGCGAAGGTCGAGAACACCGAGCTGCTGGGTGAAGTCGAGGGCCGCAACCGCCAGTTGCACTCGCTGGGCCGCCGCATCCAGCAGGCGCTGTCGGAGCTGGTCAAGCAGAAGCTGGTCACGGTGCGCCGCGGCGACAGCTTCCTGGAGGTCGAGATCCAGAGCGACATCCTGTTCGCCAGCGGTTCGGCCGCGCCCAGCCCGGTCGCGCTGTCGACCGTGCACAAGCTGGCCGACATCCTGCGTGCCGAGCCCAACGCCGTGCGCGTGGAGGGCTACACCGACAACGTGCCGATCAACACCGTGGCGTTCCGCTCCAACTGGGAACTGTCCTCGGCGCGCGCCGCCGGCGTGGTGCACGAACTGGTCGACTCGGGCGTGTCCGCGCAGCGGCTGGCCGTGGTCGGTTTCGGCGAGCACCAGCCGGTGGCCGACAACGCCACCATCGAAGGGCGCAATGCCAACCGCCGCGTGCTGCTCGTGATCCTGGCCTCGCCGCAGAGCGATGACGCCGTCGGCGACGACGCGCCTGCGGTAGTCGACGCCACGCCGCGCAGTGCCGCGGCCAACGCCGACAGCCGCGTGGCGCAGGCGCGTGCACGGCCACCAGCGACTCCGGCCGACGCGCCCAAGCCGACGCCGGCACCCGCGCAGCGCGGACCCGTTCCGCCAGAACGGCTGCTGCCGATCCTGGCGATCCATCCTGCGTCCCGCGACCCGGAGGCCGGCTGATGCTGATCTGGGCAATCGCCAACCAGAAGGGCGGTGTCGGCAAGACCACCACGTCGCTGTGCCTGGCGCGCAACCTGGCCGAGTCCGGCGCGCGCGTCCTGCTGGTCGACCTGGACCCGCACTCCTCCCTGACGCGAGCCTTCGGCGTGCCCTCGCACCCGCCGCCGGCCGGCACGCACGACATCTTCAACGGCCCCGATGCGCCGTTGGGCTCGCTGGCGCGCAGCACCGCCATCGACGGCCTGCGCCTGGTCGCCGCGCAGCCGGCGCTGGCCACGCTCGAGCGCCGTGGGGCCACCCAGCCCGGCCTCGGCCTGGCGCTGGGACGCGCATTGCACGGCGTGCGCGAGGGCTATGACTACGCGCTGCTGGACTGCCCGCCCACGCTCGGCCTGCTGATGGTCAACGCGCTGGCCGCGGCCGACCGGCTGGTGATCCCGACGCAGACCGACCCGCTGGCGATGCACGGCCTCAACGACATGGTGCGCACCGCCGACATGGTCGAGCGCTCGCGCCGCCGCCCGCTGGTGCGCCACATCATCCCGACGCTGTACGACCGCCGCACGCGCTCGGGCGTCAAGAGCCTGGAGCTGCTGCAGGACTGCCACCCCTCGCACTGCTGGCACAAGGCGGTACCGATGGACACGCGCCTGCGCGACCCATTGGTGCTCACTGCCGAAGAACCCCCGACCGGGAAAGGCGCCGATGCATACCGCTCGGCACTGGCCTGGTTGCTCGACAAGGCCGACGTACGCAAGGAGGCCGCATGAGCCAACACGCCATCGATGCATACCTGGACGACCTGCTGTGCGAGGTCGAACCCGCCGCCCTGCCGCCACACCCGGCCGCGGTGTTGAACGCCGTGCCTGACGTGGTGGTCGCCGCACCGCCGCCACCCGCACCGGAGCCACCTGTCGCCCGCACGATGCCAGCGCCGGTGGCACCGTCGCCGCGCGAGTCCGCTGCCGCGGCGCCATCGGCCATCCCCGAACCGCGCCACCGCCGTGCCAGCGACACCGCACCGGTCAGTGGCGAACACGTACCGACCGCCGCGCGCAGCAGCCGCTGGCTGCGCATGGGCATCGGCCGCGACAGCTACGCCTTCGAACTGCTGCGCGTGCAGGAAGTGGTGCGCGTGGCGCCGATCCTGGCCGTCCGCGGCGCCTCGATGTCGGTGCTGGGCGTGATGAACCTGCGTGGCCGCATCGTGCCGGTGTTCGACCTGGGCCGCTGGTTGGGCTCGGCCGCCATCGAAGTCACCGAAGGCGCACGCATCGTGGTGGTCGAACGCGACGACGAACTGATCGGCGTACTGGTCACGCAGGTCGAGGACGTGGTCAGCCTGTCGCGCGAACACATCGAACCGCCCCTGGCCAACGGCAACCCCGGCGCCATCGTCGGCATCGCCCGCACCGGGCATGCGCCCACGGTGCTGCTGGACGCGAACGCATTGTTCGATTGATCCGGATCTCCGTAGCCCGGATAAGGCCAAAGGCCACATCCGGGACGACGCCTCTACGACCTGCCGCGGCCCCGGGTGCGCGTTGCTTACCCGGGCTACGTCGCTCTTGACCCCTCCCCCTGCTTGCAGGGGGGCGAAGAGCCCTGCTTGCGAGCCACTGGCTCGCAGGGCGAGGAGCGCCGACGGGCTGTGCCCGTCGGCCGGACGGTTGGGAGGGGGTTGCGGCGCGACAGCGCCGCCCGCCCTGACGCCGCTCCAATAGCACCCCTCCCCAACCCTCCCCTGCTCTGCAGGGGAGGGAGCAAACAGCCACCCAAGGCGGGTCACCCAAAGCCCTCAAGTCCCCGCCACCGGCGCCGATAACCTTTTCGAACCCCCGACGGCGCACGCCCATGACCCCGCTGGCCCTGCAATCGGATCTCGGCATCGAACACGTGGCAGCCCTGCACGCCACCCTGCTGCCGCACCTGGACGACGAGGACGCGATCGAGCTGGTCGGCGACCGGGTCGGCCGCGTGCACGCGGCCGGGCTGCAGTTGCTGCACGCCTTCGTGCGCGACCGCGCCCACGCCGGGCGCCAGACCGCCGTCACCCTCGCCTCCCCGGCCCTGGCCGACGCCGCACGCGCACTCGCGCTGGCCGTCAGCCTCGGCGTGGACGCGCCGGCCGCCGCGCAGGACTGATGCGCGCCGCCGGCACCGCTTCCCACACCCCCGCTCAGCGCCGCATGCCGGCACTGGGGCAGACCCGCGCGCGCCGACACGGCACGCGCCGCAATTCCGATGGAGACCGCTCGTGAGTGCCCAACTGCTGATCGTCGACGATTCCACCTCCATGCGGCAGATGGTCGCCTTCGCGCTGTCCTCGGGCGGCTACAACGTGCGCGAGGCCGAGGACGGCCAGGCCGCGCTGGACATCGCCAGGACCGCGAAGTTCGACGCCGTGGTCACCGACGTCAACATGCCGCGCATGGACGGCATCGAGCTGATCCGCCAGCTGCGCACGCTGCCCGACTACAAGTTCACCCCGCTGCTGATGCTCACCACCGAATCCGGTGGCGACAAGAAGCAGGAAGGCCGCGCCGCCGGCGCCACCGGCTGGCTGGTCAAGCCGTTCGACCCCGACCAGCTGCTGGCCACGGTACGCAAGGTCCTGGGCTGAGGCCGCGCCCGCGATGGATATCACCCAGTTCCACGCCGCGTTCTTCGAGGAAAGCCGTGAAGGGCTGGACGCGATGGAAGCCGGCCTGCTGGGGCTGGAGGAATCCGGCCGCGCCGACGCCGAGACGGTCAACACCATCTTCCGCGCCGCGCACTCCATCAAGGGCGGTGCGGCGACGTTCGGCTTCGGCGCCGTCACCGACCTGACCCACGTCCTGGAAACGCTGCTCGACCAGGCCCGCAGTGGCGGGCGCGTGCTCGACCGCGAGGCCACCGGTGCGCTGCTGGCGTCGGTCGACGTGCTGCGCGACCTGCTGGCGGTCTACGAACAGGGCGGCCCCGACATCGAGGGCCGTATCGATCACGCAGCGCTCGCGCAGGCGCGCGCCGGCCTGGACCGGATGCTGGCAGGAGCCGCTGGCGCTGCGACCACCTCGAACACGGCGCAGGCCGCGGCCGACACCGGCCCCGACCACTGGCGCATCGCCTTCCACCCGCTGCCCTCGTTGTTCATGAGCGGCAACGACCCGCTGCGCATCCTGCGCGAGCTGGCCGGGCTGGGCGAGATGACGGTGGAGTGCCACGACCGCGAGCTGCCGGCGTTCGCCTCGCTCGATCCGCACGAGGCGCACCTGGGCTGGACGCTGACGCTGCCGGGCACGGTCAAGCGCGGCGACATCGACGAGGCGTTCGCGTGGGTCGAGGACCAGTGCGAGCTTGAGATCGAAGCCGTCGCCAAGGTCGAAGCCGCACCGGTCGAGGCTGCCGCCAACACCAGTGCGCCCGCCGCCAACGCAGCCGCGCGTGGCGGCAATGACGCCGACACCTCCATCCGCGTGGCGGTCAACAAGGTCGACGCGCTGATCAACCTGGTCGGCGAGCTGGTCATCACCCAGGCGATGCTGCGCCAGCGCGCGCAATCGCTCGACCCGGTCGCCAACGAAGCCCTGCTGTCGGGGCTGGAGCAGCTGGACCGCAACACCCGCGACCTGCAGGAAGCGGTGATGGGCGTGCGCATGCTGCCCGTCGAGTTCGCCTTCAGCCGCTTCCCGCGCATGGTGCGCGACGTCGCCTCGCGCCTGAACAAGAAGGTGCGCCTGAAGACCTCGGGTGAAGCCACCGAGCTGGACAAGGGCGTGATCGAGAAGATCGTCGACCCGCTGGTGCACCTGATGCGCAACGCGATCGACCACGGGCTGGAGTCGCCGGAGGAACGGCGCGCCGCGGGCAAGGACGAGACCGGCACCATCAGCATGAGCGCCGCCCACCAGGGGGGGCACATCATCATCGAGGTCGGCGACGACGGCCGCGGCCTGGACCGCGAGCGCATCCTGCGCAAGGCCGCCGAACGCAACCTGCCGGTGCCCGACGAACCCACCGACGCGCAGGTGTGGGACCTGGTGTTCCACCCCGGCTTCTCCACCGCCGATGCGCTGACCGACCTGTCCGGCCGCGGCGTCGGCATGGACGTGGTCAAGAGCAACATCGTCGCGCTGGGCGGCAACGTCGAGATCCGCAGCGCGCGCGGCCAGGGCAGCACGATTTCCATCCGTTTGCCGCTGACGCTCGCGATCATGGACGGCATGTCCGTGGCCGTCGGCGACGAGGTTTTCATCATCCCGCTCAACATGGTCGTGGAGTCGCTGCAGCCCGGCGCCGGCGACGTGCGCACGGTGACCAACGAGGGCCGCGTGCTGCGCGTGCGCGACGAGTTCCTGCCGCTGCTCAACCTGGCCGCCACCTACGGCCTGCCCGCGCCGCGCCGCGACGACACCCCACCCATTGCGGTGGTGGTGGAGTGCGACGGCCGCAAGCTGGCGCTGGAGGTCGACGAGCTGGTCGGCCAGCAGCAGGTCGTGGTCAAGAACCTTGAAGCCAACTACCGCCGCATCGACGGCGTCTCCGGTGCCACGATCCTGGGCGACGGCCGCGTCGCGCTGATCGTCGACGCCGGCGGCCTGGGCCAGGCCGCGCGCCTGCCCGCCGCCGCCTGACACGCCAACACCGTTTACGAAGGACCCGTCATGAGCACCGCCACCACCAAGAACGACGCCAACGCCGCCGACGCCGTGGTCGAGGAGTACCTGACCTTCACCCTGGCGGACGAGGAGTACGGCGTCGACATCCTGAAAGTGCAGGAGATCCGCGGCTACGACGCGGTCACCCGCCTGCCCGACGCGCCGGACTTCATCAAGGGCGTGGTCAACCTGCGCGGCACCATCGTCCCGGTGGTCGACCTGCGCCTGAAGTTCAAGATGAAGGACGTCGGCTACGGCCCGACCACCGTGATGATCGTGCTCAACGTCGCCGATCGGGTCGTCGGCATGGTGGTGGACGCGGTGTCCGACGTGATCCGCCTCACCCCCGACCAGGTCCGCCCCGTCCCGGAGATCGTCTGCACCATCGACCGCAAGTTCCTCACCGGGATCGGCACGGCCGAGGACCGCATGCTGGTGCTGCTGGACATCGAGCACCTGATGACCAGCGCCGAGATGGGCCTGGTGGCCGAGGCGCTGGCGGCGTAAGACGCGCACCACGATTCGCGCGAACAGAGAGGCCCGCATCACGCGGGCCTTTTCGTTACACCGTAGCCCGGGTAAGGCCACCGGCCGCACCCGGGATTGCCGCGAGGTGATGCATGACAACCCCGGGTGCGCTGCGCTTACCCGGGCTACGCTGGCTGGCTTACCCCGGCTACGGCACTCTTGCGGTGGCGCGCAGGACGTGACCCCCACCCCGATTGTTGAACTAGACAAGGAGCGTTAAATGACATTCGCAAACGAATTCGTGTCCGAGGACGACATAACCAAGTACGGGCTTGATGAACTCCTATCAGAGTTCAATTCGTTTGGATGGAAGCATGGGCGTCCTGCTGGCTTCAGGCACACGTGGACTGTTGATAGATCCAGAAATGCGCTTCTAGTACACGTCAAACAGCAGCAAGTTGTCGGCCCCAGCGGCAGGAACGAGCCAGGGGCAGAGCACATCTTTGCCTTTGTTGTGGACGGCGTGCGATGGCTTATCCGCGTCGACAAGACCGGCACTTCGTCATCCATCCGCGAAAACCCGTTCTTCGTCAGATACAAGCTCTTGGAGATCTCGGGCGCGGACGGTGCCGCCGACGGACGGCCTACGGTGCTGTCGATGCTCAAGGAGGCGCTAACAACATATGGCTTCTGGAGCGCGTGGAAGCAGGTCGAGAACACTATCGTCGAGTTTTCTTCCTGGGAGATACCGGGGTCAGGTTCACTTCCTGTCTGACTTCGTAGTCACCGGGAACTCTAGCGGCGACCATCAGCCGAGAAGCGATGGGTAACACTCCGCTCAACCCCTCCTACGGCTTGCTCCAGCGCAAAAAAAACCGCGCCCGGAGGCGCGGTTCACTGAAGTCCCAGGGGAGTGGGTCTGTCAGAGGTTGAAGTCCAGACGCACCTTGCCGCGGCCGCCGCCGGGGGCGAACTGCCACTGCTTGACCGCGCGGACGGCGGCCTGCTCGAAGGTGCGCGAGGGCTTTGCATTCAGTACGGAGACGCTTTCGACCTTGCCGTCGGCGCTGACGGAGAACTCCACCTCGACGAAACCGGTCTTGCCGGCACGAGCCGCCTCGGGCGGGTACTGCGGCTCGACGCGCTTGGTCGGGGTGAGGTCGGCGTGGGCCGGCATCGCAAACGCCATGGCCAGCAACGCGGCGGCGACAACGGACGGACGGGTCATGGACGGCTCCTCATAGGACGGGACAGAAGGCATGCGCCTTGCTCCCCCGGCAACGGCCGCCGCCCGGGTTTCTTGAGCTGTCGGCGTGCCGACCGGGCCGGCGCGCGATGGAATTGCCACGCACGTCACAGGATGGCGCCGCTCTAAACGGTGGATGGCGTTGCCCGCAGCCCGCCGTGACGTTCGATACGCCCCCGCGGCAACGCGCTTGCAGCGGTGCCGCCCATGGCACTGCGCCGGTCGACGCGGCGTGAACCCCGCTAAAGATTTGCCCGCCGCCGCCGATGCACGGTGTGTCGACCCACTCCGGGTCAACCACCCTGCCGAGGCTGTGACATGTCCAACCCCCTTCCCTCCAACCTTCTGGATCGCGCGCTGGCCCCGTCCACGCGCCTGATGGCGCGCCTGCGCTTCGGCCAGAAGGCCATGGTGATCGGTGCCGCCTTCGCCCTGACCTGCGCCGTGCTGGCGGGCATCGTGCTGGTGCGCGCCAACGAGGAGATCGGCCAGGCGCAGATGCAGCTGACCGCCAACGACGGCGTCGCCAAGCTCCACTCGGCGATGCTGGCGATGCAGGCGCACCGGCAGATGGTGACGCGCCTGGCGGCGAAGGACGGCGTGGCCCCGGCCGAGATGGCCACCGCCGCGACGCAGGCCAATGCCGCGTTGGCCGACTTCGGCCGCTGGCAGGCCGAGGAGATCCCCGACGCGCCCGTCGCCGATGCGCTGAAGGCCGCGCAGGCCGCGTGGGCCAAGGCCACCGCCGCCAACGAAGACCTGTTCGCGCAGGCCGAGCTGCACAACGACGCGCTGTTCCACGTGCGCGGGATGATGCGCGAGGTCTCCGAGTACACGGGCCTGACCCAGGCCAACGACCCGGCGGTGTTCTACACCGGCCGCGCCGCCACCGAGTGGCTGCCGTCGCTGGCCGAATACACCACGCAGCAGGGCGCGGTGGCGATCCGCGTGCTGGGCGAAGGCTCGATCTGGGTCGAGGACCGCACCGGCCTTGCGATCTCCAAGAACATGCAGGAGTTCGTGCGCAGCCGCATCGAGCTGGAGCTGGCCAACGCCGAAGCCGCCGACCCGGCGCTGGCAGAGACGCTCGGCGGCCCGGTCCGCCGCGCGCTCGAGGCCATGGACAAGCAGAACGCCGCCATCCAGGAGCACATCCTGGACGCGGACATGATGGAAATGCCGGTGGCGTCGATGGCCGCCCGCGAGAACGCCACCCGCCTGGCGATGGCCGTCGCGCTCGACGGCACGCAGGCAGCCCTGAGCGAAGCCGCCGAGAACGAAATCGGTGCCCTCAAGGCCGAGCGCGCCTCGACGATGCTGATCTGCCTGCTGGTACTGCTGCTGTCGGGCTACCTGTTCCTGGGCTTCAGCCGCAGCACGCGCACCTCGCTGCGTGAGATCCAGAGCGCCGCCGAGTCGCTGGCCGTCGGCCAGTTCCCGGAGAAGGTCCGGGTGAACAGCCGCGACGAACTGCGCGTGATCGCCGACAGCCTGGAGCAGGCCGTAGGCAGCCTGCGTCGGTTCTCCGACGCGCAGGGCCACGTGTTCGAAGCGCACCAGGCCGGCAACGTCAACGAGCGCCTGGACGCCGAGTCCTTCCCGGGTTCGTTCGGTGTCATGGCCGACGAGATCAACACGCTGGTGACCTCGCACATCGACCTGCAGACGCGCGTCATCGAGCTGGTCGACGCCTACGGCCGCGGTGACCTCTCGCAGGACATCGAGCGCCTGCCGGGCGAGAAGGCCCGCATCACCGAGGCCGTGGACGCGGTGAAGTCGCGCATGCTGGACGTCAACGGCGAGATCAAGCGCCTGGTAGACGCGGCGGTGGAAGGCGACTTCAGCCAGCGCGGCAATGCCGACCGCTTCGAGTTCGTCTACCACGACATGGTGCAGGGCCTGAACGCCCTGATGGACAGTGCCGACCGCGGCGTCAGCGAGATCGGCGCGCTTCTGCGCGCGGTGTCCGACGGCGACCTCACCCAGGAAGTCAGCGCCGACCTGCCCGGCCAGTTCGGCGAGCTGGCGGCCAATGCCAACGGCACCGTGCGCCAGCTGGCGACGGTGGTCGGCCAGATCCGCGCCGGCAGCGATTCGATCAACGCCGCCGCCGGCGAGATCGCCTCGGGCAACAACGACCTGTCGCAGCGCACCGAACAGCAGGCGGCCTCGTTGGAGGAAACCGCCTCGTCGATGGAGGAACTCACCTCGACCGTGCGCCAGAACGCCGACAACGCGCGCCAGGCCAACCAGCTGGCGATCGGCGCGGCCGACGTCGCCGAGCAGGGCGGCCAGGTGGTAGGCAAGGTCGTGCAGACGATGAGCGCGATCAACGAGTCCTCGCGCAAGATCAACGACATCATCGGCGTCATCGACGGCATCGCGTTCCAGACCAACATCCTGGCGCTCAACGCCGCGGTCGAGGCCGCACGTGCCGGCGAGCAGGGCCGCGGGTTCGCGGTGGTCGCCGCCGAGGTGCGCTCGCTGGCGCAGCGCTCGGCCAACGCCGCCAAGGAGATCAAGCAGCTCATCACCGACTCGGTCGACAAGGTCGACGACGGCACGCGCCTGGTCGACCAGGCCGGCAAGACGATGGGCGAGATCGTGACCAGCGTGAAGCGCGTCAGCGACATCATCGCCGACATCAGCGCCGCGTCGCAGGAGCAGACCACCGGCATCGAGCAGATCAACCAGGCGATCCTGCAGATGGACGAGGGCACGCAGCAGAACGCCGCGCTGGTCGAGGAGGCCTCCGCCGCCGCGCGCAGCATGGAGCAGCAGTCGGTGCAGCTGGCGCAGATGGTGGCTTCGTTCCACCTGGCCGGTCATGAGGATGGCGACACCAAGGCCACGCCGCGCGCGGCCGGCAACATCGAGGTCAACCACGGCCACCACGGCGCGCGCCATGCACGCACGCCGGCACCGCCGCGTCCGCGTCCGCCGGCCCGCAAGCGCGGCGCCAACGGCGGCGGCAACGAGCAGCACTGGCAGGAGTTCTGAGGCGTGCCGCACTTCGCGTGCGGAGGGTGGGGTCACGGCGCGGGGGTGCCGTGGCCCCGCCCGTTTTCAGACCCGGTTGTTCGATGAACCCCCCACGCGTCCCCCTGTCGCCCTGCGCCGCGCGCGCACGGCCGACTGCCGGTACCGATGACCGACCTTCGATGACCGACCTTTGATGAGCGCCGACGACCTGCCCCCCGACGTCGACACCGATACCGGCACCGCCGGTGGCGCCGAGTTCGACGACCTGATTGCGCTGGCCAGCGACCTGCTCGGCGTGCGCGGTGCGGGCATCGCCGTGGGCCGTGGCGCCCGCGCCCGCTGGATCGCCGCGCTGCGCATGCCGGCGGCCACGGGGCTTGAAGCCGAATTCGCGGCCGTCGATGCCACCGCCGGTGCGCTGCACGTGGCTGCGCTGGAGGCCGGCGCGAACGCGGCGCCGGGCTCGTCGCTCGCCGGCATCGCCTTGTCCGACCACACCGGCCAACCGCTGGGCACGTTGTGCGTGGTCGGAGATGCGCTGCCCCCGGCCGACACGCTGGAGCGCGGGCTGCGCCGCCTGGGCCGGCTTGCGACGCGCCTGCTGGAGCGCCACCAGCTGCAACGCCGCAACCGCATCGCTTCGCAGATCATGCAGGCCGACTTCAGCGCCGTGGTCGTGACCGACGACGACGGCCGCATCGCGTTCGCCAACCGCGCCGCGCAGCGGATGTTTGGCCGCGGCGCGCGCGCCATGCGCGGCATGCCGCTGGACGTGCTCTTCCCGGCGCACCTGCAACCCGACGCCGGCATCGCGGCGCGGTTCCTGCAGTCGCACGCCGATGCGAGCGCTGCGGCCATCGAATCCGTGCACCTGCGCATCCCGGGTGCCGACGACACCTACCGCACGCTGGAAGCCGCGCGCTGCAGCTGGCGCCTGGCCCGTGGCCAGGGCATCGCGCTGATCCTGCGCGACATCACCGACCGGCTGCAGCAGGAAGACCGCCTGCGCCGCATCGCGCTCTTCGACCCGCTGACCGGGCTGCCCAACCGCAATGGCCTGACCGAGGCGCTGGACCGCCTGCAGGCCGGCGGCGAGTCGCGCATCGGCCTGGCGCTGGTCGACCTGGACCACTTCAAGGCGATCAACGACACGGTCGGCCACGCCATCGGCGACCGCGTGCTGCGCCGCGCTGCCGCACGCCTGCGCCGTGCCCTGCCTGCCGGTGCGATTGCCGCGCGGCTGGGCGGCGACGAATTCGCGCTGGCCTTCTCCGGTCTGGACGTCGAGCAGGCCGGCGTGGCGCTGGCACGCGCCCTGGATGCACTGGCGCGCCCGCTGTTGCTGGACGGCCACCACGTGCACCTGGAGGCGAGCGCCGGGCTGGCGATGAGCCGCCGCGACCACGACGACGAGGCGCTGCACGACCTGCTCGCGCGCGCCGACCTGGCGCTGTACAAGGCCAAGGGCGACGGCCATCGGCAGGTCGCGGTGTTCGAACCGGCCATGCGCGACGAGGTGATCGCCCGCCGCCAGCTCGACCTGGAGTTGCGCCAGGCCTGCGCACGCGGCGAGTTCGAACTGCATTACCAGCCGCAGGTGGACCTGGTGACGGGCCGCACCGTCGGTGCCGAAGCGCTGCTGCGCTGGCGGCATCCGCGTCGCGGGCTGCTGGCCCCCGTGGACTTCATCGATGCGCTGGCCGCCAGCCCGGCCGCGGCCGAGGTCGGCGGCTGGATCCTCCGCCAGGCCTGCGCGGATGCGGCGCGCTGGCCGCAGGTGGACGGCTGCGATGTCGCCATCAGCATCAACCTGTTCCCGGTGCAGGTGAACGACGGCCGCCTGCAGGCCGAGGTCGACCGCGCGCTCAACGACAGCGGACTGGCGCCGCACCGGCTCGAGCTCGAAATCACCGAATCCATCGCCCTGCGGCCCGACGACCATGCCGCACTGGCGCTGGCGGCGTTGCGCGCGCGCGGGATTGGCCTGGCGTTCGACGACTTCGGTACCGGCTTCGCGTCGCTGTCGCTGCTGCAGCGCTTCCCGATCGACCGGGTCAAGATCGACCGCTCGTTCGTGCGCGACATGCTGGCCAACCGCGACGACGCGGCCATCGTGCGTTCGATCGTGCTGATCTCGCGCAACCTGGACCTGCGCGTGGTGGCCGAGGGCGTGGAGCACGACGACCAGGCGCAACTGCTGCGCGGGTTGGGCTGCCATGGCGCGCAAGGGTTCCTGTACGCCCCGGCGCTGGACGCGGCGGCGTTCGACCTGTGGCTGGCGCGCCATTTCCGCAACCCGGCCGATGCGCCGGTCGCCACGCCCGGCATCACGATGCCCGGCGCGCAGGTGCACGACCATGGCTGACGGCCGCGCACCCCGCCACACGGCGACCCGGCACGCACGGGAAGAACGCGACTTCGAGTTCACCGAACGCGACTTCCGCCGCATCGCGCGGCTGATCCACGCGCGCGCCGGCATCCACCTCAACGACCACAAGCGCGACATGGTCTACGGCCGCCTGGCGCGGCGCCTGCGCGTGCACGGCCACACGCGCTTCTGCGACTACCTGGACGCGCTGGAAGCCGACGACGGGCCCGAGTGGCAGGACTTCGTCAATGCGCTGACGACCAACCTGACCTCGTTCTTTCGCGAGGCCTACCACTTCGACATGCTGGTCGAGCACCTGCGCGCCTCCGGCCCGGGGCCGCACACCATCTGGTGCTGCGCCGCCTCCACCGGCGAGGAGCCGTACTCGATCGCGATCGCCGCGTGCGAGGCGTTCGGCACCGACACCCCGCCGGTGCGCATCCTGGCCACCGACATCGACACCGCGGTGCTGGAGACCGCGCGCGAGGGCGTCTACCCGCTCGAGCGCATCGGCCTGCTGTCGCCTGAGCGCAAGCGCGCGTTCTTCCAGCGCGGCAGTGGCCCCAATGCCGACCTGTGCCGGGTGCGCCCGGCGCTGCAACAGATGGTGACGTTCCGCCCGCTCAACCTGCTGGGCGAAGGCTACGGGTTGCGCGGCGGCTTCACCGCGGTGTTCTGCCGCAACGTGATGATCTATTTCGACAAGCCGACGCAGTACCGCGTGCTGCAGCGGATCGTGCCGCTGATGGCGCCAGGTGGCGTGCTGTTCGCCGGGCACTCGGAAAGCTTCACCCACGCGCACGACATCGTCGAGCCGTGCGGGCGCACAACGTACCGCGCGGCCGGCCGCACACGCGGAGGCACGCCGTGAACGCCGTCGTCCGCAGCGTGCGCCGTACGTTGCCGCCGGTGCCCGCCGAGCCGGCCACCTATTACGACAGCGCCATCGATAGCGAGGCGATCAAGCTGCTGCCGGCCGACTACGTGGTCACCGACCGCCCGGTCGCGCTGGTCACGCTGCTGGGTTCGTGCGTCGCCGCCTGCCTGTACGACCCGACGATGGCCGTGGGCGGGATGAACCACTTCATGCTTCCCGACGGCGGCGTCGCCGATGGCGATGCGCGTGCGGTGCCGGCCGGTGGCGACACCGTCAGTGCCCGCTACGGCATGCACGCCATGGAACTGCTGATCAACGACCTGCTCAAGCGCGGCGCGCGCCGGCAGCGGCTTCTGGCCAAGGTGTTCGGCGGCGGCAACGTGCTCAGCGGCTTCCAGACCGACCCCATCGGCACGCGCAACGCGCGCTTCGTGCTGGAGTACCTGCGCGCCGAGCGCATCCCGGTGCTGGCCGAGGACCTGGGCGACATCCACCCGCGCAAGGTGTGCTTCTTCGCCCAGACCGGCCGCGCGCTGGTGCGCCGCCTGCCGGCCACGCGCGAGGCCGAGATCGCCAAGCTCGAGCGCGCCTACTACGGCCAGCTCACCCAGGCGCCCGTCGCCGGCAGCGTGGAGTTGTTCTGATGGCCGCAGTGACGCCCGCCGCACCACGCGGCGCCGCGCCCGTACGCCCCGTGCGCGTGCTCGTAGTCGACGATTCCGCGCTGATCCGCAAGCTGCTGGGCGAGCTGCTGTCGCAGGACCCGGGCATCGTCGTGGTCGGCACCGCGTCGGACCCGTTCATCGCGCGCGAGAAGATCAAGCAGCTCAACCCCGACGTGCTGACGCTGGACGTCGAGATGCCGCGCATGGACGGCCTGACGTTCCTGCAGAACCTGATGCGGCTGCGGCCGATGCCGGTGGTGATGCTGTCGTCGCTGACCGAGCGTGGCGCGCAGGTGACGCTGGACGCGCTGGCGCTGGGCGCGGTCGACTTCGTCGCCAAGCCCAAGCTGGACATCGCTCGGGGGTTGCGCGACTACGCGCAACTGCTGGCGGAAAAAGTGAAGCTGGCCGCGCAGGCGCGCGTGACCGCGATGAGCCCGGTGCCGCAGGACCTGCGCGATGCCTCCGCGCCGCGCGCGATCGGCTACCGCACCACCGACCGGCTGCTGGCCATCGGCGCGTCGGCGGGCGGCACCGAGGCCATCCGCCACGTGCTGGCCTCGATGCCAGCCGACGCGCCCGCCACGGTGATCAGCCAGCACATCCCCGCTGCCTTCAGCACCGCCTTTGCCGAGCGCCTGGACCGGCACAGCCGGATGACGGTGATCGAAGCGACCTGCGACCAGCCGCTGCTGCCGGGCCACGCCTACGTCGCGCCCGGCGGCCGCCACCTGCGCGTGTTCCGCAGCGGCGCGCGCTGGCACTGCCGCCTGGGCGACGACGACCCGGTGCGCGGCCACCGGCCGAGCGTCGACGTGATGTTCGACTCCCTCGCCCGCTGCGCCGGGGCCAACGTCAGCGCTGCGTTGCTGACCGGCATGGGCGACGACGGTGCGCGCGGCCTGCTCGCGCTGCGCCAGGCCGGCGCCCTGACGCTGGCCCAGGACCAGGAAACCAGCGTGATCTGGGGCATGCCCGGCGCCGCGGTGGCGATGGGCGCAGCGCAGTCGGTGGTGCCGCTGTCGGACGTGGCGGAGCGGTTGCTGGCCGAGGTGTCGGCCGCTGGCGGGTGAAACCGCGGCGCAGTGGAATTGTCTCCTCGCGTAGCCACAGTTCCGTCATTCCCGCGAAGGCGGGAATGACTGGAAACGGAGAGTCGACGGAGGCGAGCCAAGTCGTTGAACGACACTCAGTCCCTTCCCGAACCGCGACTTCCATCGCGCCCGTTCACGAAGCTGCATCTAAAGCACGGCCGCGCGGTGCCGTTATCACCCATGAAGTCCCCGACGAGAACTGCGATGGACCCCCGCGTACTGATCCGCCTTGCAGCGCCCCTTGCGCTCACCCTGATCCTCACCATCGCCGAGATCCTCGGTTGGCCGCTGGCCGTCCGCCTCGGCACGATGGCGGCGATGACCCTGGCCTGGTTGGCGTTTGCCTGGAGTGCCTACCGCCCGGCGGAAGCCAATGCGCTGTCGCGCGAGCAGACCCGCCTGCTGGAGGAACTGCGCAACTTCGTCGGTTCGGAAGTGTCCGGCTCCAAGCAGGAGATCGAACGCACCCGCGAGCTGATCCGCGAGTCCGTCGCCAAGCTCGGTTCGAGCTTCGATGCGGTCAACCGCAAGTCGCGCCAGCAGGGTGAGGTCGTCGCCCGCATCATCGACCGCACCGGCGATGACGGCGCGGGCGTGGACGTGCAGCAGTTCGCGCTGCAGGCCAGCCAGAAGATGGAGCAGCTGGTGGAAGCGCTGGAGGCCGTCGCCGGCCAGAGCGGCACCACCGTGACCCACATCGACGCGATGGCCGAGCACCTGGACGGCATCTTCGCGCTGCTGGAAGACGTCAAGTCGATCGCCGACCAGACCAACCTGCTGGCGCTGAACGCCGCCATCGAGGCTGCGCGTGCCGGTGAAGCGGGTCGCGGCTTCGCGGTGGTGGCCGACGAGGTGCGAAACCTGTCGGAGCGCTCGACCGCCTTCAACGAACAGATCCGCAAGCTGGCGCACAGCTCGAAGGAATCCATCGCCAAGGTGCGCGACACCGTCACCACCATGGCCTCGCGCGACCTGGACCGCTCGCGCGGTGCCCGCGCCGAGGCGGCCGCCATGCTGGAGCGCGTGGACGGCATCAACCGCGGCCTGGGCAACGGCATGCGCGAGATCGCCGAGTGCGGCCGCGCGATCGACGGCTCGGTGGCCGAAGCCGTGCGCTCGCTGCAGTTCGAGGACATCGCCACCCAGGCACTGGGCGCGGCCAACCTGCACCTGGAGCGCCTGAGCGCGATCAACCAGGAAGCCACCGCCCTGCACGAACTGCTGCACCGCAGCCACCACGATTCTGAGGTCAAGCAGGCGCTGGGCAAGCTGGTGCAGCGCATCGGCCAGATGCGCAGCGAGTGGGAGCGCCCGCCGCACAAGCCGGTGATGCAGCAGTCGATGGACGCCGGCAGCGTCGAGCTCTTCTGACGCCACCTGAGCGGTTCAGCTTCACAACGACGCCGGTCCATCGACCGGCGTCACTTTTTTCCGCGGCTGTCGTGGACCCTTCACCGCCCACGCGGCAGACTGGCCGCATGACCCCCCGCGTGGCCGACACCGAATCCCGCGCACCCGATGCGCGGTCCGCGCCGTTCCTGGTCGTCGCGATGCTGAGCGTGGTGGCCCTGTGCTTCGGCTGGCAGGCGCTGGCGGCCCCGGTGCTGCAGGCGTCCCTGCCTGCGGCTGCGTTCTGGACGGTCCAGGTCTTCGCCCTGCTGGTGGCCACGGCCACGGCGGTTGCGTTCGCCCGCCAAGCCGCCCGTCCGACCGCCACCGCAGGCCTGATCGAGGCCAGCGAATGCGAGCGCCAGTTGCGCACGCTGGCCGAAGGCCTGCCGCTGGGCGTGCTGCTGGTGGAGGACGGACGCGTGTGCCACGCCAACCCGCTGGCGCTCGACCAGCTTGGCCACGCCGGCCATGGCGCCCGCGACGGGTTCGATGCACGCGCGTTATTCGACGACGGTGCGACCGCAAGCGCCGCACTCGACGTCGACGCGCCGTTCGATGCCTGTGTCCAGTTGCGGCGCGGCGATGGCGCGGTGCTGCGAGCGCAGGTCAGTGCCAGCACGATCATGCTGGGCCGGACGCGCCGCCGAATCCTTTTGCTGGCCGACCTCACCGAGGGCGACCGGCTGGCGGCCGACCTGGCACGCCAACGCGGCGAGCTGCAGGCGATGGGCCACCGGCTGATGACCGTGCAGGAAGACGAGCGGCGCTCGCTGTCGCGCGAACTGCACGACGACATCGGCCAGTCGATCACCGCCATCAAGATGTGCGCGATGGCGCTGGCCGACGAGGACGAAGCGCGGCGGCTGGAGACCATCGGCGAGATCACCGGCATCGCCGACGACACCGTCGCCAAGTTGCGCAACCTGTCGCTGCTGTTGCGTCCGCCGCAGCTCGATGCATTGGGGCTGGAAGCGGCCTTGCGCTGGCAGGCCGGCGCCATGTTCCGCAACGGCCGGCCCAAGGTCGAGCTGGACCTCGATCGCCTGGAATCGCGACCGGCCCACGACGTCGAACAGGCGTGCTTCCGCATCGCGCAGGAAGCGATGACCAACGCCCTGCGCCACGCCGATGCCGGCACGGTGACGCTGCGCCTGCGCAACGGCGACGGCACCCTCAAGCTCGACATCCAGGATGACGGTCGCGGCTTCGACCCGCTGGCCGCGCGCGGGCTGGGGCTGGTCACGATGCGCGAGCGTGCCCAGCAGCTGGGCGGCGATGTCAGGATCGAACCGGCCCCGGACGGCGGCACGCGTGTGCGCGCGCACCTGCCGCTGCGCGCGGCCGGCGATTCGGGAACGTCTGTGGGCGACAGCTACTGAGGCGGGAACCTCAGGCGGGAGGCGCGCTGGTACGCGATTCGCACGGGCGGTCGCAGGCGCTACACGCGCCCGGCGCTGCCGCCGCCGACCTAACGACGCGCCCGCGCCACCCACTGTCCCTGAGGGAGCCCGGCGGCCGCGCCCTGCACGCGCAGCATGGCGGCCTGCGCGAACCCCGCCCCGCGCATCGCCTCCAGCAAGGACCACCCGAAGTGGTGGAAGCACAACACGCCACCGCCCAGCGGGTCGCCGTGGTACTCGGGCTCGCCGTCGTGCACCACCTGTCCGTCGGGCGCGATGCGCGCGATCTGCCGGTGACCGGCCTGACGGTCGTGAAACGGCACCGTCAGCACCAGCACGCCGCCCGGCCGCAGCACGCGCGCGAACTCACGCAACCCGGCGGCGTAATCGGGCACGTGTTCCAGTACGTCGAGGCTGACGACGGCGTCGAGCGTCGCCGAATCGATCCGCAGCGCGGTGATGTCTTGGTGGCGTATCCAAGCCGGCACGCCCTGCCGCCATAGCCATGCGGACAGCCGCAGCCGGCGGCGCGGATCGCGGGCGAACTCGCTGCCATGAAGGGTTCGGACCCGGCCACGTAGCGCGACGAAGAAAGGACTGGCCTGCTCGGTCAGGTAGGTACGCGCGGTGTTTGGGTCAACGAGCGCCGACAGCAGGACGCGTGCCGCCGCACGTTGGCGCGCGTTGCAGCGGCAGCGCGGGCACAGCAAGCCTTCGCGCAGCGCACCGGCGTCGGCCAGCATGAAGTGGCCGGTGTGACCGAAGGCATCGCAGTTTCCATCGACACCACTCGCCGCGAGCGCGGCGTCGATGCAGGGCTGCTCGCCCTGTAGCACCGCTTCGCGGTCGCGCTCCCACTCGGCGGGCGAATGCCAGCCTCCCTCCGGCCCACTCACCGTCGGTTACGCCACGCGGCCAGTAGCACCGCGGTGGCGGCGGCGACGTTGAGGCTTTCCACCGCGCCACTGCCGGGAATCGACACGCGCAGGTCGCAGTCGGCAGCCAGCGTGCGGTCCATGCCTTCGCCTTCCGCGCCCATGACGTAGACCAGCCGCCGCGGCAGCGGGCGTGCGAAGACGTCATCGCCGCCGTCCACCAACGTCGCCGCCAGGCTGAAGCCCGCCGCGCGCAGTGCGTCCATCGACGCCGGGGTGCTGTCCAGCCGCACCAGCGGCACCGCCTCCGCGCCGCCTTCGGCCACGCGCGCAGCGGCGCCGGTCACGTCCAGGCGGGCGTGTTCGGGCAGCAGGATGGCCGCGACGCCGAAGTGCGCGGCCGAGCGCAGGATCGCGCCGAAGTTGTGCGGGTTGCCGACGCCGTCCAGCCAGATCGCCAGTTGCGGACCTTCGGGCAGCGCGTCCAGCCACGCCTGCACGCCGGGCATCGGTTCGCGCAGCACGTCCGCCACCACGCCTTCGTGGTGCTGGCTGGCGGCGAGCTTCTGCAGGTCGCCGTCCTCGACGATGCGGTAGCCGACGCGGTGCGCGGCGCACCAGGCCAGCACTGGCTTGAGATCGGCCACGCGCGCCTGCGACAGGTACAGCTTGCGGATCGCGTCGGGCCGGCGCGCATGGACCGCGCGCACGGCGTTGAGCCCGTGGATGCGGACTTCGCGGCCAGCGCTGCGCACCTCGGCCGGCGCGCTGGGCGAAGGCGGCGCCGGCGCACGCGGGCGCGCCGGTGGCCGGCCGGAACGGTCCCAGGGATTGCGTGGTGCGCTCATGCGGCGTCCGTCAGGGTCGCTCGGACGGCGGCGGCGGCGGCGGTGCGGCCACCTCGCCGGTATCCACGCGGCGCTGCCAGAAGGTGGCGTTGCGGATACCCAGTGCCTCGGGCTCGAACACCGGGTCCAGCCCCGCCTTCTTCTGCCGCTCGTAGTCGCGCAGCGCCTGGAAGGCCGGCTTCTGCAGGATCAGGATGGCGATCAGGTTCAGCCACGCCATCAGGCCCACGCCGATGTCGCCCAGGCCCCACGCCAGCGACGCCGAGCGCACCGAGCCATAGGCCACCGCGGCCATGATGCCGACGCGCAGCGCCAGCGTCAGCCACGGGCGGTGCACCCGGCGGTTGATGTAGGCGATATTCGTTTCGGCCATGTAGTAGTAGGCGACGATCGTGGTGAAAGCGAAGAACAGCAACGCCACTGCCACGAACGGCGCGCCGAAGCCCGGCAGCACCGATTCCACCGACGCCTGCGCGAAGCCCGGTCCGGCCTCGATGCCCGGCAGCGCGTTGACGATCATCGCCCCGTCCGGCCCCTGCACGTTGTACATGCCGGTCGACAGGATCAGGAACGCCGTGGCCGAGCACACCAGCAGCGTGTCGACGTACACCGAGAACGCCTGCACGTAGCCCTGCTTGGCCGGGTGCGTGACCTCGGCGGCCGCCGCAGCGTGCGGGCCAGTGCCCTGCCCGGCCTCGTTGGAGTAGATGCCGCGCTTGACGCCCCATTCGATGGCCAGGCCCAGCACCGCGCCGAAGCCGGCGTTCCAGCCGAACGCGCTGTCGATGATCAGCATGAACATCGCCGGCACGCGGTCGAGGTTCAGCGCCAGGATGCCGATCGCGATCAGCATGTACGCCAGCGCCATGAAGGGCACCGCGATCTGCGCGAAGTGGGCGATGCGCTTGACGCCGCCGAAGATGATGAAGCCCAGTGCCACCACGACCACCGCGGCAGTGATCGCCGGGTTGATGTCCCAGGCATTGGTCATGCCCTGGGCGATCGAGTTGGCCTGCACGCCCGGCAGCAGCAGGCCGGTGGCGATGACCGTGACCAGCGCGAACAGCCACGCGTACCAGCGCACGCCCATGGCTTTTTCGATGTAGTACGCCGGGCCGCCGCGGTACTGGCCGTTGTCGTCCTTTTCCTTGTAGATCTGCGCCAGCGTCGATTCCACATATGCCGTGGATGCGCCCAGGAACGCCACCACCCACATCCAGAACACCGCGCCGGGGCCGCCGAAGGCAATGGCCGTGGCGACGCCGGCGATGTTGCCCGTACCCACCCGCCCTGACAGCGACATCGCGAGCGCCTGGAACGAAGACACGCCGGCCTGCGACGACTGGCCGCGGAAGATCAGGCGGACCATCTCGCCGAAGCCACGCACCTGCAGGAAGCGCGTGCGGATCGAGAAGTACAGGCCGGCACCCAGGCACAGGAAGATCAGTGCCGGGCTCCAGATGATGGCGTTGAGCGAGTTGACCAGGGCTTCCACGTGTCGATGTCCCCCATTGCAGTGCGGATCGGGCTGCACGCACCGCACGGGTGCGCACGCAAGCGGCCACGATACCTGCAATCGGCGCGGGCGACGACGCACGCCAGGCCGCCGCCACCGGACAAGCGCCCGCGCCTACCCGGGCAACACAGGCCGCTTCAGCGCGCGGGCGTCAGGCCAGCCCGCCCGCGTCCGGCGTCTCGGCTTCCAGCTTCTCCAGCTTCTGCGCCACCGCGTTGGGCGAGCGCGTGTACGGCGCGAGCAACGTGTAGAACACCGGCACCACGAACAGCGACAGCAGGGTCGAGAACGCGACGCCGGCGATCACCACCACGCCGATGGTGGCGCGGCTGGCCGAGCCGGGGCCGCCCGCCAGCACCAGCGGCAGCGCACCGGCAATGGTCGCGATCGACGTCATCAGGATCGGGCGCAGGCGCACGCCGGCCGACTCGACAATGGCCTGGTGGACCGACCGCCCTTCGTCGCGCAGCTGGTTGGCGAACTCCACGATCAGGATGCCGTTCTTGGCCGCCAGGCCCACCAGCATCACGATGCCGATCTGGCTGAACAGGTTGAGCGTGCCGCCGGTCACCGCCAGGCCGATCAGCGCGCCGAGCACGCCCAGCGGCACCGTCAGCATGATCACCAGCGGGTGGATGAAGCTCTCGAACTGCGCGGCCAGCACCAGGTACACCACCAGCAGCGCCAGGGTGAAGGTCAGCAGCACCGCGCCGCCGGCCTTCTGGTACTCGCGCGACTCGCCCTTCCAGTCGATCTGCGCGTACTCGGGCAGTTCTTGCTCGACCGTGCTGTTGAGGAACTCCAGCGCCTCGCCCATCGTGTAGCCCGGTGCCAGGCCGGCACTGATGGTGATCGCGCGCAGGCGGTTGAAGCGGTTGAGGCTGCCGGCCTCGGCGAGTTCGGTGAGCGTGACCAGGTTGGACAGCGGGACCAGCGCGCCATCGCGCGAGCGCACCTCGATCGCGGAAAGGTCGGCGGGGCTGGCGCGGCCGTCGCGGCCGGCCTGCACGATGACGTCGTACTCCTCGCCGTCCTGCACGAAGGTCGTGACCTGCCGGCTGCCCATCATCGTTTCCAGCGCGCGGCCGATCTCCGTCACGCTGACGCCCAGGTCGGCGGCGCGCTGGCGGTCGATCTGCACGCGCATCTGCGGACGGGTTTCCTTGTAGTCCGAATCCACCGAGAAGAAGCCTGGGTTGTCTTCCATCCGGGCCATCATCGTGTCGCGCCACTGCGCGATCTCGGCGTACTCGGGGCCGCCGAGCACGATCTGGATCGGCTGGCCGCGGCTGCCGACCAGGCCACCGCCCACACGTGGCTGCGCCTGCACGCCCGTCAGCTGGCCCAGGTCGGCACGCAGCGAGTCGGCGACCTCGGCCGTGCTCTGCTCGCGCTCGTTCCAGTCCTGCAGGAACACGATCACGTTGCCGGTGTGCATTTCCTCGCTGGCGCCCCAGCCACCCGGCGCGCGCGTGTTGTAGCGGCGGATCGCCCTGCCCTCGCCGGCGTGCTGGGCCATGACCCGCTCCACCTGCTGGACCTGGCCGACCGTGTAGTCGAAGCCCGCACCTTCCGGCCCCTGGATCGAGATGAAGAACGCGCCGCGATCTTCTGCAGGCGCCAGTTCCGACGGCACCCACTTCACCAGGCCCCAGGTCGCGGCCACGGCCGCCAGCATCAGCGCGGCGAACAGCCAGTGCCGCTCGACGTTTCGCTCCAGCACGCTCCGATAACGACGCGTCACGCCGTCCAGGCGCGCGTTGACCCAGCGATTGACGCGGGTCGACTTCTCCTCGCTGTGCGGCCGTACCAGCTTCGACGCCATCATCGGCGTCAGCGTCAGTGCAACGAACGCCGACAGCGCCACCGCACCGGCCAGCGCGACCGACAGCTCGCGGAACAGACGGCCGGTGTTGCCTTCCATGAAGCCCACCGGCAGGAACACCGCGACCAGCACGGTGGTGGTGGCGATCACGGCGAACGCGACCTGGCGGGTGCCGCGGCGCGCGGCAACCAGGCGCGGCTCGCCCAGGTCGGCGCGGCGCTGGATGTTCTCGAGCACCACGATGGCGTCGTCCACCACCAGGCCGATCGACAGCACCAGCGCCAGCAGGGTGAGCAGGTTGATCGAGTAGTCGAACAGGTACAGCGGAATGAATGCGGCGATCAGGCAGACCGGCACCGTCAGTGCCGGGATCAACGCGGCGCGCAAGCTGCCCAGGAACAGCCAGATCACGATCAGCACCAGCGCGATCGCCTCGGCCAGCGTCCAGTACACGCGCTCGATCGACGCCTCGATGAACAGCGTGTCGTCGAAGGCCACGAAGATGTCGGTGCCTTCCGGCAGCGTCTTCTGGATCTCCTCGGCCTGCGCACGCGCCGCGCGCGTCACGTCCAGCGCGTTGGCCGTGGACGTCTTGATGATGCCGAGGCCGATGTTGGGCTCGCCGTTGCTCTTGTAGTAGGCGCGGCGCTCGGCCGATGCCAGCTCGACCTGGGCGATGTCGCCGATGCGCACCACGTAGCCGTCGGCGCCGGCGCGGATCGGGATCTGCGCGAAGTCTTGCGGCTCGACGTAGTCGCGCGCCACGCGCAGTGTGAAATCACGGTTTTCCGACTCGATGCGGCCGGCCGGCAACTCGACGTTCTCGGCGCGCAGGGCAGCCTCGACGTCGCTGGCGGTGATGCCGCGCGCGGCCATCGCCGCACTGTCGAGCCAGATGCGCATGGCGTAGCGCTGCTGGCCGCCGATCTGCACGCGCGCCACGCCGTCCAGGCTGGACAGGCGATCGACGATGTAGCGCTCGGCGTAATCGGACAGCTGCAGGCTGTCCATGTTGGTCGAGCTCATGTTGAGCCAGATGACCGTGTCCGAGTCGCTGTCGGCCTTCTCGACTTCGGGCGGATCGGCTTCCTGCGGCAGGCGGTCGGCAATGCCGCTGATGGCATCGCGCACGTCGTTGGCGGCCGCCTCGATGTCGCGTTCCAGCGTGAACTCCAGCGTGACGCCGGCCCGCCCATTGCGGCTGTTGGACTGGATCGTCTCGATGCCCTCGATCCCCGACAGCGCATCCTCCAGCACCTGCGTGATGCGCGTCTCCACTACCGCGGCGGACGCGCCGGGGTAGTTGACGTCCACCGACACGATCGGCGGGTCGATCGCCGGCAGCTCGCGTAGCGTCAGGCGGCTGAACGCCATGACGCCCAGGACGATGAGCAGCAGGCTCATCACCGTGGCGAACACGGGGCGGCGGATGGAGAGGTCGGAGACGTTCATGGATCAGTCCCGGTCGGCGGGTGCGGGCTGCGCGGGCGCCTGCGACGACGGCGCCGCGGCGTCTTCACCACGCGCCTCGTCGCCATTGCTGCCCGCGGCATCGGCCGCTGGCGTCGCCGGAATGGCCCGGCCCGGACCGCTGTCGCGGCCATCGGCCGGGGACACGGCTGCGGGTGCGCGCGGCTCGGCCCGCGAGACGGTGCCCTCCTCGATGCGGTCGCCCGGCCGCAACTTGCCGGTGCCGTCGACCACGATACGGTCGCCCGGGACCAGTCCCTCGGTCACTTCGGCCAGGCCTTCGCGGCGCGCGCCGACCGTCACCGTCGCCTGCGTCACCGTGTCGTCCTCGCCGACGCGCCAGACATAGGAACGGCTGCCGACCTGGACGATGGCGATCTCCGGGATCACCAGCGCCTCGCGCTCGGGCCGGCTGAGCACGATCTGCACCAGCATGCCCGGACGCAGCAGGTTGTCGGGGTTGGCGAAATCGCCGCGCACCGTCACCGCGCGGGTGGCGGGGTCGACCCGCGAATCGATGGTGCTGACCACGCCTTCGAAGGTGCGGGCCGGATAGGCGGCGGTGGTGCCGCGCAGCAACTGGCCCTCGCCCAGCACCGCAAGCGCGGTTTCCGGCACGGGGAAGTCCACGTACACGCGGTCGATGTCGTCGAGCGTGGCGATGGGCGTGCCCGGCGTCACCAGCGCTCCAGGGCTGACCTGGCGAAGACCCAGCACGCCGGAAAAGGGTGCACGCACGACGCGGTCGGCGAGCTGCGCGCGGATCTGCGCCACACGGGCGTTGGCGGCGTCGCGCGCGGCGCGTTGCGCATCCAGCGACGAGCGCGCAATGAGTTGCTGCGACGCCAGCTCCTCCTGGCGGCGGAACAGCTGGGTGGCCTCATTGGCGGCCGTCTGCGCCTCGCGCAATTGCGCCTGCTGGGCCTGGCCGCTCAACGTCACCAGTGGCGCGCCCGCACGGACCCGGTCGCCGCTGTCGAAGTGCACGTCCGTCACCGTCTCGCTGACCTTGGCCGTGACCGTGACCGACTCGCGCGCCGTCACCGTGCCCAGCGCCTGCACCGTGTCGCTCCACGGCCGCATGCGCACCTGCTCGGTCGTCACAGGCACCGCCCGGTCGCCCCCGCCGCCCTGCGCCGCTTCATTGTTGCCACAGGCCGCCAGGGCCAAAGAAAGTACAAGGGCGCCGATGGCACCGAAACGGGAGTGGGGTCGCATGCCTCTCTCTGAACGGGAGTGGTGGGGGGACAGCAAGCGCGGCAGTGTAGCCAAGGGGGTGTAACGCCCGCGTGGGCCAAAGGTTGACAGCCGATCGCGCAAAGCCCGGAGGGGCAATGTCGACGGTGGCATCGCGACAGCCGCGCCGGCCCGGGCGGCCCGGACGCGGCGTGGATACCCGCCTGCGCCCATGGCCCCCGCACGGCCAGCGTGCCGTTCGCCATGCAGGTACGCTGGAGCGGCCGTTCCGGATTCAGACCCCCGCTTCGCTCCCCCTCCCCACGCGAGCCCCGCCATGATCCACGACAGCATCCTCGACACCATCGGCCGCACCCCGGTCGTGCGCCTGCATCGCCTCGCCCCTTCGAACGTGACCCTTTACGCGAAGGTCGAATCGTTCAACCCCGGCGGCTCGGTCAAGGACCGGCTGGCGCTGGCGATCATCCTCGACGCGGAGGCCCGGGGACTGCTCAAACCCGGCGACACCGTGGTGGAAGCCACCTCCGGCAACACCGGCGTCGCGCTGGCGATGGTGTGCGCGGCGCGCGGCTACAAGTTCGTCGCGACGATGAGCGAGACCTTCTCGATCGAACGCCGCAAGCTGATGCGGGCCTACGGCGCGCGCGTCATCCTGACGCCGGCGGCCGAGCGCGGCAGCGGCATGGTCCGCCGCGCCGAGGAACTGGCCAAGCAACACGGCTGGTTCCTCGCCCGGCAGTTCCAGAACCCCGCCAACCCGGCCTACCACCGCAACACGACGGCAGCGGAGATCCTGCAGGACTTCGCCGGCCGCCGGCTAGACCACTTCGTCACCGGCTGGGGCACCGGCGGCACGCTGACCGGCGTGGGCGAGATGCTCAAGCTGGCGCGGCCCGAGGTGCGCATCACCACCAGCGAGCCGGCAGGCGCGGCGCTGCTGTCGGGCAAGGAGTGGCAGCCGCACAAGATCCAGGGCTGGACGCCGGACTTCGTGCCGGACGTGCTCAATCGCGACGTGGCCGACGCGATCGTCGCGATCGACGACACGACCGCGCGCGACACCGCGCGCCGGCTGGCGCAGGAGGAAGGCCTTTTCGTCGGCGTGTCGGCCGGCGCGACCGCCGCGGCCGCACTCGAGGTCGCACGCACTGCCGAGGACGGAGCGGTGATCCTGACGATGCTGCCTGACACCGGCGAGCGCTACCTGAGCACGTTCCTGTTCGAGGACGTCAACGAAGGAAGCGATGACGAGTGGTTGGCAGGGTTGCCGTAGCCCCGCCCGCTCCGTGTAGGAGCGGCTTCAGCCGCGATCAGATCCCCGGTGCCGCGGATCCGCATGTAGGAGCGACGTAAGTCGCGACCCGCGCCGGTGTCCGGAGGTGCGTGGTCGCGACTTACGTCGCTCCTACAACGGCCTGGCTTCCAGCCTGCGATCGCGGCTGAAGCCGCTCCTACAGGTGGACGGAAATGAAAACGCCGGCACTTGGCCGGCGTTTTCGCTTACTGCAGGGACGCGGATCGAATCAGGCGCCCTTCGTCCACTGGCCCATCGCCGCCAGGCCGTTGTCCTTGGCGCGGGCATACACCGTTTGCTGCGCGGCGGCGACGTTGTTGGCGATGTCCTGCGACCACAGCTTGAGCGCGGCCGACTGCATGGCGCGGCCGTAGCTGAAGCTCAGCGGCCACGGCTTCGGGCCCATGCGGTTCATTGCATCCAGGTGCGCGGTGGCGTCTTCGTCGGACTGGCCGCCGGACAGGAACACGATGCCCGGCAGCGTCGCCGGCACGGTCGACTTCAGGCACTGCAGGGTGGCGAGTGCCACGTCCTCGACCGAGGCCTTCTCGCCGCTGGTCGTGCCGGGCACCACCATCGACGCCTTCAGGATGGTGCCTTCCAGCACCACGTTGTGCTCGTACAGCGAGCCGAACAGCGAGCGCAGCACGACTTCGGTGACCTCGTAGCAGGTGTCGATGTCGTGGCTGCCGTCCATGATCACTTCCGGCTCGACCATCGGCACCAGGCCCTGCTCCTGGCACAGCGCGGCGTAGCGCGCCAGCGCGTGGCTGTTGGCCTCGATGCAGGTGCCCGACGGAGCGTCGTCGTCGATGTTGATCACCGCGCGCCACTTGGCGAAGCGGGCCCCCAGCTTGTAGTACTCCTCCAGCCGTGCGCGCAGGCCGTCCAGGCCCTCGGTCACCAACTCGCCCGGGAAGCCGGCCAGCGGGTGCGCGCCCTTGTCGACCTTGATGCCCGGGATCATGCCGTTATCGGCCATGACCTTGGCGAACGGCACGCCGTCCCTGGTGGACTGGCGGATGGTCTCGTCGAACAGGATCGCGCCGGAGATGTAGTCCGACAGCTTCGGGGTGGTGAGCAGCAGCTCGCGGTAGGCGCGGCGGTTTTCTTCCGTGCACTCGATGCCCACGCCGTCGAACCGCTTCTTGATGGTGGCGTTGGACTCGTCGATGGCGATGATGCCCTTGCCTTCGGCGACCATGGCCTGGGCGGTTTCGGCAAGCTGTTCGATGCTCATGGGGTGTCCTGCGGCTGGCGGGTGGAAGCCGGCGATTATAGCCGGCGCGCGCGGGCCCGGGCCACGACATCCCAGCCCAAACAGCCAGTTACGGCGGCCGCCGCCTGCAGGAGCAGGCGTAGCCCGGGTAAGCGAAGCGCACCCGGGTTCATCGCCGCCGGCTGGTCCCGGGTGCGCTTCGCTTACCCGGGCTACAGCTCCCCCAGCCCCTCCGCCACGCCATCAGGGCCGACCTGCAGCAGGCGCAGGGTGTTGGTGGCGCCGCGGTGCTCCATGTGGTCGCCGCTGGTGAAGATCAGACGCTCGCCCTCGGCCAGCAGGCCGTCGTCGAACAGCTGCTTGACCGCGACGCGGGCGGCGTCGCGCGAGGCCAGCCCGCGGCTGTCGAACTCCAGCGGCCGCACGTCGCGCATCATCGCCATCTTCCGGCGCGACGGTGCATGCCGCGACAGCGCGAAGATCGGCGCCGGTGAGCGGAAGCGCGACAGGAAGCGCGCGGTGCCGCCGGACTCGGTCATGGCGACGATCGCGCGCACGCCGATGTGCTCGGACAGGAACATCGCCGCCATCGCGATCGCCTGGTCGGCCTTCTCCAGGTTGCGCGGCGCCTTCTCGAAATCGGTGTCGTGGCTGAACTGGCGCTCGGCGCCCATGCAGATGCGCGACATCGCCTCCACCGCCTTGACCGGGTAGCGGCCGGCGGCCGACTCGGCCGACAGCATCACCGCGTCGGTGCCGTCGATGACCGCATTGGCCACGTCCAGCACCTCGGCGCGGGTCGGGATCGGGCTTTCCACCATCGACTGCAGCATCTGCGTGGCGGTGATCACCACGCGGTTTCGCGCCAGCGACTCGCGGATGATCTTCTTCTGCAGGCCGGGCAGTTCGGCATCGCCGATCTCCACGCCCAGGTCGCCGCGCGCGACCATCACCACGTCGCTGGCGTCCACGATCTCGGCCAGGTTCTCGATCGCCTCGGCGCGCTCGATCTTCGACACCATCGCGGCCTCGCTGCCGGCGGCGCGGGCCACTTCCCGCGCGCGGTCCATGTCGGCGGCGTTGCGGCAGAACGACACCGCGATGAAGTCGGCCTCCAGTTTGGCGGCGACCTTGATCAGTGCCTCGTCGTGCTCGGTCAGCGCGCCCAGCGACAGCCCGCCGCCCTGCTTGTTCAGGCCCTTGCGATTGGACAGCACGCCGTCGTTGAGCACGGTGCAGGCGATGCGCGCACCGTCCACCGACTCCACCTGCAGCTGCAGCAGGCCGTCGTCCAGCAGCAGCACGTCGCCGGGCGCGACATCGCCGGGCAGGCCGAGATAGCTGACGCCGACCTGGCGGGTGTCGCCCGCGGGGGCGTCCGCGCTGGCGACCAGGTCGAAGCGGTCGCCGGCCTTCAGCTCGACGTTGCCGTCGGCAAAGGTCTCGATGCGGATCTTCGGGCCGGGCAGGTCGGCCAGGATGCCGACCTCGCGCCCGACCCGGCGCGCGGCCGCGCGCACCGCCTCGGCCCGGGCGACCTGCGAGGCCGGGTCGCCGTGGGAAAAGTTGAGGCGGACCACGTCGACGCCGGCCGCCAGCAGCGCGTCGAGCACGCCGGGCTTGTCGGTGGCCGGACCGAGGGTGGCGAGGATCTTGGTGCGGCGGGCAATGGCGGACATGGCAGACTCGTCGTGGCTGACCGCACGCTAGCACAGCGTTTGCGCCCTTCCGGACTGAATACGTATGCCGCGAATCGATGCCCCTTCCCCGCCCGCCGATTTCGAAGCCCTGCCCCGGCTGGAAGGCCCGCGGGTCGCGCTGCGGGGTTTCCATTCGGACGATGGGGCGGGGCTGTTCGCCCTGCATTCCGACACGCGCGTGATGCGCTACTGGAGCTTCCCCGCCTGGACCGACCCGGCGCAGGGACGAGACTACTTCGCGCGTGCCCTGGCCGCGCGCAACCCGGACGACATGCTCTGCTGGGTCATCACGCTGCCACCTTCGGACACGCTGGTCGGCACGGCCACGCTCGCATCGATCGACCGCGCCCAGGGCCGTGCCGAGATCGGCTATGCGCTGGGCAGCGCGCACTGGGGCCGCGGCCTGGCGCGCGAGGCGGTGGCACTGGTGCTGGACCACGCGTTCGACACGCTTGGCCTTCGTCGCGTGGAGGCCGACATCGATCCGCGCAACGAAGGGTCGATGCGCCTGGCGCGCTCTCTCGGCTTCCAGCAGGAAGGCCTGCTACGCGAGCGGTGGCAGGTGGGTGGGGAGATCTGCGACAGCGCTTGGCACGGCCTGCTGGCGCGGGAGTGGCGCGGTCGAAACCCCGGCCCCGGCGCCGACCTGTAGGAGCGGCTTCAGCCGCGATCACGATGGCGTCGCCACCCCAATGTAGGAGCGACGTGAGTCGCGATCCGCAGGCGGCCGGAGGTGCGCGGTCGCGACTTACGTCGCTCCTACAACGGCATGCAAGTGCAGCCGGGAGTGGCTTCGCGGCTGAAGCCGCTCCTACAAGAGCGGGCGTGCTCGCCGCGGATCAGCCGCGCGCGCGCAGCGCCGCCACCGCCGGCAGCTCCTTGCCTTCCAGGAACTCCAGGAACGCGCCGCCGCCGGTGGAGATGTACGAGACGTCGTCGGCGATGCCGTACTTGTCGACCGCGGCCAGCGTGTCGCCACCGCCGGCGATGGAGAACGCACTGGACGCGGCGATCGCACGCGCCAGCGCCTCGGTGCCCTTGCCGAACGCGTCGAACTCGAACACGCCCACCGGGCCGTTCCACACCACCGTGCCGGCCTTGGCGATCATCGCCGCGTAGCGGGCGGCCGTGTCCGGGCCGATGTCCAGGATCATGTCGTCGGCGTCCACCGCGTCAACGGCCTTGACCGTGGCCGGGGCGTCGGCAGCGAACTTCGGTGCGACCACCACGTCGGTCGGCACCGGGATGTCCGCACCGCGTGCCCTGGCGTCGGCCATGATCTTCTTCGCGGTGTCGACCAGGTCGGTTTCCACCAGCGACGTGCCGACGTCGTGCCCCATCGCGGCGATGAACGTGTTGGCGATGCCGCCGCCGACGATCAGCTGGTCGACCTTGCCCACCAAGGAGGACAGCAGCTCCAGCTTGGTGCTGACCTTGGAGCCGGCCACGATCGCCAGCAACGGACGCGCCGGGTTGTCGAGCGCCTTGCCCAGCGCGTCGAGCTCGGCCATCAGCAGCGGGCCGCCACAAGCCACCTTCGCGTGGCGGATGACGCCATGGGTGGAGGCCTGCGCACGGTGCGCGGTGCCGAAGGCGTCCATGACGAAGACGTCGCACAGCGCCGCGTAGGCCTTGGCCAGCGCCTCGTCGTCCTTCTTCTCGCCGACGTTCATGCGGCAGTTCTCCAGCATCACCAGCTGGCCGGGATGGACGGGCACGCCACCGACCCAGTCCTTGATGAGCGGCACGTCCATGCCCAGCAGCTCACCGAGGCGATCGGCGACGGGCTGCAGCGACTCGTGCTCGCTCCACACGCCCTCGCTGGGGCGGCCGCGGTGCGACATCACCATGACCGCCGCGCCCTTCCCAAGCGCCAGCTTCAGCGTCGGCAGAGCCGCGGTGATGCGCTGCTCGGACGTGATCCGCCCGTCCTCGATCGGCACGTTGAGGTCCTCGCGGATCAGCACGCGCTTGCCGGAAAGGTCGAGGTCGGTCATGCGGAGCAGGGTCATGGCGTCGTCCGTGGTCGGTGCGGGGAGCCGGCTATTGTCCGGAGCCGGGGCTGCGGGGGCAAACAGCACGGGCACCAGGGCGACTGCGGGAGCGACGTCAGTCGCGACCGCATCCCGCCCGACGTGCACGGGTCGCGACCCACATCGCTGCTGTACAGAAGCGTCCGGATCGCACCGGCCCTGCGGCAACGGCTGGACCAACCGGCCTTCCTTGGATGATCTCTTTTTACAACATATCGCGTTGACGTCGCCCGAAAACACGATATGTTGTGCCTGTCGGTGCCGGCCTTGCGGTCGGCTGAAAAGGGAAGCCGGTCCAGGCCATGGGTGATCGATGTGATCGCCTGGCCGACTCCGGCGCTGCCCCGCAGCGGTAGTGGAAACGAAAGCCGTCATGGCACTGGGGCGAACGCCCCGGGAAGCGACGGCCGGTAGGTGGAACGGGTGTGTGGTGCAGGCGCGGCTTCGGCCGCGAACTGGAATCGGACGGGCGACCGGCCATCCGATCGCGGCTGAAGCCGCTCCTGCAGCAATCACTTCCGTTCCGTGTCCAGAGCCCGAAGACCTGCCGACAGCCGCGCGAAGCACGCCGCGCGGAGACCGGCCAGGGAGCCTTCGGGGGAAGGCGGTCGGTGTCGTGGCCCGCACCTGCGGGCAGCCGTCGCCGGGCCCTGCCCGCGAAGGCCCGGCCGTCGATCGCGGCCTGCGCGACACCCCCGCTTCACTTTGTGGACTCCCGCGCCCGCGTCGCCCTTCGAGGGGAGGCCGACGACCCGTGCGCCATGCACCGGAGTTCCACCATGACCACCGAAGACACCGCCACGGCACTTGCCGGGGCACCTGCGTCCACCACCGCGGCACACGACACCGACCCGAGCCCGATCCCAACCGCCGTTGGCACGGACAGCTTCGCCCTGACGCCGCCCGCCACCGCCTTCAGCATGGCCGTGACCAAGCGCAACGGTGGCCGCGAGCCGGTCGACCTCAACAAGATCGTCCGTGCTATCACGCGCTGCAGCGACGGCCTGCACGCTATCGACCCGATGCGCGTGGCCACCCGCACCATCTCCGGGCTGTACGACGGCGCGACCACGCGCGAACTCGACGAGCTGTCGATCCGCACCGCCGCGCTGCTCACCGCCGAGGAGCCCGAGTACGGCCGCCTCGCCGCCCGCCTGCTGGCCGGGGTGATCGAGAAGGAAGTCGCCGGGATCGACATCAATGCGTTCTCGCAATCGGTGCAGCGCGGACACGACCTGGGCCTGGTCAACGACCGGCTGCTGGGCTTCGTGCAGGCGAACGCGCGCAAGCTCAACGATGCGATCGACAACAACCTCAACCAGCGCTTCGACTACTTCGGCCTGCGCACCCTGTACGACCGCTACCTGCTGCGCCACCCCAAGGCGCGCACGGTCATCGAGACGCCCCAGCAGTTCTTCATGCGCGTGGCCTGCGCACTGAGCGAGGACGTGTCAGACGCGCTGGCGCTCTACCGGCGCATGGCGCAGCTGGACTACATCCCCTCCTCGCCGACGCTGTTCAACGCGGGCACCAGGCACGAGCAGCTGTCGTCCTGCTTCCTGCTGGATTCGCCGGAAGACTCGCTGGAGTCGATCTACAGGCGCTACATGGACGTGGCCAAGCTGAGCAAGTTCAGCGGCGGCATCGGCCTGAGCTACACCCGCATCCGCTCGCGCGGATCGCTGATCCGCTCCACCAACGGCCTGAGCAACGGCATCGTGCCGTGGCTGAAGACGCTCGATGCGTCGGTGGCGGCGGTCAACCAGGGCGGCAAGCGCAAGGGCGCGGCCTGCGTGTACCTGGAGCCCTGGCACGCGGACGTCGAGGAGTTCCTGGAACTGCGCGACAACACCGGCGACGAGGCGCGGCGCACGCACAACCTCAACCTGGCCAACTGGATCCCCGACGAGTTCATGCGCCGGGTGGAAGCGGATGCGCCGTGGTCGCTGTTCGATCCGCACACCGTGCCCGAGCTGACGGACCTGTTCGGCGAGGCGTTCGACCGCGCCTACGCCGCCGCCGAAGCCGCTGGCCTGGCGGTCAGGCAGATCAAGGCGCGCGAGCTGTACGGCCGGATGATGCGCACGCTGGCGCAGACCGGAAACGGCTGGATGAACTTCAAGGACAAGGCCAACCGCGCCTGCAACCAGACCGCGCGCGCCGGCAACGTCGTACACCTGTCCAACCTGTGCACGGAGATCCTGGAGGTCACCTCCCAGGACGAAACCGCGGTCTGCAACCTGGGATCGATCAACCTCTCCCACCACGTCGAGGTGTACCCGGAAGGCGCGGTGCACGGCGAGGCGGGACCGGCTTCAATCGGGCGCTTCGATTTCGAGCGCCTGGCCGACACCGTGCGGCTGGCCGTGCGCCAGCTCGACCGCGTCATCGACCTGAACTTCTACCCGATCGACACTGCCCGCCGCGCCAACCTCAAGTGGCGCCCGGTCGGGCTCGGCACGATGGGCCTGCAGGACGTCTTCTTCAAACTGCGGCTGCCGTTCGACTCGGCGCCGGCGCGCGTGTTGTCCAGGAAGATCGCCGAGGAGATCTACTTCCACGCCTTGTCCGCCTCGAACGAGCTTGCGCTGGAGCACGGCCGCCACCCGGGCTTCGGGGAAACCCGCGCCGCCCACGGCGAATTGCAGTTCGATGCCTGGGGCGTGGTACCCGACGATGCGGCGCGCTGGGACGCGCTGCGCGCGCGCATCCGCGAACACGGCCTGCGCAATTCGCTGCTGGTCGCGATCGCACCCACCGCGACCATCGCCTCGATCGCCGGCTGCTACGAGTGCATCGAGCCGCAGGTCTCGAACCTGTTCAAGCGCGAGACGCTGTCGGGCGACTTCATCGTGGTCAACCGCTACCTCGTGGACGAACTCAAGGCGCTGGGCCTGTGGACGCCGGAGCTGCGCGACGCGATCAAGGTGAGTGAAGGGTCGATTCAGGGCATCGAGGCCATTCCCGGGCCGCTGCGGCAGGTTTACCGCACCGCATGGGAGTTGCCGATGCGCTCGCTCATCGACATGGCCGCCGAACGCGGCGCGTTCATCGACCAGAGCCAGTCGCTCAACCTCTTCATCGAAAGCCCGAGCATCGGTGCACTGTCGTCCATGTACATGCATGCGTGGAAGCAGGGACTGAAAACGACGTACTACCTGCGCTCCCGGCCGGCGACGCGCATTGCCAAATCAACCGTGAGCATGCCAACGCCGGTAGCCGCGGTCGCCTGCTCGCTGGAGAACCCGGAAAGCTGCGAGGCCTGCCAGTAGGCCACTCCTCTGTAGGAGCGGCTTCAGCCGCGATCGGATGCCTGGCGACCCGAGTGGTCGCGACGTGGGTCGCGACCCTCGATGTCGTCCGCCGCCACGCGGTCGCGACGCACGTCGCTCCTACCGGGATCCGGAACTTGATCGCGGCTGAAGCCGCTCCTACAGATCACCCCAAGGACCCGCCATGCCCAGCCACCTGCTCGACCCCGGCTTCGACCTCACCCTGCGCCCCATGCGCTACCCGCGCTTCTACGAGATGTACCGCGACGCGATCCGCAACACGTGGACGGTGGAGGAAGTCGACTTCTCGCTGGACGTCAACGACCTCAAGCACAAGTTCGGCCAGGCCGAACGGCACCTGGTGGAGCGGCTGGTGGCGTTCTTCGCCACCGGCGATTCGATCGTCTCCAACAACCTCGTGCTCAACCTCTACACGCACATCAACGCCCCCGAAGCGCGCATGTACCTGTCTCGCCAGCTGTACGAGGAGGCGCTGCACGTGCAGTTCTACCTGACCCTGCTCGACACCTACCTGCCCGACCCGTCCGCGCGTGCAAAGGCGTTCGCCGCCGTCGAGAACATCCCGTCGATCCGCGCCAAGGCCGACTTCTGCTTCCGCTGGATGGACTCGGTGCAGGACCTCAAGCGCATCGAAACACGCGAACAGCGGCGTCAGTTCCTGCTCAACCTGGTGTGCTTTGCCGCATGCATCGAGGGCCTGTTCTTCTTCGCCGCCTTTGCCTACGTCTACTACCTGCGCTCGCGCGGCCTGCTGCACGGCCTCGCCTCGGGCACCAACTGGGTGTTCCGCGACGAGAGCTGCCACATGGCGTTCGCCTTCGAAGTCATCGACACGGTGCGGCGGGAAGAGCCGTCGCTGTTCGACGACGCGTTGCGCGGCGAGATCGTGCAGATGCTCACCGAGGCGGTGGAATGCGAGATGGCGTTCGCCCAGGACGTGCTGTCGGGCGGGGTCGTCGGCCTGTCGCTGAAGGACATGCGCCAGTACCTGGAGTACTGCGCCGACCAGCGGCTGGGCCAGCTGGGCATGGCGCGGCACTTTGGCGCCACCAATCCGTTCGGCTTCATGGACCTTCAGGACGTGCAGGAGGTAACGAATTTCTTCGAGCGCCGGGTGTCGGCCTACCAGGTCGGCGTGCAGGGGGACGTGGCGTTCGACGCGGCGTTCTGAGGCAGCAGGGCGGGCGGCAGCGCGATCTTTGGCTCATCTGTAGGAGCGGCTTCAGCCGCGATCGGAAACCGGACTCCGTTGCAGGAGCAACGTAGGTCGCGATCCACCTACGTCCGGAGTTGCGCAGTCGCGACTGACGTCGCTCCTACAACAGCGGTGTGGCTTTCGTGCGATCGCGGCTGAAGCCGCTCCTACAAAAGTGACGTGACCACAAAAAAAGCCCCGCGATTGCGGGGCTTTCTTCTTCTTGTCACGGGGTCCGGCGCGCCGGCTTACTTGCCGATGACCTTGACCATCTCCAGGCACTTGTTGGAGTAGCCCCACTCGTTGTCGTACCAGCTCACCAGCTTGACGAAGGTGCCGTCCAGTGCGATGCCGGCTTCCGCGTCGAAGATCGAGGTGCGCGCGTCGCCGCGGAAATCCGTGGCGACGACCTTGTCCTCGGTGTAGCCCAGGATGCCCTTGAGCGCGCCCTCGGACTGGGCCTTCATTTCGGCGCAGATCTCGGCGTAGCTCGCGTCCTTCTCCAGCTCGACCGTCAGGTCGACCACCGACACGTCGGAAGTCGGCACGCGGAAGCTCATGCCGGTCAGCTTACCCTTGAGCTCGGGCAGCACCACGCCGACGGCCTTGGCCGCGCCGGTGGACGACGGGATGATGTTCTCGAGGATGCCGCGGCCGCCGCGCCAGTCCTTGTTGGACGGGCCGTCGACGGTCTTCTGGGTGGCGGTGGCGGCGTGGACGGTGGTCATCAGGCCGCGCTTGATGCCCCACTTGTCGTTGAGCACCTTGGCCACCGGCGCCAGGCAGTTGGTGGTGCACGAGGCATTCGACACGATGGCCTCGCCAGCGTACTTCTGGTGGTTCACGCCGTAGACAAACATCGGCGTGTCGTCCTTGGACGGGGCCGACAGCAGGACCTTCTTCGCACCGGCGTCGAGGTGCTTCTGCGCGCTGGCCTTGTCCAGGAACAGGCCGGTGGACTCGATGACAACGTCGGCGCCGACCTCGTCCCACTTCAGGTTGGCCGGGTCGCGCTCCTGCGTCAGGCGGATCTTCCGGCCGTTGACGACCAGGTCGCTGCCCTCGATCGACACGTCGCCGTCGAAGCGGCCGTGCACGGAGTCGTAGCGCAGCATGTAGGCCAGATACTCCGGCTCCAGCAGGTCATTGATGGCGACGACCTGGATGTCATTGCCGAAGTTCTGCACGGCCGAACGCAGGACGTTGCGTCCGATGCGGCCGAAACCGTTGATACCTACCTTGATCGCCATTGCGGGCTCCTGACGGGCGTGGGACGGGAAAGCCGGCTATTTTAGCGCCCCCCGGGCCCGGCCGCTGGCCCATCGACGGAACACCCGCATGCCGCGCACCGCCCTTCGCCTGTTCCTGGCCCTCGGACTGGCCCTGTGCACCCTGCCCGCCGCGGCGTGGGGGCCGCTGGGGCACCGCCTGGTGGCGGCGCTGGCATGGGACGAACTCGACCCGGCCGCCCGCGCGGAAATCACGACACTGCTGGCCGGCGAGCCCGACCCCACGCTACCGGGCATCGCCACCTGGGCCGACGAGCTGCGCGCCAACGACCCGGACCTGGGCCGCCGCAGCGCACCGTGGCACTACGTCAACCTCGGCGAGATGGACTGCGCGTACGACGCCGCGCTGGCCTGCAGCGGCGGCGATTGCGTGGTGGAAGCGATCCGCGCGCAGTCGGCGATCCTCGGCGACCGTTCGCGCCCGCGCGCCGAGCGGCTGCAGGCGCTGAAGTTCGTCGTGCACTTCACCGGCGACATCCACCAGCCCATGCATGCCGGCAACGCGCACGACCGCGGCGGAAACGACGTGCAGGTCAACTGGCCCGACGGCAGCGCGGATGGCAAGGGCGGCAACCTGCATTCGCTGTGGGACAGCGGGCTGTTCAACACCGCCGGTCTCGACGAGGACCAGTGGCTCGCCCGCCTTCGTGGACTGCCGCTGGCGGTGCCCGTGGTGGCCGACCCCGCCCGCTGGGCCGAGCATTCGTGCTCGGTGGCGATGCGAGATGGCGTGTACCCGCCCCGCGCCAAGCTCGGCACCGACTACCTGCAGTCCTGGCGCCCCGTCGCCGAGGCGCAGGTGCGCGCCGGTGGCAGCCGCCTGGCGATGCTGCTCAACCGGGTGCTGGACGCGCGCGACTGAGCGCCGCGGCGCGTCGGGTCATTCCGAGCGGGGCAGGCCCAGCGCTTCGCGCACCTTGGGTTCCAGCCCGGTAAGGCCCGCCGCCTGGCCCCACTCCAGCGCTTCCTCGGGCGACCGTCCGCCCTGGCGCGAAGCGCCCAGTGCCAGCAGCGCACCGACGCGGTTGCCCGACGCGCAGTGCACCAGCACGGTGCCTTCGGCCTCGTCCAGCACGGACCACAGCGCATCGGCATTGGCCGCGGTCACGCCGCCGGCGCCATCCACCGCGATCTGGTGGTAGTCCAAGCCGGCAGCAGCAACCTCGGCCCGTTCGTCGCGGCCGTCCATCTCGGCCTCGGGTCGCAGGTTGATCACGGTGGTGATGCCCTGCGCGCGCAGCGCCTCCCAGGCGTCCGGTGCGGGCTGGCCGCCGGTCACGAGCGTCGGTCGCGGCTGGCGGGCCTGGGGTACGAGGGTGGTGTCGATGGACTGCATGGGGGTGATCTCCGCGGTGGGGTCGGGGGAACGGGTGGCGGCGAATGCGTCGGGCGCGGTCTGCCAGGCGATGCCCGCACCCATCAACAGCAGGAACACGGCGAACGCCCGCTGCAGGTGTGCCTGCGGCAGTCGCCGCGCCACGCGGCCGCCGAGCAGGCTGCCGCCGGCGCCAATGGCGGTGAACAGGCCGATCAGGCGCCAGTCCAGCGCCAGGCCGGCACCGGCCAGGACCGAGGTGTACTTGGCGAATCCGCTGAAGCTCTTGAGCGAGATGATCCACAGGCTGGTGCCGATCGCGCGGTGCAGCGCCAGGCCGCCCAGCAGCACCAGCGCGGGCACGATCAGGAAGCCGCCGCCGACGCCGACCACGCCGGTCACCACGCCGACGACCAGGCCGTCCAGCGCGATGCGTCCGACCTTGCGCGTCGGCGGCGCCGTCGCGTCCACGGCACCTTCTTCCGAATTCGCAGTGCCAGCTGCCAGCGCCCTGGGCGGGCGCAGCATCATCGCAGCCGCCAGCAGCATGACCACCGCGAACACCAGCAGTTGCAGGGCGCCGCTGAGCCACGTCGACAGCCATGCGCCCATCCAGGTGCCCACCATCCCCGGCACGCCGAACCACGCGACGTTGCGCCAGTCGACCTGCCGCTTCCACGTCCACGGCAGCGCCGCGATCAGGCTGATGCCGCCGACGATGGCCAGCGACCCGGCGATCGCCACCTTCTCCGGCTGCCCGACCAGGTAGACCAGCACTGGGACGGTGAGGATCGACCCGCCCGAACCCAGCAGCCCGAGGCTCAGCCCGATCGCGGCCGCACCCAGCCAGGCCAGCCACATCACGACGCGTCTCGGGCGCAGTAGATGCCGTGCAGCGTCTGCATCACGCGCAAGGCCGGGCCGTCCAGCAGCGAGTAGAAAACCTGCTGTCCCTGCCGGCGCGTCGCCACCAGGCCGGCCTCGCGTAACACCGCCAGGTGCTGCGACAGGGCCGACTGCGACAACGCGGTGCCGTCGAGCAGCTGCCCGACCGACAGCTCGCCGCCGACCAGCCGGCACAGCACCATCAGGCGCTGTTCGTTGGCGAGCGAACGCAGCAGGGCCGCCGCCTCGCCGGCATGGCGTTGCATCTCATCAGGGTCGGGCAAGTCGATCACGGACGGGGGCGGGGCTGGCTTCGGGCTCGGCATGGCACGCACTGCGAGGGGCAATGCGGGCATTATAGTAGGCCTTGCTAAATTAGCAATGCCTGATACATTATGCGCATCAATGGACAGGAGCCCGACCATGCAACCCGTCGTCCACCCCTTCTTCCACCACGACAGCAACACCTGGACCTATGTCGTCGTCGAGCCCCAAGGCAAGACGGCCGCCTTGGTCGACCCGGTGCTGGACTTCGACCCCAAAGCCGGGCGCACCTCGACCGCGTCGGCCGAGCAGGTGCTGGCGTTCGTCAACGAACACGCGCTGGACGTGCAGTGGATCTTGGAAACCCATGCGCATGCCGACCACTTGAGCGCCGGACACTGGCTGAAAGAGCACCTGCCGCACGCGAAGCTGGCCATCGGCGAAGGCATCCGCACCGTGCAGAAGACCTTCCGCCCGATCTTCAACCTGGGCGAGCACTTCCCGGTCGACGGCTCGCAGTTCGACCACCTGTTCGCACCGGACGAGGTGTTCCGCATCGGCGCGCTCGAGGGCCGCGTCATCCCGGTGCCGGGCCACACGAACGACTCCAACGCGTTCCTCATCGGCGATGCGCTGTTCACCGGCGACTCGCTGTTCATGCCCGACGGCGGCACGGCGCGCTGCGATTTCCCCGGCGGTGACGCCGCCACGCTTTACCGGTCGATCCACACGCTTTTCGAACTGCCCGACGACACGCGTGTGTTCGTCTGCCACGACTACGGCCCGGGTGGGCGCGAGTTCGCCTGCGAAACCACCATCGGCGAGCAGAAGCGCAGCAACATCCACGTGCACGACGGCACCACGCTGGAGCAGTTCGTGGAGATGCGCGAGACGCGCGATGCCTCGCTCGCCATGCCGACGCTGATCCTGCCCGCGGTGCAGACCAACATCCGCGCCGGTGAGCTGCCCGAGCCGGAGAGCAACGGCGTGCGCTACCTCAAGCTTCCCCTCAACCAGTTCTGACCCTGCACGGACTTCTACATGCCCACTGAATTCACTCCCTGGACCGCGCTGGCCGGCGGCGCACTCATCGGCCTGGCGGCCACGGTGCTGCTGGCCTCGCTCGGTCGTATTGCCGGCATCAGCGGCCTGTTCAACGGCGCGCTCGAGCAGCGCGGCGACCGCGCGTGGCGCATCGCTTTCCTCGTCGGCCTGATCGCCGCGGCCGGCGTGTGGTTCGCGGTGGCCGGCGTGGCGCCGCGCACCGGGTTCCCCCTGCCGTGGCTGCTGGCCGGCGGCCTGCTGGTCGGCTTCGGCACGCGCCTGGGCAGCGGTTGCACCAGCGGCCACGGCATCTGTGGCCTGGCGCGGCTCTCGCCCCGCTCGATGGTGGCCGTCGCACTGTTCATGGGCGCCGGCTTCGCCACCGTGTACGTGCTGCGGCACGCGCTGGGGGTGATGGCATGAGCGCACATCGCGTGGCGTGGGCGCTGCTCGCGGGCGCCCTGTTTGGATTGGGCCTGGCTGTGTCGGGGATGACCGACCCGGACAAGGTGCTGAACTTCCTCGACATCGCCGGACGATGGGACCCGTCGCTCGCGCTGGTGATGGGCGGCGCGCTGGCCGTGGCCGTGCCCGGGTTCGCGTGGGTGCGGCGACGCGGCGTTGCGTTCACCGGCGGCGCCATTCCGCCGGCACCCGCACCCAGGTTCGACACGCGGCTGCTCGTCGGCAGCACGCTGTTCGGCGTGGGCTGGGGCATCGCCGGGTATTGCCCGGGCCCGGCGCTGGCCAACCTCGCCCACGGTGCGCTCGAGCCGGTGCTGTTCGTGCTGGCCCTGCTGGCGGGTTCGCAGGTGGCGAGGCTGTTCGACGCGCGCTGACCGCACCACCTCGCGCGGCGGCGGAGCCGTCCGTACCATCGCCCGATGATCGATTCGGCCTGGTGGGTCGCGCTGCTGCTGTTGCTGGTGGCGGCGCTCTATTCTTCGGTGGGCCATGCCGGCGCCAGTGGCTACATCGCCGCCATGGCCCTGATGGGCCTGGCACCGGAGCAGATGCGCCCCACCGCGCTGGCGCTCAACCTGCTGGTGGGCGGCATCGGGCTGTTCCGGTTCTGGCGGGGTGGGCACGTGCGCTGGCGCAACGTCTTGCCGTTCGTGCTGGCGTCGGCGCCTGCCGCCTACCTCGCCGCGCGGGTGCAGTTGCCCCGCGAGAGCTATTCGATCCTGCTCGGGCTGATCCTGCTGGTGGCGGCGGCAGGCGTGTTCCGCAGTGCCGGCCATGCCCTCGACGATGACAGCCGCTCGATGGGGCGCCAGGTGCCGTGGGCGGCCGGGCTGCTGTCGGGTGCCGTCATCGGCGTCCTGTCGGGGCTGACCGGCACCGGCGGCGCCATCTTCCTGACCCCGCTGCTGCTTTTCATGCCCTGGATGCCGACCCGGCAGGCCAGCGGCACGTCGGTCGCGTTCGTGTGGATCAACTCACTCACTGCACTGGCCGGCCTGGTGCAGGTGACCGGCTCGCTCCCCGCGACACTGCCGCTGTGGCTGGGCGCGGTGGCGATCGGCGCGCTGCTGGGCACGCAGATGGGACTGCGATGGTTGCCGGTGACCGCGCTCCGGCGCGCGCTGGGGGTGGTGCTGGTGATCGCGGCGGCCAAGCTGCTGCTGGCCTGAGCCGGACACCCGTCACGGTTTGCCGAAACAGCCGGCTGTTCAGCAAGCTGTCCCGCACATGCCTTCCGGCACTCAAGGCGCTCCGCCATTCGCCGATACCGTCCGTATGGCGCGGCGCTCCACGTTCCAGAACGGACGTGGCGCCGGTTTCGGCAGACGGTGGTTGAACGCCGCTGGGGGCGAGGTCCACGTTGCACACGATTTCGCAAGGCATGCACGGCAAAGCTGCCCGAATGGGCGCTCGCCATGTATGCCACGCTTGCCCGGTCTCCGGGCCACAGGGAACACGGCATGGGACTTGAGGAACGCGAAATCGGGATCGACCAGGTGGCGGCCGGCATGTACGTGTGCCGGCTGGACCGCCCGTGGACCGAAACGCCGTTCCTGATGCAGGGCTTCCTGGTGGAGTCCGACAATGACGTCGCGCTGCTGCGCCAGTACTGCCGGTCGGTGTGGATCGATGTCGAGCGCGGACTCGAGCCGCGCGATGCGCCGCTCAGGACGCTCGAGCGCCGCCCCGCCGCACCGCGCGTGGACGACGACCAGCTGGGGCGGACGCGGTACACCGACTCGCGGGACTTCGACGAGGAACTGCCGGACGCGCTCAAGGCCCATCGGGCGAGCAGCATCCTGGCACAGCGGATCATCGACGACGTCCGCGCCGGCCATAAGCTGGCGGGCAAGCTGGTCGAGGATGCGGTCTCGCCGGTCGTGCTCAGCGTGCTGCGCAATGCCGATACGTTGTTCTGGGTCAACGCACTGCAAAAGCACGACGGCTACGCCTACAGCCATGCGATCAACTGCAGTGCGCTCGCGGCTGCGTTCGGCCGCCACCTCGGGCTGCCGCAGGAGCTGTTGATGGACGTAGCCGCCGGCGGCCTGCTGATGGACATCGGCATCACCCGGCTGGAACCTGGCCTGCTGGCCAAGCCGGGGCCCCTGGACGCGACCTCTGCGACGGCAATGCGCCGGCACGTCGTGCTGGGCATGGAAACCATCGACGAGGGGACGGGCATCACTGCTGCGGTCCGCGAGATGGTGCGCTGCCACCACGAGCGGCACGACGGCTCGGGGTACCCCGACCGGCTCCGCGGCGCGTCCATTCCCCTGTTGGGTCGAATCGGCGGCATCGTCGATACGTTCGACGCACTCACCAGCGACCGCCCCCACGCACGCGCCATTGCACGCCACGAGGCGTTGCAGGTGATCTACCGCGAGCGCGACCGCCTGTTCCAGCGGGAACTAGTGGAACAGTTCATCGGCTGCCTCGGCGTGTACCCCACCGGCTCGCTGGTGGAGCTGAGCACCGGTGAGGTGGGCGTGGTGATGACCCAGAACCCGATGCGGCGCCTGTTGCCGAGGGTGATGCTGCTGACCGGTGCAGACAAGACGCTTCGCGAGAGCTTCGAGCCCCTGGACCTGATGTTGCGCGCAGAGCGCCAGCCGGAGCTGCCGCGTGTGGACGTGGTCCGGCCGCTGGAACGCGGCGCTTACGGGCTGGACCCGGCGGACCTGTTCCTGTGACCCGTACCGAGCTGGTGGCGCTACTGGCACGCCAGCTCGAGGCATGGCGCGAGGGCGATGGCGTGCTGGGCGTGATGCTGGTGCGGCTGCAGCGGGTGCGCGAGTTCGGGCTGTTCTACGGCTTCGGCGCCGGTGACGCGCTGGGAGCGGCGGCCTTGGCGCGCATCGGAAGCGTGCTGCGCCCGCAGGACACCGTGACGCAGTTGGGTCTCTACGAATATGTGGTGATGCTTCCGGGGCTGCGTGGCCACAACCACGCCGCATTGGCCGGCGCACGCGTGGTGCGCGCGTTCGACGAACCGCTGCCAGTGGGCGACCGCGCGGCACCGGTGTCGGTCAAGGTCGGCATCAGCGTGCACCCCGACCATGGCCGCGAAGCCGAGCAACTGCTCCACAATGCCGAGACCGCCTACGGCGCCTCGTTGCGCGACAGCGAAGACAGCGCACTCTATGACGCCGCCGGGACCCCGCCGCTCATCCCGTACGACGCCTTGCACCAGGCCATCCTCGGCAACCGCTTGCAGGTCCACCTGCAGCCGTTGCTGGACCTGCGCACGCGCAGGATCATCGCGGCCGAATCGCTTGCGCGATGGACCGATGAGCGCCTGGGTCCGGTCGCGCCCGACCGCTTCATCATCCTGGCCGAGGAAACCGGCCTGATTTCGCCGCTGACACGCTGGAGCATCAACGCAACCCTGCGCCATGCCGCCCGCGCCCGTGCGGTCGACCCCAACCTTTGCTTCTCGATCAACCTGTCGCCGCGCGTGTTCGGCGAACGCGACCTGGTTGCCCAGATCACGTCGGCGTTGGGCATCTGGAACGTACCTGCCTCGGCGATCACCCTGGAAGTGACCGAGAGCGCGCTGATGGAAGACCCCAAGCTGAGCCTGCGCCGGCTCGAGGACCTGCGCATGGAGGGGCTGGGCATCTCCATCGACGACTTCGGCGCGGGCTATTCGTCGCTGGCCTACCTTAAGTACTTCCCGGCCACCGAGCTGAAGATCGACCGCAGCTTCATCAGCGACCTGCGCGACGACCGGCGGTCGATCCAACTGGTGCGTTCGATCATCGACCTGGGCCACCACCTCAAGATGCGCGTGGTCGCCGAGGGCGTGGAGGATGCCGAGTCGCTGGGCATGCTGGCCGAGATGGGCTGCGATTGCGCGCAGGGCTATTACATCCAGCGGCCGGAGCCTGCGGACGTATTCATCGACTCGCTGGCGCCCGCGCCCAACCAGACCTCACCGCTGCACTGAGCTTCGGCGCCTGCGGGATCACGGCGACGGCGCTAGGGTGTCGCCATGAGCGCACATGCCCCCCGCCCCGAACCCGTCCGAGTCGAGTCGCTGGACACCGCCGTCGCCTGGCTGCTCGACCGTCTGCCCCCGACCCTGCACGTGGGCGCGCCCCTGGGGCTGGGCAAGCCGCACCGGCTGCTCAACGCGCTTTACGCCCGGATCGAGGGCGACCCGGCGCGGCCACTGCACCTGTACACCGCCCTGTCGCTGGACCCGCCGAGGCCGGGTGCCGGGCTGGAGGGCCGGTTCCTCGGGCCGTTCGTGCAGCGCCACTTCGGCGACGATTTCCCGCGTCTGGCCTATGTGGATGCAATGCGCCGCAACGCGCTTCCCGCCCACGTGCGCGTGGAAGAGTTTTACCTGCAGTCGGGCGCGATGCTCGCCTCGTCACAGGCGCAGCGGTACTACGCCAGCCTCAATTACACGCACGTGGCGCGCGCGCTCGCGGACCGCGGTGTCGGCGCGATCGTGCAAAAGGTGGCGACGTCGCCCGATGGCGCGAGGTTGTCGCTGTCCTCCAACACCGACCTGACCCAGGACACGGTCGATGCGGTGCTGGCGCGCGGCATGGACCGCCCGCTGCTGGTTGCGGAGGTCGACCCGCACCTGCCCTGGCTGGGTGGCAGCGCCGCCGTCGATGCGTCCTGGTTCGACCTTGTGGTGACGCCACCTGCGCCGCATCCGGGCCTGTTCGCCCTGCCCCGGCAGCCCGTGGCGGCGGTCGACTACGCGATCGGCTTCCACGCCAGCACGCGCGTGCCCGATGGCGGCACGCTGCAGATCGGCATCGGCGCGCTGGCCGATGCGTTGTGCCATGCGCTGGCCCTGCGCCACACCGACAACCCCGCCTACCGCCGGGTACTTCGTGCGTTGCACTCGCCACGTGCGGACGATCCTTCGCTCGGGCCGTTCGACACCGGCCTGTACGGCTGCAGCGAGATGATCAACGAAGGCTTCAAGCGGCTGGTGGAGGCCGGCGTCATCCGTCGCCGCGTGGTGGACGACCTGCCATTGATGCGGCGACTCGACGAGGGCACCGCAACGGCGGACGACCTGCGCCGGCTGGAGAACGAAGGCGAATTCCTGCACGGCGCGTTCTACCTGGGCTCGCACGACTTCTACGACTGGCTGCGCGCACTGCCCGACGACACCCGCCGCGGCATCGGCATGCGCCGCATCAGCGAGGTCAACGAGCTCTACGGCGGCAACGAAACGCTCGAGCGGCTGCAGCGCCGCGACGCCCGCTTCTTCAACAGCTGCATGATGGCCACTGCGCTGGGCGCGGCGGTCTCGGATGCGCTGGACGACGGCCGCGTGGTCTCGGGCGTGGGCGGCCAGTACAACTTCGTGGCGATGGCGCACGCGCTACCGGACGCGCGCAGCGCGCTCATGCTGCGGGCCACACGCGATGGCGGCAGTGGCGCCGGGTCCAACATCCGCTGGAGCTACGGCCACACCACCATCCCCCGCCACCTGCGCGACCTGTACATCACCGAGTACGGCGTGGCCGACCTGCGCGGCCGCAGCGACGAGGACTGCGTGATCGCGATGGCCGCCATCACCGACGCGCGCTTCCAGCGCGGGCTGCTGGAGGATGCTCGCCGCAACGGCAAGCTGGCGCACGGCTTCGCACCTCCACCGGACTGGTCGCGCAACACGCCCGCGGCGCTTGACGATGCCCTCGCCCCGCTGCGTCGTGACGGCACCCTGCCCGACTACCCGCTGGGCAGCGACTTCACCGATGTCGAGCAGCAGCTGGTGCGGGCGCTGTCGTGGTTGAAGGCACGCACCGCCACGCGCCGCGGATTGATCGCAACCTTGCTGCACGCCCTCGCCACTGGCCACGGGGGTGACCCGGATGCCCTCGAGCGAATGGCGTTGACCTCACCCGAAGGCATCAAGTCCCGGATCGAGGCCCGCCTGCTTGCGCTTGCCTTGGATTCCACGCGCGTGGATCACCAATAGAAAAAGGCGGCCCCAGGGCCGCCTTTTTCCTGTCCGTGGACATTCCAGCTCAGTCGAGTGCGCGTACGGCCTCCACGACCTTCTCCACGGTGAAGCCGAAGTGCGGGAACAGGACTTCGGCCGGGGCACTGGCGCCGAAGCGGTCGATGCCGATCACGTCGCCGTCGAGGCCGACGTACTTGCGCCAGAAGTCCGACACGCCGGCTTCGATCGCGACCCGGCGACGCACGTCGCGAGGCAGCACCGATTCGCGATACGCCGCGTCCTGGCGGTCGAACACGTCGGTCGACGGCATGGACACGACACGTACGCCGTCGCCCAGCTGCGCGGCGGCCTGCATGGCCAGCCCGACTTCCGAGCCGGTGGCGATCAGGATGGCTTCCGGAGTGCCGACCGAATCCTTCAGCACGTAACCGCCGCGCGCGATTGCCTCCACCTGCGCGGCATCGCGCGCCTGGTGCGGCAGCGTCTGGCGCGAGAACACCAGGCACGACGGGCCGTCGTTGCGCTCGATCGCGGCCTTCCACGCCACCGCCGACTCCACCGCGTCGCAGGGACGCCAGAGGTCGTTGTGCGGGATGTAGCGCAAGGAAGCCATGTGCTCGATCGGCTGGTGCGTCGGGCCGTCCTCGCCCAGGCCGATGGAGTCGTGGGTGTAGACGTGGATGGCGTGCGCGCCCATCAGCGCGCTCATGCGCACGGCGTTGCGGGCGTAGTCGGAGAACACCAGGAACGTGGCGTCGTACGGGATGAAACCGCCATGCAGGTTCAGGCCATTGCTGATCGCGGTCATCGCGAACTCGCGCACGCCGTAATAGATGTAATTGGCGTCCGCGTCGGTGGTCGCCACCGACTTGCTGCCGCTCCACAGCGTCAGGTTGGAATGCGCCAGGTCGGCCGAGCCGCCGACGAGCTCGGGCAGCCGCGGCGCGAAGGCTTCGATCGCCATCTGCGAGGCCTTGCGCGAGGCGACCGACGGGCCCTCGGACTGCAGCTTGGCGATGTAGCCGTCGGCAGCGTCGGCGAAGTCCGCCGGCAGCTCGCCACGCAGACGGCGGGCCAGTTCATCGGCGAGCGCCGGGTGCTCGGCGGCGTAGCGCGACTGCAGGTCGTTCCACTTCGACTCCCGTGCGCGACCGGCGTCGGTCGCGTTCCAGCCGTCGTACACCGGCTGCGGCACTTCGAAATCGCCGTGGCTCCACTTCAGCGCATCGCGCGTGGCGACCAGCTCGTCCTTGCCCAGCGGCGAGCCATGACTGGACTCCTTGCCGGCCTTGGCGGGGGAGCCGTAGCCGATCGTCGTACGGCAGCAGATCAGCGTCGGCCGGTCGTCCTTCGACAGTGCGGTATCGATGGCGGTCTTGATCTCGCGCGGGTCGTGGCCGTCGACATTGCGGATCACGCGCCAGCCGTAGGCCTCGAAGCGCGCCGGCGTGTCGTCGGTGAACCAGCCGTCGGTATTGCCGTCGATGGAGATGTGGTTGTCGTCCCAGAACGCGACCAGCTTGCCCAGGCCCCAGGTGCCGGCCAGCGAGGCCGCCTCGTGGCTGATGCCTTCCATCAGGCAACCGTCGCCCATGAACACCCAGGTGCGGTGGTCGACCACGTCGAAGCCGGGGCGGTTGAAGCGCTGCGCCAGCAGTTTTTCGGCCAGCGCCATGCCCACGGCGTTGGCGAAGCCCTGTCCCAGCGGCCCGGTCGTGGTTTCCACGCCCGGGGTCATGAAGTTCTCCGGGTGTCCCGGGGTCTTGGAATCGAGCTGGCGGAAATTGCGCAGGTCGTCGACGGAGACGTCGTATCCGGCCAGGTGCAGCAGCGCGTACTGCAGCATCGAACCGTGGCCGTTGGACAGGATGAACCGGTCGCGGTTCGCCCACGACGGGTTGGCCGGGTTGTGGCTGAGGTAGTCGTTCCAGAGCACCTCGGCGATGTCGGCCATGCCCATCGGCATGCCCGGGTGGCCCGAGTTGGCGGCCTGCACGGCGTCGGCGGCGAGGAAACGGATGGCGTTGGCGAGGTCGCGACGGGTCGGCTGGGTCATGGGCTCGGTCGGGCTGGTGGTGGGGTGCGTGCTGGCGCCGCCCCGCGGGGGAGGGACAACGGGCGCCATTGTCCCATCCGCGCGGAGCCCTGTCCCGCCGCGGCAGGCCTGCCCGGTGCCCCGGATAGCGAAAAGCCCGCCGAAGCGGGCTTTCCGGGGTCAGTCGGCCAATCGTTCGGCCGGTACGTCGGACTCGCCCTTGGACACCAGTGCGGCGATTCCCAGGTCGCCGGTCACGTTGACCGTGGTCCGGCACATGTCCAGGAAGTGGTTGACGCCTAGGATCAGGCCGATACCCTCGGCCGGCACCCCGACCATCGTGCAGATCAGCGCCACCACCGGCAGCGAGCCCGCCGGCACGCCGGCGGTGCCGATACCGCCCAGGATGCAGACCAGCATCACCAGGATCTGCTGGCCGATGCCCAGCTCCACGCCGAAGAACTGCGCGAGGAAGATCACGGTGACGCCCTCGAACAGCGCGGTGCCGTTCTGGTTGGCGGTCGCGCCGATGGTCAGCACGAAGCGAGACACGCGGCGCGGCAGGCCGAGCTGCTCGTCGGCCACGCGCAGCGCGGTCGGCAGGGTGGCGTTGCTGGAGGCGGTCGAGAACGCCATCAGCATGGCCTCCTGCACCCCGCGGAAGAAGCGCGCCGGCGAATAGCCGCCCAGCAGCTTCAGTGCCAGCGAATACACCACCACCATGTGGATCAGCAGTGCCGCCACCACCACCAGCACGTAGGCGCCAAGGCGGAACAGCAGGTCCCAGCCGAACACCACCGCCAGGTTGAACATGAAGCAGAACACGGCGTACGGGGCGAGGCGGATGACCAGGCCGATCAGCGTCATCGAGACCTCGAACAGCCCCTCGATGCCGCGCTTGAGCACGTCGACGGCCGGCGAGCGCGTCATCACCAGGCCAACGCCGAACATCAGCGCGAAGAACATCAGCGCGAGGATGCTGGAGTTGCTGGAGGCCGCGCCGACGACGTTCTCCGGCACGATCGACAGCAGAAGGTCGAGTCCGGTTGCCTGCGATTCGCCGTCGCGGACGATCGCCTGCGCGCGGTCGGCGCCTTCGGCGAGCAGTTGCTGCGCCAGGACGGGGTCGACGCCGTCACCGGGGCGGAACAGGTTGACCAGCACCAGGCCCAGCAGCACGGCGATCGACGACAGTCCGACGGTGTAGGCGAGCGTCCGCCAGCCGATGCGCCCCAGCGAGCCGACATCGCCCATCTCCGACACGCCCACCACCAGCGCCGAGAACAGCAGCGGCACGATGAGCATGAAGATCAGCGTGAGGAACAGCCGGCCGAATGGCTGGGTCACCCACTCGATCAGGGTCTGCACCCAGGGCACGTCCGCGCCGACGATGTAATGCACCAGCAGGCCGAGCACCAGGCCGGCGACGAAGCCGATCGCGATCTTCCAGTGCAATGGCATGCGGGGCTTGGGCGCGTGGTCGGTACTGGTGTCGGCCATTGAATCGTTCCCCACAAAAGATCGCGCGAGCTTAACAAACCGTCGGACGTCACCCGCCGCGGTTATGACCGAGGGCGCGACTGCGTTGGATACAGCGGTGGCAGGGGCTCTTCGGTCCTTGCCACGTCCGCGCTGCGCCACCTCGGGCCGCTGGCGAACGCGCTGCGCGCGGCCGCGCGCGCCTGCACCCCGTCGCCGCCGGCCCAACGCGCGCGCTCGATCGCTTCAACCGCTTCGCGCTGGGCCGGGTCGTCGAGCCGCTGCAACAACATGTCCACGTCGGCGGCCGGCGGGTCGGCCATTGCACGAAGTGTGTCGACCACGCTGCCGAGGTCGCCGGTGTCGAGCGCACGCTTGAGTTCGACGCGGCTCAGCCGGGTCCCATCGGTACGGAGCACTGCGGGCGCCTGCCCGGCGCCCAGCGCTGGCGCACCGCGACGGTGCAACGCCCAGAGCAGCGTCACCAGCCAAAGCGCAGCGAATGCCAGCGCGACCAGCGCCCATGGCATCGCATCGCCGTTGATGGGCCCAGCCTCGTCTCGTAGCGCGCCCGATGCCGGTGGTGCCGCCGCATCCGGGGTGGCACCGGGCGCGGGGTCCGCTCCGGCACGCCCGGGGGCGACCGTCCACGTCAGCGGCGGCAGTGCGGCCGTGCGCGCAGCGCCCGCGCGGACGTCCCACCATCCCAGCCTCAGCCCTTCAAGCCGTGCCGGTCCGGCCTGCGCCGGAACAAGCGAGAACCGCCTGGTCACGGTGACGCGCGGGCGGCCCTGGTCGAAGCTCTCGTCGCTCTGTTCCGGCTCCGGGAAGACCTGGACGCCGTCGATGTGGGGCAGCACCAGTTCGGGCATCTGCGCGGCGGTCGCGCCATCGGCCGTCGCCTGCACCTCCAGCGTGGCCGCCGTGCCCGCGTGCAGCGATTGCGGCGTGGTGCGGTAGCGCAGTTCAAGGCCGTGCAACGGCAACCACGGCTGGGGGGCATTGTCCGGCGCGCGACGGACCTGCAGGAAGCGCGGCGCGGCTTCGGCTTCCAGCGTCGCCCCGCGTCCGCCGAAGAAATCATCGAAGAAACCACCCGTGCCGCGCCCTTCGAACCGGGCGCCGGGAATGGACAGCGTGCCGCTGCGTTCGGGGATCAGCTGGAAGCGGCGCTCGACGATGGTGTAACGGCGCCCGGCGATCGACTTTGTGTACTGCGCGTCCTGTCCCACCCGCTGCAGCGACGCGCCCTCCGGTGCCGGCTGGTCGATCTGCCCGGAGATCAGCGGCACCGCCGAGTACAGGCGCACCGTCCAGCCCACGGCCTGCTGGACGTACGGGTCCTGGTCGTCGGCCTCGCTCTCCATGAAGACGTCGTCGCCGGCGCGCGCGGGCACGCGCGCTGTCGAGCCCGTCACCGTCAACGGCAACGGCTGGGTGCGCTCGCCGCCGACGGTCAGCGAGGGCACGGTGATGACGCCCTCGCGCAACGGCCGCAAGGCCACCGCGTACAGGGTGCGGGTGACGCTGCGGCCGTTCACCCGCTCGAACTCGCGCCGGCTCGCATGGCCGCTGGCCTGGAATTCGCCGCGTAGGGGGCCGTAGTCCGGGGCGCCGCTGGCGGTCGTCTCGATGTTGAGGGTTACCGTCTCGCCCATGCCGATGCGATCGCGGTCCAGCCAGGCGCGCGTTTCGGCGTGCGCCGGCGCGGCCAGCAGCGCGGTGGCCGCCAGCAGCCAGGTCAGCAATGGGCGTAGCAGGGAATGCATCAGTCGTCATCCTCGTGGAGTCCGCGGATGCGGCGGCGTTCGTGTTCGAGCCGGAACTTCTCGCGCAGCAGCCCGCCCGGGTCGTCAGGCACGCGGCGCAGCCAGGCTTCGTTGGCGAGGCGCTGCTCGCGCTGTTCGGGGGTTTCGTTGAGGGGTGCCTGCGCGACGTCCGCCTGCTCGCCGTCGTCGGCCTTTTCCAGCGCGCGTTGCATGCGTTCGCGCTGCGCGGCATCGGCCTGGCGCTGGGCTTCGGCGCGGGCCTCGTCCTGTGCCTGCGCGCCGCTTTCGCTGTCAGCCGGATCGCGCTCCTCGTCCCGTTTCTCGGGGGACTCGGAGGGGTCGGACGCGGACTCGTTCGGACCGCCCTTGGGCGGCGTGTCGGAATCGGCGTCGCCGGGTTGCGGCTCGCCGCTGTCGCCGTCCTGCTTGGAGTCGTCGTCGCTGCGGCCCTCGCCGCCACCCGACGGAGGCTGGCGCTGCATTGCGGCCTGTACCGCCTGGCGGTTGGCCAAGGCGTCAGGCATGCCCGGCTCCAGTTCCAAGGCTCGGTCGTAGGCCGCGATGGCGCCCTCGTAGTCACCGGCCTTGACCAGCGCATTGCCGCGGTTGTAATGGCCGTCCGCGCTGTCGACCTGCCGGTACAGCGTGGCGGCGCGCTCGAAGTCGCCCGCACGGTAGGCGTCGGTGCCTTCCTGCAGCCGCTCGTGCCGGGCCTGGTCGGCGCGCTTCCACCAGTCGCCTTCTTGCGTCTGGGCGCGCACGGGCGAGACGCCCAGACCCAGACCCAGTGCCAGCACCAGTACGGCCGCACCCCCGCGGCGGCGGAACGCCCACACCGCCAGCAGCATCAGCGGCGGAAGCAGCCAGTAGCCGTCGTCGACCCAGGTCCGACCCTGCACGCCGGTCTCGCCGTCCGCGGCCACCTGCGTGGGATCGAGCACGCCGAGGGCCGCAAGGTCGGCGGAATCCGCGGTCAAGGCCGCATACGCGCCGCCGCCCTGCCCCGCCATGCGCTCCAGCGACGCAGCGTCCAACTGCGCACGCGACAGCCCACCACCCAAGTCGCTGTAGGTGCCGCCTTGCACGCGACCCAGGCCGAGTGCGGAGACGGTGAATCCTTCGGCCCGGGCGCGGGCGGCCGCATCGATGGCGCGCGCGTCGGCACTATCGGTCAGCAGCAGGATCTGGCCGCGTTCGACGCCGGATTGGCGCAACAGGCGCGCCGCGAGGTCGATCGCGCGATCGGGCCGCTGCCCGTCGACCGGCATGACATCCGGATGCAGCGCATCGAGGAATATCGCGACATTGGCGGCATCGGCCGTCACCGGCGTCACGGTGAAGGCGTCTTCGGCAAAGGCCACCAGCCCCACCTGCCCACCGCTGCGCTCGCGCAGCAACTCGGCCAACTTGGCGCGGGCCTGCGCAAGGCGCGACGGCGGCAGGTCGTTGGCGAGCGTGGCGCGCGACAGGTCGATGGCAACCACCAGCGGCATGCGGCTCTGCCACAGCGGCTGCTCGACCTGCCGCCAGCTGGGCCCGGCCAGCGCCAGCACCGCCAGCAGGTAGGCCAGCGACGCCAGCCAGACCGGCGCCTGCGCGCGTTTCGATGTCGCGCGTTCGACCAGGTGCGGCAACAGGTGGGGGTCGACCGCGCTGCGCCAGACGTTGGCGCGCTGCCGGCGCCGGTTCCACAGCCACAGCGTAGGCGGCAGGGCGAGCAGCGCCCACAGCCACGCCGGACGCAGAAGGTGCAGGTCGGCGAGCAGGTCCATGCCCGGCATCGTCATGCGACACCGCCTTTCGCCCGCAGCCGCGGCGGCCGGACCATCGCCAGCAGGGCGAGCAGCCACGCGACGGCCAGCGGCCACGCATAGCGCTCGATCTTCGGCCGCACCGCTTCACCGGGCCGCTCCACCGGCTCCAGCCGGTCGATCTCGCCGTAGATGCCCGCCAGCTCGCCGGTGTCGCGGGCGCGGAAGAAGCGCCCGCCGGTTGCCTCGGCAATGGCGCGCAGGGTGCCCTCGTCGATGTCGTCGCCACCGCCGGGCATCGGCAACTGGAAGCCGAACACCGACATCGTGCCGTCGCCGCCGAACGCCACCGTGTGCACGCGCACGCCGTTGTCGCGCGCCAGTTGCGCGGCCTTGTCGGGCATCAGCACGCCTGCGGTGTTGACGCCGTCGGTCAGGAGGATCAGCACGCGCTGTCCCGGGGGTTGCGAGCGCAGGCGCTTGACCGCCAGGCCGATCGCATCGCCGATGGCGGTTTCCTGCCCGGCCAGCCCCACCACGGCGTCATCGAGCTGCGCGCGCACGGTGTCGCGGTCCAACGTCAGCGGCGTCAGCACGTAGGCCCGCCGGCCGAACACGATCAGGCCGACGCGGTCGCCCTCGCGGCGTTCCAGGAAGTCGTTGAGCACGGCCGTGGCCGCGGTGAGGCGGTCCACCGGGCGATTGCCCAGCGCCATGTCCGGCTGGTTCATGCTGCCCGACAGGTCCAGCGCCAGCATCAGGTCGCGACCGGCCTGGGGCGGTTGCACGGGCTCGCCAAGCTGCTGCGGCCGCGCGGCCGCCACACACAACAGCACCCAGGCTACCCATGCGACGGCCCCGGCCATGCCGACGCGGCGACCGCGACCGCCACCGCGCGCGATGGCATGCAGCGTGTCCGGCGAGTAAGGCACGTTGAGCGCGGGCGATACACCTTTCGCGGAGGGCAGCAGGTACCGCACCAGCCACGGTGCCGGCAGTGCCAGCAGCATCCACGGCCACGCCAGTTCGATGCCGAACGGCAGGGGCGGCAATGCGTCCAGCCAGGTGCCCATCACGCGTCCATCCATGACAGGAACCTTGCGCGCGCCAAGGGACGCAGCGCTTCGACCTCCGACTGTGCGGTGTCGGCGCGGTAGCCGCCGTCGAGCAGCAGGCGGCCCGGCCCCTGGCTGAAGGGTTGGCGCGCATCGTCCCCGTCCAGCAGGGACAGCCATGCGTCACCATCGAACCGGTCGGCGCCCGGGTCGCGCCGCCGCGCGGCACGCCTCAGCAGTCCCGACATCGCTTCGACCTGCAACGCGGGCGAGGCCGCATTTTCGACCGCAGCATCGAACCACGCCGCGATGCGCCGCTGCCGGCGGCGACGGCGCGCGCGCCATGCCCACGTGATCGCCAACACGGCCACCACCACCGCGGCCACGGCCCACCATCCGGGCGCCGGCGGCCACCACGAGGGCGGCGGCGGCTGGTGCACGTCGCGCAATACCAGCGTAGCGAGGACGGTTGCGTGCATCACGCCACCAGCGGCCGAGGTTGCCCCAGCAGCGGCAGCCAGGCGTCGCTGGCCGCATCGGTGGACAGCGCCTGCACGCGCACGCCACGCGAAGGCAACGCGGCCAGCGCGCGCGCGACCGGTTCGGCGAACTGCGCACTCCACTGCCGCCGCTGGGCGGGGCGGGCGAGGTCGAGCTCGATGCGCGCTGCGCCGCCACGGAAAGGCAACAGCGCATCGGGCGGCGCCATCTCCAGCGGGTCGGTCATCAGCAGCACGATCACCTCATGGTGCTGCGCCAGCCCGGTCCAGCGCCGCGCGGGAATCGACGGCACGCTCTGCGCGTCCGCCAGCACGACCAGACGTGACCCGGGTCGCAGCAGGCGCGCGGCGTGCTCAAGTGCGGTGTCCAGTCCGTCATCGTCGTCGGGGCGCGCGCCGTACCAGCGCACCAATGCATCGAGCGCGCGCAACGCACCGCGTGGACCGCCGGCCGGCGTGACCGGGGGTTCGCGCCGGCTGCCGCGCAGCGCCGCGATGCGGTCGCCGTCGCGCACCGCCGCCCAAGCCGCCACCGCACCGGCGCGCGCGGCCTGCACCGACTTGAAACGCACACGGGTGCCGAAATACAGCGTAGGCGGGGTATCGGCGACCAGCAGGGTCAGCCGTTCGCGCTCGGCCTGGTAGAGCTTGGTGTGGGCGCGGCCCGTGCGGGCGGTCAGGCGCCAATCGATATGGCGCGCGTCATCGCCAGCCACGTACTCGCGCGACTCGGCGTACTCCATGCCGCGTCCCCGCATGGGTGACAGCGCATGGCCACTGGCACCGTGACGACCGTGGCGCGCCGCCCGCCGCCCCTGCACGGCGGCGCGCAGGGCGATCAGCTCGGCCAGGGAGGGCCGGACGCCATCGCCGCCGGCGGTGTCGGAAGCCTGGGTCATGACACGAGGCCCGGTTCTGCAGCACGGGAGCTGCATGTCGCGCCGCGGGAAGCGTCAGCGGGTACGGGCGCGCGGGCGGCAACGGCCATCGACCGTCGAACGAATGGCGACCGCACTGTGCGGGGTGCTGTCGGAGCGATGCGCATGCAGCACACCGCCATCAGGGCAGCGGCACCTGCCGCAGCAACTCGGCCACCAGGCGGTCGCCATCCCAGCCCTCGGCCGTGGCCTCGTAGCTGGGTAGCAGGCGGTGGCGGAGCACATCCGGTGCGATGGCGCGCACGTCGTCCGGGGTGACGTAGTCGCGACCGGCCAGCCACGCATGGGCGCGGGCACAGCGCTCCAGCGCGATCGAGCCGCGCGGGCTTGCGCCCCATGCAATGCGGCGAGCGAGGTCTGCGTCGTAGCGCGACGCATCGCGCGAGGCCAGCGTGAGTTCGATCAGATACCGCTCGACCGCGGGCGCCAGGTGGAGGTCGAGCACTTCGGCGCGGGCCGCGAAGACGTCTTCGAGCGACAACCGTGCGGGCGTGTCGGCCTGGCTCCGCATCGCGTTTCGCGCCCGGTCGCGCGCCAGCTTCAGGATCTGCGCCTCGGCCTCCGCCTCCGGATAGCCGATCCGCACGTGCATGAGGAACCGGTCGAGCTGCGCCTCAGGCAGCGGGAACGTGCCTTCCTGTTCGATCGGATTCTGGGTGGCCATCACCAGGAACAGCGTCGGCAGCGGATAGGTCGCACGCCCGACGGTCACCTGGCGTTCGCCCATCGCCTCGAGCAACGCCGACTGCACCTTCGCCGGCGCGCGGTTGATCTCGTCGGCCAGCAGGATGGGATGGAACACCGGTCCCGCCTGGAACTCGAAGCGGCCGTCCTGCGGCCGCCACACCTCGGTACCGGTGAGGTCGGCCGGCAGCAGGTCCGGGGTGAACTGGATGCGCGCGAAGTCGGCCTCCAGCCGCGATGCGAGGGCGCGAATCGCCGACGTCTTGGCTAGACCCGGTGCACCTTCGACCAGTAGATGGCCATCGGCCAGCAATGCGATCAGCAGGCGGTCGATCAGCGCGGACTGTCCGACGATCTCGGCGGCAAGTCCGTCCCGGAGGCCACGGAATGCCGTGTGCAGGCGCGACTCGCGCCCGGGGGGCGCGTCATGCGGTGTCTCGAGGTTGCGACTGTCCATGGATCTCCGCGTCGGGCATCGGAAAGACCGGCCACCTGCCGGGCGGGTCAGTTTGACCCATGTTCAACGGGAGATTCGACCCATGCATGAACGGCCGATGGTCCCCGCCCGTCCGGTATCGGGAACCGCACAAAAGAAACGGGGGCCTCTCGGCCCCCGTCGCTCTCTACGTATTTCGATCTATCAGTTGCGCTGCGCGACCTTGAGCACCTTCGGCGTCACCATGATCAGCAGCTCGGCCTTGTCCTTGGCGCGCGACGTGTTCTTGAACAGGTTGCCCAGGAACGGGATGTCGCCCAGGAACGGCACCTTCGATACGTCGTCGCGGTTGCGGAACTCGTAGACGCCACCGATCACGACCGTCTGCCCGTCCTCGACCAGCACCGCGGTGTTGACCGCGCGCTTGCTGATCTGCGGCACGTCGCCGATGCCGGTATCGATAAAGCCTTCGATCTCGTCCTTCTTGACGTTCATGTTTAGGAACACACGGCCGTCGTTGGTGATGGTCGGGGTAACCCGCATCTCCAGCAGCACGTCCTTGAACTCGACCGTCGGCGTCGGGACGCTGCCTGCCGTCGCCGGACGGATCGTCACGTAGCCCACTTCCTGACCCTGCGTGATGACCGCTTCGCGTTGGTTGCTGGTCACGATGCGGGGGTTGGAGATGACCTCGCCACGCCCCTGCTCCTGCATCGCTGACAGCTCGACGTCCAGCGCGTAGCCGGCATTGAGGATTGCCAGTGCGATGGAACCGGCCGGGTTGGCAACGCCGAGGTTGCTCATCAGGCCGCGGGACAGTTCGTACAGGGGCTCGCCTTCCGCCACGGCCTCGTCGAAGGAGCCCTGACTATTAACATTGTTCTCGATGGTGTCGTTGAACCAGACGTCGCCGCCGTTGGTGTATCCGGATACACCGAAGCGTGCACCCAGGTCGCGCGAGAAACTTTCGGTGGCGATCACCACGCGCGCCTCGATGATGACCTGATCCACCGGACGGTCGATGACGCGGATGAGTTCCTTCATCTGCTCGACCTTCTTGGGGATGTCGCTCACCATCAGCGTGTTGGTGCGCTCGTCCGCCACCAACCGGCCACGCGGCGACAGGAAGCCGTTGTCGCTGTTGCCGCCGCCGCCGGCGCCGCCCTGGCCACCGCCGCTACCACCGATGCCCTTGGCCTCGGTCAGCGCGGTGAAGATCTGCTCGGCGTTGTGGTAGTTGATCTGGACGTACTCGGTCACCAGGTCAACACGGTTCTCCAGGGCGATTCGCGCGTCTTCCTTGTCCTGCTCGAACTTGGCGATCTCGGCCTGCGGGGCCACCCACACCACGTTGCCACTGCGGCGCTTGTCGAGCCCCTTGGACTGCAACACGATGTCCAGCGCCTGGTCCCACGGCACGTTCACCAGGCGCAGGGTCACGTTGCCCTGCACGGTGTCGGACGCCACGATGTTGAGGTTGGACTCCTCGGCGATCAGCTGCAGCACGGTACGGACCGGCACGTCCTGGAAGTTGAACGTCACCGGACGACCGCTGTAGGCCCGCGACTCGGCCGCCGTGGCAGCCGTCGCGCCACCCTGGTCCGGTGCGCCGACGGCACGGCCGGCCGCCGGTGCGGTCGGCATGATCTCGACGATGTAGTCCCGACCCGTCTGGTAAGCCATCGACTCGAACTGGCCCCGTGTATCCAGCACCAGCAACGTGCCCGAACCGGAGGGGCGTGCGTCGATGCGTTGCACCGGCGTCGCGAAGTCGGTGACGTTGAGCGGACGCTGCAGGCTGGCGGGCAACTGTGCGTTACCGACGTCCACCATCACCTGCGTACCCTGCGTGCGCAGGTCGGGCATGGCGCCTTCGCCGGAGAAGGTTAGGATCAACTTGCCGGCGCCGTCCTGGCCGCGCTTGAAGTCGATCTTCGACACCTCGATGGCGCCCGGCAGTTGCTTGGCGGGATCTGCGCTCGGTACGGGCGCGGTCTGCGCCACCAGCGACGGCGCGATGCCGGCCGAGGGCGCGGCGTGCACCGCGGTGAATGCGGCAAGCGTCCCTGCCGCCAGACCGATAACGGTCGTGCTGAGCAGGGGGCGGCGGGCGGTCCGCGAGCGGTTCGCGTTGAGTACGGTCATCGTGCTATCCCCCAAAATCATTGATCTTCCAACGCGACCGTGGCCGGACGTTCCAGCCAACCACCCGCGCCATCCGGCACCAGTTCCATCAATTCGATGCGGTCTTCAAAAATCCCGGTCACGCGGCCATCGCTCTGGCCCATGTACGCGCCGGGCCGCACCCGGTAGGTCACGCGGTCGGGCGCCATCACCAGCGCCACCAGACCGCCACCACGCCCCAGCGTGCCGACCATGTCGAGGCTGTCGAGCGGGAACTGCTCGAGCGTCTGCTTGCGACGTGCCGAATCGGGACGCGGACCACTGCCGCCGCTCTCGTCGCGGAAGGCGCGGCTGAAGGGGTCACGCAGCGACTGCGCGGCGTATTCAAAGGTTTCGAACTGCTGCATCACCGGCAACGGGTCCAGGGGCGGCGCCGGCCGCGCTTTCACCTCGGCCACCCAGTTCTCGAGGTTGGGTGCTTCACCGGGTTCGCTCGTAATGCCGCGCGAGCAACCCGCCACCAGCACCGCTACACCCAGCACGAGCATCAGTCGAGGTGCCTTGCGGCTCCTGCGAGCATCGACGTCACGCATGTCAGCCCTCCCCCTCGGCGGCATCCGCGCCTTCTTCGTCGTCCGCGATTTCCTCTTCGTCGAGGTAACGATATGTCTTCACGGTGCCCGCCAGCTCCAGCGGGGCGTTGGCGCCGATGACGCCGTTCTCCTTGTCGCGCGGCTGCAGCGAAATGTCGTGCATGGTCATGATCACCACGCGCGGCAGCGAGGCCACGCCACTGACGAACGCACCGAACTGGTGGTACGTGCCCACCATCCGCAGCGCGATCGGCTTCTCGGCGTAGAACTCCTTGGGCTCTTCCGGACCGGGCTGGAACAGTTCGTTGGCGATACCGGTGGCCAGCGCGGTCTGCGAGATGTCGACGATCAGGTCGGGCATCTCGGTCTTGCTCGGAAGCTGGCGCAGCATCTGCTGCAGCTGCTGCTCCATCTGTGCCAGTTGCTGCTTGAGCGGCTCGAGGTTGGACGCGCGGCCCTGCTTGGTTTCGAACTCCTGGCGCAGCTCCGTCTCGGTGCGCTCCAGGCGTTCGAGTTCGTCGCGCTTGTCACTGACGAACAACCACCACGCCAGGCCGACGATGACCACGGCAATGATCGCGCAGAAGCCGATCTGCGCATTGCGCGGCCAACCGCCAATGTTGTTGAAGTCCAGCTCGCGCAGGTTCACCTTCTTCTGGCTCATGACGCGGCTCCCGTGTCGGTGTCTTCGGGCGTGGCCTGCGTCTCCGCTTCAGCGGCGGGCGCAGGCGCGGCGGTACCGTCCACCGGCGCGGCATTGGGTTCGGCCAGCGGGTCGGCGGCAGCCTCGACCGGCTGCGGATCGTCCGGGATGCCGTCGCCGTCCGCGTCCACGGGCGCATTCGGATTGGCCAGCTTCACCGACAGCGTGAACTGGTACGGCAGGGCCTTGTCGTCGCCGGCCGCCTCGATGATCGAAAGGTCCGGATTGCTCATCCAGCCCGAGCCTTCGAGGTTGCGCAGGTAGGTACTGACTCGCGCGTTGGACTGCGCGCGGCCATCCAGGGTCAGCGTCTGGCTGTCCTGCTTGATCGCGGTCAGGACCACGCCGTCGGGAATGGTGCGCACCAGCGAGTCGAACAGGTGGACCATCTGGGAACGGTTGGCCTGCAACTCCTCGATCACTTCCTTGCGGGCCAGCAACCGCGCCTTCTGTTCGTCGAGCTTCTCGATCTCGGTGATCGCGGCGTCGACCTCGGTGATCTGCTGCTCGAGGTAGGCGTTGCGTTCCTTCTGTCCGTCGATCTGGCCGTTGTGGTAGCTGATGATCAGGAACGCCAGGGCGATGGCGGCGATGACGCTGACGCCCACCATCTTGATGAAGTCCTGCTGGCGCTGCTTGCGTCGTTCCGCGCGCCAGGGGAGCAGGTTGATCCGTGCCATCAGTCGAAGCTCCTCAGCGCCAGCCCGCAGGCGATCATCAGGGCCGGGGCGTCCTGCGCCAGGGCATGCGCCTGGACGCGCGGCCCCAAGGTCATGTGCGCCAGCGGGTTGGCCACGATGGTCGGCACACCCAGTTGCTCCTCCACCATCTGGGCGATGCCCGGGATGGCGGCGCAGCCGCCGGCGAGCACCACCTGGTCGACGCGGTTGTGCTCGCTGCCGGCGTAGAAGAACTGCAACAGGCGGCTCACCTGCTGGACCATCGCTTCCTTGAACGGCTCCAGCACTTCGGCCTCGTAGCTTTCCGGCAGCCCGCCCTGGCGCTTGGCCATGCCGGCTTCCTCGTAGCTCAGGCCGTAACGGCGCATGACCTCGTCGGTCAGCTGCTTGCCGCCGAAGACCTGCTCGCGGTTGTAGAGGTTTCGCCCGTTACGCAGCACGTTGAGCGTGGTCATCGTGGCGCCGGAGTCGATCAGCGCGACGATGCCGTCCTTCGGGATGTTGAGCTGGTCGGCCAGTAGTGCGAACGCGTTCTCGATCGCGAACACCTCCACGTCCATCACCTTGGGCGTCAACCCGCCCAGCTCCAGCGCGGAGGCGCGGACCTCGACGTTCTCGGCGCGCGAAGCCGCCAGCAGGACCTGCACCGACTCGGGGTTGCCGGGCATCGGCCCCAGCACCTCGAAGTCCAGGTTCACTTCCTCGATCGGATACGGCACGTAATTGACCGCTTCCAGCTCGATCTGCGACTCCATGTCGTCGTCGTCCAGGTCGGCCGGCATCGGGATCACCTTGGTGATCACCGCCGAGCCGGCCACCGCCGCTGCGGCATGGCGGACCCGGGTGCCCGAACGCGACACGGCACGCTTGATGGCCTCGCCCACGGCTTCGGGCTCGACGATGTTCTTCTCAACCACCGCATTGGGCGGCAAGGGCTCGACCGCGTAGTGCTCCACGCGATAACGGTTGCCCGATCGCGAGAGCTGCAAAAGCTTGACTGCAGTCGAACTGATATCCACGCCGACGAGCGCCGGCTGGCTTTTTGTGATGACGCCCACTGTTTTCTCCCCTTGCCACAGGCGCTTACGCGCACTTCGTGTGACCGCGTCTTAAATAACGGACTTTTCACAGGCTGGCAACCACTTCCTTGCGGTTTTGCCCAGCAACGCGCGTTTCCCCCTTGTCCCCCGTCTCCGCCGCAGGCCCTTGACGTGGCCGGCGCGGCTGGGCCCGCAAAGTGCCGGGCCCGTTGAGCCGCTCCTCTATACTCCACGGCCACGACACCCGCAATCGGAACCTGCTTCGATGCCCGTTTTCCGCCGCCTGATTCGCTGGGCGCTGTTCGCGCTTGCCGGCGTGGCCTTCTTCGCCTCGCTCGCCCTCAGCTCGATGTACCTCGTGATGGTCCCGAAGCTGCCGGACGTAGAGACCCTGCGCAACGTCGAGATGCAGGAGCCGATGTACGTCTACTCGCGAGACGGCCAGCTGATGGCGCTGTTCGGCGAGATGCGCCGGTACCCCGTCAACATCGACGACGTGCCCGAGCGCCAGAAGCAGGCGTTTATCGCCATCGAGGACGCCCGCTTCTACGACCACCACGGCGTGGACTACAAGGGCGTGCTGCGCGCAATCTGGCTGCTGGCCACCACCGACGATGCCCGCGTTCCCGGCGGCTCCACCATCACCCAGCAGGTGGCGCGCCAGTTCTTCCTCGACTCCGAGTACAGCTACACCCGCAAGCTGCGCGAGATGCTGCTGGCCATGCGCATGGAGCGCGAGCTGAGCAAGGACGAGATCTTCGAGCTGTACCTCAACAAGAGCTTCTTCGGTAACCGCGCCTATGGCATCGCCGCGGCGGCGGAGTTCTATTACGGCAAGAAGCTCGAAGAGCTTGCGCTCGACGAGATGGCGTCGCTGGCCGGCATTCCGAAGTTCCCCTCCAGCGGCAACCCGCTGAGCAACCCTGAACGCGCCAAGGAACGCCGCGACTACATCCTGCAGCGCATGGCCGAGCTGGACTTCATCAGCGCCGCCGAGGCCTCGCGCGCGCAGTCGGTGCCGATGCACGCCATCGCCTATGAACGCCCCACGGAGGTCTACGCACCGTACGTAGCCGAGATGGTGCGACAGGAAATGATCGCCCGCTACGGCGCCGAAGCGCTGACCGAGGGCTTCCACGTCACCACCACGCTGGATCCGGAGCTGCAGGCGGCCGCCAACCGCGCGATCCGGGACGGGCTGATGACCTACGACGCCCGGCATGGCTGGCACGGCGTGGAGCAGCAGTTCGAGCTGGCCGAGGGCGAGGACGCGGTGACCGTCGGCCGACGCCTGCGCAACATCCCGACCCAGTCGGACATGGAGCCCGCCATCGTGCTGTCGACCGATGGCGCGGAGGCCACCGTGGCACTGCGCGACGGCCGCCAGGTCACCCTGGAGGCGGACAGCGGATTCGCCGGCCGCAGCCCGGGCCGCTTGGTCGAACGCGGCGACCTCGTGCGCGTGCTGGCCGTGCTGGACGACGAGGAAGAGGCCAAGATCGATCCGCGGGAAGGCGTGGCGGCGGACGCCCCGGTTGCCGCGAAGATCGACCGCTACAAACTCACTCAATTGCCGCGTGGCCAGGCGGCGCTGGTCTCGCTCGAGCCCCACGACGGTGCGCTCCGTGCGCTGTCGGGCGGCTTCAGCTTCGCCGGCAGCAAGTTCAACCGGGCGGTGCAGGCACGGCGCCAGCCGGGCTCGAGCTTCAAGCCGTTCGTGTATGCGGCCTCGTTCGAGCGCGGCTTCAGTCCCGCCTCGATCGTGGTGGACGCCCCGGTCGTGTTCCGCCAGCGCAATGGCAAGGTGTGGCGTCCGCAGAACGACTCGGGCAACTTCGCCGGCCCGATGCGCCTGCGCGAGGCGATGGTGCAGTCACGCAACCTGGTATCGGTGCGCCTGCTGGACGCCATCGGCGTGGATTTCGCGCGCAAGTACATCAGCCACTTCGGCTTCGAAGAGGAGCACCTGCCGCCGAACCTGTCGATGTCGCTGGGCACCGCGTCGCTGACCCCGATGTCGGTCGCGCGCGGGTATTCCGCCTTCGCCAACGGCGGGTTCCGGATCACGCCTTGGTTCATCGACGAGGTGCGTGACCGCAACGGCGCGGTGGTGTTCAAGGAGAAGCCCGCCACGGCATGCCCGAATTGCGCAATCGGTGCAACGAGCAGCGCGGCGCGCCCTGCGACCGAAGTCGCCGGCTTCAACCTGGGCCCGGCGCGCGCCGCCGCGGCGCCCCAAGCCGAAGCGTCGCCCGAGCGGGAGGTGGCCAAGCCGGCCGCCGACGTGCCGCTGGCACCGCGCGCCATCGATGGCCGCATCGCCTACCAGGTGGTGTCGATGCTGCGCGACGTGGTGCAGCGCGGCACCGGCACGGCCGCGAAGGTCTTGGAGCGTGAGGACGTCGGCGGTAAGACCGGTTCGACCAACGATTACCGTGACGCCTGGTTCTCCGGCGTGGGCGGCCCGTTCGTCACGACCGTGTGGGTCGGGCGCGACGACTTCCAGTCGCTCGGTTACCGCGAGTACGGCGGCCGCGCCGCGCTTCCGATCTGGATCGACTACATGCGCGTGGCACTGGAGGACCAGCCACTGGCGGCGCATGAGCCGCCGCAGGGCATGGTCCGCGTGTCGGTCGCGCCCAACGGCAGCCTGCTGCCCGAAGGCAGCGGCGGCGTACAGGAGTGGGTCAAGGCCGAGGACCTGGACCGCATGCAGAGCTACAGCAACTACGGCGCGGACGATGACGCTCCGGCCGAGGAGTCGTTCGACATCTTCTGATCCCGAGGCGCTGGCGACGCGTTCACCGGCCCGTGCTAGCGTGGCACGTGCCGGGCCAGCCGGCCCGTGGCGGACGTCCGCCACCGTGTCCGCCGAGGAGGCCGTCGCCATGCGTCCCGTCCGACAGCACGCACACCTGCATGCCCAGACCCGCACCCGCGAACGCCGCCACCGGCTGGCCCACGAAGCCGCGCGCCTGATGGCCGAAGGCGGCGTGCGCGACTACCACCAGGCCAAGCTCAAGGCGGCAGAACGCCTGGGCATCACCGACGATGCGTCCCTCCCGCGCAACCGGGAAATCGAGGACGCGCTGCGCGAGTACCAGCGGCTGTTCCAGCCCGACGCGAATGACGCCCTGGCCGAGCGTCGCCAGGCGGCGGTGCATGCCATGGAGTTCTTCATGCCGTTCGACCCGCGTCTGGTCGGGCCGGTGCTGGACGGCACCGCCGATGCGCGCAGCGCAGTCAGCCTGCACCTGCACGCCGACGACCCGGACGCGGTGCCGCGCTGGCTCGACCAGCACGGCATCCCGACCGAACCGCGCAGCCGGCGCCTGCGGCTGGACCGCGACCGCAGCGAAGACTTCCCGGTGTGGGTGTTCAGCGCCGACGACGTGGGCTTCGATATCACCGTGCTCCCGCACAACGTGCTGCGGCAGGCTCCGCTCTCCAGCGTCGACGAGAAGCCGATGGCGCGTGCATCCCTGGCGCAGCTGCGCCAGTTGCTGGCCGAGGACGAAATCGGCGGATACGAACGCGACGGTCTGGGCTGAAGCACGCCCGTTCGCATCTGGTCCAGGAATGAAAACGCCCCGCATTCGCGGGGCGTCTGGTAACAGCTGGCGTGAACGGAGCGCGCCTCAGCGCTTGCCCATCGCCACGTAGTCGCGCTGTGCCGAGCCGGTGTAGATCTGACGCGGACGGCCGATCTTGTTTTCCGGATCGTTCTGCTGCTCCAGCCAGTGCGACACCCAGCCAGCGGTGCGCGCGATCGCGAACATCACGGTGAACATCTCCACCGGGATGCCGAGCGCCTTGTAGATGATGCCGCTGTAGAAGTCGACATTCGGGTACAGCTTGCGCTGCACGAAGTAGTCGTCCTTCAGCGCGGCCTCTTCCAGCTTCATCGCGACATCCAGCAGCGGATCGTTGACGCCCAGCTGGCCCAGCACGTCGTGGGTCATCTTGCGCACCAGCGCCGCGCGCGGGTCGTAGTTCTTGTAGACGCGGTGGCCGAAGCCCATCAGGCGGAAGCCCGACTCCTTGTCCTTGGCCTTCTCGACCGCGGACTTGACGTTCTCCGGACGGCCGATCTCCTCGAGCATCTTCAGCACGGCCTCGTTGGCGCCGCCGTGCGCGGGTCCCCACAGCGCGGCCACGCCGGAGGCGACGCTCACGTACGGGTTGGCACCGGTGGAACCGACCAGGCGCACCGTCGAGGTCGAGGCGTTCTGCTCGTGGTCGGCGTGCAGGATGAAGAGCAGGTCCATCGCCTTGGCGGCGACCGGGTCGAGCTCCAGCGGCTCGCTCGGGACCTCGTACATCATGTGCAGGAAGCGCGTGGTGTAGTCGAGGTTGTTGCGCGGGTAGCGCAGCGGCCAGCCGATCGAGTGGCGGTAGCAGGCGGCGGCCACGGTCGGGACCTTGGCGATCAGGCGGATCGCCGCGAGGCGGCGCTGCTCGGGATCTTCCAGGTCCAGGTCGTTGTGGTAGAAGCTCGCCATCGAGCCGAGCATGCCGACCAGCATCGCCATCGGGTGCGCGTCGTGGCGGAAGCCGCCGAGGAAGCTCTTGAAGGCCTCGTGCATCATCGTGTGATGCGTGACCTCGTGCTCGAACGCCGAGAACTCGTCCTTGCCGGGCAAATCGCCGTTCATCAGCAGGTACGCGACCTCCAGGAAGCTGGCGTGTTCGGCCAGCTGCTCGATCGGGTAGCCGCGGTACAGCAGCACGCCCTCTTCGCCGTCGATGTAGGTGATCGCCGACTTGCAGCTGGCGGTCGCGGTGAAGCCCGGGTCGTAGGTGAAGCAGCCGGTTTCCTTGGGCAGCTTGGCGATGTCGATGCACGGCGCGCCCAGCGTCGGGTGCTGCACGGGCAGGACGACATTCTTGTCGCCGGCGGCAAGGGTGGCCTGGGCCAGGCCAGACTTGGAATCGGACACGGAACACTCCTCATGTCTGCGGGCAGCGGCACGGGCCGATGCACGGAGGGGGACAGGGAATCGGCTCGCAAGGCGAACCGTGACCGCCAATTATCGCATACCGGCCTGCGGTCGATACCCCGGCGCATTGTGACGGGGCGGCCTGGACCCACGCTCGGGGCCGGGCGCACGCATGGGCTGCGGGAAATGCGCCGCCCGGCAGCACGCGCGCGGCACACACAGCCGCGCCGCCGCCTGATTAGGCAACGTGGGTCGGTCAACCAGAAACGAAAAACGGCTGCCCGGGGGCAGCCGTTCTCGCGACGCGGGACGCGCTTACTTGGCGTAGCGCTTGCGGAACTTGTCCACGCGGCCGCCGGTATCCATGATCTTGTGCTTGCCCGTATAGAACGGGTGCGACGCCGACGAGATGTCGACCTTGATCAGCGGGTACTCGTTGCCGTCGTCCAGCTTGACGGTCTCCTTGCTGGAGAGGGTCGAGCGGGTCAGGATCTGGAAATCCGTGGTCACGTCCTGGAAGACGACTTCACGGTATTCAGGATGGATGCCGGCCTTCATGGCACTCACCAATCATATGCGGGGAAAGTCGGGCAGTATAGCGGCCGACCCGCCCCCTGCGCAAGCGTCGTGACCGGCCGGATTATCCGGCCGCCAGCGCGTCCCTGACCCGCTGCTCGAACGCGGACTGGTCATACCGCAGCACCAGGCGCGCCGTGTCGGGCTGGCCACCCTGCCGCAACCAGTCCACCACCGTGGCGCCGCGTGTATGGCGGCCGTCCAGTTCGACCGCCACCGGCCGGGTCTGGTGCTCCAGCAGGCCCTCGGGCGCAAGCGCGCACGCCATCGCCAGCGCATCGGCCGAATGCCAGCGATCGCCGCGGCGGTCGGCCGACCACTCGCGCGTCTGGCGGGAAATGGCTTCGTAGAACGTCGCCCGGACACTGCCGGCCTGCAGCCACTTCACGACGTCGTCGTGTGGCAGGCCATGCGCCAGCGTGGCCTCCCAGTCGACGAGGTCGAACCCGCCGGCGGCACCGAACGCCTCGAACACGATGTACGCGGCCTCGGGGTCGAACGCGATGTTGAACTCGGCGGCAGCGGTAATGTTGCCGTGCGCGGTGAACGCGCCGCCCATCACCACCAGGCGGTCCACGCGTTGCGGCAACGTGGGGTCCAGCTTAAGCGCCAGCGCGAGGTTGGTCAGCGGGCCCAGGGCGACCAGCAGCAGGCGGCCGGCATGCTCGTGCGAGAGGCGCAGGATCGCCAGGGCGGCGTGCTCGGCTTCGGCCTTTCGCACCGCCGGCGCGTACCCGGTATCCCCGAAGCCGTCCTGCCCATGCACGTACGCGGCGTCGCGCGCCGGGTGCAGCAGCGGCGCATCACAGCCGGCGAACACGGGCACGTCCACCCCCGCGACTTCGCACAACTTCAGCGCGTTGCCGACCGTGTGCGACAGCCCCACGTTGCCGGCGGCGATGGTCAGGCCAACCACCTCGTGCCGGGCATCGGCGAAGGCCATCAGGATCGCAAGCGCGTCGTCCACGCCCGGGTCGGTATCGATCAGCAGCGGGATCTTGGAGGTGCTCATGCGGCCATTATGCCGACACCTGCCACAGCGCTCAGGCGCCAGCGTACCGCGCCGCGCCGCCCACCCAGCGCACGACGATGCGCTCGGCGATCTCGGGATGGTCGGCGAGCAGGCGCTCGGCGAGCTCGTGCACCTGCGGCAGCAGGTCGGCATCGCGCGCGAGGTCGGCGACACGGAAGCCGGCCAGGCCGGTCTGGCGCGTGCCCAGCAGCTCGCCGGGCCCGCGCAGCTCCAGATCCTTCTCGGCGATAACAAACCCGTCGCCGGTTTCGCGCATCGTCTCAAGTCGTGCGCGGGCGGTGGCCGACAGCGGCGACTGGTAGACCAGGACGCAGGATGATGCCGCGGTGCCGCGCCCGACGCGGCCGCGCAACTGGTGCAGCTGGGCCAGGCCGAGGCGCTCGGCGTTCTCGATCACCATCAGGGAGGCATTGGGTACGTCGACGCCGACTTCGATCACCGTGGTGGCGACCAGCAGGTCGATCTCACCGCCCTTGAAGGCCGCCATGGTCGACTGCTTGTCTGCCGGCTTCATGCGCCCGTGCACCAGCCCGAGCCGCACGTCAGGCAGCGCCGCACCGAGTTCCTCGAACGTGGTCTGCGCGGCCTGCGCGACGACCTCGTCGCTGTCGTCGATCAGGGTGCAGACCCAGTACGCCTGCCGCCCTTCGGCGCACGCCTGCCGGATGCGCTCGACGAGTTCCGGTCGCCGGCCAGCATTGAGCACCACGGTCTGCACCGGCGTGCGGCCGGGTGGCAACTCGTCGATCGCCGACACATCCAGGTCGGCATAGGCCGACATGGCCAGCGTGCGGGGAATGGGCGTGGCGGTCATCACCAGCTGGTGCGGCACGACGGCATCACGCGGAAGGCCGCCCGCGTCCGGGCCTTGCGCGCCCTTGTCGCGCAGTGCCAGCCGCTGGTGCACGCCGAAGCGGTGCTGCTCGTCGACGATGGCCAGCGCGAGGTTGTTGAAGGCCACGCCCTCCTGCATCAGCGCGTGGGTACCGACCACGACCTGGGCCTCCCCCGATGCCACGGCGTCCAGCGCTTGCCGGCGCGCACGGCCGGTGACCTTGCCGGCCAGCCACGCCAGCCGGACGCCGAGCGGCTCCAGCCAGCCGCGCAGGTTGGTCATGTGCTGTTCGGCCAGCAGCTCGGTCGGCGCCATCAACGCCGCCTGCCGGCCCGAGGCCACTGCCAGCATCGCGGCGAGCGCGGCCACCACCGTCTTGCCGCTGCCGACGTCGCCCTGCACCAGGCGCAGCATCGGTGTCGGCCGGCCAAGGTCGTCGGCGATCTGGTCGAACACGCGTTGCTGGGCGCCTGTCAGCGGGAACGGCAACGCATCGCGCAGACGCGCGGCGAGCTCAAGCCGGTCCAGGACGGGCGCGGCGTGCGCCTGTTGGACGATGCGCTGGCGCCTGAGGCTGAGGTGGTGGGCAAGCAATTCCTCGAGCGCGAGCCGCCGCTGTGCGGGATGGGTGCCGGCCAGTAGCGCGGCAACATCCTGGTCGCGGCCGGGCCGGTGGACGGCGAGAAGCGCCTCACGCAGCGAGGGCAACCGCAGTGCCGCACGCAGGTCGGGCGGGAGCAGTTCCAGCGCCTCGTCTCCAGGCAGCCGGTCCAGCGACAGGCCGATCAGCCGTCTCAGCGTCATGGGGCCGATGCCTTCTATCGACGGATAGACCGGGTCCAGCGCATCCCCAAGACCGTCGGCCTCGTCGTCGTCGATGACGCGGTAGCTGGGATGGACGATCTCCAGCCCGTTCTGCCCGGGCCGCGCCGTGCCGTAGCAGCGCACCCTCGTCCCCGGCTGGAACTGGGCGACCTGCGCGGCCCGGAAGTGGAAGAACCGCAGCACCAGCGTCGCGCGGGAGCCGTCGTCCAGCGCCACGCGCAGGACCGGGCGATAGCGGAAGCCGCGTTCGACCGCTTCCACCCGCCCTTCGACCTGCGCCGCCACGCCCGGTTGCAGGTCGGCGATGCGTGTCAGGCGCGTGCGGTCCTCGTACTGGCGCGGCAACTGCAGCCACAGGTCCTGCAGGCAGTGCAGCCCGCGGGCCGCGAACTTTTCAGCCACCCGCGGGCCGCAACCGGGCAGCGCCGTCAGGGGCGTGTCACCGATCACCGCGAGTGCGGGCGCAGGACGGGCGGCGCGCGGCATCACGTCGCTTCAGGTAACGGGCGTCATGCCAAACCGCCCTGCCCCGTGCGGCGGATCATTCAAGCACGAGTACCGCATCGACTTCGAACGCGGCGGCCTTGGGTAGCGCCGACACCTGGATGGTCGATCGGGCGGGATACGGCGCATCGAAGTACTCGGCCATCACGGCGTTGACCGCCGCGAAGTCGGAAAGATCGGTGACATACAGGCCCAGGCGCGCGACCTGCTCGAGCGAGCCGCCCGCCGCCTCGCACACCGCACGCAGGTTGTCGAAGGCCCGACGCGTCTGCGTCTGGATATCACCCGCCACCAGCTCGCCGGTGGCCGGGTCGAGCGGAATCTGGCCCGAGAGATAGACGGTGCCGCCCGCGCGCACGGCCTGCGAATACGGGCCGATGGCGGCCGGGGCCTGGTCGGTGTGGATGGCGATGCGGGGCATGCGGACTCCGGCGTCGGGGTGGCGCGCCAGTGTAGCGAAGCCAAGCGGTGGCACGGGGTCGGGATTTGCCGCGACGCGGCGTCGCCGCGTGCGATCGCTAGATCCGCTGGATGCCCATCACCACGCCCAGCCGGCGCACCTTGCGGATCACGTCGGCCAGGTGGCGCCGGTCGCTGACCTCGATGGCGAAGCGCAGCACCGCCATGTTGGCGTCGCGGTCGATGTACTCGACGCGGTCGATGTTGGAGTCGACCTCGGCGATGGCCGCGGCCACCTGCGCCAGCGCGCCGGGGCGGTTGTCGACTTCGATCTTGAGCGCGGCGGCGAAGTCGCCGCTGACCTCGCGGTCCCAGCCCACGGCCACCCAGCGATCGGGCGACTTGCGGTACTCGGCCACGTTAGAACAGTCCAGGCGGTGTACCACCAGACCCTTGCCCGCGGTGTGGTAGCCCATGATCTCGTCGCCCGGCACCGGCAGGCAGCAGTTGGCGAAGCTGATCACGCCACGCTCGGCGCCGGTGATCAGGATCTTGTCCTCCGGCAGCGCCACCGGGTCGGCGGCGCGACGCGGCGCCTTGCCCTTGGCCGCGCGCGCCAGCGACAGCGCCACCTGGCTGGGCATGCGGTTGCCCAGCGCGATGTCAGCCAGCAGGGCTTCCAGGCGCGGGTAACGGTGCTCGGCGAGGTATGCGTCGACGCGTTCGGCCGCCACGCGGTCCAGGGAGGTTTCCAGTGCCTCCAGCGCGCGGTCGAGCATGCGGTGGCCGAGCTGCACGGCGTCCTCGTGCCCGATCTGCTTGAGCTGCTGACGGATCGCCGTGCGCGCCTTGCCCGACACCACGAACTCCAGCCACTGCGGCTTGGGCGTGGAGGATTTGGCGGTGATCACTTCGATGCGCTGGCCGCTGGCGAGCTTGGTACGCAGCGGCGACAGCTTGCCGTCCACGCGCGCGGCCACGGCCGTGTTGCCGACATCGGTGTGCACCGCGTAGGCGAAGTCGAGGGCGGTGGCGTTGCGCGGCAGCGACAGGATGTCGCCCTGCGGCGTAAACAGGTAGACCTCGTCCGGGAACAGGTCGACCTTGACGTTCTCCAGGAACTCCAGCGACGAGCCGGTCGCGTGCTGCGACTCAACCAGCCCGGTGATCCAGCTGTGCGCACGGCTCTGCGCGCTGTTGGGGCCTTCGCCGCCGTCCTTGTAGGACCAGTGCGCAGCGATGCCGCGCTCGGCGATCAGGTCCATCTCCTCGGTGCGAATCTGCACTTCCACCGGTGAGCCGTACGGGCCGAACAGCACCGTGTGCAGCGACTGGTAACCGTTGGCCTTGGGGATGGCGATGAAGTCGCGGAAGCGCGCATCCAGCGGCTTGTACGTGGCGTGCACCACGCCCAGCGCGTGGTAGCAGTCGGCCACCGAGCGCACCACGATGCGGAAGCCGAACACGTCCATCACCTGGGTGAAGCTCTTGTGCTCGGCGCGCATCTTCGAATAGATGCTCCACGGCGACTTCACCCGGCTGATAAGGCGGTGCGGCAGCTTCTCCTTGGCCAGGCGCTGGGCGAGGTTGGCTTCGATCTGCACCAGCGACTCGCGCCGCACCACCGGCTGGGTGCGGATGCGCTTCTCGATCACGGCATGCCGCCACGGGTGCAGCGCACGGAAGCCCAGGTCCTGCAGCTCGGCCTTGATCAGGTTCATGCCCAGCCGCTGGGCAATCGGCGCGTGGATCTCCAGTGTTTCCAGCGCGATGCGCTCGCGCGCCTCGGCGCTTTGCGCGCCCAGCGTGCGCATGTTGTGCAGGCGGTCGGCCAGCTTGATCAGAATGACGCGCAGGTCGCGCGACATGGCCAGCAGCATCTTGCGGAAACTTTCGGCCGCGGCTTCCTGGCGGTCACGGAAGTGCAGCTTGTCGAGTTTGGTGACGCCGTCGACGAGCTCGGCCACGGTCTCGCCGAACTCGCCGGCCAGGCACTCGCGGGTGAGCGGCGTGTCCTCGATGGTGTCGTGCAGGATCGCCGCGATCAGCGTTTCGATGTCCAGCCCCTGGTCGGCCAGCACCTTGGCCACCGCGATGGGGTGGGTGATGTACGGCTCGCCGGACTTGCGCGTCTGCCCGGCATGCGCGGCCGCTCCCACCGCCCATGCACGCCGCAGCAACGCGCGCTGGTCGGCCGGCAGGTAGTGCGCGGCCTGCTCCAGCTCACGCACGTAGTCCGGCACCGACGGGTCGTCGGCGTCGGCCACGGCAGGCAGGCGGATGGCAGGTGCGGCAGGGGTCATGCGGGCAATCTACGCGCCTGCTGACGGGCGGCGCAATGCGTTGAGGGGGAAGGGAAAAACGCGGCCGGGAAGTCGCGCTTCCCAACCACCCGCGGACCCAACAAAAAGCCCCGCCGGAGCGGGGCTTTTCAGGCCGGGACGGCGACTCGATCAGTCGTCGCCCTTGGCCAGGTCTTCGTCGGCGACCACTTCCGCGGCGGCCCATTCCAGCGCCTCGCGCTCCTTGCGCTCGCGCTCGGCCTTCTCGACGGCGTCGATGTAATCGGTGTCGATGCGGCGCGCGGCGATCTCGCGCAGCGCCAGCACGGTGGGCTTGTCGTTGGAGTCGTTCTCCATCTGCGACTCGACGCCGTTGGCCAGCTGGCGCGCGCGCTTGGCGGCCATCATGACGAGTTCGAAGCGGTTATCGACCACTTCCAGGCAGTCTTCTACGGTGATGCGGGCCATGGGGCTCCTGGCGGCCGGTCGGCCGTCGTGGGGTACACAAAGGGGACGGGAGTGTAGCCGGCCGCGCGCCCACGGGCAAGCGCGGGCTTTTGAATCAAACAGTTACGGGGCGACCTGACGTTCCGAGACGCGTGTGGCAGGGGGCTCGAGCAGCGCCGGACCTCAATCCGTCAACAGCGCCGTGATCAGCCGCCCGTGCCGGGCCACCTGTGCCTCGCGCCGCAGCCGGCTGGCGGTGAAGATCGCGCACATCTCGTCCACCGCCACCGCGAAGGTCTCGTTGACGATGACGTAGTCGAACTCGCCGTAGTGGCCCATTTCCTCGCGGGCCGCGGCCAGCCGCTGGGCGATGACTTCCTCGCTGTCCTGCCCGCGGGCGCGCATGCGCTGCTCCAGCGCCTGGCGCGAGGGCGGCAGGATGAACACGCTGACCGCGCCCGGCACCTTGGACCGGACCTGGCGGGCGCCCTGCCAGTCGATCTCCAGCAGCACGTCCTTTCCGGCTGCCAGTTGCGGCTCCACCGACTGGCGCGCGGTGCCCTTCCAGTCGCCGTGCACCAGCGCGTGCTCGAAGAAGTCGCCCTCGGCCACCATCGCCTCGAACTCGTCCTTGCCGACGAAGTGGTAGTGCTCGGCATGGCGCTCGCCCGGGCGCGGCTGGCGCGAGGTGAAAGAGATCGACAGGCAGATGTTGGGGTCGCGGGCCAGCACCGCGTTGACGATGCTGGACTTCCCGGCGCCCGACGGCGCCGCCACGATGAAGAGCGTGCCGCGCATGGTCATTCGATGTTCTGCACCTGTTCGCGGACCTGGTCGATCAGGACCTTGAGTTCGACCGCGGCCGACGAGCTGCGCGCGTCCACCGACTTGCTGCCCAGGGTATTGGCCTCGCGGTTGAACTCCTGCAGCAGGAAGTCCAGCCGGCGGCCGACCGCTTCGCGCAGCTTGAGCACGCGCCGGGCCTCGCCGACGTGGGCATCGAGCCGGTCGAGTTCCTCGTCCACGTCGAGCTTCTGCAGCCACATGACCAGCTCCTGCTCCAGCCGGCCCTGCTCGAGCGGCGTGCCGCCCGGGGTGGCGAGGTCGGACAGGCGCGTGGCGAGCTTCTGGCGCTGGCCGTCGCGGATCGCCGGCATCAGCGTGCGCACCTCGCGCGCGATGCGCTCGATGCCGTCGACGCGCTCGTTGATCGCGGCCGCCAGCTTGGCGCCCTCGCGCTCGCGCGCAGCGACGAACTCGTCGAGCACCTCGTCCAGCAGCGCCAGCGCCTCGGCCTGCAACGCGGCCGGGTCGGCGGCCGGCGCCTGCAGCACGCCGGGGAACTGCAGCAGCTCGGTCAACTCGGTATGCAACCCGGGGAAGCGTGCCGCCAGGTCGATGGCCAGGTCGCTGAGCTCGCGCAGCCGGGTCGGGTCGACCTGGAGGCCTGCGGCGCCTTCCGGCGCGCGCAGCCGGAACACCAGGTCGAGCTTGCCGCGCGACAGGCGCGAGGCGATGCGCTCGCGCAGCACCGGCTCCAGTGCGCGCAGGTCGTCGTGCAGGCGCACCCCGATTTCAAGGAAACGGTGGTTGACCGAACGCAGCTCGCAGGCGAGCGTGCCCCACTCGGTGGCGCGCTCGCCGTTGGCGTAGGCGGTCATGGAACGGATGGGCATTGCGACTCCGGTGCGTGCGCCGTGGTCCGACGGCAGCGCCGCGGGCCGGGGGCCGAGGGGGCGAATGGTAAACTCGCGCGCCCCGTCGACGGTAATCCGCATGTCCGCAGCCTTTTCCCGACCCAGCGGCCGTGCCGCCGACCAGCTGCGCGACGTGCGCATCGAGCGCGGCTACACCGCCCACGCGGAGGGCTCGGTGCTGGTGTGCTTCGGCCAGACGCGGGTGCTGTGCACCGCCAGCGTCGAGAACCGCGTGCCGGCCTTCCTGCGCGGCAAGGGCGAAGGCTGGATCACCGCCGAGTACGGCATGCTGCCGCGCGCCACCCACACCCGCAGCGACCGCGAGGCCAGCCGCGGCAAGCAGGGCGGGCGCACGCTGGAGATCCAGCGCCTGATCGGCCGCAGCCTGCGCGCCTGCGTGGACCGCAAGGCACTGGGCGAACGCACCATCACCCTGGACTGCGACGTGCTGCAGGCCGACGGTGGCACGCGCACCGCCGCCATCACCGGCGCCTACGTCGCGCTGGTGGATGCGGTGCAGTGGCTGCTCGACCGCGGCGAGATCAAGCCGCGCGCCGGGCGCACCCCGGTCATCGGCGCGGTGGCGGCGGTGTCGGTGGGCATCTACAAGGGCGTGCCGGTGCTGGACCTGGACTACGCCGAGGACAGCGACTGCGACACCGACATGAATGTCGTCATGAACGACGGCGGCGGCTTCATCGAGCTGCAGGGCACGGCCGAAGGCCATGCCTTCCGTCGCGACGAGCTGGAGGCTCTCACGTCACTGGCGGAGGCCGGGATCGCGCAGCTGGTGGCGCACCAGCGCGCGGCGTTGCGGTTGCCGGTGTAAGGCCAGTGGGATCTGCGCGGCCCTAAAGGCCGTCCCTTGTAGGAGCGGCTTCAGCCGCGAACGCATCCGGGAGGTGACGCGGGTAACGCCTGCCCCCGTTTGCGACCAGGTCCGGTCGCGACTCACGTCGCTACTACAGGTGGTAAGCACTCGATCGCGGCTGAAGCCGCTCCTACAGGAATGTGCCACGTGACCCGAATCGTCGTCGCCAGCGGCAATGCCGGAAAACTGGCCGAATTCAACCGCCTGCTGTCCGACGCGGGGCTGGAATTCGTCTCCCAGCGAGAACTCGGCGTCGACGACATCGAGGAAACCGGCCTGACGTTCGTCGAGAACGCGCTGCTCAAGGCGCGCCACGCCGCGCGCGTTACCGGGCTGCCGTCGCTGGCCGACGACTCGGGCCTGTGCGTGGATGCGCTGGACGGCGCGCCGGGGCTGTATTCGGCACGCTATGCCGGCACGCACGGCGACGCGGCCGCCAACATCGCCAAGCTGCTGCGCGCGCTGGACGGCGTCGAGGACGCGCGCCGCGGCGCGTATTTCCATTGCACGCTGGCGCTGCTGCGCCACCCGGACGACCCCCGCCCGCTGATCGCCGAGGGGGAATGGCGCGGCCGGATCCTGCATGCGCCGCGCGGCGAGGGTGGCTTCGGCTACGACCCGGTGTTCCTTGACACCGGCACCGGCCTGACCGCGGCCGAGCTGGACCCGACCACCAAGAACCGCATCAGCCATCGCGGGCTTGCGCTGGCCCAGTTGCAGCACGCCGTCTCAGCCCTGTAGGAACGGCGGTTTCCGCGATCCGGGCGCGGCTTCCTGTAGGAGCGACGTAAGTCGCGACCTCGTGACTTCGGCTACATCGATCGCGACTTACGTCGCTCCTACAGGTTTGAGACCCCGTGTCTCGCGGCTCGCGGCTTAAGCCGCTCCTACAGTTCCGCGCCGCAGGGGAGGACAATGGGCGGCATGACCCTCGCACCGCCCCCGCTGTCGCTCTACGTCCACCTGCCCTGGTGCGTGCGCAAGTGCCCGTACTGCGACTTCAACTCGCATGAGGGACGCGGGGCGCTGCCGTTCGAACCCTACGTGGACGCATTGCTGGCCGACCTGGACTTCGATTTGCCGCTGGTCTGGGGCCGCACGGTCCACAGCGTGTTCTTCGGCGGCGGCACGCCGAGCCTGTTCCCGGCGGCGGCGATCGACCGGCTCCTGCAGGGTGCCAGCAGCCGGCTGCGGTTCGCGCCGGGCTGCGAGATCACGCTGGAGACCAACCCGGGCACCGCCGAGCACGGCCGTTTTGAGCACTACCGCGCTGCCGGCGTGAACCGGCTGAGCTTCGGCATCCAGAGCTTCGACGACGGGTGCCTGCAGAGACTGGGGCGCATCCACGACAGCGCCGAGGCCGACGCCGCGGTGAAACTGGCCCAGGACGCGGGCTTCGACAACATCAACCTCGACCTGATGTACGCGCTGCCCGGCCAGGACCTGGCGATGGCCGAGCACGATCTGGAGCGCGCGTTCGCGCTGAAGCCGGCGCATGTGTCGCACTACCAGCTCACGCTGGAGCCCAACACCGTGTTCGCCGCGCGCCCGCCGCAGGGCCTGCCGGACGAGGACGCCGGCTGGGACATGCAGGAGCGCTGTCAGGCGCTGCTGCGGGACGCCGGCTATGTGCAGTACGAAGTCAGCGCCTACGCCCGCCCGGGCCGGCAGTGCGCGCACAACCTCAACTACTGGCGTTATGGCGACTACCTGGGCATCGGTGCCGGCGCGCACGGCAAGCTGACGCTGGGGCACGAGCAGAGCATCCTGCGGCGCTGGAAACTGAAGCACCCCACGCGCTACCTGGCCGCTGCGGGCCGCGAGGAAGCGATCGGCGGCGATGATCGGATCGAGCCGGCACGCCGGCCGTTCGAATACATGCTCAATGTATTGCGGTTGGTGGAGGGATTCGCGCTCGCCGACTTCGAGGCCCGCACCGGACTGGCACGCAGCACCATAGAAACACCGCTGCGGCGCGCGTACGCAAGCGGATGGCTGGAACGCGAAGGCGACCGCGTGCGCCCGACCGAGTTGGGACGGCGCTTCACAAACGACGTCATGTCGCTCTTCCTCGACCCGTCCGACACGCTCCTGCCGCGCGGGATTCCGGCGCACTGAATGCCGCCCGTGGCCGCACCTGGCGTGCGGCTGCGTTTGTTTCGTTGGCCGCGCTCATCCGGCCGTCTGCCGCAGTCGGGGCTGGCGGGCGGGCAACTGGCGTGTTTATATCGACCGCTCCCGGTGATCAGGCATGCCCGCCAAGCTGGACCTTATCGGCACTGCATCCATGCGATCCACGCTCGAATCGGCCGCCCTGCCCCGCCGCGTCCATGGCGCGCTTGAACACCTCTACGCACTGCTGTCGGACGAGCTGGAACGCCAGCTCGAACGGATGCTGTCGGACTTCGAGCAGCAGCTGTTCCGGCTGGCCGAGCAGGCGCGCAACGCCGGCGAGCAGAGCCGGCACTTCGAGACCCTGCGCCGCATCCGCCAGAACCGGGCCGACCTCGTTCCGCGCTACCTGGCCGCTCTGGAGCACGAGCTCACTCGCATCCGCGAACCGGCCAGCCCTGCCGCCGAGCAGCACGAGTTCACCCCCAATTTCGACACGCTGCGGCTGGTCGATGATTCGGAGATCAGCCAGGAGGCGATGATCCGCACCGTCGCCTCCCGCCACGAGGCGCGTGCCGGCCTGCCGCTGATGCTGCTGGGGCAACGCTTCGGCGTGCTGGCGGGCGCGCCCGCCTTCGATGCCGAGCAGCTGCCGGTGGGTCCGCATGCGCTGGGCCGCCTGCTGGCCGAGGCCTCGCAGGCCCTCAACATCGACCAGGAAGCGCGGCAACTGCTGTTCAAGAGTTTCGACACGCAGGTGATGGCGGGTTACGCGCAGCTGGTCGAAACGATGAACGCGCTGCTGGCGCGCGACAACATCCTCCCCAGCCTGTCGTACGTACCGCTGCGCGTGCGTCCCAGCCCGCAGGCCAGCGCCCGCAACGAGCACGGGCGCAAGGCGGCGTCTCCTGAAGACACCGCGGCACCCGACGAGCAGGGCGAAGGAAAGGCACGCGCGCCACGAGGCGAGGCCCGCCCGCATACTGCGTGGTTCGGCGAGGCGGAACCCAACAAGGGCGCCGACGACGAGAACATCGCGTTCTCGCTGCTGCAGGATCTGCTTGGCAGCCGTCGCGACCTGCTGGGCAAGCTGCGCGCCGAGCCGCAGGGCGAGGCACGTGCGCCGCTGCCCACCCAGGACGTGGTCGCCGCGCTGGAGTCGCAGCAGATTGCCGCGCCCGCCCGCAAGCCGGGCGGCCAGCGCACCACGCTGGGCGACATCAAGCAGACGCTGCTCGCGCAGAGCCGCCAACAGCACGGCCATGCCACCGCACTGTCGCGCGAGGACAACGACACCTTCGAGCTGCTGGGCATGCTGTACGCGGAGATCGGCCGCGAGCTTCGGGCCGGCGCCGCCAGCAACGACATGCTGGAGAAGCTGCAGGTGCCGCTGGTACGGGTGGCGCTGCAGGACCGCGCGTTCTTCGTGCGCAGCCAGCATCCGGCGCGCCAGTTGCTCAACTCGGTCGCCGAGGCCGGCGCCAACTGGCTGGCCGAGGACGAGGCCGACCCGCAGCTGGAAGCCCACCTGGGCCTGGCCGTGGACCACGTGGTGGAGAACTACCACGGCGACCCGACCGTCTTCCAGGCGGCCAACGAGACCTTGCAGGGCCACCTGCAGACCATGGCGCGCAAGGCCGAGGTTACCGAGCGCCGGCATGTCGAGGCCGCGCGGGGCAAGGAAAAGCTGGCCGTCGCCAAGCGCCGGGCCTCCGAGATCATCGATGCGGCGATGCGCGAGCAGCGCCTGCCGCGCTTCGTGCGCACGCTTCTGGCGCAGGCGTGGAGCGACGTCCTGACCCTGACCCTGCTGCGGCATGGTGAGGAGTCGGACGAGTGGCGCAGCCACCAAGAGGCCACCACCCAGATCGTGGCCGCCGCCGCCGGCACTGCGCCGGCGCCCGCCGGGCTGGAACAGCGCATCGAGCACGCGCTCGCGCTGGTGGGGTACCACGCAGACGAGGCCAGTGCGATCGCGCGCCGGCTCACCGTCGGCCGCGACGACCAGGAAGAGGACCCCGCCTCTCGCACCGAGCTGGCGATGAAGCTCAAGGCGCGCACCCGCCTGGGCGAGGATGCCGATACCGCGAAGCCGAAGCTCCCGCCGCGCACCAAGGACGAGCAGGCGCGCTATGAGTACCTGCGCACGCTGCCGTTCGGTACGTGGCTGGAAATCGTCAAGAACCAGCAGGGCGATGTGCTCCGCCGCCGCCTTGCTTGGTTCAGCCCGATTACCGGGACGGCGTTGCTGGTCAACCAACGCGGCCAGCGCGTCGGCGAGGAGTCGCTCGACCACCTGGCGCGGTTGATGGCCAAGCAGCAGGTGCGCGTGGTGACCGCCGAGCGGGGCCGCCTGGTCGACCGTGCCTGGCAGTCTGCCCTCAGCGCACTGCGCAGCTTTGCCGGCATCGGCGAACGCACTCCGAAAGAAGCCACCCAATGAACGACGAATTCCGCCGCGTCCGCCGTCGCAAGGTGCCCGATACCGTGCAGGTCGTGGACACCATGACCGAGCGTGTGGTCGGCCGCCTCAGCAACCTGTCCGAAAGCGGCATGCTGCTGATGGCCAGCGTGCCGCTGGTGGACGACGCGCTGTACCAGTTCCGATTCAACCTCAGCCGCGGCAACGAGGCCGGCGCGACCATCGAGGTCGGCGCCCACCTGCTGTGGCAGGACGCAGCCAGCGCCCCGGGCCAGACCTGGAGCGGCTTCCGCTTCATCACGCTGCTGGAAAGCCAGATGCAGCACCTGCGCGACTGGCTGGACATGCCGGGCGGGAGCTACGAGTAACGCGGCGGCCGCGGTCCCGGCGCCACGGGCACTTACGTACCCGCCGCCGCACCCGCGGCCCTCACTCCCCGGCCAGCGCGCGGTGGAATACCACCGGCTCGGGCTTGTGCAGGACATACCCCTGCGCGTAGTCCACGCCCAGGTCATACAGTGCCTGCGCGATGTCCTCGCTGGACACCCATTCGGCGATGACCTTGAGCCCGCGGCGGTGGCCGATGTCGGTGACCGCGCCGACGATGGCGTGGCTCATCGGGTCCACCAGCAGGTCGCGGATGAAGCTGCCATCGATCTTGATGATGTCGACCGGCAGGTTCTTGAGGTAACCGAACGACGACATGCCGGCACCGAAATCGTCCAGCGCGATGAGGCAGCCCACGTCGCGCAGGCGCTCGATGAAGCGGGTGACCTGCGAGAGGTTGCGCACCGCCACCGTTTCGGTGACCTCGAAACACACGCGGCTCGGCTCGATCCGGTAGCGCTCCAGCAGGTCCAGCACCAGCGTGGCCAGCGCGTCGTCCTCGATGCTGGCGCCCGACAGGTTGATGGTCGCCAGTTGCAGGTCGGCACCGCTGGGGTGCAGGCGGTCGAAGTTGGCCAGCGCCGTTTCCACCACCCAGCGGTCGATCATCGGCATCAGGCCATAGCGCTCGGCGGCGGGCATGAAGGCACCCGGGGGCACGATGCGGCCGTGCTCGTCCCGGAAGCGCAGCAGCAGCTCGATGTGCGGCTTGCCGTCGGACTTGGCCGCCAGCGGCCAGACCTCCTGGTATTTGAGCAGCAACCGCCCCTCGTCCACCGCCCAGCGCAGGCGGTTGGCCCACTCCATCTCGGTCTGGCGCCGCGTGGTGTCGTCGTCCTGCGCCGAGTAGAAGTGCACCCGGTTGCGGCCGCCTTCCTTGGCCATGTAGCAGGCCGTGTCGGCCTGGGCCAGCAGGTCCTTCAGGTTGGCGTTGGGGTGGTCGATCATCACCGCGCCGATGCTGGCGCTGATGGTGTAGGTACGCTGCTCCCACACGAACACGTATCCGTCGATGCGCTCGCGCAGGCGCTCGGCCACGTGCCTGGCACCTGCGATGTCATGCACGTTGGTAGCGAGCACGCCGAATTCGTCGCCGCCCAGCCGTGCCAGCACGTCTCCGCCGCGCAACTGCTCGCGCATCGTGATCGCCAGCTGGATCAGCAACTGGTCGCCGGCGATATGGCCGGAGGTGTCGTTGATCAGCTTGAACTGGTCCAGGTCGATGTACAGCAGCGCCGCCGGCGGCCCACCCGCCGCCGCAGCGGCCAGCGCGCGTTCGACCCGGCGCTCGAACTCGCGGCGGTTGAACAGTTCGGTCAGCGCGTCGTGGGACGCCTGGTAACTCAGCAGCTCGGTCAGCTGGCGCTGCTCGGAGATGTCGTTGGCCACCATCAGCAGCTTGGATGCTCCGGCCACGTCCACTTTCGAGATGGAAAGCGACGCCCAGAACCGGTCGCCGTTGGCGCTGCGCAGTACCGCTTCCAGGTTGGAGCAGTTCGCGTGGTCGCAATCCAGGATGCGGGCCTGCAGCTCGGTGGCCTCGAACAGCGAGGGCAGGTCGAGCTCGGTGACCTCCTCGCCCAGCCGGGTACGCGACGCCTGGTTGGCGTAGGTGATGCGCCCCGTGTCCTGCCGCGCCAGCAGCACCAGCGCCGGCAGCAGCTCATTGAGCGCGCGGAAACGCTCCTCGCTCTCGCGGTAGCGGCGACTCATGCGGTTGCCCAGCTCCACCGCGCGCCGACGTGTATTGACGACCGACCACACCAGCAATGCCAGCAGCGCGCTGGCCAGCAGCCCGGGCAACAGCGTCGACCGCTGCCAGGCCGCGGCGGGGATGGCATGGTCGAGCGGATGCATTGAAAGCCGCCAGACGCGCCCGCCGTACTCCAACGTTTTCTCGTGACGCTGGCTGTCGGCCACATACTCATGGCCGCCATCGGCGTGGGAGTTGAACAACAGGCGCGTCGCGCCACCCGTGACGTCCGCGATCCTGATATGCAGTTGCGAGGTGCCGTCCTCGGGCAGCGCGGTTTCGATCAGCCGCTGCACCTGGAACGAAATCGCCAGCGAACCGCGCATGCGCGCGCGCCGCTCGGCCACGGTGGCGGGGGGGTGGCCGCGCGAATAGATCGGCAGGCGGATCGTCACGCCGTCGACCGGCCCGTCGGCGCCCTGGACCTGCGCCAGCCGGAAAGGGGCCGAAAGCGCCGGCTGGTCGGTGTCGCGCGATAGCAGCACCGCTGCGAGGTTGACCGGCTGGGTGTTCACGTCCAGCCCGAACAGCGCCTCGTTGCCTTCGCGCGGCAACACGAACGGTGCGTCGTAGATGAAGTGGTCGCCGTCGGCGCGCACCTCGCGCCGTCCGATCACCAACGCCTGCATGCCCGGCACCTGGGTGCGTGGGTCCATGTTGGCGTACATCGCCTGGAACTCGTCGGCGGTGACCTCGCTGGAGGTCAGGAACAGGGTCTGCACCGACCGCGCGAGCATCTCGCAGGCCTGCAGCCGGTCGAGGATCGCCGCGTGGGTGCGGTCGGCCAGGTGCTGGAACGCCAGGCGCCGTTCGGCGTCCTCCTGGTCTTTCTGGATCGAAACCGTCCATAGCGTGAGGGCCACGCCCAGCACCAGGGCCAGCAGGCTCCACACCCAGGCGGGCACCCCCAGTGGCGCGATGCGTACGGCTTCCGCTTCCTGCGGCGCGGATTGGAATCCGTCAGAATCCTTCGACGTATTCAAGAACAGGCGCCCCCATGACCGCCCAGGATTTACCGATGGTATACCGGCAACACCTGCAGGAGATTCAACGGCGCGCGACCGCCGCACTTGAGCGCGGAGGCTTCGACCACCTCGTCGTCCCGGCCGGGAGCGCCCACTACCAGGTGTTCGACGACCGCGACTACCCGTACGCGGTCAACCCCCAGTTCAAGGCCTGGCTGCCGCTGACACGCATCCCCGGGAGCTGGGTCGTCTTCACGCCCGGCGAGCGTCCGCGGCTGATCTACCTGCAGCCCTTCGACTACTGGCACGCCGTGCCCGAGGCGCCGCGCGGCTACTGGGTCGACGAGTTCGAGATCACCATCATCCGCACCGCGGACGACGCGCTGCAGCACCTTCCGGCCAGTCCGGCCCGCTGCGCGATCCTCGGCGAGCCGCAATCGGCGCTGGGCGACTACGTCCCCAACAACCCCGAACCGGTCCTGGCGTACGTGGACTACCACCGCGCGCGCAAGACGCCCTACGAGATCGAGATGATGCGGCTGGCGTCCGCCCATGGCGTGCGTGCGCACCGCGCCGCCGAGCGCGCCTTCCGCGCCGGTGCCAGCGAGTTCGGCATCCACCTGGCCTACTGCCAGGCCGCCCGCCAGGACGCCAACGACCTGCCCTACGGCAATATCGTCGGGCTGAACGAACACGGCGCGGTGTTGCACTACACCGAACGTGACCGGTTGCCGCCGCGCGAGTCGCGCAGCTTCCTGATCGACGCCGGCGCCAGCCATGCCGGGTATGCCTGCGACATCACCCGCAGTTACGCGGCCGACACGTCTGGCGCGTTCCAGCAGCTGATCGACGCGGTCGACGTGGCCGAGCAGCGCCTGTGCGACCAGGTGCGGCCGGGCGTGGACTACCGGCAGATCCATCTGGACGCGCACCTGGAAATCGCCCGCATCCTTCGCGAGACCGGCATCGTCGACATGGCGCCCGAGTCGATGGTGGAAACCGGCGTCAGCGCGAAGTTCTTCCCGCACGGCATCGGCCACTACATCGGCCTGCAGGTGCACGATGTCGGCGGCTTCGCGCAGTCCGACAGCGGCGGCACGATCGACAAGCCCGACGGCCATCCGTTCCTGCGCCTGACGCGCACCCTCGAGCCCGGTGCGGTGGTCACGATCGAGCCGGGCCTGTACTTCGCCGACCTGCTGATGCAGGAGCTGCGCGACGGCGCGCACGCCGGCAGCGTCGACTGGGACAAGGTCGAGGCCTTCCGCCCGTTCGGCGGCGTGCGCATCGAGGACGATGTCGTGTGCACCGAGGACGCGCCGATCAACCTCACGCGCGAGGCGTTCGCCGCGTTGGAGTGACCGGTCCGGCCACATCCACGTAAAAGAGAAAGGCGCGGGTGGTCCGCGCCTTTTTCATGCGCGGCTAGGCCGCGCGCCGGCTGTCGGCCATGAAGGCTTCGATCTCGTCGCTGCTGCGTGCCAGTGCATCGGTCAGCACGCGGTGGCCGTCGTCGGTGACCAGCACATCGTCCTCGGTGCGGATGCCGATGCCGCGCCACTTGGCGGCCACGCTGGTGTCGTCGGGCGCGATGTACAGGCCGGGTTCGATGGTGAACACCATGCCCGGTTCCAGCAGGCGCGACTCGCCGTCGATGCGGTATTCGCCGACGTCGTGCACGTCCAGCCCGATCCAGTGGCCGGTCTTGTGCCGGTAGAAGCGCTTGTAGCGCTCCTCGGCGATGTTCTTCTCGAGCGACCCCTTGAGCAGCCCGAGTTTGAGCAGGCCTTCGGTGAGCGTTTCCACCGCGGCGTCGTGGCCGGCCTGGTACGGCACGCCGGGACGGGCCTGCGCCAGTGCCGCGGCCTGGGCTTGGCCGACGAGGTCGTGAAGCGCCCGCTGCGCCGGGGTGAACCGGCCGTTGGCCGGGAACGTGCGGGTGATGTCGGCGGCGTAGCCTCGGTATTCCGCGCCGGCGTCGACCAGCACCAGGTCGCCTTCGTTGATGCGGCCGGCGTTGGCGACGTAGTGCAGCACGCAGCCGTTGGCGCCGGCGCCGACGATGCTGCCGTAGGCCGGCACCGCGTCATGCATGCGGAAGGTGTATTCCAGTTGCGCCTGCAACTGGTACTCGTGCATGCCCGGGCGCACCGCGCGCATCGCCGCGGCATGCGCTTCCACCGTGATGTCGGCGGCGCGCTGCATCAGCTTGAGTTCGTCGCGGTCCTTGAACAGCCGCATCTCGTCGAGCAGGTGGCCGAGCTCGAGGAATTCGTGGGGCGGCTGCGCGCCCATGCGCATCATCGCGCGCACGCGGTTGACCCAGCCGATCAGCTGCAGGTCGAACTCGGCGTCGCGCCCGAAGTGGTAATACACGCGCGAACGGCCTTCCAGCAGCCCGGGCAGGATGTCGTCGAGGTCGCCGATCGGGTAGGCATCGTCCATGCCGAAGGCCTCGACCGCGCCTTCCGGGCCGAAGCGCGGGCCGTCCCAGCCTTCGCGGTCGGGGTCGCGTTCGCGGCAGAACAGCAGCACCTCGCCGTGGGCGCGACCCGGCACCAGCACCAGGACCGCCTCGGGCTCGGGAAACCCGGTGAGGTACGAAAAGTCCGAGTCCTGCCGATAAGGGTGGTGGGTGTCGCGGCTGCGGACGGTCTCCTTGGCCGCGGGCAGCACCAGGATGGCGTCGTCGCCGGCCATCCGCATCAACTGCTTCCGGCGGCGCACATAGGTTTTCGGGGGAATGCGGGGCATGGCGCGCACGTCAGTTCAGCCGTTGCCGGTGGCGCGCGGCCAGCACGCAGTCGCCATGCAGCAGCAGCGCGGCAACGCGCACGAACTCCTCGATCTCGGCCAGCGCGTCCTCGTCCTCGTCGTCGCCCTCTTCCTGCGGCTGCGCGGCCGCCAGCTTGGCGATGTCGCCCAGCGCCTCGTTGGCTTCCTCCGACAGCTTCGGGTCGCCGCCGGCCGCCAGGCCGAATGCTCCCAGGAATCCGCGGCACCAGTCGAACAACGCTCCGCTGCGCTCGGCCAGGGTGGCGTCGGCCGGCGGCAGCAGCAGCTCGAAGGCGAAGTCGCGGTCGGCCAGCTGCGCGGCGCTCGCCAGGCGCAGGTCGTCCAGCGCATCGCCGCTGGCGGTCAGGGGTGCGGCCGGGTCGGCCAGTACGTCGCGCAGCCACTCCGCGCGCGATGCGCCGCCGCCGGCGAGCCAACCGCACAGGCTGCCGTGCAGCTCGGCGGCGCTGACCCCGAGGGCCAGGCGGCGGACCGCGTCGTCGACGGCGGCGATGGGCGGGAGGTCGGGCGCGGGGGTGGCGTTCGACACGGCGACTCCATGGATGAAAGGCCCTCCCAGTCTAGCAATGCGCCGTCCCGGCACGCGCCCTGCGGGGTACCCGGGTCGGCCCGCGCGGGGACGCCCAAAGGCCCTACACTGCTGGCAGCCACGCCAGCCGACGGACTCGTGCGAGCGCACCGCCCTTCCGCCATCGCCGTCCACACCCCGCGCGCCACGGGCGCCGGCCGGGCCGTGGTGCTCTTTGTCACCCTCTGGCTGGCAGCGATGCTGGCGTCGTCGCCCGCATGGGCGGCCACGCGCGACTTCTACTTCCAGCGGCTGGGCAGCGAGCACGGCCTGGCCCAGAACACCGTGACCGCACTGGCGCAGGACGGCGACGGGTTCGCCTGGGTCGGCACCCAGGGCGGGCTGCACCGGTTCGACGGCACGCGCTACGTGCTGTTCCGCCACGACCCGCGCGACCCGGCAAGCCTGCCCGACAGCTACATCACCGCATTGTCTGTCCAGGGCGATGCGCTTTGGGTCGGCTCCTACAGCGAGTACGTGTCGCGGCTCGACCTCGCCACCGGCCAGATCCGGCGCTACGCCGGCGACGCGCGTGCCGCCGGGCGCCACGTCCGGGCGCTGCTCGCGCACGGGGACGCAGTCTGGGTCGGCACTTCGCAGGGACTGGAGCGTCTCGACCCGGCGACCGGCGCACGCACTCGGGTGCTGTCGCTGGAGAACACCGGCGCCGATGCGGCGGGACGCCAGATGTTGCTGGCCGACCCGCGCCGGGGGCTCTGGTACGCCACGCCGGCCGGGCTGTACCGGATCGGCGAGGACGGGTCGGCGCGCCGCGTCGGCCCGGACGCCCCGGCCCTGTCGCTGGCGTGGGACCGTCGCGGTCGCCTGTGGGTGGGTGGCAGCGACGGCCTCTACCGCCTGCATTCCGATGGCCGCCACCTGGTGCCCGTGTGGCTGCAGCCCGCCGACCTGCCCGGCGGCGCCGTGCGCGCCATCGTGCAGGCACCCGATGGCCGGTTGTGGTTCGCCGTGGGCTTCCACGGGCTGCGCCGGCTCGACCCCGACGGCGGACGCGTCGAGGCGATCGTCGAAGGCCCGGCGATTACCGCTTCGCTGCCGGAAAACGGCATCGAAACGCTGATGATCGACCGCGGCGGCATCCTCTGGGCCGGCGGGCAGCTGCGTGGCGTGTCGGTAACCGACCCCCTGGGCGCCCGCTTCCGCTACGTGCTGGACGACAGCAGCGGCCGGCTGGACGCAATCATCGCCGACAACAGCATCCGCGCATTGCAGGAAGGCGCGGACGGCACATTGTGGGTGGGCACGGACAACGGGCGCCTGCTGCGCTACGGCCTGGACGGCGACACGTTCGAGGACTGGACCGAACGCATGGGCGGGCGGACACGGCTCATGGCGATCGTCCCGGCCGGCCATGGCCGGATGTGGCTGGCCTCGTCGAAGGGCCTGATGCGCCTGGACCCCGAGGCGGGGACAATCGAGCCAGCGTCCCTGCGCGGCTTTGAAGGTACCCCGATCCGCGCGATCACCACCGACCGCAACGGCGACATGTGGCTGGGCACGTTGCGCTCGGGCCTGCTGCAAGTCCGGCGCCAGGGCGGCGGCGTGGTCGCCCACCGGTTTGGCGGGCGGGACGCCGGGCCGGCCGATCCCATCATTCACGCAATGCTGCACGACCGCCGCGGGCGACTCTGGGTCGCCACCTCCAATGGCCTGGCGATGCGTGACCCGGCGACCGGCCGGATCCGCCTGTTCCAGCGCGATGCCAATGCCCCCGACTCCCTTCCCGGCAACCTCGTGCGGGCCTTGCACGAGGATCCCGACGGCGCGATCTGGGTCGGTACGCATACCGGCTTGGGGCGCGTGGTGGAGGGCGCCAACGGCCGCATCGCCTTCCAGCACCCGCTCGCCGACGCGATGGGCGACGTGCCTACGCCAGTAGTGTTTTCGATCCTCGGGGACGGCGCCGGCGCGCTGTGGCTGGGCACCAATGCCGGCCTGGTCCGCTACCGGCCCGCGACCGGCCAGGCGCAGCAGTACGGCCTGGCCGACGGCCTGCAGGACCTGGAGTTCAACGGCGGTGCGGCGACGCGGCTGTCGGATGGGACGCTGGTCTTCGGTGGCGTGCGCGGCATCAACCTGTTCGACCCGGCGCACATGCGCACCGCTTCGTTCACGCCGCCGCTCAAGCTGCTGTCGGCGCAATTGGGTGCTCAGCCGGCGGGCAATGCCGGGGCACTGTGGCAGCAGGAGGCGCTGTCGCTGCCCAGCGGCACCGAGCTGCTGCGCCTGCGCATCGGCGCGCTGGACTTCGCGCCCGGCGCCCGCATCCGCTACCGCTACCGGATGGAAGGCTTCGACTCGGACTGGGTCGACAACGGCGACGACGGCAACATCACCTACACCCGCCTGCCGCCGGGCGACTACACCTTCCGCGCCCAGTCCACCAACCGCGATGGCGCCTGGACCGACCACGAGCTGTCGCTGCCACTGACGGTCGCGCCGCCGCCGTGGCGCCACCCGCTGGCGATCACCGCCGCCGTGCTGGCACTGCTGGCCGCGTTCTCGACTGCCGGCTGGCGCTGGCATCGCCGCCGGCGGCTGGAACAGGGCTGGTTCCGCCAGATCCGCGAGCGTGAGGAGCGCCTCAAGCTGGCGCTGTGGGCGTCAGGCGAGCAATTCTGGGACTACGACCTCAAGCGCCGCGAACTCCACGGCATGCGCGCACAGGACGAAGAGCAGGGCGGCACCCCGGAGCTGACCGTGCGTACCCGCGTCGCTGCCGACCACGAAATCCACCCGGAAGACCTGCCGCAGGTCACCGAGCGCCTGCGCGAACACCTGCGCGGCCACGCCGCGCTGTTCCTGTCCGAGCACCGCGTGCGCAACCCCGCCGGCAGTTGGGACTGGATTCGCGCGCGTGGCCGCGTGGTCGAACGCGATGACCACGGCCATGCGCTGCGCGTGGCCGGCACCGCACGGGACATCACCGCCAGCCGCAGCGCCGAGCGCGATCGCCGCGTGTCCAGCGAAGTGCTGCGCAGCATGGCCGAGGCCGTGGCGGTGTTCGACAGCGATTTCACGTTCGTGTCGGTGAACCCGGCGTTCGAGCGCATGACCGGTTACACCGCGGTCGACGTGATCGGCAAACCCACCAGCCTGATCGACAGCCGCCAGCACGACCCGGACTTCTACCACCAGATGCGCGCGCAAATGCACCGCAACGGCCGCTGGTCGGGTGAGATCTGGCAGCAGCGCAAGGACGGCAGCGAGTTCCTGTGCTGGCTGCAGTGCAGCGCGGTGCAGGAGACGACCGGTACCGCGCGCGTGCAGTACGTCGCCGTGCTCACCGACATCACCGACCAGAAGCGCGCCGAGCAGGAACTGCGTTACCTGGCCAACTACGACACCCTCACCAGCCTGCCCAACCGCACGCTGCTGTCGGAGCGGCTGTCGCGGGCCATCGTCCGCGCCCGGCGCAACAGCCAGAAGGTCGCGGTGCTGTTCCTGGACCTGGACCGCTTCAAGGACATCAACGACTCACTGGGCCATGCCGCAGGCGACCGCATCCTGCGAGCCGTGGCGCAGCGCCTGCAGGAAACCGTCGGCAACCGCCACACGGTGGCGCGGCTGGGCGGCGACGAGTTCACCGTGGTGCTTGAGAACCTCGACAACGCGCAGCAGGCCGAGGAGGTCGCGCGCAACATCATCATCGCGTTCGAGGCGCCGCTGGACGTGGACGAGCGCCACGACATCGCGATCTCCCCGTCCATCGGCATCAGCCTGTACCCGGACCACGCGCAGGTGCCGACCGACCTGCTCAAGCAGGCCGACACCGCCATGTACCAGGCCAAGGCCGGCGGCCGCCGCACCTACATGCAGTACACCGAGGCGATGGACATCGAGATTCGCCGCCGCGCGACGATCAGCGCCGCATTGCGCAAGGTGCTGGACCGCGGCGAGCTGCGCCTGGCGTTCCAGCCGCAGCTGTCCCTGGCCGACGGTCGCATCACCGGCGTGGAGGCACTGCTGCGCTGGACCAGCCCGGAGTACGGCGAGATCCCGCCGTCGCAGTTCATCCCGCTGGCCGAGGAGACCGGCCTGATCCTGGAGATCGGCGAGTGGGCGCTGCGCGAGGCGTGTTCGACGCTGGCACGTTGGCGGCCGCACGGGCTGGAGGACCTCGCCATCGCCGTCAACGTCTCGGCCTTGCAGTTGCTGCGCGGCGACCTGCCGCAGGTGGTGGCGCGGGTGCTCGCCGAGACGCGGCTGCCGCCGGCGTGCCTGGAGCTGGAGCTGACCGAAAGCGTGATCATGGCCAACGCCCAGCACAACGCCGACCTGCTGCAGCGCCTGCGCGGCATCGGCGTCGGGCTGGCCATCGACGACTTCGGCACCGGGTACTCGTCGCTGTCCTACCTGAAGCGGCTGCCGATCACGACGCTGAAGATCGACAAGGAGTTCATCGACGACCTCACCCACGACGCCGACGACGAGGCGATCACCAGCACGATCATCACCATGGCGCACTCGCTGGGCCTGAACGTGGTGGCCGAGGGCGTGGAAGGCGAGGCGCAGATGCAGTTCCTGCGCGAGCACGGCTGCGACGAGGTCCAGGGGTACTGGTTGTCGCGGCCGCTGGACGCCCAGGCGTGCCTCGCGTTCCTGCGCACGTGGCCGGGGGCCCAGGTCGCCACGGCGCGTGCCGTAACCGTGGCCGACCCGCTGTCCTGACCGGCGCCGTACGGTCCTTGACCGCCTCCCCGCCCCTGCCTATCGTGCCCGGATGCAGCCTGCCGATCCCACCGACCCCGTTGCCCAGTTGCAGGCGCTGACCCAGCGCATCGAAGCGCTGGCCGATCGCGTGCGTCGCCTCGGCGAGGAGAACCGCAGCCTGCGCCAGCAGCACGAGCAGTTGTCCGGCGAGCGCGCCGCACTGCTGGCCAAGAACGAACAGGCACGGGCGCGGGTCGAGGCGATGATCGCGCGGCTGAAGTCGCTGGAGCAGCACACGTGAGCAAGTCGACCCCGGTCAGCATCCGGTTGCTCGATCGCGAGTACACCGTCGGCTGCGAGCCTGACGAACGTGACAGCCTGCTGGCTGCGGCCAAGCTGCTCGATACGCGGATGCGCGAGATCCGTGGCAGCAACCGCATGGCGGCGCTGGACCGCGTGGCGGTGCTCGCCGCACTGAACTTCGCCCACGAATTGCAGCAGCTGCGCGACGAGAATTCCGGCCGCGACCGGGAGCTCTCGCGCACGCTGGGCGACCTGAATCGCCGCCTGGACGGTCTGTTCGACACACCTGCGCGCTGACTGTCTTCCGCGTCGGCGGCAATGAATCGAGGCCGACCGCCACCGACAGGCGGGCCACTTGCATCCGGCCCCTCGGGCTATACTCTCCGCACGTCCTCTGCTGTGGACGACGGCGTGCGCAAACATTCGCCTTGTCCCTTAATTGCGACCGCGGGGATGCAACGGAAGCCTGGAGTGCAAGTCCGCCTCGTAGCGGGAAGCCCGAAGGCCTCCTAGCGTTCCCACTTGAACCCCGGGTTCAAGGTCGTTTCGCGCGCATCGCCATCGGCGGAGGACTTTTCAATTGCGGGTCACGGTGACCGGGGTTGCCCGGCACCGCACCCATCACGACAGCGCAGATCCTGCGCTGTTGTCGTTTCTGGCAGACGTTCCGGCGGTGCACTCGCATGGTCCACGCACAATGAACCACGACGGCACGCCGATTGACCGACCGGCCCTGCGCGAGCGCCTCGTCGCAATGCGCCGTGCCCTCCCCGTTCCCGCCCGCATCGGAGCCGCCGAGGCCTTGGCGCACCGCCTACTCACAATGCCCCTCGCGCCGAAGGCCGGTTACGTCGCTGGCTACTGGGCCACCAATGGCGAGATCGCGCTGCACGCCTGGCAAGTGCAACTGCCGGCCGAGTGCCGCTACTGCCTGCCGGTGCTCCACGACGACGGACGACTGCGCTTTGCGCCTTGGCGTCCCGGCGAGTCGCTCGTCACCAACCGCTTCGGCATTCCGGAGCCGGATGTCGAGCCGGCAGCGCTGCTCGAACCCGAGGCGATGGCGTTGGTGGTTGCACCACTGGTGGCATTCGACCGAGCCGGTCATCGCCTTGGCATGGGAGGCGGCTGGTACGATCGCAGCTTCGCGTTCAGGCGCCTGCAGCCTGCACCGCCCTGGCTGGTAGGCGCCGCGTTCGACGAACAGCAAGTCGACGCGATCGCCGCCGAATCCTGGGACGTGCCGCTGGACGCGGTCTGTACACCGATGCACTTCCACGATTTTCGCAACTGCCACCCTTCAAGCCCATGACCCGAACCCGACGCCGCTACTGGCTTATGAAGTCGGAACCCGACGCCTTTTCAATCGACGACCTGCAGCGGGTCGGCACCGAGCCCTGGAATGGCGTGCGCAATTACCAGGCGCGCAACTTTATGCGCGATGGCATGCAGGTCGGCGATGGCGTGCTGTTCTACCACTCCAACACCGCCGTCCCAGGTATCGCCGGCACCGCGACGGTCGCCAGCGCGGCGTATCCGGACGACACGCAGTTCGATCGGAAATCCGATTATTTCGACCCCAAGGCGACACGCGAGGAGCCACGCTGGTTCCTGATCGACGTGGAGTTCGAGCGCAAGCTGTCGCGCACGATCCCGCTGGAAGAAATCAAGCAGCATGGCGAACGGCTCGGTGAGGAATTCGCGCTGATCAAGCGCGGAAGCCGCCTGTCCGTATTCCCGGTGTCGGCCGACCAGTACAAGTTCCTCCTGTCCCTCGAATAACCCTGTGGGGAAACACGCATGTCTGAAGCCAAGCGCCTGGCCGGCGAAAAGGCCATCGAGTTCGTCGAAGACGGAATGATCGTCGGCGTCGGTACGGGCTCCACCGTCGCCTACTTCATCGACGCATTGGCCGGCATCAAGGAAAGGATCCGCGGCGCGGTTTCCAGTTCCGAGCAGAGCACCGAGCGGTTGCGCAGGCACGGCATCGACGTCATGGACCTCAACGACACCGGCCCGCTGTCGCTCTATGTCGACGGTGCGGACGAGTGCGACCCGCACAAGCGCCTGATCAAGGGCGGCGGTGCGGCGCTGACCCGGGAGAAGATCATCGCGGAGGCCAGCGAGCGCTTCGTGTGCATCATTGACCCGGCCAAGCGCGTCGAAGTGCTGGGGTATTTCCCGCTACCGGTGGAGGTCATCCCGATGGCGCGCAGCCTGGTGGCCCGACACATCCTCGCGAAGACCGGCGGCCAGCCGGTCTGGCGCCAGGCGGCAGATGGCACCGGCGTGGTCACCGACAACGGCAACGCGATCATCGACATCCATGGCTTGTCGATTGTGGATCCCATCGCCATGGAGGCGGAGCTCAACCAGATCCCGGGCGTCGTCAGCGTGGGTCTTTTCGCCCGCCGTCCAGCCGATATTGTCATCGTGGGTGGAGAACCCCCTGTCGTTCTCTAGTCGAGTTTCGACGTCGGACACATAGACGGCGCCTCCAGGGCGCCGTTTTCTTTTTGGTATTGCGGATCCTGCGCTTGCTGGCTGTAGGAGCGGTTTCAGCCGCGATTCTCGGTAGGGATCAGGATTGGCAAGGGCCTGGGACACCATCGCCCTGCATCGGCGCGCCACGCCGCCCGAACCAACCATCAAAGCCCAGTGGCCGGTCTTACCTGTGGTTATGCATCGCCCAAAAGAACAAGGCCGGTTCCTTTTGGGAACCGGCCTTGGGTGTAAATGCCCAGCGATGACCTACTCTTGCATGGCTTAGGCCACACTACCATCGGCGCATGTGCGTTTCACTTCCGAGTTCGGGATGGGATCGGGTGGTGCCACA
>NZ_JAINZW010000080.1 GCF_020026895.1 Novilysobacter selenitireducens
ATCATCATTTGGAGAGTTTCCAGACGATGAGGCTAGGACGGTCCATTCTGTCACGTAAACTCACTCGGCGTTTGGATAGGCTTCGGTATTTATTTCACACTGTATTTCTATGACTTGTCCAAAAGGACTTCGACTTGATGCCTGGCTGTTTCAACCTGCTAAGTCCCCCTAATCTGAAAACATGGCTTCGAACTCTTCTTTACCCTTCCTCTCCTCATCGCAATTATAGCATCGACACGTTTCGGGGTCATGTTCCGTTGGCTGGTAAACCTCGCCATAGCAGTTG
>NZ_JAINZW010000081.1 GCF_020026895.1 Novilysobacter selenitireducens
TTGGGCATGGCTGGACCATACGATGGAAAGATCTCAGCGAAGTGGATGGATATTGATGAGGATATTATAGCTAATGTGTGGGGAAAATCGATGGCGTATCTCGTTCTTTCGATGCTGGTGGTAGATTCTCCATTTGGACCTGGCGTCGACCCTGGCTCCCTGAAAGTAGCCATGAACGAGGCTCCTAATGAGCACACGGCGCTGCTACGAAGAACCTCAACACTATCGACGAAGCAGCGACGCGATCCGACAGAAATATCGGCCAGTCGGAGACGAGGAATTCTTG
>NZ_JAINZW010000082.1 GCF_020026895.1 Novilysobacter selenitireducens
CTCTTAATGGTTTGACTACCAGTCAGAATGTCACTGCTCCAAAACTACTGTGTTTAACGCCGCATCAATGGCCGCGTTTGACTACCAGTCAGAATGTCACTGCTCCAAAACTATTTCAAAGTCTCCCGCTTCGTAATAGCGGTTTGACTACCAGTCAGAATGTCACTGCTCCAAAACCAACGGGTGCAGTTTTCGCAAAGACAAAACGTTTGACTACCAGTCAGAATGTCACTGCTCCAAAACTAAATTCTTAGAATCCACAATGGAAAACTAGTTTGACTACCAG
>NZ_JAINZW010000083.1 GCF_020026895.1 Novilysobacter selenitireducens
GAGTGCTGCAACTTGCGGACCGAGTAAATCTGCGGCGGACGACCGCAGCAGCACTCGCCAGTATATGGCCACAACAAAAGGCCTCATTGTCTCAACAGAGATTGGATCCATTTGTTCTGAAGCTGTCACATGCGGCCCTTGGTACGGAAAACATAGCACGGATTTTCAGGCGCTTCACGCGCTGCGTCGAGATTCATCTGCTGCAAATGACAATCCAACCCAACCTCTTCAATCTCCTCACGATCGCTTCCAAGACAGAGGAGAAGCAATTTCCTCTCTTAGACCT
>NZ_JAINZW010000084.1 GCF_020026895.1 Novilysobacter selenitireducens
CGCATGTCCAAGCCCCAAACTCATGAGTACCGGATTAACGCTTCAGGAGACCAATCTTGCGCACTTTGGCCACGTCACGGCAGGTAAGACTGACTCGTGTTTCGCGTTCGAGTATGCCTCCTTTCCGCACAACCTCTTTCTCCCGTTCTCCCGTAATCTGCGTCCAATTATCTATCCGGTACCGAGTCGCGGGAGGATCACCGTCGATACGAGACGGAGAGTCCACGTCTACGGTTGGGTTATGCTCCTGGATACCAGGTTCATCGGCACCGGTGATGTAGTCCAC
>NZ_JAINZW010000085.1 GCF_020026895.1 Novilysobacter selenitireducens
TTTACAGCATGGAAGATTACGGGTAGATCTTGGAAACTGGAGAGAGATGTCCCCTCCACTTGCCCCGCAGATTGCCCCTCCGCACTTCCTAAGCCCTAATACGCGTGATACGGCTTGGAGACGGATCAGGACAGCGTCGAACGAGTAAGGCCAGCCACTTTTGAGGTCGCGTCGCAGACGGGTGGTCCTGCCGTCGCCGCTTTACCTAAATGGCGCACAGAGTCGGCGACTTTGAGTTTCAGACGCGATGGCTTCGCTGGAAGGACCTTGGTTGGTCCCGTGGTG
>NZ_JAINZW010000086.1 GCF_020026895.1 Novilysobacter selenitireducens
CGAGTGTTGGGCATGGAAGTAGCACCGGTCATGCAGACAGTTCAGACACTCACGAGCCATACATTCGGCCGCGGGACCGATCTTCTCGCTATGAGCGACCACATCCTGTGTGGAGAACTGGTCCGTCGACATTGGGAGGTGGTGGCCTGGCGTCGGCTCGGGGAGCAATCGTGGACGCTCCTCTTCCGAAAGAGATACATGCATATCCGCCCAGCCAGACAATCTTCGATCGTGAACCGACCAAACCCGACCTTCGTCTCAACACTTCAACAAAATTGGAGGGAG
>NZ_JAINZW010000087.1 GCF_020026895.1 Novilysobacter selenitireducens
AGACGCTCGCCAAAGAGCCAATGTCACTGATCAACTCTTCCAAGACGGCAGGGGAGACTGTTGTTCGTGGTAGCAATATTTCTGGTCGAGGCGCCATCACGACGGCCTGGGAAGGAAAGAAATGAGCAAACTACAACCCTAGAGTCAATCAGCGTACCCTCGCTGCACTCGTGTCCGTGGAAAGAAGTCGCCAGTATATGTAGGCACGATCTCGCACATCCGGAGAATCGCATTTTGTCGCCAAGTCAAGCACTCGTTGTAGGATAGGTTGTGAACGATCTGGTC
>NZ_JAINZW010000088.1 GCF_020026895.1 Novilysobacter selenitireducens
CATCACCCTGGCGATCGCTCGCGAACTGGCGCGCCAGGTCGTCGAGCAGGCGCACGCAGGCGCTGACGACCTCGTTGAGGTTGTGCGGCGGCACGTCGGTCGCCATGCCCACGGCAATGCCGGTGGTGCCGTTGAGCAGCAGGTGGGGCAGCCGCGCCGGCATCCACGAGGGTTCTTCACCGGCGGGCTGATGCCGGCGGCGGACACGCTGCCGTGGCATCGCCAATACCGTGGCGGTGACGCTGGCCTGCGCCGCCGCGCTGCTGGGCCTGTTCTTCCTCGGCT
>NZ_JAINZW010000089.1 GCF_020026895.1 Novilysobacter selenitireducens
CGCCTTTATCAAATACAACGACTACGCCATCCACCATCTCCTCCCACAAGACTTCAACGTCGAGCGCGAGTACCCGCATCTTGCGGCCTGGCACGCTAAACTCATGGCTCGCCCAGCTGTGCAGTACGCGTTCAAGCACATGGATGAGCTCGACGTCGGCCGCGAGAGGCAGCACGTCAACGGTATGACTCACTCGGCGTTTGCCCAGTCTGCTGTCGGAATTGCGAGGCGCGGTATTGCGGCGCAAGCTGCAAAGGGCGAGGTCCTCTCGACTGCCTAATCGT
>NZ_JAINZW010000008.1 GCF_020026895.1 Novilysobacter selenitireducens
GAGCGGCTTCAGCCGCGATCGTGTGGACGTGACACAAAGCGGTTCCCGATCGCGGCTGAAGCCGCTCCTACAGGGGCGCGCGGGTCGTTACTGCGCCGGTTCCCAGCGCAGCGTCAGGAACCACTCGCGTCCCGGCAGGTTGTAGAACGACGCGGTCTCGTAGTCGCGGTCCAGCACGTTGGCCAAGCGCGCCTGCACGGTCCACGCAGCTGTGAGGCTGTACTCGGCCCGCACGTCGAAGGTCGCGTAGCCGCCCAGGCGACGGGTGTTGGCGACGTCGTCGAAGCGCGCGCCTTCGGCCACGCCGGTCAGGCCCAGGCGCAGGTCGCCGAAGGCACGGTCCACGTCCAGCCGCGCGCTGCGCCGCGCGCGCCGCGGCAGCTCGTTGCCGTCGTTGAATCCGCCGCTGCGGTTTTCCGTGTCGAGCACGCTGACGCTGCCGGACATGGCCCATGCGGCGACCTCGGCGTCGATGCCCAACTCGGCCCCGCGCAACTGCGCGCGCTCGATGTTGTTGGGCAGGAACAGCGCCGCGTCGTAGGCGATCAGGTCGTCGACGCGGGTGTCGAACGCGTCCAGCCGCCAGGCGACGGCGCCGGCATCCAGCGCCACCCCCGCCTCCCAGCTGCGCGACTCCTCGGGACGCAGGTCGGGGTTGCCGAAGAACGGGTAGTACAGCTCGTTGAACGTCGGCGCCTTGAACGCCGTGCCGTAGCCCGCGCTGACGCGCCAACCTCCGCCCAGCGACAGGCCCCAGGCGGCATTGCCGGTGGTGGCCTCGCCGAACTGCTGGTTGTCGTCATGACGCAGGGCGGCCTGCAGAGAATGCGCGCCGAGCACACCCTGGTACTGCGCGAACGCCGCGCGGTTGTCGCGTTCAGTCCGGTCGAAGGTCGTGTCGCTTTCGACGCGGTCGCGCAGCCAGTCCGCACCGAAGGTCAGCAGGTGGTCGGCAGCCAGTGAAAGGTCGGCCTGCAGGCTGGCGCTGTCGCGATCGGTTTCGAAGTAGCCGGTGAACGCATCGCCGAGGAAGTTGTCGGACGCGTCGGTATTGCGGCCCGCGCCCAACTGCACGGTCAGCGCGTCCGAGACGGTCCACGTGGCGCGCGCACCCAGCACCTGCTGCGTGGTTTCGGAGTAATCGGTGAAGTCACCGTCGAATTCGTTCTCGCCCTCTGCGAGCAGGGCCTGGGCCGTCAGCTCGAACGTCTCGCCAAGATCGATGCCGCCGCGCAGTGACAGCGACCGGTTGCGGTAGCCGTCCGCGTCCGGCTGCGGGGCGGCGATGAAGCAGCCGCCGTCGAACGGCGTCGGCGTGGCGACGTCGCAGGCGTTGATGCCGTCGGTGCGCTGGTGCGCGGCATCGACGCCGAACCACGTCGTGCCGCTGCCGCCGCCGATGCCCGCACTGGCCTCGCGCCGGCCATGGCTACCAACGGTGGCGGTGGCGCGCGGCGCGATGCCGCCACGGTCGCGGCGGGTGAACACCTGGATGACACCACCGATCGCCTCGCTGCCGTACAGGCTGGAGCGCGGGCCGCGCACGATCTCGACGCGGTCGATCATCGACAGCGGCAGGTCCTGGAACGACACGAGGCCGGAGGTCGCCGAGCCGATGCGCACCCCATCGACCAGCACCAGCACGTGGTCGGATTCGGCGCCGCGCATGAACAGCGTGGTGAGCTTGCCCGGGCCGCCCTGGTTGGAGATCGCCACGCCCGCGCGGCCGCGCAGCAGTTCCGGCAGCGAGCGCGCCTGGCTGCGGACGATCATGTCGCGGTCGATCACTTCGACCGGCGCGAGCACGGCGTTGGCCGATACCGGCGTGCGGGTCGCGGTGACCACCACTTCATCGAGGTCGCGCGCGGTGCGAGCGGTGTCGGCCTGGGCGTTTGCGGACAGGGGCAGCGCGAGTGCGCAGGCAAGGGTCATCGGGCGAAGCTGCATCGGGACGTCTCCATCGCACGGTCGGGCCGTGCCGGTCTTGCCGGTCTTGCCGGGTTTCGGGAGTCGGATGCAGGGAAAAAGGGCCGCGAAATCGGACGAACAGCGCCGGCGTCGCCGCCGCAATGCCCTCCGCATCGCAACCAGTCAGCGTCAAGGCCGGTCTCCGGACTCGCGAGTGGAAGACGTGCTTCCGGCCAGGGCGCCTTCCCGTGGCTGCAGGTGCAGCCCAGTGGCGGATGCCGTGGCTTGACTCGCTTACCGTTGCGGGGGCAGTGCCGGACTGGACCGCGAATGTGCGGGCGTCACCGGCTTCCCGTTTCAACCCGTTGGCAGGACGCCGCCGGGTCACCTTGAAGCGGGGCGCAGTGTACGGGATTGGGGGGCGTGGCAGGAAAGGGGTGGGGCGCGGCTCGGCTGCTTGGCTCCTCCCCCTGCGTGCAGGGGGAGGTTGGGAGGGGGTGCGTTTACCGCAGCGAGTGTAGGAGCGACGTAAGTCGCGACCACGCCACCGCGATTAGATGCGTAACCAACGATTTCCGGATCGCGACTTACGTCGCTCCTGCACCAGGCACGCTGGATCGACATGACCTGTCGTCAGGCAAGCAGCGATCAGCGACGCCAGTCGTTTCCGTCGCCGTCGGGTCGCATCGGCACCGTGTCTTCGGTCAGCACCGTGGTGCGCACCGGCCCGGGGGCGGGCTTGTAGCGCGGCGGCGGCAGCTGGTCGATCGCCACGCCGGCGGCGCTCACCAGTTCCTGCCTGCGTGCGTCGGGGACTTCCTGCCAGTGGCAGTCCTGCAACGCGCCTTCGATCGCGTAGAGCAGGTTGAGCGTCGGCTTGAAGCCCGCGCGCTTGACGCGCATGAACGCCTCGACCGTGCCGGCCTCGGCCAGCTCCTCGCGCGTGCGCAGCCCGACCTGGCGCAGCCACGCCGCCGACTTGGGTCCGATGTTGCGCATCTTCTCGGTGCTCATCGCAAAGCCTCCACGAATGCCGCGGCGATCGCCTCGACGCCGCGCTGGTCGTCCTCGTTGAACCGGGACGGCAGTGGGCTGTCGATATCCAGCACGCCGACCAGTTCCCCGCCGTGCACCAGCGGCACGACGATTTCCGAACGCGATGCCGCGTCGCAGGCGATGTGGCCGGGGAACGCGTGCACGTCATCCACGCGTTGGGTCGCGCGGTCGCGCGCGGCGGCGCCGCATACGCCCCTGTCCAGCGGGATGCGCACGCACGCGGGCAGGCCCTGGAAGGGGCCGACCACCAGCTCGGTGCCATCGAAGAAATAGAAACCCGCCCAGTTGAGGTCGGGCAGGCCGTGGTAGAGCAGGGCGGACAGGTTGGCGGCGTTGGCGATGCGATCGCGTTCGCCATGCATCAACGCGCGGGCCTGCTCCAGCAGCTGGGCGTACTGCTCCGGCTTGTTGCCGGTGAGGGGGGTGGCGGCAAACATGGCACGAGTGTAGCAGCGGGGCTGCCGTACCATCGGCGGGTTCCGGGGCTTCCATGGGAGTGATGCGTGCGCGGTCTGGCTTTCAACGGCATCTTCGTCACCGGCACGGATACCGGCATCGGCAAGTCCGTCGCCAGCGCGGCGCTGCTGCACGCGATGCGCTCGCGTGGCCTGCGCGCGGTCGGCATGAAGCCGGTCGCCAGCGGCTGTGTGGAAGCCGCCGACGGATGGCGCAACGAGGACGCATTGCTGCTGCAGGCCGCCGGTGAGCCGGGCGTGCCTTACGCGGACATCAACCCGTACGCGCTGCCGGCGCCGCTCGCGCCCGAGATCGCCGCCGCCGACGCCGGCGTGCAGGTCGAACTCGCCCCGATCCGGGACGCCTTCGGCCGGCTGGCTGCGCAGGCCGACCGGGTCGTGGTCGAAGGCGTTGGCGGCTGGGCGGCGCCGCTGTCGTCGACGCTGGAGCAGGCCGACCTCGGACGCGCGCTCGACCTGCCGGTGGTGCTGGTGGTGGGCCTGCGGCTGGGCTGCCAGAGCCATGCACGGCTGACGGCCCGCGCGATCGAGGCCGACGGCCTGCGCCTGGTCGGCTGGATCGGTAACGCCGTCGACCCCGACATGGGACGGCACGACGAGGTGGTGGCGCTGCTGGCGCAGCGCCTGCAGGCACCGTGCTGGGGCTGCCTTCCGCATCACGACAACCCCGATCCGGCCGCATTGGCGCGCCATTTGACGTTCCCGGATTGAACCCGTTGCGCATTGCGCTGGCACGGGCCCGCGCAACGCAGCGTTCCAGAGCGAATGCACGATTACTTTCCGCCCCGGACTTCCGGCAGGGGGACAGCACGCCAGGACATCGCTAAACTGGCGAGTACAGAATTGACCCCCCACGAGGCCCGGCATGCGCCGTACTGCACTGTTTTCCGGAATCCTGCTGGCTGCCCTGATCGGGCTGGCCGGCTGCAGCGGCGATGAGGCCGCAGGCGCCGAAGGCGCCGCGGGCGGTCCACCCGGTGGCATGCAATTGCCGGTGGAGACGGTGACGATCGAGCCACGCCCGTTGCAGGCCGGCCTCGACACCGTCGGCAGCCTGCGCGCCGACGAGTCGGTGATCGTGCGCCCGGAAGTGGCCGGGCGCGTGCAGCGCATCCACTTCACCGAGGGCGGCACGGTCCGCGCGGGGCAGCCGCTCTTCAGCCTCGACGCCAGCCTGGCGCGCGCGAGCTACAACGAGGCCGCCGCCAACCTCGAGAACAGCCAGCGCGCCAATGCGCGGGCCGAGGAACTGGCGAAGGACCAGCTGATCGCCCGGTCGGATGCCGACAACACGCGCGCCGCGCTGGCGGTGGACCGTGCACGCGTCGCCTCGGCCCAGGCCGCGCTGGAGAAGATGACCCTCACCGCGCCGTTTTCGGGCCAGGTCGGCCTGCGCGAAGTCAGCGTCGGCGAGTTCGTCAACGTCGGCCAGGACCTGGTCACACTGGTGCGGCTGGACCCGATCGAGGTCGACTTTTCCGTGCCGGAAACCGCGCTGTCGCAGCTGCGCCAGGGCCAGAACGTGCGCCTGACGGTCGACGCGTTCCCCGACGACACCTTCGGTGGCGAAGTCGTGGCGATCGATCCTGTGGTCGACGCAGGCAGCCGAAGCGCCAGCCTGCGCGCGCGCGTCCCCAATCCCGACGGCCGCCTGCGCCCGGGCCAGTTCGCCCGCCTGCAATTGCAGACCGGCGACGGCGGCAATGCGCTGATGGTCCCCGAGCAGGCGCTGATGCAGGACGGCGAGACGCGTTACGTCTACACCGTGGTCGACGGCAAGGCCAAGCGCACGCCGATCACCACCGGCACGCGCGTCCCCGGGTTCTTCCAGGTCGTGGAAGGCCTGAAGGCGGGCGACGTGGTGATCACCGCCGGACAGGCCAAGCCGATGATGCAGGACGGCATGCCGGTGGTGTCGGTGCCGCCGGGCGGTGCCGCGGCAGCCGGCCAGGGTGGGCAGGGCGCGGGTGAGCAGGCGCCTGCGGGCGCTGCCCCCGCGGCGTCTTCCGAGGCCGCCCCGGCTGAAGCGCCGGCCGACGCGTCAGCCGACTCGCAATAAGCCCCCTCTCCCGTCGGGAGAGGGCTGGGGTGAGGGTTCGGCGAAGCGGCGTCCGTGCATCACGGCATGTGAGCTTCCAACGCTGACGATGGATTCCGGGAATTCAACCGCACCGCTGCGCCGAACCCTCATCCGCCCTCCGGGCACCTTCTCCCAGTGGGAGAAGGACTAGAGCAACAGACACGTAATCGAGGCCCCCCATGGTCCTGTCCGACATCTCCATCCGCCGCCCGGTCTTCGCCACGGTCATCAACCTGGTGGTGCTGCTCGTCGGCCTGATCGCCTACGACCGCCTGTCGGTCCGGCAGATCCCCAACGTCGACACCCCGGTGGTGACGGTCAACACGACCTACCCGGGCGCCAGCGCGCAGGTGATCGAATCGCAGGTGACCCAGCCCATCGAAGATGCGCTGTCGGGCGTGGAAGGCATCGAGTACATGCAGTCCGTCAGCCGCGAGCAGTCCAGCCAGGTGACGATCCGCTTCCAGCTGGACCGCGACCCCGACGGCGCGGCCTCTGACGTGCGCGATCGCGTCGGCCAGGCGCGCGGGTTCCTGCCCGACGAGGTCGACGAGCCGATCATCCAGAAGCAGGAGGCCGACCAGCAGCCGATCATCTACCTGGCGTTCTCCTCGGACCGCCATTCGCGCGTGGAGATCGCCGACACCGCCGAGCGCCTGGTCAAGGACCGCATCCAGACCATCCCCGGCGTGGCGCAGGCCCAGGTGTTCTCCAGCACCTACGCGATGCGCGTGTGGTTGCAGCCGCAGCGCCTGGCGGCCTTCGGGTTCACCCCGGCGGACGTGGAAGCGGCGCTGCGCGCGCAGAACGTCGAGATCCCCGCCGGCCGTGTCGAGGGCCGTGCGCGTGAGTTCACGGTGCTGTCGGAAACCGACCTGCAGACGCCGGAGGAGTTCGGCGCGGTGATCGTGGGCAACGTCGACGGCACCCTGGTGCGGCTGCGCGACGTGGCGCGGGTCGAGCTGGGCTCGCAGGAGGAACGCTTCCGCGCCCGCTTCAACGGCGTCAACGCGGTGCCGCTGGCGGTGGTCAAGCAGGCCGTCGCCAACCCGCTGGACATCTCCGCCGCCCTGCAGGACATGCTGCCGCAGATCCAGCGGACGCTGCCGGAGGGCATGAATATCGAGGTCGCATTCGACTCGACGATCTTCATCGAGAAGTCCATCGACGAGGTCTACAAGACCGTCGCCGAGGCGGTGATCCTGGTCATCGTGGTGATCTTCCTGTTTCTGCGCAGCTGGCGCGCGACGCTGATCCCGCTGGTGACGATCCCGATCTCGCTGATCGGCGCGTTCGCGCTGATGTATGCCTTCGGCTTCACCATCAACACGCTGACCCTGCTGGCGATGGTGCTGGCGATCGGCCTGGTGGTCGACGACGCCATCGTGATGCTGGAGAACATCTACCGGCATATCGAGGAGGGCATGCCGCCCTTCCAGGCCGCGCTCAAGGGCAGCAAGGAAATTGGTTTCGCCATCGTCGCGATGACGCTGACGCTGGCGGCGGTGTACGTACCGCTGGCGTTCTCCACCGGCCGCACCGGCAAGCTGTTCGTCGAGTTCGCGATGACGCTGGCGGGCGCGGTGATCGTGTCCGGCTTCACCGCCCTGACGCTGTCGCCGATGATGTCGTCCAAGCTGCTCAAGCACGAGACCGAGCACGGCCGCTTCTACCTGGCCGGCGAGCGCGTGCTGGGCGCGATGGATCGCGGCTACCGCCGGCTGATCGAACTGGCCCTGCGGATGAAGTGGGCGGTGGTGGCCTTCGGCCTGGTGATCGCGATCGGCGCCGGTGCGCTGTGGACGTCTCTGCCCAACGAGCTGGCGCCGCAGGAGGACCAGGGCTTCATCATCGGCTTCGGCATGGCGCCGGAGGGCGCGACGCCCGAGTACACCGACACCTACGCCAAGCAGATGGAGGCCGCGTTCGCCGGCATCCCGCAGGTGAAGCAGTACTTCCAGATCGTCGGCTTCCCGGCGGTCACCAACACCATCGGCTTCGTGATGCTGCAGGACTGGGAGGAGCGCGACGTCACCACCGCCGACGTGCAGGGCCAGCTGTTCCCACAGTTCATGGGCATTCCCGGGATCATGGCGTTCCCGACGCTGCCGCCGCCGCTGGGCCAGGACGGCTTCGGCCAGCCGGTCAACTTCGTCGTGCAGTCCACCGGCACCTGGGAGGAACTGGGCGAAACCGTGCAGGCGCTGATGGCCAAGATGCGCGAGAACCCGCAGCTCACCAACCCGGATTCGGACCTCAAGCTCGACAAGCCTCAGCTCAAGCTGGAGGTGGACCGCGAGAAGGTGGCCGACGTCGGCACCAGTGTGGCCACCGTGGGGCGCACGCTGGAGACGCTGCTGGGCGGGCGCAACGTGACCCGCTTCAAGCGCGGCTCGGAGCAGTACGACGTGCTGGTGCAGGTCGAGGATGCCGACCGCCGCACGCCGGGCGACCTGTCCAACATCTTCGTTCGCGGCGGCGACGGCCAGATGGTGCAGCTGTCCAACCTGGTCACCAGCCAGGAGACCGTCGCGGCGAAGGAGCTCAACCACTTCAATAAGCTGCGCGCGGCGACGATCAGTGCCGGCCTGGCGCCGGGTTACTCGATGGGCGAGGCGCTGGACTGGATGGAAGGCGCGCTCGCGGAAGTGGCACCCGACGCGCAGTACGACCTGTCGGGCCAGAGTCGTGAGTTCCGCGAGTCGTCCAGCGATTTCGGCATGATCCTGGCGCTGGCGGTGGTCTTCATCTTCCTGGTGCTGGCCGCGCAGTTCGAAAGCTGGGTCGACCCGTTCGTGATCCTGCTGGCGGTGCCGCTGGCCGCGTTCGGCGCGTTCCTGCTGCTCAAGCTCAGCGGGCACGGCAGCTGGAACATCTACAGCCAGATTGGCATGGTCACGCTGATCGGCCTGATCGCCAAGCACGGCATCCTGATCGTGGAGTTCGCCAACCAGCTGCAGGAGCAGGGCAAGAGCAAGTTCGACGCGGTGGTCGACGCTGCCGCGCTGCGCCTGCGCCCGATCCTGATGACCACCGGCGCGATGGTGCTGGGTTCGCTCCCGCTGGCAATCGCCTCGGGCGCGGGTGCGGAGGCGCGCAACCAGATCGGCATGGTGATCGTGGGCGGCATGTCGATCGGCACCGTGTTCACCCTGTTCGTGGTGCCCGTCGTGTACCTGCTGATCGGCCGCAACCACCAGAAGGCCGCGGCCGAGCAGCACCGGATGGAAGCGCAGGCGGCGGGCTGATCGCCTGCCGCGGCGCGACATCGAACGGCGCCGGATGACTCCGGCGCCGTTTCTTTTTGGTAGCCCGGGTAAGCGAAGCGCACCCGGGGTTGATGTCGCGAATGGTCGCGGTCCCGGGTGCGCTGCGCTTACCCGGGCTACGCGGCTTGATCGGGTAGTCCAACGAGGGGCGGCGCTCCCCGGAGCCCCGGTCACGAAACACCGCCCAACAAAAAACCCGGCAGCCGAGGCTGCCGGGTTTCGTGTGGTCGGGAACCGACCGGGAGAGAGACGGTGCTGCGAGTCTTACTTCGCGCCCTTGCCGGCGGCCTTGGTGGCCTTCTCGACATTGGCTTCGACATTCTCGCGGGTGGCCTTCGCGGTCGCTTCGATCTGCGACTTGGCGATCTCGGCGATGGCTTCGTGGGTCTTCAGGGTGCGGCCGAAGGCTTCCTGGCCGGTGCTGACGGCGCGCTCGACGTTCTCGCGGGCGATCTGCACGCCCTTGGGGGCGATGGCCTTCATGCCGTCGAGGTCACGGACCTGGGCGGCCTCGTTCCAGAACGCGAAGGTGGCTTCGGCGCGGTCTTCGATCGCCGACAGCTGCAGGCCGAGGACGGCCTGGGCGTTCTCGAGGGTCAGGCGGTTGATCTGTGCGGCGGTGTCCGCGAACTGACGCGCCGCGGTGGCGAACTGCTCGTTGAACTGCGGGTACATGGCGGTCTCCTGCTCAGGGTCACCGACGGTTCTGCCGGTTTGTGCGGTGCAGCATATGGCAGGGTTTGTTGCAATGCAACAATGCCGGCTCTCGAGCGTGGAGACCGTTCAGGTGGAGCCGCGGTTGCGCCCCTGGTCAGGGACCGCGGTAGCGACAGCCCGAGGTGCACGTCTCGTGCACCACGACCTCCGATAACTGCGGCAGCGCGGGCTTCAGGTGCTCCCAGATCCACACCGCCAGGCGCTCGCTGGTCGGGTTGTCCAGCCCCTCGATGTCATTGAGGTAGTGGTGGTCGAGCCGGTCGTACAGCGGCTTGAAGGCGGCCTTGATGTCGGCGAAATCCATCACCCAGCCGGTGTGCTCGCCCGGCTCGCCCGAGACGTGGAGCTCGACCCGGAAGGAGTGGCCGTGCAACCGGGCGCACTTGTGGCCTTCGGGCACGTTGGGCAGCCGGTGGGCGGCCTCGAGGGTGAAGACCTTGAAGATATCCATGCGGGAATGGCCGGCGCATGTCGCGCGGCAGTGGCAGCGGGGCGGCACAGGATAGCGCCCCGGCGGCCGAGCACCGGCAACGCCGGCCCAACGCCCCTTTGATACCGGCGGCAGCGGTACGGCATCGACGTTAAAATCAGCTGTTTCCCGGCGCGCGCCTCTGGTGCCGCCCGGCGTCCCTCCCGCACTGCGGCGCTGCCGATCCTTCGGCCCTGCCGCCTCGCAGTGCCTTTCGAGCCAGCCCCGTGCCCGCCATGTCCAATTCCTATCGCAAGCCGCTTCCCGGAACCTCGCTGGATTACTTCGACGCCCGTGCGGCGGTGGAGGCGATCCGCCCCGGTGCCTGGGACGGGCTGCCGTACACCTCGCGCGTGTATGCCGAGAACCTGGTGCGCCGCGCGGAGCCGGCGATGCTGGAGGCGTACCTCACCCAGCTGATCGAGCGCCGCCGCGACCTCGACTTCCCGTGGTTTCCGGCGCGCGTGGTCTGCCACGACATCCTCGGCCAGACCGCGCTGGTGGACCTGGCCGGCCTGCGCGATGCCATTGCCGACAAGGGCGGCGACCCGGCGCAGATCAACCCGGTGGTGCCGACGCAGCTGATCGTCGACCACTCGTTGGCGGTGGAGTGCGGCGGCTTCGACCCGGACGCGTTCACCAAGAACCGCGCCATCGAGGAGCGTCGCAACGAGGACCGGTTCCACTTCATCGAGTGGACGCGCAAGGCGTTCCACAACGTCGACGTGATTCCGCCGGGCAACGGGATCATGCACCAGATCAACCTGGAGAAGATGTCGCCGGTGGTGCACGCGAAGGACGGCGTGGCCTTCCCCGACACCTGCGTGGGCACCGACAGCCACACCCCGCATGTCGACGCGCTGGGCGTGATCGCCATCGGCGTGGGCGGGCTGGAAGCCGAGAGCGTGATGCTCGGCCGCGCGTCGTGGATGCGGTTGCCGGAAATCGTCGGCGTCGAACTGACGGGCAAGCCGCAGCCGGGCATTACCGCCACCGACATCGTGCTGGCGCTGACCGAGTTCCTGCGCCAGTCCAAGGTGGTGGGCGCGTACCTGGAGTTCCGGGGCGTGGGCGCCGCGGCGCTGACGCTGGGCGACCGCGCGACCATTTCCAACATGGCGCCCGAGTACGGCGCCACGGCCGCGATGTTCTTCATCGACGACAACACGCTCGACTACCTGCGCCTGACCGGCCGCGAGGAGCCGCAGGTGCAGCTGGTGGAGGCGTACGCCAGGACTGCAGGCCTGTGGGCGGACACGCTCGCCGATGCGCAGTACGAGCGCACGTTGACGTTCGACCTGTCGAGCGTGGAGCGCAACATGGCCGGCCCGTCCAACCCGCATCGCCGCCTGCCGACGTCGATGCTGGCCGAGCGCGGCATCGCCACCGGCATGGCGCTGGCACGCGAACAGGAAGCGCAAGGCCTGATGCCCGACGGCGCGGTGATCATCGCCGCCATCACCAGCTGCACCAACACCTCCAACCCGCGCAATGTCATCGCCGCCGGCCTGCTGGCCAAGAAGGCGAACGCGCTCGGCCTGGTGCGCAAGCCGTGGGTCAAGACCTCGCTGGCGCCGGGCTCCAAGGCCGTGCAGCTGTACCTGGAGGACTCGGACCTGCTGAAGGAGCTGGAGCAGCTCGGCTTCGGCATCGTCGGCTTCGCCTGCACCACCTGCAACGGCATGAGCGGCGCGCTGGACCCGGAGATCCAGAAGGAGATCGTCGAGCGCGACCTGTACGCCGTCGCCGTGCTGTCGGGCAACCGCAACTTCGACGGCCGCATCCACCCTTATGCGAAGCAGGCGTTCCTGGCGTCACCGCCGCTGGTGGTCGCCTACGCCATCGCCGGCACCGTGCGCTTCGACATCGAGAAGGACGTGCTGGGCACCGACGCCGAGGGCCGGCCGGTGACGCTCAAGGACCTGTGGCCGACGGATGAGGAGATCGACGCGATCGTCAAGGCCAGCGTCAAGCCCGAGCAGTTCCGCAAGGTGTACGAGCCGATGTTCTCCGTGCGTGTCGAGCACGGCGAGAAGGTCGGCCCCCTCTACGACTGGCGCCCGCAGTCGACCTACATCCGCCGCCCGCCGTACTGGGAAGGCGCACTGGCCGGCGAGCGCTCGCTCACGGGCATGCGGCCGTTGGCGGTGCTGGGCGACAACATCACCACCGACCACCTCTCGCCGAGCAACGCGATCCTCGCCACCAGCGCCGCGGGCGAATACCTGACGAAGATGGGCGTGCCGGAGGAGGACTTCAATTCCTACGCGACCCACCGCGGCGACCACCTCACCGCGCAGCGCGCGACCTTCGCCAACCCCAAGCTGCTCAACGAGATGGTGCGCGACAGCGACGGCAACGTGCGACAGGGTTCGCTGGCGCGGATCGAGCCGGAGGGCAAGGTCGTGCGCATGTGGGAGGCGATCGAGACCTACATGCAGCGCCGCCAGCCCCTGATCATCATTGCCGGCGCCGACTACGGCCAGGGCAGTTCGCGGGACTGGGCCGCCAAGGGCGTGCGCTTGGCCGGCGTGGAGGCGATCGCCGCGGAAGGCTTCGAGCGCATCCACCGCACCAACCTGATTGGCATGGGCGTGTTGCCGCTGCAGTTCGAGGCCGGCACGACGCGCGAGACGCTGGGTATCGACGGCACCGAAACCTTCGACGTCGTCGGCGAGCGCACGCCGGGCGCCATGCTGACGCTGGTCATCCACCGCACCGATGGCAATACACTGGAAGTGCCCGTCACCTGCCGCCTCGACACCGGCGAGGAAGTGGCGATCTACGAGGCCGGCGGCGTCCTGCAGCGCTTCGCGCAGGACTTCCTCGAATCGGCAAAGGCGGCCTGACATGGCTTACGCGCCGCAGCTCCGCATCCCCGCCACCTACATGCGCGGCGGCACCAGCAAGGGCGTGTTCTTCCGTCTGGACGAGCTGCCCGGCGACGCGCAGGTGCCGGGCGCGGCACGCGACGCTTTGCTGATGCGCGTGATCGGTTCGCCCGACCCGTACGGCAAGCACACCGACGGCATGGGTGGCGCCACGTCCAGCACCAGCAAGTGCGTGATCATTTCGAAATCGGCGGTGCCCGGCCACGACGTCGACTACCTGTACGGGCAGGTCGCCATCGACACCGCGTTCGTCGACTGGTCCGGCAACTGCGGCAACCTGTCCTCGGCCGTGGGGCCCTTCGCGATCGCCAACGGCCTCGTCGACCCGGCGCGCGTGCCGCAGGACGGGATGTGCACGGTGCGCATCTGGCAGGCCAACATCGGCAAGACCATCGTCGCGCACGTGCCCGTCACCGGCGGGCAGGTCCAGGAGACCGGTGACTTCGAACTCGACGGCGTCACCTTCCCGGCGGCCGAGATCCAGCTGGAATTCCTCGGCCCGGCCGACGAAGGCGAGGGCGGCGGGGCGATGTTCCCAACCGGCAAGGTGGAAGACACGCTGGACGTGCCGGGGGTCGGCGCGCTGCAGGTCACGATGATCAACGCCGGCATCCCGACCGTGTTCGTCGATGCCGCCGCGCTGGGCCTTGAGGGCACCGAGCTGCAGGACGCGATCAACGGCGATCCGGCGAGGCTCGCCATGTTCGAATCCATCCGCGCGCATGCCGCCGTGCGCATGGGGCTGATCGACGACATCGCCGGCGCGGCCTCGCGCCAGCACACGCCGAAGGTCGCGTTCGTCGCGCCCCCAAAGGACTACACCGCCTCGAGCGGCAAGCCGGTGCGCGCCGACGACGTCGACCTGCTGGTGCGCGCGCTGTCGATGGGCAAGCTGCACCACGCGATGATGGGCACGTGCGCGGTGGCCATCGCGACGGCCGCCGCCGTACCCGGCACGGTGGTGCGACGTGCCTCGAAGGGACGGGAATCGGGCGCGGTCCGTTTCGGCCACCCCTCGGGCACGCTGCGGGTCGGCGCCGAAGCGCGCCAGGTCGACGGCCAGTGGCAGGTCACCCGGGCGGTGATGAGCCGCAGCGCGCGGGTGCTGATGGAAGGTCAGGTCCGGGTGCTGCCCGCCTGAAGCGGCCGGTACACCAGCGCCGGGTGGTCGGGACGTTGACAGCGAGGCATCGAACCGGAACAATTCGCGGTTCCCGCGCGGCTATGTAGCTCAGCCGGTTAGAGCACAGCACTCATAATGCTGGGGTCGGTGGTTCGAGTCCACCCATAGCCACCACCGCGCAGGACCAGAACAACCCCGCCACCGGCGGGGTTTTTCGTTTCCGGGCGCGGCGACCACGTATCGAGTTGTCGGGCCGCGCGGCGCGTGGCAGAGTCGGGCCCAGTGACGCAAGTCAAATGATTCAGGAGTCCGCATCGTGATCGATCCGGACGGTTACCGACCCAACGTCGGCATCGTGCTGATGCACCCTGACGGACGCCTGTTCTGGGCGCGCCGGGTGCATCGCGACGGGTGGCAGTTCCCGCAGGGCGGGATGAACACCGACGAGACGCCCATCGAGGCGATGTACCGCGAGCTTCGCGAGGAAACCGGCCTGCTGCCGCACCACGTCGAGGTGCTAGGCACGACCCCCGGCTGGCTGCGCTACCGGCTGCCGCAGCGGGCGATCCGCCGCAACGACCGCCTCGTCTGCATCGGCCAGAAGCAGGTGTGGTTCCTGTTGCGCCTGACCGGGCAGGAGTCCGACCTGCGCCTGGACCTCACCGACAAGCCCGAGTTCGACCATTGGCGCTGGGTGGACTTCTGGTACCCGGTCGAGCACGTGGTGATGTTCAAGCGCGGCGTCTATTCCCGCGCCCTGCGCCACCTGGCCCCGGCCGCGCGCCAGGTCGCTGGCGTGCAGGCCGTGCCGCAGCCCGCGCCTGAGGCCCGTCCGGGGCCGTCAGCCTGGAACAACCGGCCGCGGCCGCGACCCGGCACCCGTGGCGCAGCCGACCCGCGCGCGCCGGGTAGCCGCAGGGCCGACTGACCCGGCGCTGGCCGGTTCGGCCCTGTTAATTGACAATCATTCTCATTCCATGTGGAATATCCGGGCAGCCAGACGGGCTGCCAGTTCGACGGGTCTTCCGCATGTACGTGTGCATCTGCAACGGGGTTACCGAGCGCGACATCTTCCAGGCGGCTGAAGCCGGCTGCCGGAGCGTGCCCGAGCTGACGATGCGCACCGGCGCAGGCGCCAACTGCGGCAGCTGCCTGGACATGGCCGCCGACATCCTCGACCAGGCCCGCAACGTCCGCGAGCTGCCGCTGCCGGTTCTCCAGTACGCCGCCTGAGTCGCCGCCCGCGCTGCGCGGGGGTCCCACTCCATTTGCCACTGATTCGCGTCCGCGGCCGCACTCGATTCGCGTTCCGTCACCGTGTGCGGCAAATCGGTAGCATCGCCGCCATTCCCGCATCCGGAGCACGGCCATGAAAGGCGACGCCAAGGTCATCGAGTTCCTCAACAAGGCGCTCTATAACGAACTGACCGCGATCAACCAGTACTTCCTGCACGCCAAGATGCTGAAGAACTGGGGTCTGAAGGAACTGGCCGACCACGAGTACGAAGAGTCGATCGACGAGATGAAGCACGCGGACAAGCTGTCCGAGCGCATCCTGTTCCTCGACGGCCTGCCGAACTTCCAGGCGCTGGGCAAGCTGCGCATCGGCGAGAACCCGCGCGAGGTGCTCAACGCCGACCTGGCGCTGGAGCTGGACGCGCTGCCGCTGCTGCGCGACGCGATCAAGCATTGCGAGAGCGTCAACGACTACGTCAGCCGCAAGCTGTTCGCCGATATCCTCGAGTCCGAGGAAGAGCACATCGACTGGATCGAGACGCAGCTGGCACTGATCGAGCGCATCGGCGAGCAGAACTACCTCGCCCAGCAGATCGAAGGCTGAGCCACTCGGCACGTGCGGCTCCAGCCGCGGTCGCCACGTCGCACCTACGTATGTGGTGTTGCGCGCCGCGTATCGATCCCGGCTGAAGCCGCGCCTACAGGCTGTTAGCGGGCTTGCGGCTCAGGCGTGAGAGTGCGCGCCATACCCACCACACCAGAGCGGCGATCAGCACGCTGGTGAGCACTGCCACACCCAGCGCGATCCATGGATAGCTGAAAACAAGCGCGAGCGCGCCGACCACCGCGACATCCTCGGCAGCCGATGCCGCGACGTTGCTGACCGGCTCAGGGGATGTGTTGACCAGCGCCCGACTGCCGGCCTTGAGCACATGGCTGGCCAGCGCGGCGCCTGCGCCGGTGGCCAGCATGCCGGCACCGAGTTCGCCGTCCGGCGAGAGCGTTGCGGCGGCAAGGAACGCGCCGGCGGGCACGCGCAACAGCGTGTGCATCAGGTCCCAGCCCGAATCCACCCCCGGGATTTTGTCGGCGAAGAACTCGACAGCCGCGAGCACGCCGGTCAGGCCGATCACCCACCACGATTGCGCGGCCTGCAGGGCCGGCGGCAGGTCCAGCCAGCCCAGCGCACCGGCCAAACCGACGCCGAATACGGTCAGGTAGACGCGGATGCCGGCCAACCAGGCCAGCACTACGCCAACTGCGAACAGGTGCGCATCTGACATGTGGACATCCCGCTAGACTCCAGCCGGGAGTATATGGGGAGCCTGCGCCGGTACGGGCGGGCAGCAACGATATGAGCAAACCGACCAACGCGCCGCCGAAGCGCTTTGTCATCGTGCCCGAGCAGCACGCACCTTCACGGCCCCGCCGCTGGGCCCTGGGTCTGGTGTGGCTGGCGTCGCTGGGCGTGGCGTTTGGCGGCACTGTGCAACTGGCGGGGCCGAACTTGCCGCACTTGGCGGGCGAGCTGGACGGCACGGCAGGTGAACTGCGCCAGCTCCGCGAGCAGAACCGCCAGCTGCGCCAGCGCGAGGCCGTGCTGGAGCGCTCCGACCAGATCAGCCGAGTCGCCAACCAGGAAATGCAGGGCGCGCTGGCCGAGCGCGACGACCAGATCGCCGCGTTGCGCGCGGACGTCGCGTTCTACGAGCGGCTGGTCGGCGCGACCGCGCCGCGCAAGGGGCTGGCGGTGCATTCGGCGCAGTTCTCGCGCGAGCCCGGTGGCAGCTGGCGCTACCGCATCGTGCTGACGCAGACACGCGACCGCAACGCGGTCAGCCTGGGTGAGCTGAAGTTCGACGTGGAGGGCGTGCAGGGCGGACAGCTGGCCCGGGTCAACTGGGACCGCCTGCACCAGGCCGACGCCGCGCCGCCGCAAGGCTATTCGTTCCGGTATTTCCAGCAACTGCGCGGCAGCGTGATGCTGCCCGAAGGCTTCACGCCGCAGCGGGTGCGCGTGTCGCTGCGTGGCGATGGCACCTCGCTGGAGCAGACGCTGCCCTGGGGATCGGCCGGCTAGGCCGCCACGCTCCTCCACCCACGACTTCGAAGGACTCCGCATGTTCAAGCACAAAGCCCTGCCCGACGACATCAGTGTCGACACCCTCATCGGCAAGCAGACCGTGATCCACGGTGACCTGCACTTCCGCGGCGGCCTCTACGTCGAAGGCCGCGTGGTCGGCCGGCTGATCGCCGAGGAGGGCGCGGAAGCACGCCTGACGCTCGCCGAAGGCGGCCACATCGAAGGCGAGGTGCGCGCGCCGGTCGTGGTCATCAACGGCCGCCTCGATGGCGACGTGCATGCCGGCGAGCGGGTGGAACTGGCGCCCAAGGCGCGCGTGGCCGGCAACGTGCATTATCAGGTGGTGGAGATGTCCGCCGGCGCGGTGCTGACCGGGCGCCTGATCCACGCCGACATGGCCGAAGCCGCCGGCGCGGCTGAACCGCAGGCGCTCCACCAGGCCGCCTGAGAAGATTCTCCGGCTTGACGACGGCGCGGGTCGCTCCTATACCGGCTGGATGACTGAACAGCCGCACGCAGAGCCCACCAACCCGCCGGAGGCCGCCCGCGGCGTCCCCCCGACAGCCCGGAAGACCGCCACCGCCCCTACGATGGGGTCGGGCCGGAAGGTGCTGGTCGCGGTGTTCATCGCGTCGATCGCCTTCGGCCTGTGGGGCGCGTGGCGCGTGTTCATGCCGGGCTCGGGCGACGTGCGTGCCCGGCTGTCGGCCAGCGAGCGCGAACGCACGTCGCTGCGCGAACAGCTGGAGCAGGCGCAACAGCAGGTCGCCACCCTCGGCCGCTCGGACCAGATCAGCCGGGACGCCAACCGCGACCTGCAGGGCACGCTGGCCGAGCGCGACGAGGAAATCGCCGGCCTGCGCGCCGATGTCGCGTTCTACGAGCGCCTGGTCGGGGCGACCGCGCAACGGCGGGGCCTGACGGTCCACGCCATCCGCATGCAGCCGCAGAACGGCACGGCCTGGCACTTCGCTTCCACCCTGACGCAGAACCTCAACCGTGGCGGAAGCAGCGCCGGCCGCGTGACCTTGTCGATCGAGGGCACCCGCAACGGCCGGCTGCAGACGCTGGACTGGGGCGATCTGCGCCAACAGGAGGACGCGCCCGGCGTGGACTACTCGTTCAAGTACTTCCAGCAGGTCGAGGGCGATGTGTTCCTGCCCGAGGACTTCACCCCGGTACGCGTGACGGTGCGGCTGACCCCGCGGTCGGGCGCGACGGTCGAGGAGTCGTTCACCTGGGCGCAGGCCACCGCCGAGGGCAACCGCGAGAACGGCGGCAGCGCCGGCTGAGCGGGTTCGCGCAACACCGCGATGCTTGAACGGGCCGGCGTCGGCCCCCATCCTGTGCGGATGGAAACCACGCCGTTGCCCACCCTGACGCCCGACTACCAGTCCATCGACGCCCCGCTGGTGTTCACCGCGGCCGCCGCGGCCAAGGTCCGGCAGCTGATCGAGGAAGAGGGCAACGACGCGCTGAAGCTGCGTGTCTATATCCAGGGCGGTGGCTGCTCGGGCTTCCAGTACGGCTTCGAGTTCGACGAGGCGCAGGCCGAGGACGACCTGGCGGTGCGCACCGATGGCGTGACGCTGCTGGTCGACCCGCTGAGCCTGCAATACCTGATCGGCGCGGAAGTCGACTACACCGAAAGCCTGCATGGCGCGCAGTTCGTCATCCGCAACCCCAACGCCAAGACCACCTGCGGCTGCGGGTCGTCGTTCTCGGCGTGATGCCAGCCCCGTGACGTCGACCGGGGCGCCCTTCGCCTTCATTCCCGGCTGCGGCCCCGATGCCGCGCCCATCGCGGCCCTGGACCGCGCTGACCACCTGCGTGACGACTCCAATGCGCTGGCCGCGCTCTGGAACGACGCGCGCGTGCTGCTCCTGGACGACACCGGCGCCGTTTGCGACGACCAGGGCCAGCCGGTGCCGTTGACTGGCGCGCAGATCAGCGAGGGCCCGGGTGGCGTCGGTGCGGCGGCCTTCCTCGGGCTGGACGAGGGGGGACGGGGCTGGTTCGCACTGGATGCCTCGCTCACGGCCGTGAGCGGCGCGCGTTCCGTGGACCTGCGTACCGCGGCCGCGACATGGCCCGCGCGCGAGGCAGCGGCGTTCGCCGAGGCCCGCGCGCTGCAGTCGTGGCGCCAGGGCCACCGGTTCTGCGGGACGTGCGGCGGGGAGGTCGCGATGCTGCGCGCCGGCTGGCTCGGACGATGCGAGTCCTGCGGGCTGGACCACTACCCGCGCACCGATCCGGCGGTGATCGTGGCCGTCAGCGACGGTGCGCGCCTGCTGCTGGGACGCCAGTCGACATGGCCCGCGCGCCGGTACTCGGTGATCGCCGGATTCGTCGAACCCGGTGAATCGCTGGAGCAGGCCGTCGCGCGCGAGGTGATGGAAGAAACCGGCCTGCGCGTCCGCCGCTGCCGCTACCTGGCGTCGCAACCCTGGCCGTTCCCGGGCGCCTTGATGCTGGGCTTCGCGGCCGAGGCCGAGCCGGGTGAGCCGCAGGTGGGCGTGGAACTGGAAGATGCGCGTTGGTTCGATGCCGCACAGATCCGCGCCGCCGCCGCGCGCGAGGCCGCGCAGGATGTCGACGATGACGGTCCTTTGCTGTCGTCACCCATCTCGATCGCGCGCTGGCTGATCGAAGACTGGCTCGCGGCCGCGGAAGGCAACGCAGGCGCGAGCAACGCGGCGACCTGATCCGACGTACGCGACGGGATGCGCCGGTCGCTCGCGTAATGGCGGAGGCCGTCGTCCGCACCGGGTCGTCGCGTCAGATCGTCGCGCTAGAATCGGACGGCCCCGTTTGAGTACAGGAAGCTGCAATGGCCGTCACCTTGATCGCCACCGTCATCGCGCTCGTGCTCGGCCACATGGCGCCGTCACTTGCGGCGTCGGTGCGCCAGTACGGCTGGTACGGCGACTGGCTGCGCGGCCTGGATGCCCGCTTCGGCGATGGCAGTTTCTGGCGCGGGCGTTGGGGCATCGCGGTGGCGCTGGTGCCTCCGCTGCTGGTGATCGGGCTGTTCCAGCTCGCCCTGGACGGTCCGCTGTTCGGCCTGGCCGGGCTGCTGTTCGGCATCATCGTGCTGTTCTACGCGTGGGGCCCGCGCGACCTCGACGTCGATGTCGAGGCGATCGCCACGGCCGACGACGCCTCGGGCCGTCGCGCCGCTGCGGCCCGGCTGTGGCCTGACGATCGCACCCCGTCGCTGGATGGACCTTCGCTCGTCGAGGCGGTGTTCCGCAATGCATTGCGCCGCTGGTTCGGCGTGCTGTTCTGGTTCCTGCTGCTGGGCCCGTTCGGGGCGCTGCTGTACCGGCTGGCGGTGTTGTCGGTCGAAGGGGAGGCGGCGCGCGCGCTGCCGGGCGAGACCGCATCCGGCGCCCGTACGCTGCTGGCCGTGCTGGAGTGGCCGGTCGCGCAATTGATGGCGCTGTCGACGGCGCTCGTGGGCAACTTCGACACCGCGCTGGGCGCCTGGCGTGACGCGGGCGGGGCCTCGCTCTCGCTCGACAACAGGTTCCTTGCTGCCGTGGCGCGAGCCAGCGTGCGCAGCGAACTTGCCGAGGAAGTGGCCGATTACGCCGACGAATCGGGCCTGGCCGCGCCGCCGGCCATCGTCGTACTGGGCGAGCTGCCGGAGCTGCGCGACGCGATGAGCCTGGTCTGGCGCAGCCTGCTGGTGTGGCTGGCGGTGCTCGCGTTGTTCGTGATCGCCGGTTTCGTCAGCTGAAGCCGCAGCCATGTAGGACCGCATCTGGCTTCAGCCCGGCTTGCGGACCTGCATCCGGGCAGGCAACGCACCCGTGAGCGCAAAGCGCGCAAACAGGTAGAGGCCATACATGGCGCCGAGCGCAAGCGCGGCATCGATCCATGAGTCGATGGCATCGCTGGAGAACGCCTGCAACAGTCCCCAGCCGCCAGCGGTCGTCAACACCCCTGCGACCACGCGCTGCCAACGCGGCGCACGCGTTGTCCGTGCCGCTTTGTTCTCGGACGCCATGGTCAAGCCGGCCCGAGGATCGTGAAGGGCCATACCGGCACGTTGCGCAGCACCCAATAGCCGCCGATCAAGGCGAGCCAGAACCACGGCCCCAGCAGGGTGTCGACGGCCCGGCGCGGTAACGGTACCGGGCGGCCGCTTGCGTGCAGCAGCACGACGCCCAGCAGCGGCACCAGCACGAACAGCAGCGGGTTCATCGCGATGGCAGTGGCGACGTCGCCATGCACCAGTGCGTGCAGTGCGCGCGTCGTACCGCAGCCGGGGCAGTAGAGCCCGGTGAATGCCTGGAACAGGCACGGCAGGAACGGGCTGTCGGCCGCGTTCGGGTCGAAGCGCCGCAGCGACCAGACCCCGAAACCGACTGCCGCGGCGGCACCGGTCGCCATGGCGACACGGAACCATGTGCGTCGTGGATCGGCCGGGGCCAGCACGCGACTCATACGGCCGTCTGTTGCGCCTGCTGCATCTGCTCCAGCATCTCCAGGTATTCCTCGGTGCCGCCGGTCATGTAACCCCAGACGTTGAGCAGCAGCCCGAAGATCGCGAGGCCCGTGGCGACCCAGCACCACGTGCGCGCGGTGTCGGATGCACGGCGCGCGCCGTCGACATCGCCGCGGTCGAGCTTGCCGTTGACCTGCGCGGCGTAGACGATCGCCACGATGCCCGGGATGCCACCGACGAAGCAGCACAGGCAGAACGAGAAGATCGCCGACAGGATGGCCCAGGCCAGGTGGTTCGGAATGCGCTCGGCGGCGATCGGCGGCGGTGCGTTCATGGCGGTTCCCCAATGTGCGTCGCCGACCGTGCCGGCGTCCCCGCGGGCATCCTAGCAGCGGGTTTCGCCGGGCGTCATCGCCGGGCCGCGTGGCTCACGCCGCGTCGCCGCGCAGCGCGCGCACCTGCACTTCCAGCGACGCCGCATTCGCCGTCGCGCCGTCCACCGGCGGCGCGGCGACCACCTCGACCGGTGCCCTGAAGCGCTGCGGCACGCGCATGCGATCCAGCAATGCCGACGCGCGGTTGGCGCGGCGGCTCCACATGCTGGCCCACATGTTGCGCAAGGCCATCGGCACGACCGGCACCGCGCGCCGCTCCAGGATCCTCTCCACGCCGCCCTTGAACGGCGCGATGCTTCCGTCCTTCGTCAGCGCGCCTTCCGGGAAGATGCAGACCAGTTCGCCCTCGGCAAGGGTCGCGTCGATCTCGTCGAACGCGCGCTGCATCAATGCCGGGTCCTCGCGGGCACCCGCAATCGGGATCGCCTTGGCGGTGCGGAAGATCCAGCGCATCACCGGGATGTTGAAGATCCGGTAGTACATGACGAACCGCACCGGGCGCGGAATGCTGGCGGCCAGGATCAGCGCGTCCATGTAGCTGACGTGATTGCACACGATCAGCGCAGGACCCTCGTCGGGCACGTGCGCTTCCACGCCACGCACGCGCAACCGGTACAGCGCGCGCACCAGCACCCAGCTCAGGAACCGCATCGCGAACTCGGGCACCACGGTGAAGATCCACAGCGCGACCACGATGCTGGCCACGCCCAGCGCCAGCAGCAGCGTCGGGATCGACCAACCCAGCAGCTGTTGCAGCGCCACGCCGCCGACCGCCGCCAGCACGATGAACACCGCGTTCTGGATGTTCATGCCGGCGATGACGCGCGACAGTTCGCCCGGCGGTGTGCGCGACTGGATCAGTGCGAACAGCGGCACCACGAAGAAGCCCGAGAACAACCCGATGCCGGCGAGGTCGGCGACCACGCGCCACGCACCCGGCTGCTGCAGGAAGCCCGCCACGTCCAGTCCGCTGGCCGACACCGCCGGCGCGAACGCCAGGTGCAGGATGCAGGCGCTCATGCCGGCCGCGCCCATCGGCACCAGGCCGATCTCGACCGTGCGCGCCGACAGCTTCTCGCACAGCAGCGAACCCACGCCCACGCCGATCGAGAAGACGGCGAGCGCGAACACGTACAGCGTCGCCGTACCGCCAAGGTGAGTTTCGGCATACACCGGCAGGTTGCCGGTCAGCAGCGTGCCGGTGAACCAGAACCAGCTCACGCCCAGCACCGCGTTGCGCACCGCCAGTTGCTTGCGCGTCAGGCGCCAGACCTTGATCGACTCGGTCAGCGGGTTCCAGTTGACCTTCAGGTCGGGCGCGGCCGCGGCGACCGGCGGAATGAAGCGGCTGGCGACGTTGCCCGCCACCGCCAGCGCGATCACCGAGCCGCCGGCGACCAGCGGCCCGTGCTCGCCGGCCACGGCGAAGATCAGCCCGCCGAACAGCATGCCCAGCAGGATCGAGATGGACGTGCCCATCTCCACCAGGCCGTTGCCGCCGGTCAGTTCTTCAGGGCGCAGCACGGACGGCAGGATCGAGTACTTCACCGGCCCGAACAGCGCGCTCTGCAACCCGGTGGCGAACAACGCCACCAGCAGCACGCGCATGTCCTGCAGCCAGAACCCGATCGCCGCGACCGACATGATGGCGATCTCCATCACCGTCACGATGCGGATCAGCCGCGCCTTCTCCAGCTTTTCGGCGATCTGCCCGGCCGTGGCCGAGAACAGGAAGTACGGCACGATGAAGACCGCTGGCGCCAGCTGCGTGTAGATGCCACGCGTGGAGTTGTCCATCGCACCGGCCACGACCATGACGCCCAGCAGCCCGATGATGGCCTGGCGGAACACGTTGTCGTTGAACGCGCCCAGCAGTTGCACGAGGAAGTAGGGCGCGAATCGGCGCTGGCCCAGCAGGCCGAACTGGCTGCGCGGCGGCGGCCGCTCCGTCGATGCCGCGTGCGCGTGCGCGTGTGGCGGCTGGTGGCGCGTCTGGTCCGTCATGCGGGCTCCCCGGGAGTCGCGCGAGCCTAGCAGAGCGTCAAGGCAGTCCGGCTGCCACAGGTTCGACCGGGCATTTTGAGCCTGTAGGAGCGGCTTCAGCCGCGATCACGCGGCCACGTCAATTGCATGGAACGTTCGTCGCGGCTGAAGCCGCTCCCACAGGGAGGCCATTCGTCAGCCGCGCTCGCGCTCGATCGCCCGCCAGCCGATGTCGCTGCGGTGGAACTCGCCGTCCCAGCCGATCGTGTCGACCACCGCATACGCCTCGCGTTGCGCGTCGGCCACGCTGTCGCCCAGCGCGCACACGCACAGCACGCGGCCACCGCTGGTGACCACGCGACCGGCCTCGTCGAGCTTGGTGCCGGCATGGAACACCTTGGCGCCGAGCGGGGGTGTCGAATCCAGTCCGCGAATGGCATCGCCGGTGCGCGGCGTGCCCGGGTAGTTGTGGGCGGCCATCACCACGCCCAGCGACGGGCGTGGGTTCCAGCGTGACTCGACCTCGTCCAGCCGGCCGTCGATGGCGGCCTCGACCAGCTCCAGCAGGTCCGACTGCAGGCGCAGCATCACCGGCTGGGTCTCGGGGTCGCCGAAGCGCACGTTGAACTCGATCACCTTCGGTGCGCCCGCCTCGTCGATCATCAGGCCCGCATAGAGGAAGCCGGTGAACGGGATGCCGTCGGCGGCCATGCCGCGCACGGTGGGTTCGACCACCTCGCGCATCACGCGCGCATGCACCTCGGGCGTCACCACCGGCGCGGGCGAGTACGCGCCCATGCCGCCGGTGTTGGGGCCGGTGTCGCCATCGCCCACGCGCTTGTGGTCCTGGCTGGTGGCCATCGGCAGCGCGGTGCGGCCGTCGACCATCGAGATGAAGCTCGCTTCCTCGCCGGTGAGGAACTCCTCGACCACCACGCGCGAGCCGGCCTCGCCGAACGCGTTGCCCGACAGCATGTCGGTGACCGCGGATTCGGCCTCCTCCAGCGTCATCGCCACCACCACGCCCTTGCCCGCGGCCAGGCCGTCGGCCTTGATGACGATGGGCGCGCCCTTTTCGCGGACGTAGGCGAGCGCCTGCTCGACATCCGAATGGACCGCGTAATGCGCGGTCGGGATGCCATGGCGGGCGAGGAACGCCTTGGCGAACGCCTTGCTGCCTTCCAGCTGCGCCGCGGCGGCCGACGGCCCGAAGATGCGCAGGCCTTCGCGCCGGAAGCGATCGACCACGCCCGCCACCAGCGGCGCCTCTGGGCCGACCACGGTGACAGCGACGTTCTCGTGCCGTACCAGTTCCACGAGCGCGTCGATGTCGGTCGCCGATACGCCGACATTGCGGCATTTGCGCTCGGTCGCGGTGCCGGCGTTGCCGGGCGCGACCAGGACTTCGGCGACGCGGCGCGATTGCGCCAGCTTCCAGGCCAGGGCGTGCTCGCGACCGCCACCGCCGATCACCAGCACTTTCTGCAGGGCCACGCTGCGCGGTGCCGCGCCTGTCGAAGCGCCGGCACGCGGCGATTCCGGCCCGCTCGCGTCGTCCTCGCCGTCGTTGCGCCCCACGATCCAGTAGGCCAGCCACAGCACGGGCAGGTGCGCGAGGGTGCCGGCGACGCTGGCAGCCAGGGTGAAGCCACCCGACAGCTTGCGGAAGTTGAACAGCTGGTTGTTGTACGCCTCGACCATCAGCGAAACGCCGACCAGGCTCATGACGAATATCAGCAGCGCGCACCACAGCAGCAGCGGCATCCGCTCCGCACGCAGCGGCCGTCCGTGTTTGCGCGCGAAGCGCCGCGCCGTCAGGCGGGCTGCGACGTAGGACGTGGCGAGACCCGCGATCGCGTTGAACACCGTCGACTTGAACAGCAGTCCCACCAACCCGAACACGATCGCGACAAGCACGAACACCGCCGCGAAGAAGAGCGCATCGCCGAGCACGGGCTGGCTTGGGGCGGGTAGTGTGCGAGCGTAGGTCCTGCTCATGGTGATTCCTTTCCGGGTCGGGTCTGGGCGGCGCGGCCGCCGGGCGCATGGCCCGCGGATTCTACGTGAGCGCGTTTTATCGCCGCGACCCGCGGCCGGACAGGGCGCACTCCGTTGCTACCATCGGCCTTGCAGTGCCACGCGTCCGGCGTGGTCGTGAACGGGGAATTCCATGCAGACAGTCCTGGCCGCCATCGAGGCGGCGCTGGCGCCGGTCATCGGCGGCATCAACGCGGTGCTGTGGGACTACGTGCTGGTCTACGGGCTGCTGGCGGTGGGGCTGTTCTTCACCGTGCGCCTGCGCGGGCTGCAGGTGCGGCGCTTCGGCCACATGCTGCACGTGATCGGCCGCGGCACCGATGGGGATGCCGCCGGCATCTCGCCGTTCCAGGCGCTGTGCACGTCGTTGGCCTCGCGGGTGGGCACCGGCAACCTGGCGGGCGTGGCGATCGCATTGAGCCTGGGTGGGCCGGGCGCGCTGTTCTGGATGTGGTGCACCGCCGCGCTGGGCATGGCGACGGCGTACGCGGAGAGCGCGCTGGCGCAGCTGTACAAGGTGCGCGACGAGAAGGGCCAGTACCGCGGCGGGCCGGGCTACTACATGGCGCGCGGGCTCAAGGCGCCATGGCTGGGCGTGGCGTTCTCGGTGTGCCTGGTGTTCTCGTACGGATTGATCTTCAGCAGCGTGCACGCCAACGCGATCGCGCTGTCGATGGAGGCCGCGTTCGGCTTCACCGACGCGCAGGTGGCCACGGGGCTGGTGCTGCTGACCGCCGTGATCATCTTCGGCGGCCTGCGGTCGGTCGCGCGCGTCGCGGAGTGGGTGGTGCCGGTCATGGCGGTCGGCTATCTCGGCCTTGCGTTGTGGGTGGTGCTGACCAACATCACCGAGGTGCCGGCGGCGCTGGCGCTGGTGCTGCGCAGCGCGTTCGGGCTGGAGCCGGCGGTGGGCGGCGTGCTGGGCGGGCTGGCCGCGGCGATGCTCAATGGCGTCAAGCGCGGCCTGTATTCCAACGAGGCCGGCATGGGCAGCGCGCCCAACGTCGCGGCCGCGGCAACCCCGGTGCCGCACCACCCGGCCAGCCAGGGGCTGGTGCAGTCGCTGGGCGTGTTCATCGACACGTTGCTGATCTGCACCGCGACCGCGCTGGTGATCCTGCTGTCGGGGGTGCTGGCCGAGGGCAACGCCGACGGCGTGGTGATCACCCAGCGGGCGATGACGGTGTTCTTCGGCGAGGCGGGCACGTACTTCGTCGCCATCGCGCTGTTCTTCTTCGCCTTCACCACCATCCTGGGCAACTACTCGTATGCCGAGAGCGGCCTGCTGTACTTGGGCGGCGGGCGCAAAGGGCTGCTCGCATTGCGGCTCGCGGCGCTGGGCGTAATCACCTGGGGCGTGCATGCGCAGGTGCCGCTGGTGTGGAACGCGGCGGACGCGGCGATGGCGATGATGGCCACGCTCAACCTGGTGGCGCTGCTGGGGCTGTCGGGCGTGGTGGTGAAGCTGACGCGCGACTATGAAGGCCAGCTGCGCACCGGGCGCTCACCGGTATTCCATGCGGCCGATTACCCGGAACTGGGCGAGGGCATCGACCGGTCGATCTGGCGCGACCCGGACGCGGGAGTCAGGGCCGCGGATGGCGCGCCCGCCACGCCCGCAGCGTCACTACCGCGAGGGTGATGACCGTCAGCGGCACCACGAACGCCATCATCATCGCGCTGAAGGCGGGCAGCGCGTCGTGGTCGGCCGCGTCCAGCAGCAGGTAGGCGAGGTAGGCGAGGTAGTAGCCCAGGAACAGGCCGCCTTCCCAGCGCTGGATGCAGTGGCCGGTGAAGAAGATCGGCATGCACGCCAGCGCGACCGCGGTCATCACCGGCAGGTCGAAGCGCACGGCGGCCGCGCCCACGGCAATCCCGTCGGGTGCCATCGCCGCCGTGGCGCCGAGCACGAACAGCAGGTTGAACACGTTGCTGCCGACGATGTTTCCCACGGCCATGTCGCGTTCGCCGCGCATCACCGCCAGCACGCTGGTGGCGATCTCCGGCAGTGATGTGCCGATGGCGACCACGGTCAGGCCGATCACCAGCTCGCTCACGCCCATGGCCGTGGCGATGCTGACCGCGCCGTCCACCAGCCATTGCGAGCCCAGCACGAGGACGGCGAGCCCGGCGACCAGCACCAGCAGGTGCCGCCAGGCCGGCACGTCGGCGCCGGCGTCGGGCACCTCGGCATCCCCGGCGGCGTCGTCACCATTGCCGCGCCTGGCCATCCAGAGCAGGCCGCCGACGTAGGCCACGCCCAGGGCGACGAGCGCGATGCCTTCGCCGCGCACCAGCTCGCCGTCCAGCGACATCGCCAGCACGCCCAGCGACACCGCCACCATGACCGGCACGTCCAGCCAGATCAGCTGGCGGCGCACCACCAGGGGCGACACCAGCGCGCAGATGCCCAAGATGAGCAGCACGTTGGCGATGTTGCTGCCCACGACGTTGCCCAGCGCGATGTCGGCCTCGCCCTTGAAAGCCGCGCCTATGCCGATGGCGAGCTCCGGCGCGCTGGTGCCGAAGGCCACCACCGTCAGGCCGACCACCAGCGGCGCCATGCCCCAGCGCAACGCCAGCCGGGACGCGCCGCGTACCAGCAGCTCGGCGCCGCCCAGCAGCATCGCCAGGCCGGCTACCAGCTTCAGGACAACGAGAAGGTCCACCTCAGTGGCGGAAGTGGCGAACGCCGGTGAACACCATCGCCAGGCCATGCTCGTCGGCCGCGGCGATCACTTCCTTGTCGCGCATGGAGCCGCCCGGCTGGATCACGGCCTTGATGCCGGCGGCGGCCGCGGCGTCGATGCCGTCGCGGAACGGGAAGAACGCGTCCGAGGCCATCACCGAACCCGGCACCGACAGCCCGGCCTCCTCGGCCTTGAGCGCGGCGATCTTGGCGCTGACCACGCGGCTCATCTGGCCGGCACCGATGCCGATGCTGCGCTGGTCCTTGGCATAGACGATCGCGTTGGACTTCACGAACTTGGCGATGCGCCAGGCGAACAGCAGATCGTCCATCTGCTTGTCGGTGGGTGCCAGCTGGCTGACCACCTTGAGCTCATCGCGGCCGACCTCGCGGATGTCGCTGGTCTGCATCAGCAGGCCGGAGCCGACGCGCTTGATGTCGAAGTTGTTGCGGCCCTCGCCGTGCGGGATCTGCAGCACGCGCACGTTGGCCTTCTTGGTGGCGTAGTCCAGTGCTGCCGGCTCGAAGTCCGGCGCGATCAGCACCTCGACGAACTGGCGGTCGAGGATGACCTTCGTGGTAGCCGCATCGAGTTTCGTATTGAACGCGATGATGCCGCCGAAGGCCGAGGTCGGGTCGGTGGCGTACGCCAGCTCGTAGGCATCGCCGCAGGCGACGCCGACCGCGACGCCGCACGGGTTGGCGTGCTTGACGATCACGCACGCCGGCGCCTCGAACTGGCGCACGCATTCCCACGCCGCATCGGCGTCGGCCAGGTTGTTGAAGCTCAGCTCCTTGCCCTGCAGCTGGGTAAACGTCGCCAGCGTGCCGGGCACCGGGTACAGGTCGCGGTAGAACGCGCCGTGCTGGTGCGGGTTCTCGCCATAGCGCAGGTCCATGACCTTGACGAAGTTGCTGTTGGACTGCGCCGGGAACAGGCCGCGCCCGCCCTCGTCGGTGATCGACGACAGGTAGTTGCTGATGCACGCGTCGTACTGCGCGACGCGATCAAACGCGGCGACCGACAGCGCGAAGCGGGTCCTGCCGCTGAGCGCGCCGGCGTTGTCGGCCAGCTCGGCGATCAGCGCCGGGTACTGCGCCGGGTCCGTGGCGACCGCGACGCGCGCGAAGTTCTTGGCCGCCGAGCGCAGCATCGCCGGGCCGCCGATGTCGATGTTCTCGACGATCTCGTCCATCGTGCTGTCGGGGTTGGCCGAAACCGACTCGAACGGGTACAGGTTGAGCACCAGCAGGTCGATCGGCGCGATGCCGTGCTCGGCCATCACCGCCTCGTCGGTGCCGGCGCGGCCGAGCAGGCCGCCGTGCACGACCGGGTGCAGCGTCTTGACGCGGCCGTCCATCATTTCCGGGAAACCGGTGTGGTCGCTGACATCGGTGACCTCCAGCCCCGCGTCACGCAGCGCCTTGGCGGTGCCGCCGGTCGACAGCAGCGCGACGCCGTGGCCGGCCAGCGCACGGGCCAGTTCGACCAGGCCGGTCTTGTCGGAGACGGACAGCAGCGCGCGGCGAATCGTCACCGTCGGAAGGGAGGCGGTCATGCGTGGGTTCCGGCTTGGGGGCCGGAAATTATAGCGGGGGTGGTACGGCTTACCCGGGCGGGTCGTCAGTCGAGCGGCCCTGCTGCATTGCCTCAGGAAAGGTCCGCCCGGCTTTGCAGCCTCTAGCCCCCAGCCTCCAGTCCCTCAACTTCAGGCCAGCCCGTACTCGCGCAGCTTCTTGCGCAGCGTGGCGCGGTGGATGCCCAGCATCGTCGCGGCGCGGCTCTGGTTGCCGTCGCAGTGTTCGAGCACCTCGGCGAACAGCGGGATCTCCAGCTCGCGCAGGGCGATCTCGTAGAGGTTCTCGGTGCCGGAGCCGTTGAGGTCGCCCAGGTAGCGGCGGATCGACGTGGCCACGTGGTCGCGCAAAGGCACGCGCGGGCCCGGGCGGGCGGAATCGTGGCGGTCGGCTGCAGCGTTCAAGAGCGGTCCCCGTATGAAACATCCGTCGTCGAAGTGGCCGGCTCACGGTCGGGCGGCGGGACGACGGACCGGGGAGTCTAGCGCGTGCTGGCGGCAGCGGACACTGTCGCCGCGCATTCAGTCGATGCGATCAACGAAAGTCGAAAGTGAAGGCGACGATCGGTGCGGCCGGTTCACGCACGTCGAAGCGCACCGAGGCGCTCTGGCCTGGCGCGAGCCGTGCATCGACATTCGTGGAAGGGCGGTACTCGTCGGGGGTGAACGCGCGCGCTGCCACTTCCCGGCCATCGACGTCCGTCAGACCCACGCGCAGCGTTGGCCACGCCTGCGGCCACCGTGCGTCGTTGCGGAAGCTGGCGGTGACTTCGAGCACGCCATTGGTGCCGGCCTTGGGCCGCACGTTGCGGTCGAGCATCTGGAACGCGCCCGGCTCATGCCAGGCGGGAAGCTCGCACCCGAACGCACTGCAGGCCGCTTGCACCCAAGGACGCCAACGCGCGTCCGTCGCCAGTTCGGCACGCTGTGCCAGCAGCAGTTGCACGAGCAGCACCACCGTCAGCAGTGCGGCGGCGATACGCAACGGCCAGCGCAGCGTATCGGCCTCACCCGGCAGGGTGATGCGCGCGAAGCTGGGGCCATGGCGACCGCGCGTGCGGGCCCGGCGTGCCGGCGGTGGTGGCGGGACGTTGTCGACGGTCGCGGTCACGGTCGACGTCGCGTCTTCGGGTTCGTCTTCGTCAGGCGTATCGATGGGCAGCGAAGGTGCAGCTTCCGCTGGCGCATCGACATCTGACGTGTCGTGGGTGGCGCCCGCATTGATGGCCGTTGCGGCGGGCTCGTCGAGCGGCCCCGACGCGGCAGGATCTTCCAGCGGCTGCTCGCAGCGCGGACAGCGCTGGCCCTGCGCATCGCCCGGGGCGAGCAGCGAAACCAGGAAACCGCAATGCGGGCAGGGCAGGAACATGGGGGCCGAGTGTAAGGGGACGATGCAGCGCGGGCGACAGGGCGGCCGTGGCGTGGCGTGATGCGAGTCGCGTAATCGCGACGCGGGCGCGTGCGATCAAGCCACGCGCATGCGCGCGTTGAGCGTCTCCTGTAGGAGCGACGTAAGTCGCGATCCGCGAATCGGGCGAGGGTGCGGTCGCGACTTACGTCGCTCCTACAAGGGCGGTGTCACCCGGCGCCTTGGATGCGTGATCGCGGCTGAAGCCGCTCCTACAGGAGCTGCGGTCTTAGCGGCGGCGTCCGGTCACGCGCATCCAGTCATCGGACTGCTCCGCGCGCAGGTCGTCGAACGCCTCCGCGTAGCGCGCCATCACTTCACCTTCCTGCCCGGCGAGGATGCCCGACAGGGCGATGTACCCGCCCGGCGCGACACGCGCGGCGATCACGTCGGCCAGCTCCACCAGCGCCGAGGCCAGGATGTTGGCCACGACCACCGGGTAGGCACCGGCCGGTGCGTCGTCCGGCAGGTAGGCCGACAGCCGTGCGTCCTCGCCGTTGCGCTGCGCGTTGTCGAGGGTGGCGGCGATCGCCTGCGGATCGTTGTCGATGCCGATGGCGTCGCATGCACCGAGCTTGAGCGCGGCCAGCGCGAGGATCCCCGAGCCGCAACCGAAATCGAGCACGCGCGAGCCGTCGAGCACGCCCTCGTCGGCCAGCGCGTCCAGCCACTGCAGGCACAGCGCGGTGGTGGGGTGCGTGCCCGAGCCGAACGCCAGGCCCGGGTCCAGGCGCACGACCGCGGCATCGTCGGCATCGGTGCCCGGCGGCAGGTCGTGGTTCCACGGCACGATCCAGGTGCGGCGGCCGAACTGCAGCGGCACGTACTGGTCCATCCACGCGCGTTCCCAGTCCTGGTCGGCGACCTCGCGGAACGCCGCACGCGACCAGTCGATGCCTTCGTCGGCGGCCTGCAGCGCGTGCAACAGCAGCTCGCGCGGCGTGCCGTCCGGGAACAGCGCGGTCAACTGCATGTCGTCCCACAGCGGCGTCTGGCCGACACCCGGCTCGAAGATCGCCTGCTCGTCCGGCGCGTCGGCGTGCGCATCGGCCAGCGTCACCGAGAGCGCGCCGACTCTCTCCAGCGCCTGTTCGTACCGCGGCTGCTGGACCTGGCTGCAGGGGAGGGTGAGTTCGAGGAAGGGCATGGGAGCGGCGTCGGTGTCGGGTCGCCCATTGTGTAGCCCGGGTAAGCGGAGCGCACCCGGGGCGTTTGCGTCAGACGGTTCCCGGGTGCGCTGCGCTTACCCGGGCTACGTCCGCACCTGCGGGAAGCGCCGGGTCAGACGATCGAGAGCGACTTCTCCTTCTGCTCCTTCAGTCGCTTCTCGAGGTAGTGGATGTTCTGAGCGCCCTGCTGGAAGCCGATGTCCGAGAGGATGCGCTGCTGCAGCGGGACGTTGGTCCTGATGCCGTCCACGACCATCTCGCTGAGCGCCACGCGCATGCGGCAGATCGCCTGCTCACGGGTGGCGCCGTGCACGATCAGCTTGCCGATCATCGAGTCGTAGTTGGGCGGCACGCGGTAGCCCTCGTAGATGTGGCTGTCCACGCGCACGCCGGGGCCGCCGGGCGCGTGGAAATGCGCGATCAGCCCCGGGCTGGGCATGAAGGTTTCCGGGTCCTCGGCGTTGATGCGGCACTCGATGGCGTGGCCGTCCAGCACCACGTCTTCCTGCCGGATCGACAGCGGGTTGCCGGCGGCGATCATCAGCTGCTCGCGCACCAGGTCGATGCCGGTGACCATCTCGGTGACCGGGTGCTCCACCTGGATGCGGGTGTTCATCTCGATGAAGTAGAAGCGGCCGTTTTCGTAGAGGAACTCGAACGTGCCCGCGCCGCGGTAGCCGATGCGGATGCAGGCCTCGGTGCAGACCTTGCCGATCTCCGCCCGCTGCTCGGCGGTGATGCCCGGTGCCGGCGCTTCCTCGACGACCTTCTGGTGGCGCCGCTGCATCGAGCAGTCGCGCTCGCCCAGGTGGATGGCGTTGCCCTGGCCGTCGGCCAGCACCTGGATCTCCACGTGGCGCGGGTTCTCCAGGAACTTCTCCATGTAGACCATGTCGTTGCCGAAGGCCGCCTTGGCCTCGGACTTGGTGGTCTGGATGGCGCTGTGCAGGTGGGCCTCGGTGTGCACCACGCGCATGCCACGCCCGCCACCGCCGCCGGCGGCCTTTACGATGACCGGGTAGCCGATTTCGCGCGCGATCTTGGTGTTGGTGGCCGCGTCATCCCCGAGCGGCCCGCCGCTGCCGGGCACGCACGGCACGCCGGCGTCCTTCATCGCGCGGATCGCCTCCACCTTGTCGCCCATCAGGCGGATGGTGTCGGCCTTGGGTCCGATGAAGATGAAGCCCGACTGCTCCACGCGCTCGGCGAAGTCGGCGTTCTCGCTCAGGAAGCCGTAGCCGGGGTGGATGGCCTGGGCGTCGGTCACCTCGGCGGCCGCGATGATCTGCGCCATGTTGAGGTAGCTGTCGGTGGACGGGGCCGGACCGATGCAGACCGACTCGTCGGCCATGGCCACGTGCTTGAGGTTGCGGTCGACGGTGGAGTGCACCGCGACCGTGCGGATGCCCAGGGCGTGGCACGCGCGCAGGATGCGCAGCGCGATTTCACCCCGGTTGGCGATGACGACTTTGTCCAACATGCGTCGCGCCTCAGCCGATTACGAACAGCGGCTGGTCGAACTCGATCGGCTGGCCGTTCTCGGCCAGCACCTTGAGCACGGTGCCGGAGACGTCGGCCTCGATCGGGTTGAACATCTTCATCGCCTCGATGATCGCCAGCGTCTCGCCGGCCTTGACCGACTGGCCGACCGTGACGAATGCGGGCTTGTCCGGGGCCGGCGAGGTGTAGAAGGTGCCGACCATCGGCGCGCGCACGACGTGGCCGTCGGGCAGCTGTTGCGCCGAGGACGACTCGCCGCCGGACTTGCCGCCGCCGGTGGCGGCTTCGGTGGGCGAATGCATCGGCATCGGGGCCATCGGCGCCGGGGCATGGTGCATGGCCGGTGCCGACACCACCGCGCCCTTGGGCGTGCGTGCCAGGCGGACGGACTCTTCGCCCTCCTTGATCTCGATTTCGGCGAGGTTCGACTCTTCCAGCAGGTCGATGAGCTTCTTGATCTTGCGCAGGTCCATGGCGGGCCTCTGGGTGGGCCCCGCAGGGCGGGGCGTGGATGCGAAGGGGGTAAGCGTTGTCAGGACGGCTTGCGGCGGGCGCTGGCGTGGTTGTCCAGCCAGGCCAGCGCGGCGTCCAGGGCGAAGCGGTAGCTGTGCTCGCCGAAGCCGGCGACCACGCCCAGGGCGAGGTCGCTGAAGTAGCTGTGGCGGCGGAACGGCTCGCGGGTGTGCGGGTTGGACAGGTGCACCTCGATGAAGGGCACCTCGACCGCGGCGAGCGCGTCGCGCAGAGCGACGCTGGTGTGGGTGAAGGCCGCCGGGTTGATCAGGATCAGCGCGGTGCCGTCGTGGCGCGCGGCCTGCACCCGGTCCACCAGCACGTGCTCGGCATTGGACTGCAGGCTGTCGAAGCCGTGGCCGGCCGCCTCGACCCCGGCGCGCAGGGCGCCATCGATCTGGGCCAGCGTGGTGCGGCCATAGATCGTGGGCTCGCGTTCGCCGAGCAGGTTGAGGTTGGGGCCGTGCAGGGCCAGCAGCTTTGCCATGGGGCCGGGCGGAGGCGGAAAGGCCGGAGTGTGCGTGAGCGCACCCGCGCTGTCCAGACGTTCGCCGCCCATTCGCCGAAGTTGTCGCGATTTAAGCGGGCGTTTGAGTTTCCGCTCTAGACGCCGGCGTATGGCGCACTCAGTCCAGTCGGGCCCAGCCGTCGATCTCGCCGTGCTCGAACGGCCCGATGCGTTGCTTGACCAGCCGTCCCTCGGCGTCGATCAGCGCCGTGTAGGGCAGGACGCCCTTGGGATTGCCCAGCCGCACGCCGGCGTCCGCCGGGCCGGCGGCGTCCAGCGCGATCGTGTAACTGACAGGGATTTTCCGCAGGAAGTCGCGCACGGCCGCTTCGTCGTCCAGCGCGATGCCGACCACGGCGGTACCGGTGTCGCCCTGGGCGGTGGCGAAGCGCTCCAGTTCCGGCATCTCCTCGATGCACGGGCCGCACCAGCTGGCCCACAAGTTCACGAGGACAGGACGGCCGGCGCGATCGGCCGGCAGGCGCAGGGTGCCGCCGTCGAGCAGGGCGACGCTGACATCCGGGATCGCCTCGCCGCGGCGGGCCACCTCGACCCCCGCCGGCGGCGGCGGCGCGCTGGCGGCCGCCGCGGCATTGAGTGCGCGCTGGCCGGCCTCGGTGCGCAGCAAGGGGCCGGGGCCGTTGACCATCAGGCCGGCGGCCACGCCCAGCAGGCCGGCCGCGACGGCGACCAGCAGCACCTTCGTGGTGCCCGATAGCGCCATTACGGCGACCCTGCAGCGGCGGCCGGCGATTGCGCGCGGCGTGCGCGCTCGGCGAAGGCGGGCGCCTTCTCGAAGCCGAACAGGCGCAGGTCGCGGCGCTCGCGGCCCTCGACGAAGTACAGCGTGGCCGGCGGGCCGATGATGCCCAGCCGCTTCATCAGTGCCTGGTCGAGTTCGTCGTTGGCGGTGACGTCGGCCTTGACCAGCACGAAGCCGTCCAGCGCGTCGTGCACCTCGCGCTCGGGGAAGGTGTACTTCTCCATTTCCTTGCAGGCCACGCACCAGTCGGCATAGAAGTCGAGCATCAGCGGCTGGCCGGCTTGGGCGGCGGCGGCGATGGCGGCGTCGAGGTCATCGGTGGATTTGATCTTGCGGAAGGGCAGCTCGGCGGCCTGCGCCGGCCCGCTGCCCAGCCCGGCCAGCGGCTGCAGCGGGTCGCGCCCGCCGGCCATCGCACCGACCAGCTGCGCGCCGCCGGCCACGCCCAGCAGCAGCGCCAGGGTCGCCAGGACGGCGCGACGACCGGGGTGCAGGGCCGCCTTGCCGACGATCACCACGCCCACGGTGGCCGCCGCGCCCAGCAGCAGCACGCCCCACAGGGCCAGGGTGGCGGGGGCCGGAAGGATCCGCGACAGCATCCACACCGCCAGCCCCAGGAACACGAAGCCGAACGCGCGCTGGATCGCGACCATCCACGGCCCGCTGGTGGGCAAACCGCGCCCGGCTGCCACGCCAAAGGCCACCAGCGGTGCGCCCATGCCCATCGCCAGCGCGAACAACGCCGCGCCGCCGAACACCGGGTCCTGGGTCTGGCCGATGTAGAGCACGGCGCCGGCCAGCGGCGGTGCCACGCACGGCCCGACGATCAGTGCCGAGAGGGCGCCCATGATCGCCACGCCGCTCCACGAGCCACCGCGCTGGCGGTCGGCGACCTCGCCCAGGCGGCTGCGCAGGCCGGCCGGCAGTTGCAGCTCGTACAGGCCGAAGCTCGACAGCGCGAGCGCGACGAACAGCAGCGCGAACGCGACGATCACCCACGGCGTCTGGAAGGCGATCTGCAGGTTGGCGCCGGCCAGCCCGGCCAGCACGCCGGCGGCGGTGAACACGAGTGCATTGGCCAGCACGTAGACCAGCGACAGCGCGGCGGCGCGACGCGCGCCCAGGCCGGGGCCGTGGCCGGCGATCAGGCCCGAGAGGATCGGGATCATCGGCAACACGCACGGCGTGAACGCCAGTCCGAGCCCGAGCCCGAAGAACACCAGCAGCGCCCAGGCGCGATGCGGCCCGGCAAGGGCGGCGGCGAGACGGCTGTCCTCGGCGAGCGGGGCGGTCGCGGCGTCGGCACCGGCCGCTGATTCAGGCGCTACCGGCGCATCGGGGCGGTCCTCTGTCGTGGCCGTGGCGCCCGATGCGGCGCCCGCGCCGGCCGCTTCGCTGGCCGCGGGAGCCTTGGAACCCGCATCAACGACTTCGGCCGTGGCGGCCTGCGCGTCCGGCGAAACCGGCGCGTCGGACTCAACCTCCGGCGCAGCGGCCGTCACCGTTCCCGCGGGCAGCTCCAGCGACACCGTGCGCGTCATCGGCGGGTAGCAGATACCGTCGGACTGGCAACCCTGGAAGCCCGCGACCACGCGGATCGGGCCGCCGCCGGCCCCGTCGCGCCGCAGCGGGAGCGGCACGTCGATCTGGTCGAAGAACACCGTGGTCGTGCCGAAATACTCGTCCTTGTGGCGCACGCCCGCCGGCCACTGCAGTGCACCGGGGCGAATGCCTTCGCGGCCCGCGGTCTCGCCTTCGATCGCCAGCGTGGTCTTGTCCCGATAGAGGTAGTAGCCCGGCGCCGGCGTGAAGCGCAGCAGCAGGCGGTCGCCGCCATCGGCGATCGCCTCGAAGCCGAACGCCTGCTCCGGCGGCAGCGGCAGGGCATCGACACCCACGGGCGTACCACCGCCCAGCAGCGCGTTGCCACCGGATGCCGCGCCGCCGGGCAGCAGCGTGTTCGATGCCGCCGCGCCTGCCGGCAGGGCCACGTCCAGCGTGCGCGTCTGCGGCGGATAGCAGACGCCGGCGTCCGCGCAGCCCTGGTACTTCACCGTCAGCGTGGCGCGGGCACCCGTCGGCTGCCCCGCCAAGGTTGCCACCAATTGCCCGCGATAGGTTTCGACGTCGCCGAAGAACTCGTCCTTGTAGGCCTTGCCGGGCGGCAGTTGCAGCGCCGCGGCGTTGAAGCCGCTCGCGGTTACCGACGTGCGATGGCGATACAGGTAATAGCCATCCGCAATCCGCCAGCGCACCTCGATCCGCTCGGGACCGGCCGCACGGGCCGACAGCACGAACGCCTCGTCCACCGGCAGCAGGTCGTCCTCATCGACCGCGACGGCGGCCGTGGACATGGTGGCCAGCGCGGCCGCGAACGCGCAGGCGCCGAGCCAGCGTCGCAGGGTGGGCCAGCGGTGGGGTGGAGCGGCGGTCGGGTCGGGCACGGCGGGGGTCAGCCTTGTTCGGTCGGAGTCGGGTCGGGGCGGGTCTCGTCGGCAACCCACGCCAGGTACGGCGCCAGGCCGCCCGCCGCTTCGACCGCGATCACTTCCGGCAGTTCATACGGGTGCAGCGCGTGCAGGCGGTCGGTGCAGGCCCGCAGGCGATCGGCCGTTGTCTTGGCCAGCAGCAGGACCTCGTGGGCCTGCTCGACGGCGCCTTCCCATCGGTAGGTCGAGCGCATGCCGGGCAACACGCTGACGCACGCGGCGAGCCGCTCGGCGACCAGCGCGCGGGCGAGCCGGTCGGCAGTGGCAGCGTCGGGACAGGCGCAATGGACCAGGACCACGGACATCCGGCCATTGTACCGGCGCGCGTGGGGTCAGCCGCCCGCCGGGCGCCGCGTTTCGGGCGCGCGCGCACGGCCCACGCGCTGCAGGGCCAGCTGCTCCACCACCTCCACCAGCGGCGCGCGTGCCAACACCGGGCTCTCACGGAACGCCGCCAGCAGGCGCAACTCCAATGGGTCGTCCACCAGCATCGCGTCGGCGGCGGCCACCGAGTCCATCGCCACGTCCTGCGACAGGGTCATGCGGCCTCGCCCCGTGGCCAACCACTCGTACTGGACGCCGGTGGCCATCGCCGCCTCGCGCAGGTGGCTCGCGCTGGGGGATTTGCCGGGCGTGGCCTCCCAGTGGCTGACGGCGCTGCGCTGCACGCCCACCGCGTGGGCGAGGGCCGCCTGCGAGAGGCCGGCGTGTCGACGGGCGAGGCGGATGCGCTGTTGCGGGGTCATGGTCGGATTCCAGCCAGGTGCCTGAAAGTAGCGACGATACCGATATTGACATCAACCCGCTACCAGCAGTCACTGTGCCTGATCTGCCGCAAGCAAACGCCAGTCATTGCGGACCCGTGTCACAGCATCCGGCTACCGATGGTCGCTATTTGCGATGGCCGGGAGGCTGGTGCGGGTGACGTGCCGTGCGCATTATCGACTCCGGCTGACACGGACGTCAGCTTAGACAAGGGGTGTCTGGTCCGGGGAGGGGCGCTGGAGGCGCTGCGCTGGGATGCCATCTCCATACCGTGAAAGAGCGCGTCGCTTCGGGGACGCGCTCTTTCTTTGTGCGCGCGCGCTTTCGACGGTCTCCCTCTGGTGCCGTTCGACTTACGGATTCGTGCGCCTGGCAGCGCCTTCGCATCGCAAGCCGAACCGATTTCGCTGCGGGGCCCTTGAAAGCCTCCACGGCTGCCCCATCTCCCCCCGCAGTCCCGGCTGTGCCGGGCTTTGTCCGTCCCGGAGCTTGGCACTCGTTCCGGGCGACTGCTAAAATTTCCGTTCTTTTCCCACCCATTCAACCACTTAGGGGTTGTCTCATGAATATCAAGCCGCTCTACGACCGCGTGGTCATCAAGCGCATGGAAGAAGAAAAGATGTCCGCTGGCGGCATCGTGATCCCGGACTCGGCCACCGAGAAGCCGATCAAGGGTGAAGTCGTCGCCGTGGGCGAAGGCAAGCACCTGGACAACGGCAGCGTGCGCGCGCCGAAGGTCAAGGTCGGCGACAAGGTCCTGTTCGGCAAGTACAGCGGCACCGAAGTGAAGCTCGACGGCACCGACCTGCTGGTGGTGAAGGAAGACGACATCTTCGCGATCCTCGGCTGATCGCCGGGCGGGTTCGCCCGCCGCGCTTGCCTCCCTTTTCCAGTTCCCCATTCCCGCTTTTTTTTGAGGTTCCAAACATGGCTGCCAAGGAAATCCGTTTCGGTGAAGACGCGCGCGCCAAGATGCTGCGCGGCGTCAACACCCTCGCCAATGCCGTCAAGGCCACCCTCGGCCCGAAGGGCCGCAACGTCGTGCTCGAGAAGAGCTTCGGCGCCCCGACGATCACCAAGGACGGCGTGTCCGTCGCCAAGGAGATCGAGCTGGCCGACAAGTTCGAGAACATGGGCGCGCAGATGGTGAAGGAGGTCGCGTCCAAGACCTCCGACAACGCCGGCGACGGCACCACCACCGCCACCGTGCTGGCGCAGGCGCTGATCCGCGAGGGCATGAAGGCGGTCGCCGCCGGCATGAACCCGATGGACCTCAAGCGCGGCATCGACAAGGCCGTGACCGGCGCCGTCGAGGAGCTGAAGAAGATCAGCAAGCCGTCGTCCACCAGCAAGGAAATCGCCCAGGTCGGCGCGATCTCGGCCAACTCCGACGCCAACATCGGCGACCTCATCGCCCAGGCGATGGACAAGGTCGGCAAGGAAGGCGTGATCACCGTCGAGGACGGTTCGGGCCTGGAGAACGAGCTCGACGTCGTCGAGGGCATGCAGTTCGACCGCGGCTACCTGTCGCCGTACTTCATCAACAACCAGCAGTCGATGCAGGCCGAGCTGGACGACCCGTTCATCCTGCTGCACGACAAGAAGATCTCCAACGTGCGTGACCTGCTGCCCGTCCTCGAGGGCGTGGCCAAGGCCGGCAAGCCGCTGCTGATCATCGCCGAGGAAGTCGAAGGCGAGGCGCTGGCGACCCTGGTGGTCAACACCATCCGCGGCATTGTCAAGGTCTGCGCCGTCAAGGCCCCGGGCTTCGGCGACCGTCGCAAGGCGATGCTGGAAGACATGGCCGTGCTGACCGGCGGCACCGTGATCTCCGAGGAAGTCGGCCTGCAGCTGGACAAGGCGACCATCAACGACCTGGGCCGCGCCAAGAAGGTGCAGGTCTCCAAGGAGAACACCACCATCATCGACGGCGCCGGCGAGACCGGTGGCATCGAGGCGCGTATCAAGCAGATCAAGGCGCAGATCGAGGAGACCTCCTCGGACTACGACCGCGAGAAGCTGCAGGAGCGCGTGGCCAAGCTGGCCGGTGGCGTGGCCGTCATCAAGGTCGGTGCCAGCACCGAGATCGAGATGAAGGAAAAGAAGGCCCGCGTCGAGGACGCTCTGCACGCCACGCGCGCTGCCGTTGAGGAAGGCATCGTCCCGGGCGGCGGCGTCGCCCTGGTCCGTGCACTGGCCGCGATCCGCGAGCTCAAGGGTGCCAACGAGGACCAGAACCACGGCATCCAGATCGCGCTGCGCGCGATGGAAGCGCCGCTGCGCGAGATCGTGACCAACGCCGGCGAAGAGCCGTCGGTCATCCTCAACAACGTCAAGGACGGCACCGGTGCCTACGGCTACAACGCCGCCACCGGCGAGTACGTGGACATGCTGGAAGCGGGCATCCTCGACCCGACCAAGGTGACGCGCACCGCGCTGCAGAACGCCGCGTCGATCGCCGGCCTGATGATCACCACCGAAGCGATGGTGGGCGAGCTGCCGAAGAAGGACGAGCCGGCGATGCCGGGCGGCGGTGGCATGGGCGGCATGGGCGGCATGGATTTCTGATCCAGCCCGCATCCGCGTCAGGAAAAGGCCCGCCCCGTGCGGGCCTTTTCTTTGGGCGCGCGACGTAGGCGCACGTACTCATCAGGTCGACCACGGCCCGCAAGCCATTGTTTTTGAACCGCGCAGTTCTTTTTTGCACTGCAGCGTGCAATGGCACTAACGAATCCTTCACGATCGACCCGCATCCCGACGTGGGGGAGGGAGCAGGGCCCGCTACCGGTTCGACCGGGGCGGGCCTTTTTTATTGCGCCGGGTGCGTTCCAGCCGCATCGCACGCCCAGGCCCCCAGGCACGCACGACGACCGCGACGGACTTCCGGCGTGAATGCTTCAGCGGCGCACGTCAATGAATTGGCGCGCGCGGCAGTGAGCGTGTAGAAGAAGGGTCCGTCCGGCGCAACGCCGGACGGGGACCGCCACCCGGCAGGTCCTCGGGAGCAGGTACGGGGGTTTTGCAGGCAAACGATCGGGCAGGGGCGGCCGCCCGGGGGAGTGCGTGCGTTCGCACGCGTCATTCAACTTGACGGAGTGATCAATGAAGAATGTGAGTGTTCTGGCCACCAGCATCGGCCTGGCCCTGATCGGACTGGGTGCGGCAGCCACGGCGCAGGCCGCGACCTACGTGGTGACGACCCATGGCAGCGGCCTGGGCAAGACGCAGCTCGAGCGGATCCGCGCCGCAGGTGGCACCGTCACGGCCCAGCTGCCGCAGGTGGGCCTGGCGATCGTGGAAGGCGGCGAGGGCTTCGGCTCGGCGGCCGGTGCGATCCCCGGTATCCAGTCGGTGACCCGTGACGTGCAACTGCAATGGCACGTGCCCGAACCCGAGGTCGCGCCGATCACGGCCGAGGCCTTCATGAACCCGCCATTCTCCGGCGACGACGACCGCTTCTTCGACCTGCAGTGGGGCCACGCGGCCGTCGATGCGGCCGGCGCATGGAACGCCGGCTTCCGTGGCGAGGGTGCGACGGTCGCAGTGCTCGACAGCGGCATCTACTGCAGCCATGCCGACATCGCTCCGAACCTGGTGGGCGGCGCGTCGTTCGTGCCAGGCGAAACCTTCTGCAACACGGCCGGCAGCTCGCACGGCACCCATGTCGCCGGCACCATCCTGGCCAGCGACAACGCGATCGGCACTATCGGCGTCGCGCCGCAGGCGAAGCTTCTCGGAGTGAAGGTCCTGAGTGCGGCCACCGGTAGCGGCTCGTTCTCGGGGATCATCCAGGGCATCGTCTGGGCCGTCGACAACGGCGCCAACGTGATCAACATGAGCCTGGGCATCCAGGGCGGCCTGCCCCGCGGTGGCCAGGGTGCCAACGCGGTGGCGGAGCTGGTCAACGCCACCAAGCGCGCCATCCAGTACGCCAACGCCAACGACGTGCTGGTGGTGGCCTCGTCGGGCAACGATGCGCGGGACCTGGACAAGGACGCCGATGTGATCAGCTTTCCGGGCCAGTTGCCTGGCGTGCTGACGGTCTCGGCTCTGGCCCCGGAGGCGTGGGCCATCGATCCGTCGACCAACCTCGACCTGCAGGCCAGCTACAGCAACTACGGGCAATCGGCGATCCACTTTGGCGCCCCGGGCGGCGACAGCCGCTATCCGGGCAACGAAGCGTGCCAGGTCGGGCCGGTGGTGCAGGCGTGCTGGGTGTTCGACCTGGTCTTCAGCACCGTGCAGGCCAGCAACGGTTCCAGCTTCTACGGCTGGAACGCCGGCACCAGCATGGCCGCCCCGCATGTGTCGGGCGTAGCTGCGCTGGTCTATGGCAAGCACCCGGGGATCAAGGCGTCCCAGGTGGAGTCGATCCTGCGCCGCTCGGCCGATGATGTCGGCAAGCCGGGCAAGGACGATGCCTCGGGCCAGGGCCGGGTGAACGCGGCGAGGGCGGTCGCGTTCTGAAGCGATCTCCAGCAGCTGTCCGGAGGGCCGCCGCAAGGCGGCCCTTTTCATTGGGCCGGCCTGCGCGCTCGCGTGCCCATTGTGCCTGGCAGCACGCGTTCGTCGTGGATCATCGCCATGGGTGGCCGCTCCGCGGCGCCGATTACGTGCCTTGCGCCCCGCCGCGGGAGGGCTATCGTCGGCCTCCGGGGGAGATAACCGCGACGCAAGTCGCGACTGTTATCCGGAGAGAGAGCAATGAAGGTTCTAGTCCTCGCAACAGGCATTGCGGCCGCGTTGGTGGCCGGCGGTGCGCAGGCAGCTACGTATGTGGTCCAGGCCAAGGCCCTGGCGTTCGACCAGGCGCTGGCGCAGAAGATGGAAGCCAACGGTGGCCAGGTGCTGCGGCGCTTCCCGCAGATCGGCGTGGCGATCGTGGAGGCCGACGACGGGTTCGGCAGCCGCGCTGCGCGCGTGCCGGGCATCCGTTCGGCGGTGAAGGACATCTCGCTGCAGTTCGATATCCCCGAGGCGGTCAGCATCAGCGCGGAAGAACTCGCCGCCAATCCGCCCAACAGCGGCGATGACGACTTCTTCTTCGACCTGCAGTGGGGCCATGACGCGATCGACGCCGTCGAGGCCTGGAACCGCGGATATCGCGGTGCAGGAGCGGTCGTGGCCGTGCTTGATTCGGGCCTGGCGTGCCAGCAGGCGGATCTGGTTCCCAACAATCTTGCTGCGTTGAATGCGTCGTTCGTCCCGGGCGAGACCGTGTGCCAGCTGCCGGGCGGGTTCAATCACGGTACGCATGTCGCCGGTACAGTTGCGGCCGCTGACAACGCCTATGGCGCGATCGGCGTGGCGCCGTCGGCGAAGTTCTTCTCGGTAAAGGTGCTGTCGGCATTCACGGGCAGCGGCAGCTTCGACAGCATCATCAGCGGTATCGCGTACGCGGCCGACGCCGGTGCCGACGTCATCAACATGAGCCTGGGCGTGCGTGGCGGCCTGCCGCTGAACCAGGACACCAACGAGCTGGTCCACGCGGTGACGCGTGCGGTGCAGTACGCCCGCAGCCAGAACACGACGGTCATCGCGTCGGCGGGCAACGACGCCATCGACTACGACACGGCCACGGCGCCCGACGGCAGCCGCCTGATGGGATTCCCGGCGCAGGTGTATGGCGTCTTTGCAGTCGCGGCGACCGCGCCCATCGGTTGGGCCGTCGATCCCACCACCGACCTCGACATCGCGACCAGCTACACCAGCTATGGGCGCCGCATGGTGCACATCGCAGGCCCGGGTGGCGACACCATGTATCCGGGTAACGAGAACTGCGCGGTGGCCGGCCTGGTACGCCCGTGCTGGGTGTTCGACCTGGTGTTCAGCCCGTCCAACAACGGTGGCCTCTTCAGCTGGGCCGGTGGCACCAGCATGGCGGCCCCGCACGTTTCGGGTGTGGCGGCGTTGATCATCGGCGCGAACGGGGGCGAGATGCCGCCGGCGCAGGTCGAGGATGCGCTGCGTCGCGGTGCGGATGACATTGGTCCGCGTGGCATCGACGCGTTCTCGGGCCGCGGCCGCGTCAACGCCGACCAGTCGCTGTAACCGGTATCGACTCCGGAACGGCCGGCGGCGAAGGATCGCCACGGCCCGTGCAGGCGCCCGCCCCGGTGGCGGGCGTTCTGCCGTCTGGCCCATGCCATCATCGGCGGATGCAGAAATCGCTCGATGACCTGACCGCCCGCGCGATGGAACGCCTGCGTGCCGCGGACGCGTTCCCGCCCGACGTCGACGCCAACGATTACTCCGCCCAGATCGCGCAAGTCGCCGTCGCGAGTGACTTCGCCATCGACACGCTGGTGCGACAGCCGTCGTTGCTGGCGACCTTCCTTGACGACTGCAGTGCGCCGATTGCCCCACCGGTCCTGCAGGCCGGCGAGCGCGACCGGTGGATGGCGCAGTTGCGGCGCTACCGCACCGCCGAGTCCGCGCGGCTGGTGTGGCGCGACGTGCTGGGCCTGGACACGGTCGGCGACACGCTGGCCGGCAGCACGCGCCTGGCCGACTGCTGCCTGCTACTGGCGCTGGACGCACTGGAACGCGACTTCGCGCAGCGCCACGGCGTGGTGCGCGATGCAGATGGCCACGCGCAACGGCTGGTGGTGTTCGGGCTGGGCAAGCTCGGCGGCGAAGCGCTGAACTTCAGTTCCGACATCGACCTGGTCCATGGCTACGAAGCCGGCGGCACGTCCGATGGGCCGCGCCCGCTGGACGCGGAGACCTACTTCACCCGCCTCGCCCAGCAACTGGGGCGAATGCTGGACGAGGTCACCGCCGACGGCTTCTGCCATCGCGTCGACCTGCGCCTGCGGCCGTACGGCACTGCCGGCCGCGTGGCGTGGTCGTTCCCGGCGATGGAGCAGTACTTCCAGCACGAAGGTCGCGACTGGGAACGCTACGCGTGGCAGAAGGCGCGGCCGGTGGCGGGCGACATCGAGGCCGGTGAGCGGTTCCTGGAGTCGCTGCGCCCCTTCGTCTACCGGCGCTACCTGGACTTCGGCGCACTCGACGGCCTGCGCGCGATGAAGGCCTCGATCGCCGCCGAGGTCGCGCGCAAGGAACTGGCCGACGACATCAAGCGCGGGCCCGGCGGCATCCGCGAGATCGAGTTCCTCGTGCAGGCGTTGCAGTTGATCCGTGGCGGACGCGAACCCGAGCTTCGCGGCCGCCAGTTGATGGCCGCGCTGGACGCGTTGGTGGAGGCCAACCAGATCGAGCCGGCGGCCGGGGATGCGCTCCGCACCGCGTACGGCTTCCTGCGTCGCCTGGAAAACCGCCTGCAGATGTTGCGCGACGCGCAGGTGCATGCACTGCCGGAGGACCCGCTTGACCGCCAGCGCATCGCCCGCGGGCTGGGCTACGAGGATTGGCCGGCGCTGTTGGCCGCGCTGGACGCGCAGCGCGCAGTGGTGGCGGAGGAGTTCGCCGCGTTGCTGGCACCGCGCCGCAAACACGACGCCCCCGATTCGCTGGCCGCGTACTGGCGTGCGTTGCCCGAGGCGGGCAGTGGCGACGTGCTGGGCGAGGCGGGGTTCGAGGATGCCGAGTCGGCCGACGCCGTGCTGCGCGACTTCGCGCGGCGTCCGAGCGTGGCCGGCCTGTCCGACGCCACGCGCGCGCGGTTGGACCGCGTGCTGCCGGCGTTGCTGCACGGTGCGGCATCGTCGGGCGAGCCGATGCTGGCGCTGCGCCGGCTGCTGGCGATGCTGCACAACATCCTGCGCCGCAGCGCCTACCTGGCATTGCTGGACGAAGAACCGGCGGCGCTGGCGCGGCTGGTGGACGTGGTCGAACACAGCGCGTTGCTGGCCGAGCGCCTGGCCGCCTATCCGCTGTTGCTGGACGAACTGCTCGACGTGCGCGTCTCCGGCCCGCTGCCCGATCGCACGGAACTGCTGGGGCTGTGTGCAGGGGTCGATCCGGACAACGCCTTCGGCACCGATACCGAAGCCACGTTGCAGGCACTGAACGAACTGCGCCAGGCGTTGGGTTTCCGCATCGCGATGGCGCTGCGCGACGGCCGCCAGGGCGCGGCCGACAGCGCGCGCCAGCTGGCCTGGCTCGCCGACGGCGTGGTGCGGCGCGTGCTGGCGTTGGCCGAGCGCGAGATCGCCACGCGCCACGGCCGCGTGCCGGGCGCGCGCTTCGCGGTGATCGGCTACGGCAGCCTGGGCGGGGAGGAACTGGGGTTCGGCTCGGACCTCGACCTGGTGTTCCTCTACGACGCACCGGCTGAGGCGATGTCCGACGGCGCGCGTCCGCTGGACGCGTCGCGCTGGTTCGTGCGGCTGGCGCAGAAGATCGTCGCGCTGCTGGACACGCCGACCGGTGCCGGCCACCTGTTCGAGGTCGACGTGCGCCTGCGGCCCGACGGTGCCGGCGGGCTGCTGGTGTCCAGCCTGTCCAGCTACGCCGACTACCAGGCGCATCGTGCGTGGACATGGGAGCACCAGGCGCTGGTGCGCGCGCGCTGCGTGGGCGGCGATGCGGATCTGTGCGAGGCCTTCGAACGCGTGCGCGGCGAGACATTGGCGCGCACGCGCGACGCGGAGGCACTGCGCGCCGACATCGTGCACATGCGTGCGCGCATGCGCGCCGAGCTCGACCGCAGCGATGCGGGCGGCTTCGACCTGAAGCAGGGCGAGGGCGGGCTGGTGGACCTGGAGTTCCTGCTGCAGGCGCTCGTGCTGGGCTATGCCGCCGCGCGGCCGGCGCTGCTGGGACCGCGTGCGACACCTGTGCTGATCGATGCCGCGGAATCAGAGGGGGTGGTTGGCGCAGCCGACGCCGACCGGTTGCGCGAAGCGCATGCGACGCTGCTGGCCCGAGGGCTGGAATGCACGCTCGACCGCCGCTCGCGACGCGTGCCGCTGGACGACGGCATTGAAGCTGCGCGCGCCGCGATCCGTGATGTCGCGCGACGCCACGAGCTGGATTTCTCGGCTGCGGCGCGCGGGGAATAGGCCGCTAGGAACGCGAGCGGCAAGACGCTACGCGCCTCGCCGTTTGTAATCCGGAACGACGTGGAGGATCCGCTTGCGTGTTACACCGCCGCGCCAAGGTACGCGGCATGTCCCAGTCCCCGCCGTCTTAGAACTCCAAGCGCGCCCGCACCTCGGCCGCCACGCGCGCCGTCTCGCGCAGGGGCGTCACCGGCCAGTCGGCCAGCGCATCGTCCAACAGGCGCACGCGGCCGCTGCCCAGCAGGCTGTCGAGGAAGCGGCGCGGCCGGCCGTGCAGGCCCTCGGTGCCGGCGACGAACACGGGAACTTCGGTCGCGCAGGCTTCCGACAGCATGTTGACCGAGTCGGCGGTGCAGACGATGCGGTCGGCCCATGCCAGCAGGCCCGGGTAGGGATTGGGGCCGGGCTCGATGCCGGTCCAGACCACGCCGGGGATGCCCAGGAAACGCTCGCGCAGGTGGGTCCGGGCGGTGGCGGGCGTGCGGCGCGAGGCCGTCGCCAGCACGCTGCCGCCTTCGCGCGCGACCGCCGCGCCGATGCGGGCCGCGGCCTGGCCCAGCAGTGCGCTGTCGAAATTGGAATGCCGGCTGTGGCCGCCCAGCAGCAGGGCGGTGCGGGGTCCCGGGAACTCGCCCAACGCGGCGAACTCGCGGCGCGCCGCCGCCAGCCACGCGTCATCGACCGGATTGAGGCTGCCCAGGGTGCGGATGACGTTGGCGCCATCCAGTCCGTCGTGCTCCGGCGCGACCACCAGGTCCCAGTGCCGCGGCGCGGTGCGCGGCGCGAGGATCTGCACCGTGCGCACGCCGCGGGCGCCGAGCAGGCGCGTCGCGAGCGCCGCGCGCCGGCCGCAGCCGATTGCCAGTTGCGGCGGCTCGGCCATTGCGCGCTGGAACTCAGGGCCGAACGCGGCCGCGTCGCCCGGAAACCGCCGCGGCGCCCACCAGGCCCAGGGCGCGCGTGCCTCCAGGGCCCATGCGCGCGCGTCCAGGCCGAGCGCCCGGGCGAGCGCCTCGGCCTGCCGCACGTTGCCGGCGTTGCCGTCGGTGAGCGTCCAGGTCGCGGGCGATCGTTGTTGCATGGGTGTGTTCAATCCGTTCCGAAGGTGCCGTCTGTTGCGCTGCGGGCAAGACTTTACACTGACCGGCCCCGGCGTTGCCCCCGCATACCTGCACATCCGGGCACCGACGCTGCACCGCTACGCACCAGGAGAACCGCATGTCCAAGCCGCTGCCCGACGCCTCGCTCGACCAGATCTTCCGCACCGCCCGCACCCACAACGAGCTGGGCGGCGAAGTCAGCGACGACACCCTGCGGCAGCTGTACGACCTGGCCAAGTGGGGCCCGACCAGCGCCAACATGACACCGGCGCGGCTGGTGTTCGTGAAGTCGCCCGAGGCGAAGGCGAAGCTGGAGCCGGCGCTGGACGAGGGCAACCGCGCCAAGACCATGGCCGCGCCGGTCACGGTGATCGTCGCCCACGACGAGGACTTCCACGAGAAGCTGCCGTACCTGTTCCCGCACACCGATGCCAAGAGCTGGTTCGAGGGCCCGCGCGAAGGCCGCCGCGAGGCCGCGTTCCGCAACGGCAGCCTTCAGGGCGCGTACGTGATCCTGGCCGCGCGCGCGCTGGGCCTGGACACCGGCCCGATGTCGGGCTTCAACAACGCCAAGGTCGACGAGGCGTTCTTCGCCGGCACCGCCATCAAGTCCAACTTCCTGATCAACCTGGGCCACGGCGACACGTCCAAGCTGTTCCCGCGCTCGCCGCGCCTGTCCTTCGACGAGGCCGCGCGCATCGAGTGATGCCGCAGCCGTCCTGACGCCACCCCCGCACGGAGATCCGACATGAAGCGCCTGCTCCTGACCGCCGCACTGCTGACCGCCTTCGCCGCACCGCTGGCCGCCGCGCCGGTGACGTACAAGATCGACCCCAACCACACCGAAGTCACCGCGCAGTGGAGCCATTTCGGCTTCTCCAACCCGATCGCGCATTTTGGCGACGTGGAAGGCGCGATCACCTACGACCCGGACAATGTCGGCCAGTCCTCGGTGGAGGTCACTCTGCCGCTGAGCGGGCTGGAGGCCCACGTGCCGGCGTTCAACGAGCACCTGCGCAGCGACGACTTCTTCGACGCCGCCAACCACCCGCAGGTGACGTTCAAGAGCACGCGCGTGGAGGCGGCGGGAGAGGGCAAGTTGCGCGTGATCGGCGACCTGACGATCCGCGGTGTCACCAAGGAAGTCGTGCTCGACACCACGATCAACAAGGTCGGCGAGCAGCCGATGGCCAAGCGCCCGGCGGCCGGTTTCGACGCGACCACCACCGTCAAGCGCACCGACTTCGGCCTGGGCCTGTACGCGCCCAACGTCAGCGACGAGGTGCAGATCCGCATCACCACCGAGGCGGTGGTGCCCAAGCCCGACGCTGCCGAATAACCGGAGCGCAACGCGATGATCGTCCACCGCCCGGCCGCCGAACGCGGCCATGTCCGGACCGACTGGCTGGACAGCCACCACACGTTCTCCTTCGGGCATTACTACGACCCGGCGTGGATGGGCTTCGGCGTGCTGCGCGTGATCAACGAGGACCGGGTGGCGGGCGGTGGCGGATTCGCCCCGCACCGTCACGCCAACATGGAAATCCTCAGCTACGTGGTCTCCGGCGGACTGGCGCACCGCGACAGCACCGGCGGGGGCGGCGTCATCGGCCCGGGCGAACTGCAGTGGATGAGCGCCGGCCACGGCGTGGAGCACAGCGAGTTCAACGCCTCCGACCAGCAGCCGGTGCACTTCCTGCAGATCTGGCTGCAACCCGACCGCGTCAACGCACCACCGGCGTACGCACAGCGGGCGGCCAGCGACGGCGGCGGCGCGTGGACGCTGATGGCCTCGCCCGACGGGCACGACGACAGCCTGGCGATCCGGCAGGACGCGCGGGTGTTCGAGGCCCGGCTCGACGAGGGCGAGGCGATCGGACGACCGCTGCAGGCCGGCCGGCGCTACTGGGTGCAGGTCGTGGCTGGCGACCTGTCGGTCAACGGGCATGCATTGGGGACCGGTGATGCCCTTGGGCTGGTCGACGAGGCGGGCGAGCTTGCGCTGTCGGCCACCGGCGCCGGGCAGGCGGTGGCGCTGGTGTTCGACCTGCCGGCCTGAGCCGGCCGCCGCGCAGGGCCGGCTGGTAGACTGCGGCCCCCGCGAGACACGACCGCCATGACCGCCGCCCACGACCATCCGACTCAGGCCAACGCCGAGCGCCGTTACACCGTCACCCGTGCGGACCTGCCGCTGAGCTGCCCGCTGCCGTCCATGGCGCTGTGGAACTCGCACCCGCGGGTGTACCTGCCGATCGAAGCCGAGCGTGAGTGCCAGTGCCCGTACTGCGGCGCGCACTTCGTGCTCGAGGACTGAGCCAGGCCGCGGCCCGGTGGCGGCCGTGACCCACCCGGGGCCGGGTGAACCGATGCCCCAGCGTCCGGCCGGCATCGCCGGCGTGCGACGCACCGTCGTACAACTGCTGCCCGCGCTGGAATCCGGCGGAGTCGAGCGCTCGACCCTGGAAATCGCCCAGACGCTGGTCGCAGCCGGCCATCGCGCCATCGTCGTCTCCGCCGGCGGCCGCCTCGTGCCGCGCCTGCTCGCGATCGGCGCCGAACACGTCACCCTCGATATCGGCCGCAAGTCGCTGCTGACCCTTCGCCACGTCCGCCCGCTGCGCGCGCTGTTGCAGCGCGAGCGCGTCGACCTGGTGCACGCGCGCTCGCGCCTGCCGGCGTGGATGGGACTACGCGCCATCGCGGGCATGGACGCAGCCGCGCGGCCTCGCCTGGTCACGACCGTGCACGGGCTCAATTCGCCCTCGCGCTACAGCGCGGTGATGACGCGCGGCGAGCGCGTCATCTGCGTCTCCGGCACCGTGCGCGACTACGTGCTGCGGCATTACCCCAAGACCGACCCGGCGCGGTTGCGCGTCATCCCGCGCGGCATCGACCCGGCCGACTTCCCGCGCGCACCGCGACCCGACGCCGATGCGCGTGCATGGGCAGCGGCGCTGCACCGGGCGCTGGGCGGCGAGGGGCCGCTGCTGGTGCTGCCCGGCCGCGGCACCCGCCTCAAGGGGCACGCCGATGCATTGGCGCTGCTGGCCGCCGTCCGCGGCAGCGGCGTGGATGCGCGCCTGTGGCTGCCGGGCGCGCGCGAACGCGGGCGCGAAGCCTACATCGCCGAGCTTGAGCGCGAAGCCGATGCGCTGGGCGTGGCGGATGCGATCGCGTTCACCGCGCCGACCGACGCGATTGCCCGCGCCTACGCGGCGAGCGACCTCGTCCTGCAGCTCTCGCGCAAGCCCGAGGCCTTCGGCCGCACCGTCGTGGAAGCGCTGTCGGTGGGCCGGCCCGTGCTCGGCTGGGCGCACGGCGGTGTCGGCGAACTGCTGGAGCAACTGCAGCCGTCGGGTGCGGTGCCTGCCTTCGACGCCGAGGCGCTGGCAACGACGGCCGTCGCGCTGCTGACCGATCCACCCGCGCTGCCGTCCTCGATCCCCTACACCCTGCAGTCGATGCAGGACGCTACCCTTGCCGTCTATGCCGAACTCCTCGACCGCCCCCGCGGCTGATCTCGCCCCGTCGGGTCGCTCCGTCGCCACCGGCTGGCGCTGGGCGCCCGCCTGGATCCTGACCCACGTCGCGCTGTGGCCCGCGCCGGGCTACGCCGAAGCGCTGCTGGTGCTGGGCGCGCTGGTGGCGATCTACCAGCTGGTCGCTTCGCGCTTCCGCGGCGGCGTGCAACTGCTCAGCCACCAGGCCTGGGCCTTGAGCAGCGTGCTGTTCTTCGCCTACTGGCTGCCGGAGCTGGTATCGGCATTCGATTCGGTCGACGTGGGCCGCGCGCTGCGCGAGGCGGCGGTCGACCTGCGCTACCTGCCGTTCCTGTGGCTGGCGGCGTCCGCGGTGGCCAACGACCGCGGCCGGCGCACCACCTTCGGGGGCCTGGCCGTGATCATGGCGGTCTGGACCGTGGATGCGCTGGCGCAGGTCATCATCGGCACCAGTCCGCTGTTCTTCGGCATCGACGCGATCAAGCAACTGATCAGCGGCCACGGCATGTGCACGGCCGAGGAAGTCGCCAGCGTAGACCGCCTCAGCGGCATCCTGGGCCCGTGCAACCTCAAGCTCGGACTGGTGCTGGCCAGCCTGTCGCCGTTCCTGCTGTTCGCGGCGGGGCGCCGGTTCGGCACCACCGGCTGGCTGGTGGCCGCCGCGGCCGTCGGCCTGGTGATCCTGCTGGCCGGGTCGCGGGCGTCGTGGATCACCTACGGCCTCGTCATCCTGTTTTCGGGCTGGGGCCTGCTCGGCTGGCGCAAGCTGCTGGGTGTCTTCGCCTTTGGTGCAATCGCGCTGGCCGTGTTGACCGCGGCCTCGCCGCAGGTGCGCGAGCGCATCGTCCGCACCACGCACGTGCTGCAGGCCGACGAGGCCGGCGTCGACATGGCGCTGTCGGGACGGTCCCGCATCTGGGGCGCGGCCACGTGCATGGTGCGCGAGCACCCGGTGAATGGCGTCGGCGCACGCGGCTTCCGTGAGGCGTTTCCCGCCTGCGATCCCGAGCCCGGCGAAGTGGCCGCGTGGGGCGATGGGCCGGCGTTGCATGCGCACCAGATCGTGCTGGAGGTGTTGAGCGAAACCGGCGTGTTCGGACTGCTGCTGTGGCTGGCCGGTGCGGCGATGGCGTGGCGGGCGTGGCGCTTCGCCGATGCCGCCTCGCGCGAGCACGCGCGCCCGGCGATGCTGGCGCTGGCGGTCACGGTGTTCCCGCTCAACACCCACCTGGCGTTCTACTCGACGTTCTGGGGCGGGCTGACGCTGCTGCTGGCGGCGCTCTACGCGGGCAGCCTGCTGGCGCAGCCGACAGCGGCCAGGGACTAGCCGTCGCGCCGAGCCAGCCCCCGGCCTGAAGTCCCGGGTCCCCTAGTACGGCTTCGTTTCCCCCTCCGGTCGCCGCTTGAAGCGCCGGTGGATCCACAGGTACTGGCTGGGGGCTTCCAGCACCATCGCCTCGATCGCGGCGTTGACGCGTGTGCTGTCGGCCAGTGCGTCCTTCGACGGGAAGTCCTCCAGCGGAGCGCCCAGCCGCAGCACGTAGTCCGCGCCCTCGCGCCGGTGGAAGAACGGCACCACCGCGCAACCGGTCAGCCGCGCGAACTGGTGGGTGGCGGTGATCGTCGCGGCCGGCACGCCGAAGAACGGCGCGAACACCGTGTCCTTGCCGCGCATGTCCTGGTCGGGTGCGTACCACAGGATGCCGCCCTGCTTGAGGTGGCGCATCGCCGGGCGCAGCTCGTCGTTGCCGAACATCGCCGCCGCATACCGGGCGCGGCCACGCCGCACGGCCCACTCCATCACCGGGCTGCGGTAGCGGCGGTACATGCCGGCCAACGGCAGGTGGTCGCACATAAGTCGCCCGCACATCTCCAGCGTCATGAAGTGGCCCGACACCAGCAGCACACCCCGTCCCTGGGCATGCAGCGCCTGGATCGGCTCCAGCCCCTCGATGCGGACGGTGCGGCGCATGGGCGCGACGTCGCCCCACCAGGCGCGCGCGAACTCGAACAGGCCGACACCCAGGTCGCGGAAGCTCGCACGTACGAGGGCCTCGCGTGATCGGGCATCCATGTCCGCGAAGCACAAGGCGAGGTTGGTTTCGGCCGCGTGGCGGCGCTGCGGTACGAGGCGGTAGGCGAGCGCGCCCAGCGCACGACCGAGCCCACGCTGCAGCGGCCACGGCAGCCGGCCGGCCAGGACCATCACGCCCACTGCCAGCCACGTCGGCCAATGGCGGGGCCCTTTCGGCGGCGTGGGAGAAGCGGCAGGCGCGGATGACATGGTGGCAATTCTAGCGAAGCGCTGGTTTCCACCCGGTACGCAGCCGGGATGGGAACGACTCAGGGGGCAGCCGTGTTGCATGCGCGGTCGGCGCGACACCGGCGAACGGGCGGCTCGGGAGCGCTGGACAGAGGGCATCGTGGATGCTGCGTGAGTCCCGCGCCCATGCGCCCGCTATCCTTGCCGCCATGCGGACCGACCCGATCGAGCGCCTGCTGCGCATCGCGTATTCCCTCGCGCTCTACCTGCTGGCCCCGGTGACGGTCTACCACCTCATCTGGCGTGGCTTCCGGCTGCCTGCGTACCTGCAACGCTGGTCGGAACGCTACGCGCGGTACCGGTCGCCGCCTACGCAGCGCACGCTGTGGCTGCACGCGGTGTCCGTGGGCGAGGTCAACGCCGCTGTGCCGGTGGTCAATGCGCTGCGGCGCGGGAGGCCGGACCTGCGGTTGCTGGTGACGACGATCACCCCGACCGGCTCGGAGCGCGTGCGCGCGCTCTGGGGCCACGAGATCGACCACGTCTACCTGCCCTATGACATGCCGGGCGCGGTGGGACGTTTCCTCGCGCACTTCCGGCCCCACGCGGCGCTCATCATGGAAACCGAGTTGTGGCCGAACCTGCTGTTCGGTTGCCGCGACCGCGGCGTGCCGGTGTTCATCCTCAATGCGCGGCTGTCGGAGCGTTCGCTGCGGGGGTACCGCGTGCTCGCGCCGCTGGTAGGTCGCGCCTTGCGCACCGTGCGCACGGTGGCGGCGCAGTCGATGGCCGACGCCATGCGCTTCGTGCGGCTCGGGGCCGACCCCGCGCAGGTCGTGGACGTCGGCAACCTGAAGTACGACGTGCTGGTGCCCGTGGGGCTGGATGCCTTCGTCGAGGAGTTCCGCCGCAGCGCCGGCCATGACCGCCCCGTGTGGATTGCCGCCAGCACCCACGAGGACGAGGAGGCGGCCGCCATTGCCATCCACCGGCGCGTGCGCGCACGCCATCCCGACGCGCTGATGCTGTGGGCACCGCGCCATCCCGAGCGCTTCCGCAGCGCGGCCGAGCATGCGCGCGCGGCCGGCTGGCAGGTATCGACGCGCTCGCGTGCGCGCTGGCCCTCGCGTGGCGACGGTGTATTCGTGATCGACACGCTGGGCGAGCTGATGAGCTTCTTCGCCTGCGCGCAGGTGGCCTTCGTGGGCGGCAGCCTGCAGCCGATCGGTGGGCACAACCTGCTGGAACCGGCCGCGACCGGCTCAGCCATCGTCACGGGGCCGCACCTGCACAACTTCAGCGAAATCGCCCAGCGCCTGCGCGATGCCGATGCGCTACGGATCTGCGAGGACACCGAGGCCGTTGCCGAAACGGTGCTGGCCCTGCTGGACGACAGCGAGGCCCGTCATCGCATGTCCGAGTCCGGCCGCGCGCTGGTGGAAACCGGCCGTGGCGCGCTCGCGCAGACGCTGGCGCTGCTGCAGCCGGTGCTTCCCGCGCGGTGAACCGCGCCCTGTCCCTGAAACGAAAAACGCTCCCGGCCGTGCGACCGGGAGCGTTTCGAACCAGGCAGGTTGAAGTGCTCAGCGCACCATGTCGGACTGCACCTGGGCCTCCGTGTCGACCGTCAGCAGGCGATTGACCGCCTGTACGTCCTCGATGTCCAGGGTGCCCGCCGCCTGCTGCAGCAGCAGGAGGTTCTGCAGGTAGTTGTAGCGCGCTTGCGCCAGCGCCTGCTGGGCGGTGAACAGGTTCTGCTGGTTGGTCAGCACGTCGAGCACGGTGCGGGTGCCCACTTCCAGGCCGACCTGCGAGGCATCCAGCGCGCTGCGTGCCGAGAACAGCGCGAGCCGGCGCGCCTCGATCTCGCTGATGCCGGCCACCAGCGCCTGGTAGGCGTTGCGCGTGTTGCGCTCCAGCGCGCGGCGCTGCTGGACGAGTTCATCCTGCGTGACGTCGCGCAGGGCGATGGCCTGCCGCACGCCCGACTGCGTCGCGCCGCCAGAGAAGATCGGCACGTTCAGCGTCACGCCAATGCTGCGCGACTGGCTGTTGCTCTCGAAGTTGCGGGTGATGTCCTCGATGTTGTCCGTCGTGGACCCGTCGGTGTTGGTATCACCGTAGTTTCCGCCCAGGTAGATCGTCGGCCAGTGGCCCGACCGCGCCGTCTGGATGTCGGCCTCGGCCGACTGCAACTGGTAGGCCTTGGCCTGCAGCGCCGGATTGTTGTCGATCGCCATCTGCACCCACTCGTCGACACCTTCGCTTGCGGGCAACACCGGCTGGAAGTCCTCGGGCAGGCCCTGGAGGTCGCGGACCGGCTGGCCGGTGATCTCCGCCAATGCCTGGTAGGCGTCCTCCACCTCGTTGCGGCGGAGGATCGTGTTGGCACGCGCGCTGTCGTAGGTGGCCCGGGCCTCGTGCACGTCGGTGATCGGGGCCAGCCCGACCTCGAGTCGCTTGGAGGCGAAGTCGAACTGCTTCTGCAACGCGGTTTCCGCGGCCTCGGCGGCGGCCAGCGTTTCCAGTGCGACCAGGACCGTGAAGTACGCGGCCGAGGTGCGGGTGACCAGCGAGTCATTGGCCGACTCGAGCTGGAAGTCACTGGATCGGCTCAGGGCATTGCGGCTCTTCAGGCGCGTGAAGTTGCCCAGGTCGAACACCATCTGGTCCAGGCGGACGCCAAACTGGCGCGTGGTCGAATCGTTGCTGCCATCGTCCGGAACCAGCGTGGTGCCGAACGCCTGGATCCCGTCGCTGTCGGTGCGGTTGCGTGACAGCGAGGCGCTGCCGCCGATCTGCGGCAGCATCGCGGCGCGGGCCTGCACGGAGCCTTCGCGGATGGCGAGGCGGTTGGATTCGGCGGCCGACAGCTGCGGGTCACCCTGGCGCGCCAGTTCGTAGGTCTGCAGCAGGTCTTCGGCCGACGCGGCGGCGGGCAGCAGGGCGATTGCGAGGGCGAGGACGACGGGGCGGCGGAGCAAACTGGGGCGGGTCATGCGGTTTCCTTTTTTGAACAACCGCACCCTCCGGTGCGGCGCTGCGGGGACTCGCGGGGTCGCCATGTCCGGCCCGATGGTCGGGTCCGACGCGGCCGGTCAGAGCACGAAGCTGGGCCGCGGCGCGGCCCCGACGAGGTAGGGGAGGTCGGTTTCGAACAACGATTGGATGCGGCCGGCGTTGACGTCGTTGCGCTCGGCGGGGGCGTGCACGATGGCCGCATCCATCGCCGGCGAGCGGCCATGGACCACGAACATGCGGCCACCCGGGCGCAGCCACGTCATGAAGGACTGCGGGATATCGGCGGTCGCGCCGGTAACGCAGATCGCATCGAAGCGGCGCGTCGTGTCCCAGCCGAAGGCATCGGCGGTGACCACTTCGACATTGCCGACCTGCTGGCGCTGCAGGCGCGCCCGCGCCGCGTCGGCCAGGTCGGCGTGGATTTCGAGGCTGACCACGTTGCGCGCCAGGCGGCCCAGGCACGCGGACAGGAAGCCGCTGCCGGTACCGATCTCGAGCACGTCCTCGGTCGGCTCCAGTGCCAGCGACTGCAGCGTGCGGCCCTCCACGACGGGCTTCATCATCGACTCGCCATGCCCCAAGGGCAGCGCCAGGTCGGCGTAGGCCAGGCTGCGGTGCTGGTCCTGCACGAAGGCTTCGCGCGGCAGGTTGGACAGCGTCTCGAGCACGCGCATGTCCAGCACGTCCCAGGGACGCACCTGCTGTTCCACCATCAGTTCTCGGGCCTTGGCGTAGTCCATCGTCGTCATTTCAAGCTCTCACGGGCAAGCCGCGCATTGTACCGGCGGCCATGGCGGCCGGCGCGCACAGGATCGCCGTGGGTAGCGGGCCCGACTGAGTGCCGGAAGTCACCGGGTCGGACGGCATCACACGGGCCTCAGCGTCGGCGCGAAGTGCCATATCCACGAAGGAACAGATCCACCGAAGCCTCCAGATGTGACTCCAGATCGTGCTGGCACAGTGCGTTGCAGCCGAACACCAGCTGCGCGTGCGGCTCGCCCTTGAGCAGGGTGAAGAACTGCGCGGAGGCGCGCGCCACGTCTGGGATCTCGAGCTCGCCGGCGGCGATGCGCCGGCGCAGCAGCGCCGCGAACTCGTCCTGCACCCGCTGCGGACCGGCCTCCCAGAACATCCGCGGCAGTGGCGATTCCGACAGCTGGGGCGAGCACAGCACGCGGTGGCCGGCCACGGCTTCCGGATTGCTGATCATGGCGTAGAACGCGCGTGCGATCGCCAGCAGCCGCTCGCGCAGCGGCATGCCCGGCTCTTCGGTCTGGAACAGTGAGGACGGCAACTGCTGCTCGCAGTAGGCGCGCACGGCGGCGACGAACAGGCTGTCCTTGTCGCCGAAGTGGCTGTAGACGGTGAGCTTGGAGACGCCGGCTTCGGAGGCGATCTGGTCCATGCTGGCGCCCTCGAACCCGTGCTGGGTGAACATGCGCTTGGCGGCGTCCAGGATGGCGGCCCGCTTGGCCAGATCCTTGGGGCGTCCGGGGCCGGCGGATTTGGTGCCGCCTTCGCGTTTCATCGATACAGGCATGGCTGAATACTAGACTAATCGGTTTGATATTTATACAGTACCGGACGGTCCATTAATTGCCGCTGAGGCTGCCCCCATGCGCTCCGCCCTTCGCCTTGCCCCCCGTCGGCCGGGCCTGCTCCTGATGCCCCTGCTCACGTTGGCCCTGCTCGCGGCCTGCACGGGTGGCGACGCCGCCCCGGAGCAGGTGCGGCCGGTGCTGGTCGCCCGACCGCAACCGGCGACCGCGGCTGCTACCGCATTCGCAGGTGACGTGCGTGCGCGCGAGGAAAGCGCGCTGTCGTTCCGTGTCGGAGGGAAGCTGGTGGAGCGGTCTGTGGACGTCGGCGACCGCGTCCGCGCGGGCGATGTGCTGGCACGGCTGGATCCGGGCGACCTGCAGGCGCAGTCGCGCGCGGCGCAGGCGCAACTGGCCGCGGCCGAAGCCGAGCTGGGCCGCGCCCGCGCCGACCAGGCCCGCTATGCGCAACTGGGCGAGGGGCAGCTCGTCAGCCGCTCCACCATCGATGCGCAGAACGCCGCAGCCATGGCCGCGCAGGGCCAGGTCAACGCGGCGCGCGCCAACCTCGACGTTGCCCGCAACCAGGCCGCGTACACCCGGCTGACCGCACCCGCCGATGGCGTCATCGCCGCCCGCCAGGCAGAGGCCGGGCAGGTGGTGGCTGCCGGGCAGGCAGTTTTCACGCTGGCCGCGGACGGCCCGCGCGAGGTGCTGTTCGCCGTGCCCGAGGGCGCCATCGAGGAAATCAACGTGGGCGACCCCGTGCAGGTGTCGCTGTGGTCCGACGAGGCCAGGCGCCTGCCGGGACGTATCCGCGAGATCGCGCCCGCCGCCGACCCGGCATCGCGCACGTTCGCCGCGCGCGCCACCGTCGATGCACCGCCCGAGGCCCTGGACCTGGGCCAGAGCGCGCGCGTGTTCCTCGCCGGCGCCGGCAATGGCCGCCTCAGCGTGCCTCTGTCGGCGCTGGTGCGCGAGGGCGGCACTGCATCGGTGTTCGTGGTCGACGCAAAGGACGCCACGCTCCAGTTGCGCCCCGTGCGCATCGGTCCCTATGGCGCCGATCGCGTGGTCGTCACGGACGGCCTTGCCGCAACCGACTGGGTGGTGACCGCCGGCGGACACCTGTTGCGCGCCGGCCAGAAGGTCGCGCCGGTGGATCGCGACAACCGCCCCGTGCGCCCCTGACCGCAGGCCGTTCCCATGCGCTTCAATCTTTCCGAGTGGGCCCTGCGCCACCGCAGCCTGGTGGTCTACGCAATGCTGGTGCTGGCACTGGCCGGCACGTTGTCGTACCTCAACCTCGGCCGTAGCGAGGACCCGGCATTCACCTTCAAGGTGATGGTGATCCAGACGCGCTGGCCCGGCGCCACGGCCGAAGAGGTCTCGCGCCAGGTCACCGAGCGCATCGAGAAGAAGCTGATGGAAACCGGCGAGTACGAGTTCATCCGCTCGTACTCGCGGCCGGGCGAGTCGCAGGTGATCTTCGCCGCGCGCGATTCGATGCGCTCGGCCGAGATCGGGCCGCTCTGGTACCAGGTGCGCAAGAAGGTCGGCGACCTGCGGCCGCTGCTGCCGGCCGACGTCATCGGCCCGTTCTTCAACGACGAGTTCGGCGACACCTTCGGCAACATCTATGCGCTCACCGGCGAGGGCTTCGACTACGCGGTGCTCAAGGACTACGCCGAGCGCGTGCAGCTGGCGCTCCAGGACGTGCCCGACGTCGGCAAGATCGAGCTGTTCGGCGTGCAGGACGAAAAGATCTGGGTCGAGCTGTCCAACACCAAGCTGGCCACGCTCGGCGTGCCGGCCGCGGCGGTGAAGCAGGCGCTGGACCAGCAGAACGCCATGGCGCCGGCGGGCTTCTTCGAAACCGGCAGCAGCCGCGTGCCGCTGCGCGTGGACGGCAAGTTCGAATCCGTCGATGCCATCCGCGACTTCCCGATCCGCGTGGGCGACCGCACCTTCCGGCTTGGCGACGTGGCCGAGGTGCACCGCGGCTTCTCCGACCCACCGGCCCCGCGCATGCGCTTCATGGGCGAGGACGCCATCGGCATCGGCGTGGCGATGAAGCAGGGCGGCGACATCCTCGCGCTGGGCGAGACGCTGGAGCAGGAATTCGCGCGCCTGCAGGACACGCTGCCGGCCGGCATGGAACTGCGCAAGGTGTCCGACCAGCCCGCGGCCGTCGCCGAATCGGTCGGCGAATTCGTCAAGGTGCTGGCCGAGGCCGTGGCGATCGTGCTGCTGGTGAGCTTCCTGTCGCTGGGCGTGCGCACCGGCCTGGTGGTCGCGCTGTCGATCCCGCTGGTGCTGGCGATGACCTTCGCGGTGATGGACTTCTTCGGCGTCGGCCTGCACAAGATCTCGCTGGGCGCGCTGGTGCTGGCGCTGGGCCTGCTGGTGGACGACGCGATCATCGCGGTGGAGATGATGGCCATCAAGATGGAGCAGGGCTTCAGCCGCCTGAAGGCCGCGGCCTTCGCATGGGAGTCCACCGCCTTCCCGATGTTGACCGGCACGCTGATCACCGCGGCGGGCTTCCTGCCGATCGCGACCGCGGCCTCGAGCACCGGCGAGTACACGCGTTCGCTGTTCCAGGTGGTGACCATCGCGCTGCTGGTGTCGTGGGTCGCGGCGGTCGTGTTCATCCCGTACCTGGGCGACAAGCTGCTGCCGGACCACGGCCATGGCGCCGCGCTCAAGCCCGGCTCGCTTGCCGCGCGCTGGCACGCACGTCGCCAGCGCTGGGCCGACAGGTACCCGGCGTTCGCCGACGTCATCGCGCCACCGCCGCACGACGGCCGTGACCACGACCCGTATGCCACGAAGTTCTACATGCGGCTGCGCGGGTGGCTGGCGTGGTGCGTGCGTCGTCGCTGGCTGGTGATCGCCATGACCGTGGCGGCTTTTGCCGCATCGCTGGTGCTGTTCCGCTTCGTCCCGCAGCAGTTCTTCCCCGATTCGGTGCGGCCCGAACTCATGGTCGACATGGAGCTGGCCGAGGGCAGTTCGCTCAAGGCCACCGCCGCGGCCGCCGGGCGCCTGGAGGAGATGCTGGCCGAGCGCGAGGACCTGACCAGCTTCGTCGCCTACGTCGGTACCGGCTCGCCGCGTTTCTACCTGCCGCTGGACCAGCAGCTGCCGGCCGCCAATTTTGCCCAGTTCGTGCTGATGCCGGAGAGCATCGAAGCGCGCGAAGCCCTGCGCGAATGGATCATCGAGGATGTCGTGCCGCGCTTCCCCGAGCTGCAGTTGCGCGTTACGCGCCTGGAGAACGGTCCGCCGGTCGGCTATCCGGTGCAGTTCCGCGTCTCGGGTGAGCACATCGAGCAGGTGCGCGAGATTGCCTACCGCGTGCGCGAGCAGATGCGGCAGAACCCGCACGTGGCCAACGTCAACCTGGACTGGGACGAGCCGGGCAAGGTCGTGCGCCTGCACGTCGACCAGGAGCGCGCCCGCGCGCTGGGCATCAGCTCGGCGCAGCTGTCGCAGTTCCTGTCGAGCTCGCTCTCGGGCAGCCACATCAGCACGTACCGCGAGGGCAACGACCTGGTCGAGATGTCGTTGCGTGGCACCGACGACGAGCGCCTGCGCCTGGACATGCTGGGCAGCCTGATGGTGCCGACCGGCAGTGGCACCAGCGTGCCGCTGACCCAGGTCGCCACGCTCGAGTACGGGTTCGAGGAAGGCATCATCTGGCACCGCGACCTGCGCCCGACGATGACCGTGCGCGCCGACATCTACGACGGAACGCAGCCGGCCACGGTCACGGCGCAGATCTCGCCGACGCTCGACGACATCCGTGCCGGCCTGCCGTATGGCTACTCGGTGGAAGTGGGCGGCAGCGTCGAGGACGCCGCGCGCGGACAGTCGTCGATCGCCGCGGGCATGCCGCTGTTCCTGCTGGTGGTGTTCACGCTGCTGATGGTGCAGCTGCGCAGCTTCTCGCGCAGCGTGATGGTGCTGCTGACCGCGCCGCTGGGGCTGGTCGGGGCGACGCTGTTCCTGCTGGTGTTCCAGGTGCCATTCGGGTTCGTGGCGATGCTGGGAACGATCGCGCTGGCGGGCATGATCATGCGCAACTCGGTGATCCTCGTGGACCAGATCGAGCAGGACCGAACCGAGGGCGCCGAGACCTGGCACGCGATCATCGAGGCCACTGTCCGCCGCTTCCGTCCGATCGTGCTGACGGCACTGGCGGCGATCCTGGCGATGATCCCGCTGTCGCGAAGCGCGTTCTTCGGACCGATGGCGGTCGCCATCATGGGCGGCCTGCTGGTGGCCACGGTGCTGACCCTGTTCTTCCTGCCGGCGCTGTATGCGGCGTGGTTTCGGGTCAGGCTGCCGGAGCGAGCGGACTGACTTTCCTTCTCCCTTCGGGAGAAGGTGCCCGAAGGGCGGATGAGGGTTCGGCGAAGTGGAAGAGGGCGAGCATCAGTCGCATACACAAGAGCCCGCGCAATGCGGGCTTTTGATTGTTCCAGCAATCATCGCCATTTCAGCTTCGCCGAACCCTCTCGCCATCCCTCTCCCGGAGGGAGAAGGAGTCAAGATAGATAGCGGCCAAGCGATCAATCCTCATCGCCCCACGGCGCGGGCGGTAGCGGGACCGGCCTGGTGAGGTCGAACTCGACCTGGAACAGCCGGCCGCCCGGGCGCGACAGCTCGTAGACGAAGGTCCGTCCCGGCTGCAGTTCCATCGCCCACGTGTTGGTGAGCGAAGCATTCAGGCCCTCGCGCAGGAACATCGCCTTGGAGAACTCGTCGACCGGGAACTCCTGCCGCGTCGCCGTACCCAGGCTGGCGGTGTCGCCGCCGTACATGGTCACCGCGTCGTGGCTGCCGTCTTCGTGGCGATGGTCGTGCTTGAGCCGCAGGCCCGGGCCGGTGCGAGTGATGACCCAGGTGCGTGAGCGGTCGTCGCCGACATGGAACGGCACCCGCAATTCGTTGCCGTCGCACCCGCGCACGTGCATCACCAGGTCCTTGCCGGCGAACGGGTTGTCGCCGGTCGGCGGCGGGGTGTCGGTGACGACGCGACCGGCGAAGGCCTGGCCGCACAGGGCCTGAAGGCCCGTGTAGAAACGGTCGGCCGGCAGTGGCGCGGACGCGGTGGAGGTCGGGCCGGTCGCGCAGCCCGAGAGGGCGACAGCGGCAGCAAGAAGTGAAGTGCGCAGGGTCATGTTCATCGCCAAACCGTAGCAGCCAGCGCCGCCGCGGCAAACCTCGCTGCAACATCCCGCGGCCGGGCAGCCGACGCGGGGCGCTGGCGCCGAAGGCGCGTCGATGGTCCAATGCGCGGCGAAGCGGGGGTACCGCGGCGAGTGGCCGCGGTTGAGACAGACCCTTCGAACCTGACGCGGTTGAGACCGCCGTAGGGAGCTTCGCCGGTCACGCCCCTGCGGGCGTGCCGAGCGCCGCCGCTTTCATGCGAGTCCCTCGCAAGAGCCCGCACACCTTCGTGCGGACCTCCCACAGGAAAGCGGGAAATCCCTATGAACGCAGTGCCCTCCGAGCTCCTCCAGCAGGCCGACCGCCTGTCGTCCGACGTGGTCCGGCCGATCCCCGGCTCGCGCAAGATCTTCGTCGAGGGCTCTCGCCCCGACATCCGAGTGCCGATGCGCGAAATCGACCTGGCGAAGACGCCGACGATCTTCGGCGGCGAGGACAACGCACCGCTGGCGGTCTACGACTGCTCGGGCCCGTACACCGATCCGTCCGTCGAGATCGACCTGTCGCGTGGACTGGCGCCGCTGCGCGCGCGGTGGATCGCCGAGCGCGGCGATACCGAGGCGCTGGCGGGCCTGAGTTCGGAGTTCGGCCGTCGCCGCGAAGGTGATGCGAAGCTCGACGCCGTGCGCTTCGGCAACCGGCCGCTGCCGCGTCGCGCGCTCGCAGGGGCGAACGTCACCCAGATGCACTACGCCCGCCGCGGCATCGTGACGCCGGAGATGGAATACATCGCCATCCGCGAGAACCAGCGCATCGAGGCCATCCGCGAGGCGCACCTGCTCAACCAGCATGCCGGGCAGAGTTTCGGCGCCAGCATCCAGAAGCTGATCACGCCGGAGTTCGTCCGCGACGAGGTCGCCCGCGGCCGCGCCATCATCCCCAACAACATCAACCACCCCGAGAGCGAGCCGATGATCATCGGCCGCAACTTCCTGACCAAGGTCAACGCCAACATCGGCAACTCCGCGGTGTCATCAGGGATAGCCGAGGAGGTCGAGAAGCTGGTGTGGTCGATCCGCTGGGGTGCGGACACGGTGATGGACCTGTCCACCGGCAAGCACATCCACGAGACGCGCGAGTGGATCATCCGCAACAGCCCGGTCCCGATCGGCACGGTGCCGATCTACCAGGCGCTGGAGAAGGTCGACGGCCGCGCCGAGGAGCTCAACTGGGAGATCTTCCGCGACACCCTGATCGAGCAGGCCGAGCAGGGCGTGGACTACTTCACCATCCACGCCGGCGTGCTGCTGCGCTATGTGCCGCTGACGGCCAAGCGCGTGACCGGCATCGTCAGCCGCGGCGGCTCGATCCTGGCGAAGTGGTGCCTGGCGCACCACAAGGAGAATTTTCTCTACACGCACTTCGAGGAAATCTGCGAAATCATGAAGGCCTACGACGTGGCTTTCTCGCTGGGCGATGGCTTGCGCCCGGGCAGCATCGCCGATGCCAACGACGCGGCCCAGTTCGGCGAGCTCGAGACGTTGGGCGAACTGACCAAGATCGCCTGGAGGCACGACGTGCAGACCATGATCGAGGGCCCCGGCCACGTGCCGATGCACCTGATCAAGGAAAACATGGACAAGCAGCTGGAGGTCTGCGGCGAGGCGCCGTTCTACACGCTCGGCCCGCTGACCACCGACATCGCGCCGGGTTACGACCACATCACCAGCGCCATCGGTGCGGCGATGATCGGCTGGTACGGCACGGCCATGCTCTGCTACGTCACGCCGAAGGAACACCTGGGCCTGCCGAACAAGAACGATGTTCGCGAGGGCCTGATGGCCTACAGGATCGCCGCGCACGCCGCGGACCTCGCCAAGGGCCATCCCGGCGCGCAGGCGCGCGACAACGCGATGAGCAAGGCGCGCTTCGAGTTCCGCTGGGAGGACCAGTTCAATCTCGGCCTGGATCCCGAGCGGGCCCGTGAGTACCACGACGAGACCTTGCCCAAGGACGCGCACAAGACCGCGCACTTCTGCTCGATGTGCGGCCCGCATTTCTGCTCGATGAAGATCACGCAGGACGTGCGCGACTACGCCGCCGAGCACGGGGTGGACGAAGCGGCGGTGCTGGAGGCGGGCATGGCCGACAAGGCGGCGGAGTTCCGCCAGGCGGGCGCGGAGGTCTACCGCAAGGCCTGACGTGCACGCGGGTGTGGCCGTTGCCGCGGGGGCGGGGCGGCCGCACACTCGCGCGAATCCGTCCGGAGCGCCGTGATGCGAAAGCCCTGGCAGATCCTGCTGCATCGGCACCCATCGGCGCTGCTGCTCGCCGTCCAGCTGTTGAGCCTGCTGCTGTACCCCTTGCTGGACGAGAGCCCGGATGACCGCGCGCTGTTCGGCGCCGCCACGCTGGTCGTCGTCCCACTGGCGGTGTGGGTGGTCAACCGGAGTCCGGCCATCAACTGGGTGGCGTGGCTGCTCGCGCTGCCGGCGATGGGGCTGTCGGTGGCGGCGATCACGAGGCAGGAGCCGCAATGGCTGCCGTGGTCGTCGATCCTGGAGGCCGCGCTGTACTTCTACGCGGCCGGCAGCCTGATCCGCTACATGATGGACGACCACGTGGTCACGGCCGACGAGCTGTTCGCGGCCGGCGCCACCTTTACGCTGCTGGCGTGGGGGTTCGCCTACGCCTATTTCGCCTGCCAGGCCTGGGTGCCGGGGAGCTTCACGGGCGTCGTGGAGCCGGAGCGACCCCGGCAATGGATCGAGCTGCTGTTCCTCAGCTTCAGTACGCTGTCGGGCGTGGGCAACGGCGACATCCTGCCGCTGTCGTCGCCGGCGCGCGTGCTGGTGATGCTCCAGCAGTTCGCGGGCGTGGGTTACATCGCCACGGTGGTCTCGCGGCTGATCGCACTCACCGTGACGCGTCGGCAGTGGACGTGATCGCCGTCAAAAAAAATCGCGCCAATGGCGCGAATCGAGGAACCACGGTTGTAGGACGTCGGCGAGAGAGGGGCCTGGGCTGAACGCAGGCGCGGCTGCGTTCATGGCATCAAGGTAGAATCATCCGCCCGCCCCGCGCCTGTCCCGACAGGGCCGGGCGGTGTGCCGAACCTGTCGGCTCTCCTTTCCCATTACTACCTTCGCCTGCGCGGGCCGTTCGGCACATGACGGCGGCGCAGCTGCCGAGCACCCTCACGCCCCATGCCGCCATCGGTCGATCCGCCCACACCGCCCGCACCGCGACTGCCGCAACGGATGCGCGTGGGCGATTGCATGGTCGATGTGCCGCTGCGTGAGATCACCTGTCCGGACGCGCGGCGGCCCAAGCGCGTCACGCCCAAGGCGATGGCGGTGCTGTTGGTGCTGGTGGAGCAGGCGGGGCGGGTCGTCCCCCGCGAGACCCTTTTATCCACCGTCTGGCCCGACACGCTGCCCACCGACGACGTGCTGACCCAATCCGTCACACAGTTACGCAAGGCGTTCGGGGAGCAACGGGGCGACGCTCGCTATATCGAAACCATTGCCAAGACCGGCTACCGGCTGCTGGCGCGGGTGGAGATGGTCGTGGAGCCGCAGATGGAGCGTGCAGTCGAGGAGACTGTACCTGCGCCGTCCGCGACGCCGGGGACCGTGGCCGCCCCGGTGACGCCGTGGCCCGCAAGGACACGCGCTGCTCCACGTTCACCCTGGACGGAGCCGCTCATCGCGGGGACGGTTGCCGTCGTGCTGGCGTTGCTGTTGCTGGCCGCGTTGCTGCTTCGCGGGGAGGGCGCGCCCGCGCCGGAACACGATGCCGCGGCGGCCGGCCCGGCGGCCACGACCTGGCTGCCGCCCGCGTCCGCCAACGAGCGGCCCTATCGCCTCATCACCTCGGCGCCCGGGTTCGAGCTTGCCCCCAGCCTGTCGCCCGATGCATCGCTTGTCGCGTACTCGGCCACGGTGGCGGGGCGGCGCGGGACCGTCATCCTGGTCCAGACCACCGACCAGTCCCAGCCACGCCAATTGAGCTTTCCAGCAGACGCCGTGTCCGATCGCAATCCAACGTGGTCGCCGGATGGACGCGAAATCGCGTTTGCACGCCAGGGGCCGGGCGACGACTGCCGGGTCCTGGTGGTCGCTGCGGTCGGAGGCGATGAACGGGAGGTCGCACGGTGCCGTGTCGATGACCTGTTGAGTTTCGACTGGACGCCGGACGGCGAAGGGCTGGTGTTCGGCAGCATGGCCACGGGAGAGGGTGTCGCGGGGCTGCGGGTGCTTGACCTGGTGAGCGGCGACTGGCGGGTCATCGACTACGACACGTCCCGCACCGACCTGGACTATGCCCCCCGGTACTCGCCCGATGGGCGCTGGATCGTATTCGTGCGCAACCCCCAGCTGGGTGGCCTCTGGCGCGTGCCGGCCGCAGGCGGAACGCCTGAGCCGCTGACCACTGGCAGCGTCGAGATTCGCGGTTGGGACTGGCTGCCCGACGGACGCGCGCTGGTGTTCGGGCAGCGGGTCGACAATGAGACCCGCATCTACCGCCTGGACCTGGAGACCCGTGAGGTGCTCGATCTGGGCATTCGCGACGCGCAGACGCCGGCCGTGGCGGCGCGTGCCGGGATGCTGGCGTTCGTCCGCCGCAATCCGCAGTTCGGGATCTTCCGTATCAGCCGCTCGGGCGCCGGAACGACTCCTCCCGCCCACCTGTTCGCGTCGACCGGGCGCGACACCCAGCCCGCGCTGGCGCCCGACAACCGGCATCTGGTGTTCACATCCGACCGCGCGGGTGACTTCAACCTCTGGTGGGCGGACCTGGAAGAGCCCCGCAATCCCCGGATGATTGTCGGGTTGCGCCCCAGCACCGGCAGCATGCCGCAGTGGTCCCGCGACAGCGCGCGCTTCCTGGTGCATGGCAGTGTCGAGGGCGGCGGCCCCGCCGCCATTTTTGAAGTCGAGCCTGCCAGTGGACGGGTTGCACGACTGCCCGTCCCCGAGGGCAGTCCGCAGCAGGCCGCGTATATGCCGGACACGAGCCGGCTGCTGGTCAACGCGCAGCATGACGATGGTGAGAACCGGCTGACCCTTTACGACCGCTCGCGTTCACCGTGGCGCGGGCTGGCGTCGCTGCAGGACGTGTCGCTGGCCAGGGTCGATCCGGCGGGCGGGCGGGTGCTGTTCACGCGGCTCTCGGCCAACGGATTATGGGAGGCAGACCTGGACCTTTCGCCGGGCAGTATCCGGCGCGTCGATCCCGAAGCACCGCTTCGATGGCGCTACCAGACGTGGGCCATCGACGAAGCGGGGCAGGTGGGATATGTCGAACCCAGCCCTCGCTGCTTGGCCAGCTTCCGCATCATCGCAGGGCCCGCTGCCGGCCTCCGGGCGTCACGCTCGACGTGCCTGCAACCGGACCAGCTCGCTACCACCACGGGATTCAGTCTCAGCAATGCGCTGGACGCGATCTTCGTGCCGTTGACGGTCGAGGATGGCACCGACATCGCATTCATGCCCCTGCCTCCACCGCCAGGCAAGACCCCGGACGGTTCCACTGTGTTCATCCAACCTGTTGATAGGTAAGCATTAAGTCCGTTCGTAATTCTTTCGTAAGAGTGTCGCGGAATAATTTCGGACAACTGTCCGCCAACTTTCCTGAAGCCGGGCACCCGATCGGGCACATCCATGCGCTGGCATAGGCAAACAGGATGGGCAGATGGAGCACGTTCACTGGTCCGACCGCGGACAGCAGGTTCAGGCGGATCCTTCGGAGAGCGGCGGCACGGCCACGCAGTTCATCGGTGTGTCGCGACTCGGCAGCGCCCAGCTGGGGGCGCGGTTCACCGTGCTCATGCAGGTACGTGGCAGCAGCTGGGTCGAGTCGAAGGAGGGCCGCTTCCGGCTGACGGCGGGCGATTGGCTTGCGCTGGACAAGGAATCCCGCCCCTTGATCCAGACCGACCGTGATGGCCTCACGATCGGGTTAGCTCTAGGCACTGACACCCCCCGGCAGATGGCGCGTTATGCGGACGCCGCGCTGTACGCGGGGCGTGGGCGCGTGAGTGCACGTGACCTGCGGACGGCGCTGCGGCTGTGGCGCGACGCCGCCGATCGCGTGGCCAAGCCCGACGCGGATGCAATGGTTGCGATGCGACCCCTGCTGATGCACCTGGCGTCCATCCAGCGCGACCTCGGCGACCGCGTGGCACGTTGCCCGGGCCGGTCGCGTACGCGCAAGCGCCAGGTGTTCGGGCGCCTCCAGCGCGCACGCCTCTACATGGAAGGCAACTGCGACCGCATCGTCCGCATCAGCGAGCTGGCCGAGCTGACCAGCTTCTCCAGCTGGTACTTCTCCAAGACCTTCCAGAGCCTGTACGACGAAAGCCCGCAGGCGGCTGCCGCCCGCATGCGGTTGGAGCACGCCGCGCGCCTGTTGCGCGAGAGCGACATGATGATCGGCGAAGTCGCGGCGGCATCGGGGTTCGACAACTGCTGCAGCTTCGCCCGCGCGTTCCGCGCCCGTTTCGGGACGTCGGCCACGCGCTACCGCGCGGCAGGTTCTGCAAGGACTCATTCGGCAAAGTCATCCGACGTGGCCCGCAAAGCCATGTTGCGCCATGGGACGTAGCGTGTCGGGGCGTTTAACACAGCGATAACAACGCGCTCATTACGCACCATCCTTGGAGAGAGATAGATGACCCAACGCAGCTCGCGCAACGCAGTGCGGCTCGGCCTCCTGCCGGCCAGCATTGCCATCGCACTGACCCCCGCGTTCGTTTCCGCGCAAGAGGCCGAGACCTCTGAAGCGACCACGCTGGACCGTATCGAAGTCACCGGCTCGCGCATCCGCCAGGTCGACCTGGAAACCGCGGCCCCGGTGCTGCAGATCGACCGCGCCGACATCGAAGCCCAGGGCTTCAACTCCGTCGCAGACATCCTCCAGAACATCAGCGCCGCAGGCTCGCCGGCAATCAGCCGCACCTCGCCGCTGTCGTCGGGTGAGGCCGTCGGTGGTAGCTACATCGACCTGCGCAACCTGGGCGCCAACCGCACCCTGATCCTGGTCAACGGCAAGCGCCTGGGCATCACCAACGACGGCCTGCAGGACGTCGCGTCGATCCCGGCAGCCATGGTCGAGCGCATCGAAGTCCTGAAGGACGGCGCATCGACGATCTATGGTTCCGATGCGATCGCCGGCGTGATCAACATCATCACCCGCAAGAACTTCGACGGCGCGGAAGCCAATGCCTACATCGGCCAGTACGGCCAGGGCGACGGCACGCGCGAGCAGTACAGCTTCATCCTGGGCAACACCGGCGAGAATGGTTCCATCACCGCCGGCGTCGAGTTCACCGAGGAAGATCCGGTGATGGCGGGCGACCGCTGGTTCAGCCGCAACCGCTTCCCGACCACCGAGGACGGCGCACCGCGTCCTGGCGGCCTGTCGTCGATCAGCCAGTACGGCACGCTGTATGACTCCGCTGGCAATGCGTACACCCTGATCCGCGACGGCCAGGACCGCGACGCGAGCGACTTCGCCAACTACCGTCCGTACGATCCGGCCCTCGACAGCACCAACCCGTCGCTGGCGTCGACCGTGTACTCGGGCGTCAAGCGCCGCTCGATGTTCCTGAATGGCTACTACGACATCTCGGACGACGTTCGCTTCGAGAGCGACATCCTCTACACCGATCGCAATTCGCTGGCGCAGAACGCGGGTTACCCGTACCGCTCCAACGCGTTCGGCACGCCGATGTCGGCCGACAGCTACTACAACCCGCTCGACGAGGAAGTCACCTTCTGGCGTCGCGGCTGGGAAGTGCCGCGCGTGGTGGACAACAGCCTGACCACGTTCCGCTTCAACGGCGAGTTCTCCGGCGCGTTCGAAATCGGCGAGCGCTTCTGGGACTGGGATGTGGGCTACCTGTACAACCAGAACAAGGGCACCCAGATCAGTACCGGCAACTTCAGCCTGTCCGCGGTCGAAGCGGCTGTTGGACCGTCCTTCCTTAACAGCCAGGGCGTCGTGCAGTGCGGCACGGCTGCCAATCCGATCCCGCTGGGCTTCGGTCCGGGCGCGTGCACCCCGTGGAACCCGCTGGTTCCCGATGGCGTGACCGGCCAGGGCGGCCTGGCCGATCCGGAAGTGCAGGCGTTCCTGTACCTGCCGGGCCAGGCGCTCTCCGAGACGACGACCAAGGCCTACTACGCCAACCTGGCGGGTTCGCTGTTCACGCTGCCGGCTGGTGACGTCGGCATCGCCGTGGGTGTCGAGCACCGCGCCGAGGACGGCTTCTTCTCGCCGGACGCGCTGGCGCAGACGGGTACGTCCACCGACCTGGCCGCCGGCCCGACCGGTGGCGGCTACTCGCTGGACGAGGCGTACGTCGAGTTGCTCGTGCCGCTGCTGGCCGATGCTCCGTTCGCACGCGAGCTGAGCATCACCGCCGCCACGCGCTACTCGGACTACGACACGTTCGGCGACACCACCAACAGCAAGTTCGGCTTCACCTGGCGCCCGATCGACTCCGTGCTGGTCCGCGGCACCTGGTCGGAAGGCTTCCGCGCCCCGACGGTGTCCGACCTGTTCGGTGGCATCTCGCAGAGCTTCGAGTACTACACCGATCCCTGCGACACCTCGTTCGGTTCCGTCGCCGGCAGCCCGCAGTGCCTTGCCGACGTTCCGGCCGGTTACCGCCAGCCCGCCAGCGATCCGGACGGTCTGGCTGACGGCCCGGGCACGCAGACGCCGATTCCCTTCCTGTCCGGTTCGAGCCCGAACCTGACGCCGGAAACCTCCGAATCGTCGACCCTGGGTGTGGTCTGGAGCCCCGAGTTCGTCGAGGGCCTGAACATGTCCCTGGACTGGTGGAACATCCGAATCGACAACACCATCGTCGGTGATGATCCGACGGCGATGCTGGACGACTGCTACATCCGTGGCATCGAGTCGCGCTGCGAGGGTCCGAACACGTTCACCCGTGATCCGGTCACCGGCGAGATCACCGAGCTCTCGTTCGGCCTGCGTAACGCCGGCTTCGTGGAGACCGAAGGCTTCGACTTCGACCTGAACTACCGCATGGAGACCGACTACGGCCGCTTCGGCCTGGCGTGGCTCAGCACGTATGTCAGCAAGAACGAGATCAAGGTCGACAACCTGGAAGGCGTGCCCTCGCAGCAGAACGGCTTCGGCGGCAACTTCCGCCTGCGCTCCAACGCCAGCCTGAGCTGGGATCTGGGCGAGTTCGGCGCGACCTGGACCGCCCGTTACTACTCGGGTGTGAAGGAGAACTGCTACTTCGCTGACCGCTGCAGCCTGCCGGACTACGCTGCACCGGACACGCAGGGCAACATCGTCCCGCTGAACGAGCTGGGTTCCACCACGTTCCACGACGTGCAGGTGCGCTGGAATGCGCCTTGGAACGCCACGGTCTCGCTGGGTGCCAACAACGTGTTCGAGAAGTACGCCAGCCCGAACTACGACCAGCCGAACTCCGGCTACTCGTACTACGGCGGCTTCGACATCGGCCGTTTCGTGTACATGAAGTACCAGCAGCGCTTCTGATCCATCCGATCAGTACGTGATGCAGCCGCGGCCCCGAAAGGGGCCGCGGTTTTTTGTTTCGGGGGGCATCGCAGTAGCATGGCGGCTTCACCCGCCGCCGATCGTCATGAAACTCCAACTCCCGTTCATCCAGTTGCCGCTGCGGTTCGACGCGGAGCGGCTTGCGGCCGAAGTCGCGCAGCTCGGTGACGCGGCCTGGCGGCCGCATCCGCAGGGGTTCCCTGGAAACTCGATGCTGCCCTTGGTCGCCGTGGACGGTGACGCCGCCAACGAGTCCTTTGCGGGCGAAATGGCACCTACGCCAGAATTGCGCCGCTGCCCCTACCTGTCGCAGGTGTTCGGCACGCTGGGTGCGACGGTCGGACGAAGCCGCCTCATGCGATTGTCCGGCCATGCAGAGGTGACGCGACACGCCGACCAGGGCTACTACTGGGCCGAGCGCGTGCGCGTCCACGTCCCGATCGTCACCCAGCCGACGGTGCGGTTCGAGTGCGGCGACGCAGCCATCAACATGGCCGCCGGGGAATGCTGGATCTTCGATACATGGCGGCAGCACCGGGTACTGAACGATGCGACCGAATCGCGCGTGCACTTGGTGGTGGACACCGTGGGCGGTGAAGCGTTCTGGGGGCTGCTCGGCCGCGGGCGCGCGCATTCCGCGCCACGGGGTCCAGGGCTATGGGAGCCCGAGTACGTGGCGCCCACCGACGGCGAGGCTACGTTTGCCTGCGAGCGGGTGAACGTGCCGGTGGTGATGTCGCCTTGGGAGATCAACACCCACCTTGGCCAGTTGCTGGCCGACGCCATGCCACATCCGCAGTTGCAGCCGGTGCGCCAACTGACCATGCGGTTCGCCCGCGCGTGGCAAGGGCTGTGGGCCCGGTTCGGCGACCGGCCCGACGGCCACGAGGCGTTCCGCGAACTTCTCGGGCGCTACCTTTCCGAGGTCGCCACGCCCGCGCAGCCGTTGGTACTGAACAACCAGTTGCGCTGGTTCGATGCCATGCAAGTGATGGTCGCGCGCGTGGCCGTCGTGCCCGCACAAGCTGCATCCGCGCAGGAGGTCGGCGCGAGGGCGCAGCGCCAGATGGGCGACAACGCCTGACGCTCCGGCACCGGACGACCCGGGGATCGGAGCGCAGGGTTCGCCGCCGGGCTCAGAAGTTCGGCTTGTCCGCCGAATTCTCGAAGCGCTTTACCGCATCGAGCAGGATCGCCTTGGCTTCGGCCGCGTTGCCCCAGCCGTCCAGCTTGACCCACTTGCCCTTCTCCAGGTCCTTGTAGTGCTCGAAGAAGTGGCCGATGCGCTCCAGCCAGTGGGGGCTGACCTTCTCGATGTCGTCGATGTGCGTGTAGCCGGCAAAGACCTTGTCGACAGGCACGGCCAGCAGCTTCTCGTCGGAGCCGGCTTCGTCCGACATCTTCAGCACGCCCACCGGGCGGCAGCGGATGACCGAACCGGGGATCAGGGGCAGCGGCAGGATGACCAGCACGTCGGCCGGGTCGCCGTCGCCGCACAGGGTGTGCGGGACGTAGCCGTAGTTGCACGGGTAGCGCATCGGCGTGGACAGGATGCGGTCGACGAAGATCGCGCCGGACGCCTTGTCGACCTCGTACTTGACGGGCTCGGCGTCCTTCGGGATTTCGATGATGACGTTGATCTCTTCCGGCGGATTCTTGCCGGTGGGGACGAGGTCCAGGCCCATGTGCTGCTCCAGTGTCGGGGGAGGGCCGCAACGGTGCGGCCGGGAAAGCCGGGCATTTTACGCGGCTGGCTGCTGCGGCGCAGCATGGGGCGATGGCGGCTGCGGACAAGCCCTTCTGGCACAGGGATTGGAGTCCAGGCAGTCGCGGCCGACGCTGCGTAGGCACAAAAAAAGAGGCGGCCCGAAGGCCGCCCCTGGGTGACGGGGGTGCCGCATCAGGTCATAGCAGCGGCACCATCAGCAGCGCGACGATGTTGATGATCTTGATCAGCGGATTGATCGCCGGGCCGGCGGTGTCCTTGTAGGGATCGCCGACCGTGTCGCCGGTCACCGCGGCCTTGTGCGCCTCGCTGCCCTTGCCGCCGAAGTTGCCGTCCTCGATGTACTTCTTGGCGTTGTCCCAGGCGCCGCCGCCGGTGGTCATCGAGATCGCCACGAACAGGCCCGTGACGATCGTACCGATCAGCAGGCCGCCCAGCGCCTCCGGCCCCAGCAGCAGGCCGACCACGATCGGCACGGCGACTGGCAGTAGCGACGGCACGATCATTTCCTTGATCGCCGAGCGCGTCAGCATGTCGACGGCGCGCGAGTAGTCCGGCTTGCCGGTGCCTTCCATGATCCCCGGGATTTCGCGGAACTGGCGGCGGACCTCCTCGACGACCGAACCCGCCGCGCGTCCCACCGCTTCCATCGCCATCGCGCCGAACAGATAGGGGATCAGGCCGCCGATCAGCAGGCCGATGATCACCATGTGGTTGGACAGGTCGAAGGTCGGGGGCACGTACGCCACCCCGTCGAGCAGCGCCCGGGCCGAGCCAACCGTTTCCAGGTTGTAGGTGTAATCGGCGAACAGGACGAGCGCGGCCAGTGCCGCCGAGCCGATTGCGTAGCCCTTGGTGACCGCCTTGGTGGTGTTGCCGACCGCATCGAGCGGGTCGGTGATCGCACGCACTTCCGGCGGCAGCTCGGCCATCTCTGCGATGCCGCCGGCGTTGTCGGTGATCGGGCCGTAGGCATCGAGCGCGACGATCATGCCGGCCATCGACAGCATCGCCGTGGCGGCGATGGCGATGCCGTACAGACCGGCCAGCTCGAAGCAGCCCCAGATCGCGATGCAGACCGCGATCACCGGCAGCGCCGTGGACTTCATCGAGATGCCGAGGCCGGCGATGATGTTGGTGCCGTGGCCGGTGGTCGACGCCTGCGCGACGTGCCGCACCGGCTTGAACTGCGTGCCGGTGTAATACTCGGTAATCCAGACGATGGCCCCGGTCAGCACCAGGCCCACCAGCGCGCAGCCGTAAAGGTTCATCGCGCCGTGGACGTTGTCGGCCATCAGGGCGGTGGTGATCGGCCAATAGGCGATCGCCGCCAGTACACCGGAGACGATCACGCCGCGGTACAGCGCGCCCATGATCGAGCCGCCGGCCTTCACCTTCACGAACATCGCCCCGATGATCGAGGCGATGATCGACACGCCGCCCAGCACCAGCGGGTACAGCGCGCCGTTGGCGCCGACTTCGCCGGCCATCAGGAAGCCCAGCAGCATGGTGGCGATCACCGTCACCGCGTAGGTTTCGAACAGGTCGGCGGCCATGCCTGCGCAGTCGCCGACGTTGTCGCCCACGTTGTCGGCGATGACCGCCGGGTTGCGCGGGTCGTCCTCGGGGATGCCGGCCTCGACCTTGCCCACCAGGTCCGCGCCGACGTCGGCGCCCTTGGTGAAGATGCCGCCGCCCAGTCGCGCGAAGATCGAGATCAGCGAACTGCCGAAGGCCAGGCCCACCAGCGCGTGCAGCGCGTCCTCGCCGACGATGCCCATCGACTCCAGCGCCATCCAGTAGCCGGCCACGCCCAGCAGGCCCAGTCCAACCACCAGCATGCCGGTGATCGCGCCGCCGCGGAAGGCAACGTCCATCGCCGGGCCGATGCCCCTGCGGGCGGCCTCGGCGGTGCGCACGTTGGCGCGGACCGAGACGTTCATGCCGATGTAGCCTGCCGCACCCGACAGCACCGCGCCGATCAGGAACCCGATCGCCGTGGCCCAGTCGAGGAAGAAACCGATCAGCAGCAGCAGTACGACGCCGGCAATGGCGATGGTCGTGTACTGCCGGTTGAGGTAGGCGCGCGCGCCTTCCTGGATCGCGCCGGCGATCTCCTGCATGCGTTCGTTACCGGCGGGCTGCGCGCTGATCCAGCGCGCCGAAATGATCCCGTAGAGGATCGCGATGACGGCGCAGACGAGCGCCAAGGTCAAACCGTACTGCTCCAGCATGAACCCCTCCCCAGAGTGGACATCACAGGACAACGGATTTGATGCATCGAATTGTTGTGCGCCGCCCGACGCGGTGGCGCGGGCAACGGGGCCGACTATGGCACAGCGCACCGGGGCGCGACACCTCGTGAAACCGGGGTTCAGCGCCTGCGTGCCAGCCTGCGGACCCCTTGAATGCGGACAGCATGCCGGACAACGTCGTGCAGCCCGCCGCCGGAGCCCGAGCCATGCGTCAGTCCGCCCTCCTCATTGCCTTGACCACCGCGCTGGTGGCGCTGCCATCGCTGGCCGCCGATCCCGTCCCGGAGATCGAGCGCGGTGAAGCAGCGCCGCAGGCGGTTGGCGCAGCCCACACGCTGCGCACCATCCCGGAAGCCTGCGCGCGGCTGGAAGGTGCGTTCACCGGGCAGGCCGACGCGCCATACCGTTTCGCCGTGGTGCGCAGCAGCCCGAACTGCCAGCCGCGCGCGCGATTCGTCGATGCGGCCGAAGCCAAGCCGTCAACCGGTGCCGGATGGGTACTCAACGACCTGATCCGGGTGCCCAATGCCTCGTGCCAAACCCAGCAGGCCGTGGTGCGCGTGTGGCGCAAGCCGCTGGCGCAGGCTCAGGCGACCGAGCGCGACGGACAGGGCCAGATGCGGGTGTACCTGGAGGAGATGCGAAAGGAGGCCGAGGCCGGCAAGCTCGATGCCGTGCCGCTGTTCGCAGCCTCCATGTCGGTCGAAGGCCTGCCCTGCGGCGGCTGACCGGGTCGCGTGCGCTGGCCGTGCCTCAGCCTTTCCAGGGCGCAAGGCGCCGCGGCACCGCCTCATTTCGAAGCGTGACGTAGGCCGGCAGCCCATCGCGCCCGTACGGCGGCGGTGCTTCCCCACGGATCAACGGCTGCAGGTAGGCGCGGGCCTTGTCGGTGATGCCGTAGCCGTCGCGGCGAATGAAGCCGGCCGGCATCTTCTTCTCGTGGTTGGCGACCTTCGACAGCGGTGCCGCCTCGATCTTCCAGCGGTAGGGCGCATCGGACGTGCGCACGATCACCGGCATCACGGCATTGCGGCCTGCCAATGCATATTCGACCGCGGCCGTGCCGACCGCCATGGCCTGCTCCAGGTCGACCTTCGACGCCAGGTGGCGCGCCGAACGCTGCAGGTAGTCGGGCAGGGTCCAGTGCACCTTGTAGCCGAGCGCATCCTTGACCCGCCCCGCCAGGTGCGACGCCACGCCGCCCAGCTGGGTATGGCCGAAGGAGTCCTTGCCGCCACCGGCATCGGCGATGAAGCGGCCTTGTGAATCCTGGATGCCTTCGCTGGCCACCACCACGCAGTAGCCGACGCGCTCGACCGTGGCCTTCACGCGCTTGAAGAAGTCGGCCTCGTCGAACGGACGCTCCGGGAACAGGATCAGGTGCGGCGCCTCATCCGGCCCGTTGCCTGCCAGCCCCGCGGCCGCCGCCAGCCAGCCGGCGTGCCGGCCCATCGCCTCGTACACGAAGACCTTGGTCGAGGTGTCGGCCATCGCCGCGACGTCCAGCGCCGCCTCGCGTACCGACACGGCCGTGTACTTGGCGGCGGACCCGAACCCCGGGCAGCAGTCGGTCACGGCCAGGTCGTTGTCGACCGTCTTGGGCACGCCGACGCAGGTGAGCGGGTAATCGAACTCGGCCGCCAGCTTCGACACCTTCAGCGCGGTGTCGGCCGAATCGTTGCCGCCGTTGTAGAGGAACCAGCGCACGTCGTGGGCGCGCAGCACTTCCAGCAGCCGCTCGTAGCGGGCGCGGTCCTCGTCCAGCGACTTGAGCTTCACCCGGCAGGACCCGAACGCGCCGCCGGGCGTGTGCGCCAGTGCGCGGATGGCCGAAATCGACTCGCGCCGGGTGTCGATCAACTCCTCGCGAAGCGCGCCCAGGATGCCGTTGCGGGCGGCCAGCACCGGCACCTTGCGGGCACGCGCGGCCTGGATCACGGCCGACGCGGTGGCATTGATGACGGCGGTGACACCGCCGGACTGGGCGTAGAGCAGGGTTCCGGAAGCCATGGGCAGGTCCATTGAGCGTGGGGGCGGCCGGCCGGATGCGGTAAGCTGGCCGCCGTTTGCCGGCGCGGCGGGCGCGGCCCGAGTGTAGCGCCGCCCGCGCAGGCGTCAGGTTCAGACTGCGGGAGCGATGTAGATGCGATTGGTACTTCTGGGTGCGCCCGGTTCAGGCAAGGGCACGCAGGCCGCACGGCTCAAGGAGCACCTGCAGGTGCCGCACATCTCCACCGGCGACCTGCTGCGCGCGGAAGTCGCCGCCGGCAGCCCGCTGGGGCTGGAGGCCAAGGAGGTCATGGCCCGCGGTGAGCTGGTCAGCGACGCGATCCTGCTGGGCATGCTTGAGGACCGCTTCTCTCGGCCCGATACCGCCAATGGCTTCATCCTCGACGGCTACCCGCGCAATCTGGCCCAGGCCGACGCGCTGGACGTGCTGCTCAAGCGTATCGGCCAGCCGATGGATGCGGCGGTGCAACTGGACGTCGCCACCGAGCTGCTGGTGGAGCGCATCGCCGGCCGCGCCGCGGCCGAGGGACGCGCCGACGACAGCCCGGAGTCGGTGCGCACGCGCCTCAATGTGTACGACTCCCAGACCGCGCCGGTCATTGAGTTCTACCGCACGCACGGCCAGCTGACCGTCGTGGACGGCGTCGGCACGCTGGACGAAGTGTTCACCCGCATCATCGAGGCGATCGCGCCGGTGCGCGAGGTCGGCTGAGACCCCGTCGCCCCGATGGCCCGGTCGCATGCCGGGCCCTCTCCAGCCTGACATGCGGGCGCTCCAGGCCCGCGTTGCCCCCCGAGCACCCACCACGAGCTCCGCCGCCATGAAACTGCATATCCTCGGCATCGCCGGCACCTTCATGGGCGGCGTGGCGGCCCTGGCGCGCGAACTCGGCCACCAGGTCGAAGGCAGCGACCAGGCGGTCTACCCGCCGATGTCGACCCAGCTCGAGCAGCTCGGCATCGCCCTGCGACAGGGCTACGACCCCTCCAACATCTCCGCCGACTGCGACGATGTGGTGGTCGGCAACGCGCTTTCGCGCGGCAACCCGGCGGTGGAGGCGGTGCTGGATGCGGGGCGCCGCTACATTTCCGGCGCCCAGTGGCTGGCCGAACAGGTCCTGCCGCGACGCGAGGTCATCGCGGTGGCCGGCACCCACGGCAAGACCACGACCTCGACCATTCTCACCTACCTGCTGCAGGCGGCCGGCGCCGAGCCGGGCTTCCTGATCGGCGGCGTGGCGGAAGACTTCGGCGTGTCCGCGCGCGTCGGCACGGGCCGCGCGTTCGTGGTGGAGGCCGACGAGTACGACACCGCGTTCTTCGACAAGCGCAGCAAGTTCGTCCACTACCGGCCGCGCATCGCCATCCTCAACAACCTGGAGTTCGACCACGCCGATATTTTCCCGGACGTGGCCGCGATCCAGCGCCAGTTCCACCACCTCGTACGCACGGTGCCGGGCAGCGGCCGCCTGATCGTCAACGGCGAGGACGCGCGCCTGGCCGAAGTGCTGGCGATGGGCTGCTGGACGCCGGTGGACACCTTCGGGCTGGACGCAGCGCAGGCGGTGGCGGGCCCGGTGCACGGCGACCGTGGCGACGCCGCGGGCGACGCCGGCGCGGCATTCACCTGGACCGCGCGGCTGCTGGCCGAGGACGGCAGTGCGTTCGTCGTGATCCACCGTGGCGTCGAGCTCGGCGAAGTGCGATGGCCATTGCTCGGCCGGCACAACGTCATGAACGCGCTGGCCTCGCTCGCGGCCGTGGCCGCGGCCGGGCACGACGTCGCGGCGATACTGCCGGCGCTGGCGGACTTCCGTAGCGTGAAGCGGCGCATGGAGCTGGTCGGCACGCACGACGGCATCACCGTCTACGACGACTTCGCCCACCACCCCACGGCCATCGCCACCACGCTGGCCGGCCTGCGGGCAAAGGTCGGCGGCGCGCGCATCGTGGTGGCCATGGAGCCGCGTAGCAATTCCATGCGGCTGGGCGCGCATGCCGAGGCGCTGGCACCGTCGCTTGCCGACGCCGACGCGGTGGTGTTCCTGCACCGCCCCGAGCTGGCATGGGACGGCGGCAAGGTGGTTGCCGCGTTGCGGGGCGACGGCATCGCCGTGCCCGATGCGGATGCGTTGATCGACGCGCTGCGCGCGCGCGCGGCCGCGGGCGACCACGTGGTGTTCATGTCCAACGGCGGCTTCGACGGCGCGCCACGGCGTTTCCTACAAGCGCTGCAGACTTCGCGTTGACCCGCCGTCGGCATCGCGGCGCGTAGACTGGCGGCGATGAACGACGAACGCCCCGCGATGGAGCCGCTCGGCCTGTTCCCCCTGCACACCGTGCTGGTGCCGGGCGCGTCACTGGGCCTGCGCATCTTCGAGCCGCGTTACCTCGACCTGGTGCGCGACTGCAGCCGAGAGGGGAGGGGGTTCGGCATCTGCCTGCTCATCGACGGCGAGGAAGCCGGCGAAGCCGCCACGGCCGCCGCGTATGGCACCGAAGCGGTGATCGAGGATTTCGGGCGTGGCGATGATGGATTGCTCACCCTGCGCGTGCGCGGCACGCGGCGCTTCCATGCGCACCGCGTGCGCGTGCGCGACAACGGCCTGCAGGTGGCCGACGTGGAGTGGTGCGACGAGGACGTGATCGAGCCGGTGCGACCGGAGCATGCGCTGCTGTCCACGCTGTTGCAGGAGATCCTCGACAAGGTCGGAGGTGAACACGCCAAGGCGACCGCCGACCGGTTCGACGATGCCGCCTGGGTGGGCTGGCGCCTGATCGAGCTGCTGCCGATGCCGGACGAACAGCGCCAAGCGCTGCTGCAACTCGACGACCCGCACGACCGCCTGCAGCGGGTGCTGTCGCTACTGCCCTGAGGGCGCTGCCGCCGTAGCGGCGTCGATACGGATCCGCATTACCGGCACGCCCGGGTCGCGCGGATGCGGCGACTCCATCGGGTCGAAACCATCCAGTGCGATCAGCACCGCGGTACGCGCGGCGCGGTCCTCCGGTACCGGCAACCACAAGGCGACCGCGTCGAGTGGCCGGCTCAGGCGCAGTGTCTGCGCCGTGCCGATCCAGAGCGGCGTGCCGTCGCCCAGCTGCACCGGTGCCGGCCACAACCGCAGCGCGAATCGTTCATCCGGCTCCCGCCCCGGGCGCAGCATCAGCAGCGCTTCGGCGTGGGCATCGAGCGTCGCCGGCAATACCGCCTGCTCGCGACCGGGGGTGTCGTCGTCCAGCAGCGATACCGCGTCCTGCCAGTCCGCCTGGGGCTGGACGCGCCAACCGCGGGCTTCGAGGTGCTGCTGGAGCGGCGCGAGCGGCCCGGCCACCTGCACACCAAGCGGCCAGCGCTGGCGCGCGTTGGTTTCCGTGCGACGGGCGGGCAGCCGCGCCCAGTCCTGCTGCCACCAGTCGTTCGCGGCCACGACCTCCGGTGGAACCGGCGACTGGAACTTCGCCAGCACGTCGTCGGCGGCGCGCGGTGCGTGCCACAGCGCGACCGCGGCGAAGCTGCCATAGAACAGCCACGCCATCGGCCGCATCCAGAACGAGCGCGACACGTGGCGGCGGTAGGCGATGCCCAGCACCAGCAGCCACAGGATCCCGAACAGCGTCCCGCCGATCAGGTCGCTGGGCCAGTGCGCGCCCAGGTACAGGCGCGAGAAGCCGACCAGCGTGGTGACCACGCCGGCAAGCAGGTACGGCCAGACGCGCTTGCGGCCCGGCAGCTCGCGCGCGATAAGCACCGCGAAGAAGCCGAACGCCACCGTAGTCATCGTCACCGCGACGGACGGGAACCCGAAGCCGGCCGGCGCCGTCGGCGGGCGCGGCATGTCGATGGCCGCCTCCAGCAGCGCGGTCAGCACCAGGCCGAACACCAGCGCCGCCAGCCAGTGCGCCGCCGCCATCCAGCGCTTGCGCCACAGCAGGTACGCCAGCAGCACGGCCGAGGCGGTGCCCAGCACCACGGCGTCGCCTAGGCTCGCCAGCGCCGCCATCAGGCGGTCGGCCAGCGGGTTGCGCAGGCTCCACATGAGGTCGTGGACGTAATGGTCGAACGCCAGCGGGCCGCCGGACGCCAGCAGCCCCGCGAGCAGCGAGAACCACGCCCAGCTGATCGCCAGCAGGCACATGGCCAGCATCAGCAGCGAGGCCGACTCGGGCCGGTTGGGGTCGATCAACGCGCCGGTGTAGCGGCCCAGGCGCGGATGCGCGCGGCTCCACGCCAGTGCGCGTGCCAGCAGGGCGTCGGCGTGCTGTGCGAACCAGCGCCAGGTGTAGAGCACCCCGGCCCAGACCAGCGCGACCGCCGCGGCCAGCCCCAGGAGCACCAGCGCAAGTCGATCGGCCACCGCGGCGACGGCGTCGTAGGACGCGCCCAGGATCCAGCCCGGTGCCAGGAATGCCCCCGCCCACGCCAGGCAGGCCACCGCGCTGGGCAACGCGTAGCGCCGGACCGGCATCTCCAGCATGCCGGCGATGGCCGGGACGAACGGCCGCACCGCGCCCACGAAGCGCGCGATGAAGATGCTCTTGACCCCGTGCCGCCGGAACAGGCCCTCGCCGCGGTCGAGCCACTGCGGGTAGCGCGAGAACGGCCAGCGTTGGCGCAGCTGTGTGCCCCAGCGCCGTCCGATCCAGAAACTCAGCGCGTCACCGACGAATGCACCGGTCGCGGCGCACGCCAGCGCGTACGGTCCGTTGATGTGGCCGAGGCCCACGGCCGCGCCGACGGCGAACAGCAGCGGCAGCGCCGGCACGATGATGCCGGCCACCACCAGCGCATCGCAGAAGGCGATCAGGAAGACGAGCAGGCCGGCAGCGACCGGGTTTGCATTGATCCACGCGGTCGCGCTTTCGAGCCAGGCCGGTTCCATCGCCCCATTATGGCAGCGGGTCGCGGATTTCCATTGCCCCGTGTGGCCTTGAATTCATCGTCGGGGATATCCAGGGCGACACGTCTGGCATGCGACAGGTGCGTCGTCGGGTCGCGGCCATTGCGTACACTGGCGCGATGCCTGAAGTCCGTCCGCCCTCTGTCGAAGTCGACGCCCTGAAATCCGACAGCTTCGGGCGGATCGCATTGATGCGCGGGCCCGATGGGCTGTTCGTGCGTCGCGATCTCATCCATGTCCCCGGCTGGTTGCGGCTTCCGGCCTGGTGGCTGGCGCGCCGTGAGGCGCGTGCGCTGGCGCAGATCGAAGGGCTGCCCGCGACGCCGCAACTGCTGGGCTGGAACGGGCGCCAGCTCGACCGCAGCTACATGGCCGGCGCGGCCATGTACCAGCGCCCGCCGCGCGGCGATCTCGCCTATTTCCGCCAGGCACGAAGACTGCTGCAACAGCTGCACCGCCGCGGCCTGGCGCACAACGACCTGGCCAAGGAGGCCAACTGGCTGGTGCTCGATGACGGCACGCCGGCGATCATCGATTTCCAGCTGGCGGTGCGCGGCCACCCGCGCTCGCGGTGGATGCGCCTGCTGGCGCGCGAGGACCTGCGCCACCTGCTCAAGCACAAGCGCATGTACTGCCCGGAGGCGATCACGCCGGTCGAGCGCCGCGTGCTCAAGCGCCACTCGTGGGTGCGCGAGGCGTGGTTCGCCACCGGCAAGCCGGTGTACCGCTTCGTGACGCGCAGGCTGCTGAAGTGGGAAGACAATGAAGGGCAGGGCCCCAAGCCCTAGCCAGAGCTGTAGGAGCGGCTTCAGCCGCGATCGTTCCCCCAACGTAACCGACAGCAGGAGCGACGTAAGTCGCGACCACGCGGGTCGTCGCCGCCACCCCTTGGGACCGCGGGTTGCGCCTGCGGGTGCAACGCCGGCGCTCCGCGGCTGAAGCCGCTCCTACAATTGGGCCGACGCGGATTACGGAGCAGCAGCAATGTCCACCCTTGCGGGCAAGACCCTTTTCATCACCGGCGCCTCGCGCGGCATCGGTCGCGCCATCGCGCTGCGCGCCGCACGCGACGGCGCGAACATCGCCATCGCCGCCAAGTCCGCGGTCGCCAACCCCAAGCTGCCCGGCACCATCCACAGCGTGGCATTCGAGGTCGAGAGCGCGGGCGGCCGCGCGCTGGCGCTCAAGTGCGACATCCGCGAGGAGGACCAGGTGCGCGCCGCGGTCGCGGCCGCGGTCGAGCACTTCGGCGGCATCGACATCCTGGTCAACAACGCCAGCGCGATCTGGCTGCGCGGCACGCTCGATACGCCGATGAAGCGCTTCGACCTGATGCAGCAGGTGAATTCCCGCGGCAGCTTCCTGTGCGCCCAGGCCTGCCTGCCGCACCTGCTCAAGGCCGAGGATCCGCACATCCTCACGCTGGCGCCGCCGCCCAGCCTGGCGCCGCACTGGTGGGGGCCGCACACCGGTTACACGCTGGCCAAGATGGGCATGAGCTTCGTCACGCTGGGGCTGGCCGCGGAGTTCGGCCCGCAGGGCGTCGCAGTCAACGCCTTGTGGCCGCGTTCGATCATCGCCACCGACGCCATCAACATGATCCCCGGCGTGGACGCGGCGCAGTGCCGCACGCCGGACATCGTCGCCGATGCCGCGCACGCCATCCTGACGTCGGCAGGCGGGCGCTACGCTGGCCAGTTCTTGGTGGACGAGGATGTGCTGCGTGCCGCCGGCGTGGTCGACCTCGACCGGTATGCGGTCGACCCCACCCGGCCGCTGCTGCCCGACCTGTTCCTGGATTGAGGCTCCCTCAGCCCATCGGCGCGGCCAGCGCATGGCCGCAGCAGCGGCAGAAATGCGCCTCGGGGTCGTGCCCCTCCATCCCGCAGTCCGGGCAGGCCCGGTTGTCGACAACCCGGGTTCTTGCATCGGCCTGGCGCAGGCTGCTGGCCAGCTCGGCCGTGTAGATGCCTGTCGGTACGGCGATCACGCTGTAGCCGATCAGGATCAGGATGCTGGTGATGAAGCGGCCCAGCGTGGTGGCCGGTGCGATGTCGCCGAAACCGACCGTGGCCATGGTCACGATGGCCCAGTACATCCCCATCGGGATGCTGTCGAAGCCGTGTTCCGGCCCCTCCACCACGTACATCAGCGCGCCGAAGATGACCACGACGGTCAGTACCGCGCAGATGAAGACGAAGATCTTGCGCCGGCTGCGCCACAGCGCGCCCACCAGCACGCCGCCTTCCTCCACGTACTGCACCAGCTTGAGGATGCGGAACAACCGCAGGATGCGCAGGATGCGCACCACCAACAGGCTCTGGCTTCCCGGGAACAGCAGCGACAGGTAAGTGGGCAGGATCGACAGCAGGTCGATGATTCCCCAACTGCTCAGGCCGTAGCGCACCGGTCGCTTCACCACGGCCAGTCGCAGCGCGTACTCGGCCGTGAACAGCAGCGTGAACCCCCACTCGATCGCGTACAGCACATGGCCGTAGGTGGCGTGGATGTGGTCCACGCTGTCGAGCATCACCACCGACACGCTGGCCACGATCGCCACGATCAGCAACAGATCGAAGTTGCGTGACGGCGGGGTGTCGTGGCGATAGATGATGTCGAACCAGGTGCGCCGCCAACCGGTTTCGGTAGCGGGGTTCAACTGCGGCGAGAACAGCAGGCGCATTGGGACCTCCGGCCGGGGATTGTGCCGCAGCGTGCCGTGCAATCGGCGAGAATGCGCGCCCGCCCCGCGAACCGCCGCCATGACCGATTCCACCGCAGACCTCTATGCGCTGGCCGAGCGCTACTACGTGCCCGTGTACCGGCCGCGCCGGATCGTGCTGGACCACGGTCGGGGATCGCGCGTGTGGGACCGGGACGGCGTTGAATACATCGACTTCGGCGCCGGCATCGCCGTCAATGCACTCGGCCACGCGCATCCGGCCCTGCTCGCGGCCCTGCACGAGCAGGCCGGCAAGCTGTGGCACACCAGCAACGTGTTCGTCAGCGAGCCGCCGTTGCGGCTGGCGCAGGCGCTGGTGGAGGCCTCGGGCTTTGCCGAGCGCGTGTTCTTCTGCAATTCCGGCGCCGAGGCCAACGAGGCCGCGATCAAGCTGGCAAGGCGCTGGGCCAGTGCGCAGGGGCGCGGGCCGGAGCGTCGCACCATCCTCAGCTTCCGCGGCAGCTTTCATGGCCGCACGCTGGCCGCGGTGACGGCCACCGCGCAGCCCAAGTACCACGAAGGTTTCGAGCCGCTGCCGCCGGGCTTCGCCTACAGCGACTTCAACGACCTGGCTGCCGCCAAGGCCGCCATGGCGGACGGCAGCGTCTGCGCGGTACTGGTCGAGCCGGTGCAGGGCGAGGGCGGTGTCACGCCTGCGACGCCTGGGTTCCTGGCGGGGCTGCGTGAGCTGTGCGACCGCCACGATGCATTGCTCATCTGCGACGAGATCCAGTGCGGCATGGGCCGGACCGGGCACCTGTTCGCCAGTCACGGCTACGGCGTGGAACCGGACGTGGTGACGCTGGCCAAGGCCCTGGGCAGCGGCTTTCCGATCGGCGCGATGCTGGTGGGCGCGCGCGCCGCCGATACGCTGTCCTTCGGTGTACACGGCACCACGTTCGGCGGCAATCCGTTGGCGGCGGCCGTCGCAGGGGCCGCGCTGAAGGAGCTGACATCCGCGGCGTTGATGGAAAACGTCTCGCGCCAGGCCGATGCGATCCGTGCCGGCCTTGCAGCCCTGCACGCCGAGTTCGATCTCTTTGACGACGTGCGTGGCGCGGGCCTGATGATCGGCGCGCAGTTGCGTCCCGCGCACGCCGGCCGCGCCGGCGACATCCTCGATGCCTGCATCGGGCAGGGGCTGCTGCTGCTCCAGGCCGGGCCGGACGTGCTGCGCTTCGTGCCAGCCCTCAACATCGGCGACGACGACATTGCCGAAGGCCTGCGACGGCTGCGGCGCGCGCTTGCGGGATGCCTCGCGTCCGGCTGAAGTAGGGCCCCGGGATGCGGACGGGTCAGGCCAAGCCGGCGTCGGACAGGATGCGCTGAAGCGCGGCCGGTTCCTCCGCCTGACGCGCATCCAGCCCGAGCCCGGCCGCGGCAGCGACGTGCGTGGCCGAGTCGTCGACGAACAGTGTGTCAGCGGCACCCACTCCGAAATGCGCCAGCGCACGCTGGAAGGCGGCGGGCTCGGGCTTACGGGCCCCCAGCGCACCGGAGAGCAGCACCGCGCCATCCAGCTGCGGGAACCACGACGGCACGAGGGCGCGAATGACCTCGCCCATCAACGGCCCGTTGTTGCTGAGAATGCCGACCGCGGCCCGGCCGGCGAGGGCAGAGACGCAGGCCTCGGTATCGGGATCCACATGCGTGGACGCGCGCCGTGCCGCGCACCATGTCGCGGCATCGATGGGCGCGCCAAGCGCATCGCCCAGTTGATGCAGGTACTCGCCGGTCGACAGCAGACCGGCGTCGTAACGCGCCTCCAGGCCCTCGTCCATCAATGCGCGTCGGACGCGCTCCGAAGAACAGCCTGTGCTCCGTGCCAGATGCGCGAAACGCACCGCGTGCGAATAGCTCGCCAGCACGCCGTCGAAATCCAGCAGGACCAGACGCGGGCACGGCATCGTCAGCCCGTCGCGACCTCGGCGAACGCGGCGCGCGCGGCCTCTACCGTGGCCGCGATCTCCGCCTCGCCATGCGCGCTCGACACGAAGCCGGCCTCGAACGCGGACGGCGCCAGGTATACGCCGCGCTCGAGCATGGCGTGGAAGAAGCGGTTGAAGCGCGCACTGTCGGAGCCCTTGGCGTCCTCGAACGTCTCGATCGGGCCTTCGCGGAAATACAGCCCGAACATGCCGGGCGCGCGCACCGTGTGGAAGGTGACACCGGCGTCGCGCGCGGCCGACTCCAGCCCGTCGCACAGCGCATGCGTGCTGCGCTCCAGTGCATCGTGGAAGCCGGGTTCGCGGATCAACTCGAGCGTGGCCAGGCCCGCGGCCATCGCTACCGGATTCCCGCTCAGCGTGCCGGCCTGGTAGATCGGGCCGGCCGGTGCCACCTGCGACATCAGGTCGCGCCGGCCGCCGTAAGCGCCCACCGGCATGCCGCCGCCGATGATCTTTCCGAACGTCGACAGGTCCGGCGTGATGCCATAGCGCTGCTGCGCACCGCCCAGCGCGACCCGGAATCCGGTCATGACTTCGTCGAAGATCAGCAGTGCGCCATGCTTCGTGCACAGGTCGCGCAGGTGCTGCAGGTAGCCGTCGCGCGGCAGGATGCAATTCGCATTGCCGACGATGGGTTCGATGATCAGGCCGGCGATGTCGCTGCCGGCCTTCTCGAACAGTTCGGTGGCCGCGTCGAAATCGTTGTACGGGATGGTCAGCGTCAGGTCGGCCAGCGCCGACGGGACGCCCGGCGAGTTCGGCAGGCCCAGGGTGAGCGCGCCGCTGCCGGCCTTCACCAGGAAGCTGTCGCCGTGGCCGTGGTAGCAGCCCTCGAACTTGACGATGCGGTTGCGCCCGGTCGCGCCACGTGCCACGCGGATCGCCGAGAGCGTCGCCTCGGTGCCGGAGTTGACCATCCGCACCATCTCGCAGCTGGGCACGATCGAGGTGATTGCCTCGGCCATCGTGACTTCCAGCGCGTTGGGTACGCCGAAGCTCAAGCCATCGCGCATGGTGCGCTCGACAGCCGCCAGCACCTTCGGGTGCGCGTGCCCGGCGATCATCGGCCCCCACGAACCGACATAGTCGATGTAGCGGTTGCCATCGACGTCGTGCAGGTAAGGACCTCCCGCGCGCTGCACGAAGAACGGCTCGCCGCCCACGGACTTGAAGGCGCGCACCGGCGAGTTGACGCCGCCGGGCAGCAGTTCCGAGGCACGGGTGAACAGGGCATGGGAGCGGTCGGTCTTCATCGGGTCTGGTCCGGGTGGGCTGGCGCGCCGTGGCGGGCAGCGGGGGAAGGAAGCGCGAAGGCGCGCAGGTAGTGCCGCACCGACAGCGCGGGGTCGGGCGCATCGAACACGCCACTGATCACCGCGACCAGGTCGGCGCCTGCGGCGATCAGCGAGGGCGCATTGTCCGGGGTGATCCCCCCGATCGCCACCCGCGGAACGCCAAGGTTGGCCGATGCCTCCAGCAGCGCCGGGGCGGCACGTCGTGCGTTGGGCTTGGTCGGAGATGGAAAGAACGCGCCGAACGCGACGTAGGTGGCGCCCTGATCGACGGCGCGCCGTGCAAGCTCGATGTCGTCGTAGCAGGAGGCGCCCACCAGCGCGGTGTCGCCCAGCGCGTCGCGCGCCGCGCGCAGATCGCCGTCGTCCTCGCCCAGGTGCGCGCCGGCCGCGCCGAGGTCGGCCGCCAGGCGCCAGTCGTCGTTGACGATCAATGGCACGTCGTAGGCGCGGCAGATCTCCAACAATGCAGTGGCCTGCTCGCGACGCAGGGCGGCATCCGCCACCTTGTTGCGGTACTGCAGCCACGTGGCGCCGGCACCCAGCACCGTCCTCGTCCGTTCCAGCAGGCGTGCGGTGTCGGGTTCGTCGGGCGTGATCACGTAGAGGCCGGTGCGCGGCCAGCGCTCGTTCATTCGCGTGCTTCCGTGGGGGCGGGCGGGGTGGGACAATGCGCGTCCCGAATTTGCGCATTATCCGCCCATGTCCGACACCGCCACGACCACCGCCTACCGCACCTGGATGTGCGTCGTCTGCGGTTTCATCTATGACGAGGCCAAGGGGCTGCCGGAAGAAGGTATCGAGCCGGGCACGCGCTGGGACGATGTGCCCGACACGTGGACGTGCCCGGACTGCGGTGTCACCAAGGACGATTTCGAAATGATGGAGGTCTGACGCGCCGCGTCGACCTCGATCAGTGCGCCGGGATGTCCGGTCCGAACGTCATCTTCATCCCGTCCTGCAGGCCGATGCGCGCGGCTTCGCCCGCGTTGAGCTCCAGCACGTAGCGCGCCGGGGCATCGCTCGGGTAAGGCGGACATGCATTGCCCGCCGAGCACGGCGGCACGTCCCGCTGCTGCGACACCAGCGTCCGGTCCTCGTCGAAGTAGAGGATGTCCAGCGCGATGCGCGTGTTCTTCATCCAGTACGCCTGCGGTGCTTGCCGCTCGTGGATGAAGAGCATCCCGTGGCCCGCCGCCAGTTCGTCGCGGAACATGAGGCCACGTGAGCGCTCGAAATCGTCGTCGGCGATCTCCACTTCGTAGCGCGTGTCGGCCACTTCCACCCACATGTCCGAGCCCATGGCACAACCCGACAGCAATAGCCCCAGGCACGCGGCGGAGAGTTTCGAGACGAAGGACATGTGCATTGGGGGCGCGGGTAGAAGAGGTGGGTTGCCGACCTTCTGACAGCGGTGACGACCCGTCAAGCGAGGCCTGTGAAAAAAATTTGCGACACCCCCTTCCCAACCCGATGTTGCATGTGCACAATGCGCGGCCCTGCTGAGGGGGTGGCCTTGAGGGGCTGCCGAATCGGCGGGGGATCTGAAGCAGAAAGCGTGTCGAGAAGGTGTTGACGGCCCGGAAATCTGCTGTAAGATGTGCG
>NZ_JAINZW010000090.1 GCF_020026895.1 Novilysobacter selenitireducens
AAGGTCGAAGGCGACGGAGACGTGAGCGGGGTCAGCGAGGATGGATCCTGGTTCCGTCGTTTCATGTTCGGTATGCGTCGCCACACGTCCAGTACCGTATTTTCTTAACTCTTCCCTTAGAAATCAATGAAGCTAGCAAGCTGGCCGGGTCGTCTCTAGAGCGAGGACGGGAAAAGTTTGCCTATGGCTTCTGGGACCAGCCAATGATGGACCCGTCAACGGCATTTGCAGGAGGCGTTTACCTACCCCTAGGGCCTTGGGCAACAGGTGAGCACCATCACTTC
>NZ_JAINZW010000091.1 GCF_020026895.1 Novilysobacter selenitireducens
CGGCCAGATGGGAGCCCCGAATATCCACGGAATCCTGGCGACCGCGGTGATGGGAGCCCGAAGCAACTTTGGGACGTTGAGCATCCTTTCTTCGAGTAGTCACAAGCTTACCAAACCAAGGTCTTCTATGGCCTGATTCGAGATATTCAGTGCGGATCGATGCAAACTTGTTATAACGACGCAGACTAACCTGTCGTGCTTGCTGTTCACCTTCGTCTCCTGATGCCACCTGCTCTTTTTGCGCCAGCAAAGGCTTTGCAAGCTGTTGCTCTATGGCTCTAAAC
>NZ_JAINZW010000092.1 GCF_020026895.1 Novilysobacter selenitireducens
TACGCCCGCGCAAAAATCACGCAAAAAAAAGCGGGTCCCGAAGGCAGGCGCTTCAGGAATACGGCGATGTCGTGCAGCGGGTTGGCGGTCTCCATCAGCGCAGGCGATAACGCGGCGGCTGCGTGTCGTCGATGGCGACGTCGGCGCTGTCGGGCGTCAGCAGGTCGTCGCCCCTGATCGACCACGACGGCGCCGACCCGGGACGCGACCCGGATGCCGGCGTCGACGACCTCGCCGAACTCGTCCTCAACCGCACCTGGCGGCCGGCGCTGTCGGTCACCGGC
>NZ_JAINZW010000093.1 GCF_020026895.1 Novilysobacter selenitireducens
CGGTGATGAAGCGAGACCCCGACCATCAGCCCGGCCACCAGCAGCAGGCCGATCGCGCAGACGTGGGTGACCACGCGGCGGCGGTCGTCGAGGAACAGGTCGAGCCCGCCCGCGCCGCACCTGCGTCGCCGTCCACTGCTGCCCCTCGCCTTCGTAATCGGACTCCACGCGGATGCTGATGGCGATCGCGCTGGGCCTTCTGGGCCACGTCGTAGGCGGGACGCGGGCTGGCGAGCGTGTCGGCTTCCGGCAGCGGCGGACGAGCGGGCGCCCCGCGCCGGTCT
>NZ_JAINZW010000094.1 GCF_020026895.1 Novilysobacter selenitireducens
GGATGGTCGCGGCATTTTGTGAGCGACGTCTACGACACAATAGGAATAGAACCGGCCGCCACTTGCATGCTAGTCTGGATGATCGTCGTTTGCCAAGTATTGGTGTGCGTAGCCTCAACAACCTGTCGACGCAGTTCTTGAGCGAACTGTATGCAGTTCCAGCGGATAAGGTGATACGGCGTTCTGCTGAGCTGTATCACCTTACCAGCAACAATCCCCAGAGATACCGATACTTCGGTATGCATGAATTGCTTGTCGCGAGGCAATATAAGGACGTCCTTGT
>NZ_JAINZW010000095.1 GCF_020026895.1 Novilysobacter selenitireducens
ACCCAGTGGATTACATACAATGCCAATCGTTACTGGCTCTCCGAAGGTGGACCTCTTGTGAGTCTATCCCCTTCCCACGATAGGGGGTTTCGACTAATGTTCCCAAAGGCCCCGGGAGGCGCAGATGTCATCTTCATTGATGATCCTCAGATGCCTGGTCTCATTCCTCTCATCCGCAAAGTTCGCCCTGAAGTGCCGATTCTCTATCGTTCGCACATCGAGGTGCGCAGTGACCTCATCCACCAAGAAGGGTCGCCACAATCAGAGGTCTGGGACTATCTCT
>NZ_JAINZW010000096.1 GCF_020026895.1 Novilysobacter selenitireducens
TGCTCGGCGTGACGCCACCGGCCACCGCGAAGGTCGGACGCCACCGCGCCGTTGGACGAGCCCGATGGCCCGGATGTGGTCGCGTTGACGCCGGCACACCGGGCGGACCGATTTCGACGCGCCATCGCCCGGGTCACCGCGCTCGACGCGAAAATCGCTCCGCAATGCCGCCGTGGCGATCGCCGCGTTGCGCGCGCGGTCGGCCATGCCGGCCCGACGGTGGACCGCGTGGCTGCTGCTCCTCGCCAAGGGGCCGGCACCGGCCGTCACCACCGTGCCCGTG
>NZ_JAINZW010000097.1 GCF_020026895.1 Novilysobacter selenitireducens
TCATCTTTAGCCACAATGCGAAAAATCGACGACGCTGAGTGCTCACCGTCCACCGTAATCGCCAGCTTTACGTTCCATGATATCCCGAATAGGACCGAGAAGTCGAGTAAATGCAGCGACGCCGAGGGCCGCTACTTTGAGTTTGGGTTCATCTCCCTCACGCGCCACGGCACGAATCGTCGCCGCTCGCGGTTCGAGACGGAGAAGCGCCAGCTCTAGCCACAGATCAGTCATGCGAAGAAATATGCACTCCGTTGTCAAACGCACCGCCAAAGTAGTCTC
>NZ_JAINZW010000098.1 GCF_020026895.1 Novilysobacter selenitireducens
CTCTCGCTTCTCTTCTGCAGAGTCGCATGACTCCAGCACAAATGTTTTTAACTCGTCGTTTGAGCGCTGCAGGTGGGCAATGGAGTTTCGGAGTTCCGCGGCCTTGACGTAAATAACAGAGAGGGACAACTCCTGGATCGCCTCGGCGAACATGGAGGGGGTGATAGGGATGGATTCTGCAGACATGGCGGGCTGGTTTCCCTTCGCCGTGGGTTCGTCGCCGTTGACGAAAGGAAATGAGTGAAGTGAAGTGAAATGCAACCTTATCGATCATCTATCAAC
>NZ_JAINZW010000099.1 GCF_020026895.1 Novilysobacter selenitireducens
TGGGCGATGTCATCGGCGTGCAGGTGGCGCAGGCCGTGGCCGGTGCGCTGCGGCATGCGCGCAGCGCCGGATCCGCCTTGGCGACCTACACGCTGGGCTACCGCATCGGCCTGATCCTCGCCGGCGCCGGCGCGCTGTACGTCGCCGAGTTCCTCGGCTGGCGCGAGGCGTACCTGGCAATGGCCGCCCTCATGTTGCTGCCGATCATCACCACGCTGGTGTGCCGCGAGCCGGTAGCGCCGGAGTCCACGCGCGCGACGGCTACCGCCACCCGGGCGAGAC
>NZ_JAINZW010000009.1 GCF_020026895.1 Novilysobacter selenitireducens
GCGGCGATCGCGGCTGAAGCCGCTCCTACAGAGGCCACGGCGTCGCGCGCAAGGCGGCCGGCCGCCCCGCGCGCGATAATCCCCGGATGGACCTCAATGCCCTCCCGCTCGGTCGCCACGTCGACTACCCGAGCCACTACGACCCCGCCCTGCTGTGCCCGATCCCGCGCGCGCTGGGCCGCGATGCGATCGGCCTGGGCGGCGGCGCGCTGCCCTTCATCGGCCACGACCGCTGGCACGCCTACGAGCTGAGCTGGCTGGACGCGCGCGGCAAACCCCGCGTCGCCACTGCCACGCTGGCCGTGCCGGCCGACTCGCCGAACCTGGTCGAATCCAAGTCGCTCAAGCTCTACCTCAATTCGTTCAACGCCACCCGCGTGGAGAGCGACGCCGAGCTGCTGTCGCGCATTGCGGCCGACGTATCGGCGGCCGCCGGGGCCCCGGTGCAGGTGGCGCTCGGACTGCCGGTGATCGACGAGGGCGACGAGGCGAGCGCCGAATCCATCGACGGGCTGGACGTCGCCATCGATCGCTACGGTCCGCCGGACGCCACGCTGCTGGCGGCCCAGGCGGACGATGTCGTCGAGGAGACGCTGTCCAGCGCGCTGCTGAAGTCCAACTGCCCGGTCACCGGCCAACCCGACTGGGCGCGGGTGGTGATCGCCTACCGCGGCCCGCGCATCGACCGCGCCAGCCTGCTGCGGTACCTGGTGTCGTTCCGCGACCACGCCGAGTTCCACGAGCAATGCGTGGAGCGGATCTTCGCCGACCTGGTGGCCGTGGCCCGGCCCGAACGGCTGTCGGTGGAGGCGCGCTACACGCGGCGCGGCGGCCTGGACATCAACCCGTGGCGGGCCACGCCCGGCCATCCGTTGCCGGTGGCGGGGCGCGACCTGCGCCAGTAGCGCCCGTCCGTCGGGCCGCCTGCACCGCTGGCAGTTGTTGCGTGGCGTTTCACTGTTACGCGATACGGACTTAACAAACGACGTGGGAAGGTGGCCTCGTGCCCGCCGTGGGCGGTGGGCCGACCGCATCAGCCTGGCCTTGTCCGGCGCGCGGGTCATCTCTCCAGTACGACTCTCCAAGATGGGCGCGACGCAGGTCGCGCCCAATTTTTTTGTCCGGCAGGCGTCGTCCGGCACACCCGGAAAACCCGGCGCCCGCCGCTTGCGACTACCATGCCGGTCCCCCACGCGTGATACCGCCATGACTGCCCCCGCCTACCTCGACGATGCCGCCATCGAACGCTTGGCCGACCTGCTGGAGCAGCGCGCCGTGCCGTTCAAGGGTTTCAACCTGGAGGCGCTGGACGGCTTCCTGTCCGCGCTGGCCGTGGGCCCCGACACCGTGCCGATGTCGGAGTGGGAGCCCGCGGTGTGGGGCACGCCACCGCGCTGGTCCGACAGCGACGAGCGCGCGCAGGTCGAAAACCTGCTGCAGGGCCACGCCAACATGGCCGGCGCGCGCGTGCGCTTCGGCGACGACGACCTGCCCGACCACCTGGCCCCGCTGCTGTGGTTGCCGGAGGACCCGGAGTCCGAAGCCGACGACGAGCTCGACGTCGGTCGCGACTGGGCGATGGGCTTCTTCCGTGGCGTGGAACTCCGCGAGGCCGCGTGGGAGCAGTGGCTGGACGAGAACGACTGGATCGACGAGGTGTTCGTGTTGCTCGACCGCCTCGCCAGCGGCGAGGTGCTGGGCGAGGACGTCGAAGCACCCGGCACGCCGATCAGCTACCGCGAGCGGCTGGAGATCATCGCCGGCCTGCCGGACATGCTGGCCGACCTGCACCACCACCGCATCGACGCGCTGACCCCGCGCGAGCCGATCCGCCGCGCCGACACGCCCGACCGCAACGCGATGTGCACCTGCGGCAGCGGCAAGAAGTACAAGAAGTGCTGCGGCGCGTGAGGTGATGCGGCGCGATCCTCCCTTCCTCCCTCTCGCCGTTGGGAAGGTGGGAGCGGGGAGGGCGCCTTGATTGCCCGGTTACCGCCCACGGACCGCGCACAACCCGCTTCCCACGCCTGATCCAGCGGGCCGACATGCGCCCGCGTATGCACCCGCGGCTTTGCCCGCGACCGCCGCAGACGCGACAATCCGCGTTCTGCCCGACGAATCGAAGCGAGCCCCCATGTCCAAGTCCCCCACGATCATCTACACCCTCACCGACGAGGCGCCGCGGCTGGCCACGGCCTCGCTGCTGCCGATCGTGGAGGCGTTCGCCGCGACCGCCGGCATCGACGTGGAGACGCGCGACATCTCGCTGGCGGGCCGCATCCTGGGCCAGTTTTCCGATCGCCTGAAGGACGGCCAGCGCGTCGGCGACCACCTGGCCGAACTCGGCGAGCTGGCCAAGACGCCCGAAGCCAACATCATCAAGCTGCCCAACATCAGCGCGTCGGTGCCGCAACTGAAGGCCGCGATCAGGGAACTGCAGGGCCAGGGCTTCGACCTGCCGGGCTACCCGGACGAGCCGAAGACGGATGAAGAGCGCGACATCCAGGCGCGCTACGACCGGACCAAGGGCAGCGCAGTCAACCCGGTGCTGCGCGAGGGCAACTCCGACCGCCGCGCGCCGGCCTCGGTGAAGGCCTACGCGCGCAAGCACCCGCACCGCATGGGCACGTGGAGCAGCGAGAGCGCCTCGCACGTGGCCAGCATGGACTCGGGCGACTTCTTCGGCAGCGAGCGCTCCACCACGGTGGAATCGGCGACCGACGTGCGCATCGAGCTGGTCGCCGACGACGGCAGTACGACCGTGCTCAAGCCGAAGGTGTCTTTGCAGGCCGGTGAGGTGATCGACGCCGCCACCATGGACACGCGCAAGCTGGCCGAGTTCGTCGACGCGCAGATCGACGATGCCAAGGCGCGCGGCGTGCTGTTCTCGCTGCACCTGAAGGCGACGATGATGAAGGTCTCGGACCCGATCATCTTCGGCGCGGTGGTCAACCGCTTCTACGCGCCGGTGCTGGGCAAGTACGACAAGGAGCTGATGGCCGCCGGTTTCGATGCCAACAACGGCATCGGCGACCTGTACGCGCGACTGGATGCAATGGACGCCGGCACCGCCGCCGCGATCCGCGCCGACATCGACGCGTTGTACTTTGATCGCCCGGCGCTGGCGATGGTCAACTCCGACAAGGGCATCACCAACCTGCACGTGCCCAGCGACGTCATCGTCGACGCGTCGATGCCGGCGATGATCCGCGACAGCGGCCGCATGTGGAACGCCAAGGGCGAGCTGCAGGATACCAAGGCGGTGATCCCCGACCGCTGCTACGCCGGCGTCTACCAGGCGGTGATCGACGACTGCAAGGCGCATGGCGCGTTCGACCCGGCCACGATGGGCAGCGTGCCCAACGTCGGCCTGATGGCGCAGAAGGCCGAGGAGTACGGCAGCCACGACAAGACGTTCCAGCTGGAGCGCGCCGGCACCGTGCGCGTGGTCGACGCCTCCGGCGCCGTGCTGATGGAGCACGCGGTGCAGGCCGGCGACATCTGGCGCATGTGCCAGACCAAGGACGCGCCGATCCGCGACTGGGTGAAGCTGGCCGTCAGCCGCGCGCGCCTGTCGGGTACGCCGGCGGTGTTCTGGCTCAACCCGCAGCGCGCGCACGACGCGCAGCTCATCAAGAAGGTCGAGGCCTACCTCAAGGACCACGACACTGCCGGCCTGGACATCCGCATCCTGCCGCCGATGGAGGCAACCCGGGTATCGCTGGAGCGCATCCGCCGCGGCGAGGACACCATCAGCGTCACCGGCAACGTGCTGCGCGACTACCTCACCGACCTGTTCCCGATCCTGGAGCTGGGCACCAGCGCCAAGATGCTGTCGGTGGTGCCGCTGATGGCCGGCGGCGGCCTGTTCGAAACCGGCGCCGGCGGCAGCGCGCCCAAACACGTGCAGCAGCTGACTGCCGAGAACTACCTGCGCTGGGATTCGCTGGGCGAGTTCCTGGCGCTGGCCGCGTCGCTCGAGCACCTCGCGCAGAGCACCGACAACGCCCGCGCCAAGGTGCTGGCCGACGCGCTGGACGCGGCGAATGCGCGCTTCCTGGACGAGGACCGCTCGCCGGGCCGCAAGCTCGGCACCATCGACAACCGCGGCAGCCATTTCTACCTGGCGATGTACTGGGCGCGCGCGCTGGCCGACCAGGACGACGACGCCGACCTCAAGGCGACGTTCGCGCCGCTGGCCGAAGCGCTGGAACGCGACGAGGCGACGATCGTCGCCGAGCTCAACGGCGTGCAGGGCCAGCCGGCCGACATCGGCGGCTACTACCAGCCCAGCGACGCGCGCCTGGCCGAGGTGATGCGGCCCAGCGCGACGCTCAATGCCGCGCTGGACGGGTTGCGCAAGACCTGACGAAGCGCGGGATTCGCCGGACTCGGAAAAACCGACGGGCCTTTGCTCCCTCCCCTGCGCGCAGGGGAGGGCTGGGGAGGGGTGCTCTGCGCCCGCAAGATCCAGCGTCCCAAAGAGCCGCGAGGCATTGAGATACGTCGTCAAAGACCAGTGCCACTGGCTGCTGCGTGTCTGCCGCTCCGGCTCGACGTAGGACCGGGTAGAAGCCCTTACTTCGATCGGTAGCGAGGGGCAACGGCGACAGAGCACCCCACCCCAACCCTCCCCTGCCAGCAGGGGAGGGGGCATTGGCATTCGCCGCTATCTAGCCGCACCCGCACGCCTGCGCCTGCGGCGCGACGCACTCCGCGACGCGCCCGCCAAAGGCCCGCAGCGACGCCACGCGGTTGCCGAAGGCGTGGTCGAACCAATCGCGCTCCTCGGGCAGGCCCAGGGTCGAGACGCCATCCCCGGCCGCGGCCAGCGGGAACCAGCCGCCGGTAGGCCGTGCGGCGGGTGCCGGGCCGCGCCGCCAGGCGGTGCCGGCCGGGGCCGGGCAGTCGTCGTCCGCGGGCGCGTCGATGGTGCTCGGATGCGCATCGCTGCTCGTGGTCACGGGCGCGCTCGAAGCGGAGCCCCGGGAGGCGGACGCGGTCGACGCCAGGTCGCCCGGGTGGGTCACGTAACCGTGGAGGAACAGCAGGTCCTTGTAGATGCTCATGGCGGTCTCCGGTGGGGGCGTTACTGGACGCCTTGTTGACGGAGGCACAACATAGGCGCACCGCATCCACTGAAAAAGCGACGCTTTTGCAAGCCTGGCTTGAAATTCGTTCAAGTCAGGCGGGCCGCACCGAGGTCTGACATGAGCCGCCCACCGCTCCACGCCCTGCTCGGATTCGTCGCCGCCGCGCGCGCCGGCAACCTGACCCGGGCCGCCGAATCCCAGCACCTCACCGTCAGCGCGCTCAGCCACCAGATCCATGGCCTGGAGGAGCGGCTGGGCCGCCAGCTGTTCGATCGCGGGCCGCGTGGCGTGCGCCTCACCGCGGAAGGCGAGCGCCTGCTCTCGCGCGTCGGCCCCCACCTGGACGCGCTCGACCAGGCGCTGCGCCCGTACGGGCCGCGGCACGACGAAATCCTCACTCTCAGCACGACCCCCTCGATGGCGTCGGCGTGGCTGGTGCCGCGCCTCGGCGGATTCCTCGCCGCGCATCCGCAGCTGGAGATCAACCTGCAGTCGGCGGCGTCGCTGGTGGACTTCGAACGCGACCGCGACGTCGATGCCGCCCTGCGCATCGGTCGCGGCACGTGGCCCGGCGTCATCAGCGAACCGCTGTTCGACGAGTGGGTGGCGCCGGTCGCAAGCCCCGCCCTGGTGGAGCGCATGGGCGGCCTGCCCGGCGACGGCGAGCTGCACCGCTGGCCGTTGCTGGGCGACCCGGACCGCGAGTGGGACGCGTGGTTCGCCGCCCACGGCGGCCGCCCGCCGGAGCGCTACGTCGCCTACTTCGACGACTCCGAGGCCCTGCACCGCGGCGCGGCGGCGGGCGTCGGCGTCGCGCTGGGCAAGCTCACCCGCGTGCGCCTGCTGGTGGAAGCCGGCCAGCTGGTGTTGCTGACCGGCAAGCGCCTGCGCACCGGCTACGGGCACTACCTGGTGTACCCGCCGCGGTCGGCCGACCACGCCGGGCTGCACGCGCTGCGCAGCTGGCTGCTGGAACAGGCGGCCGACTACACCGCCGCCGATGTCGGCACCGATGCCGGCGGCGAAGGAAGGTGATACACCGCCCGACGCGCGCGCGCCGGGTACCATCGGGCCCCTCGACCCGCCCTGACTGGAGTGACGCCATGCTTCGCACCGCACTGCTCGCCACCGCCCTGACCGTATCGCTCGGCGCCTGCACCACGTCGTCCGGCGTCATGAACGAGGCCACCGAAGCGGTCGGTGGGGTGATCGACGGCGCCGTCGCCGAGGCCCGCCTGGCGGCCGCCGTGTCCGGCCCGTGGCGCAACCCCGACAACGTCGCGCGCGACGGCTACCGCCACCCGGGCGAGACGCTGCAGTTCTTCGGCGTGATGCCCGACGACACGGTCATCGAGATCACCCCCGGTGGCGGCTGGTATGCCGAGATCCTCGCCCCCTACCTGCGCGAGGACGGCCAGTACGTCGCCGCCGTAGTCGACCCGATGGCGCTGCCGGAAGGCCGCGGCCGCGACTACCAGGCCAACAGCAAGGCCGGGCTTGAGACACTGTTCGCCGGTTCGGCCGCGCAGTACGACCGCGCGCGCATCGTCGCCTTCGACCCGGCCAACCCGGTGTTCGGCGCCGCCGGTTCGGCCGATGCCGTGCTGACCTTCCGCAACGTGCACAACTGGCGGTCCAACGGCCAGGCCGAGGGCATGTTCCAGGGCTTCTTCGACGTGCTCAAGCCCGGTGGCGTGCTCGGCGTGGTCGAGCACCGCGCCGCCGCCGACGTGCCGGCCGACGACCGCAGCGGCTACGTCGGCCAGGCGCAGGTGGTGGCGATGGCGCAGGCCGCCGGCTTCGTGCTGGACGCCACCAGCGAGGTCAACGCCAACCCGCGCGATACCAAGAACCACCCCAACGGGGTGTGGACGCTGCCGCCGGGCAACCGCCACGAGGACACCGACCGCGCGAAGTACCAGGCGATCGGCGAATCCGACCGCATGACGCTGCGGTTCCGCAAGCCGGAATAAAGGGCGAGTCTTGTAGCCCGGGTAAGGCCGAAGGCCGCACCCGGGTTTTTTTTGTCCACGCCTGCTGGTATCACCGACCCCGGGTGCGGCCTTTGGCCTTACCCGGGCTACGGTCGCGGCGCGCCCCGTCGCGATGCACCACAATGCGCGCCCCTGACGCGTGCGCCACCCGATGACCGATACCTACCCCGACTACCCCTTCTCCCCGCAGCGCTTCGACGTCCGCCCCGGCATCGCGATGTCGTACCTGGACGAAGGCCCGTCGGATGGCGAGGTGGTGGTGATGCTGCACGGCAATCCGTCGTGGAGCTTCTACTGGCGGCACCTGGTCCTCGGGCTGCGTGACCGCTACCGCTGCATCGTCCCCGACCACGTCGGCATGGGCCTGTCGGACCGGCCGGATGACGCGGACTACGACTACACCCTGCAGTCGCGCGTCGACGACCTCGATGCCCTGCTCGGGCACCTGGGCATCGGCGGCCCGGTGACGCTGGCGGTGCACGACTGGGGCGGCATGGTCGGCTTCGGCTGGGCATTGCGCGATCCGTCACGCGTGCGCCGCCTGGTGGTGCTCAACACCGCCGCATTCCCGCTGCCGGCCGACAAGCCGATGCCATGGCAGCTGTCGTTGGGACGCGACTCGCGCATCGGCGGCTTACTGATCCGCGCCTTCAACCTGTTTGCGCGCGGCGCGGCGTGGACAGGCACCGAGCGGTCGCTGCCACGCGACGTGCGCCGCGCCTACATCGCGCCTTACACCGGCTGGCGCAACGCGATCAGCACCCTGCGCTTCATGCAGGACATCCCGCTGGGCGAGGGCGACCGTGCGTGGCCGCTGCTGGCCGAATCCGCGCGCGTGCTGCCGCAGTACGCCGACCGCCCGGTTTTCATCGGCTGGGGCCTGCGCGACTTCGTGTTCGACCGCCACTTCCTCGACGGCTTCACCCGCGCGCTGCCGCAGGCGCAGGTGCACGCGTTCGAGGATGCCAACCACTACGTGCTGGAAGACAAGCACGAGGTGCTGGTGCCGGCGATCCGCGCGTTCCTGGATGCGAACCCGCTACCGCGTTGAGCCCCATGCAGGAGCGACGTAAGTCGCGACCGCGATCTCCGGGGGGCTGCGAAGGTCGCGACTTACGTCGCTCCTAAGCGTTCTGTGGCCATCACTCCGGCAACGGATTGCGCACCGCCTCCGGCACCCCGGCCCAGTCGCCCGGCGTCAACGCCGGCAACCCGTGCGCCAAACGTGCCTTGTCGCACTGCGCGCTGGCCGCGCCGAACTCCCACGACGCCGGCACCGCCGCGCACACCGACGGGCGCCGGTCGTGGATGCCGCAGCGCGAATACACCCCGATCTGCGCATCCAGCGCCACGCACCGCGGCGCGGCCTGCGAGGTGCCGCGCATCACGCGCTCGTGGCTGCGCAGCGGTTCGGTGAGTCCGATCGGCACCGCGCCGCCCATGCCGGGCTCGGCCTCGGACCAGTGGAAGCTGACGCGGAAATGCGCGCAGCACGCGCCGCACGACAGGCACGGGTGCGACGCGGCAACGGCAGGCGCGACCAGGTTCGGCGCCACGGGGCGGGGATCGGGGTACACGAGGGGTGCTCGCACGGGCCGGGCCGCCGGGTGGCTGGCGCTGGACGGTCGCGGGATTCTGGGGATTCCGTAGCCGCGCGCAAGTGCCGGCACCTGCACGGTTCAGCGGCGACAATACGGCGATGACCGCTTCGCCCGACGCCACGCCCTGCAACATCGCCGCCGCGCTGCCGCGGCTGGCCGCCGCCCACCCCGGACAGGTCGCGCTGCGCTGCCCCGGCGGCCGCGGTCCGCGTGGCATGGCGCGCTACGACCAGGTGCTGACCTACGCCCAGCTCGATGCGCGCAGCGACGCGATTGCATCGGGCCTGGCACGCCACGGCATCACCCGGGGGACCCGCACCGTGGTGATGGTGCGGCCGTCGCCCGAGTTCTTCCTGCTGATGTTCGCGCTGTTCAAGGCCGGCGCGGTGCCGGTGCTGGTCGACCCCGGCATCGACAAGCGCGCGCTGCGCCAGTGCCTGGACGAGGCCAGGGCCGAGGCGTTCATCGGCATCCCGCTGGCACACGCCGCGCGCGCGCTGCTGGGCTGGGCGCGTTCGGCGCGCGTGCGGATCACCACCGGTACCCGGCCATGGCTGGCCGACGGCACGCTCGCGCGCGTCGAGGCCGACGGCGCTGGCGCCGGCCCGCAACTGGCCGCCACCGCGCCCGACGACATCGCCGCGATCCTGTTCACCAGCGGCTCGACCGGCGTCCCCAAGGGCGTGGTGTACCGCCACCGCCACTTCGTCGCGCAGGTCGACATGCTGCGCGACGCCTTCGATATCCAGGCGGGCGGCGTCGACCTGCCGACCTTCCCGCCGTTCGCGTTGTTCGACCCGGCACTGGGCGTGACTTCGGTGATCCCCGACATGGACCCGACGCGCCCGGCGCGCGCCGACCCCCGCAAGCTGCACGATGCGATCGCGCGTTACGGTGTCGACCAGCTGTTCGGCTCACCCGCGCTGATGGCGGTGCTGGCCGCGCACGGACAGCCGCTGCCGACGCTGCGCCGCGTGACCTCGGCCGGCGCTCCGGTCCCGGCGGACGTGGTCGCGCGCATGCGCGAACTGCTGCCGGAGGACGCCTCGTTCTGGACCCCCTACGGCGCCACCGAATGCCTGCCCGTCGCGGTGATAGAAGCGCGCGAACTGCAGGCCACGCGTACGGCCACCGAAGCCGGCGCCGGCACCTGCGTCGGCCGCGCGGTCGCGCCGAACGTGGTGCGGATCATCGCCATCACCGACGACGCCATACCGACGTGGGTGGACGCGCGGGAACTGCCCGCCGGGCAGGTCGGCGAGATCACCGTCGCCGGCCCCACCGCCACCGACACATATTTCAACCGCGACGCGCAGACACGGCTGGCCAAGATCGTCGAGCCGCTGCCCGACGGCACCCGGCGCGTCGTGCACCGCATGGGCGACGTGGGTTACGTCGATGCCGACGGTCGACTGTGGTTCTGCGGCCGCAAATCGCACCGCGTCGAAACGGCGACCGGGTCGCTCTACACCGAACAGGTCGAACCCCTGTTCAACGTGCATCCCAACGTGCGCCGCACCGCACTGGTCGGCACGGGTGCGCGCGGCGCGCAGGTGCCGGTGCTGTGCGTGGAGCTCGCGCCCGGCGCCTCGCGCAGGGACTGGCCGCGCATCGAAGCCGAGTTGCGCGCGCTGGGCCGCGGCCACGTGCACACCGCCGGCATCGACCGCTTCCTGCGCCACCCCGGGTTCCCGGTCGACATCCGCCACAACGCGAAGATCGGTCGGGAAAAGCTCGCGGCCTGGGCGGCCCGGCAATGAGCACCGCATCCTCTGTAGGAGCGGCTTCAGCCGCGATCGTGGAAACGGCAGGGCGACGGTGGCGACCGATCGCGGCTGAAGCCGCTCCTACAGGTGCACCGCACGGCATGGAGAGTCCCAGATGAAAATCCTCGTCACCGGCGGCGGCGGCTTCCTCGGGCAGGCGCTGTGCCGTGGGCTGGTCGAGCGCGGCCACGACGTCGCCAGCTTCAACCGCGGCCACTACGCCGAACTGGATGCACTCGACGTCGTCCAGCACCGCGGTGACCTCGCCGATGCCGAGGCCGTGCACGCCGCCGCGGCCGGATGCGATGCGGTGTTCCACAACGCCGCCAAGGCCGGCGCGTGGGGCCCGTATGAGGACTACCACCGCGCCAACGTACTCGGCACGCGGAACGTCATCGCCGCCTGCCGCGCACACGGCATCGGCCGGCTGGTCTACACGTCGACCCCCAGCGTCACCCACCGCGCCACGCACCCGGTCGAAGGCGGCACCGCCGACACCGTGCCCTACGGCGAAGGCTTCAAGGCGCCGTACGCCACCACCAAGGCTATCGCCGAGCGCGACGTGCTGGCGGCCAACGATGCGACGCTCGCCACGGTGGCGCTGCGACCGAGGCTGATCTGGGGCCCCGGCGACAACCAGCTGCTGCCGCGGCTGGTGCAGCGCGCACGCGCCGGACGGCTGCGGCTGGTCGGCGATGGCCACAACCGCGTCGATACCACCTACATCGACAACGCCGCGCAGGCGCACTTCGATGCGTTCGAGCACCTAGCGCCCGGCGCTCCCTGCGCGGGGCATGCGTACTTCATCAGCAATGGCGAACCGCTGACGATGCGCGACACGCTCAACCGCCTGCTGGCGGCGGTGGATGCGCCGGCCGTCGAGAAGACCCTGCCGTTCCCGCTGGCCTACGCGATCGGCGCGACGTGCGAGGGCCTGTGGTCGCTGCTGCCGCTGAAAGGCGAGCCGCCGCTGACCCGGTTCCTTGCCGAGCAGCTGGTGACGCCGCACTGGTACGACATGGCGCCGGCGACGCGCGACTTCGGCTACGTGCCGCGCGTGTCGTTCGACGAGGGACTGGCGCGGCTGCGCGCGTCGTGGCACGCAGGGCACTGACGCAGCCGCAGCGCCATAACGGAGCCCGCAACGCGCCCCGCTAGAATGCCGCCCATGACCAACACCCCCCCGTCGACGCCGCTGGACGCACTCAAGCCGCTGGCCGGCCGCGCGCTGCAGGCCGCGCTCAACCGCGCGCTGGCGCTGGACCCGGACACCCGCGACACCCTGCGCACCCTCGACGGCCGCACGGTCGCGCTGCGGCTGGCGTCGCCGCCGCTGGCTTTGCAGGTGCGCGTGGCCGGCGACCGGCTCGAGGTCGGCCCGGTGCCCGACGCGCAGGAGCCCGACCTGTCGGTGCGCAGCACCATCGGTGGCCTGCTGTCGCAGCTGCCATTCCTTCGAAACGACAAGGCCACGCCGGTCGGCCAGCTGCGCATCGAGGGCGACGCCGACCTCGCGCGTCGCCTGCAGCGCATGGCCGAGCGCTTCGATCCCGACTGGCAGCAGCCGTTCGTGGCGGTGATGGGCGATGTCATCGGCGTGCAGGTGGCGCAGGCCGTGGCCGGTGCGCTGCGGCATGCGCGCAGCGCCGGATCCGCCTTGGCGACCAACGCCGCCGAGTACGTCACCGAGGAGTCGCGCGACGTGGTCGGCCGCGCCGAACTCAACGCCTTCCACGACGACGTGGATGAGGTGCGCGACGACGTCGAGCGGCTCGCCGCGCGCGTGTCGCGCCTGGGCGGCGGGGCGCCGCGATGAAGTCGGCGCTGCGCGCCTGGCGTATCGGTCGCGTGCTGCTGCGCTACCGCCTGGACGCGCTGGCCGACGACACCCCGGCCGAGCGCTGGCTGAAGCTGGCGCGGCCGTTCGTGCCGCGGGCCTCGCGCGAGATCGAGGCGATGCCGCGCGGCGCGCGGCTGCGCATGGCGCTGCAGGAACTGGGGCCGATCTTCGTCAAGTTCGGGCAGATCCTCTCGACCCGCCGCGACTTGGTGCCGCCGGATGTCGCCGAGGAGCTGACGCTGCTGCAGGACCGCGTCGCGCCGTTCGACGGCGAGGCCGCCCGCGCCATCGTCGAGCAGGCGCTGGACCGGCCGGTCGCGGAGGCGTTCGAGCATTTCGACACCACGCCGCTGGCCTCGGCGTCGATCGCCCAGGTGCACGCCGCGGTCCTGCCGGCCACCGCCACCGCGCCGGCGCGCGAGGTGGTGGTCAAGGTGCTGCGTCCCGGCATCCGCCGGCAGATCGCCGCCGACGTCGCGCTGCTCAAGGCGATGGCGGGCGTAGTCGAGCGCACGCATCCCAATGCCGACAAGATCCGCCCGCGCGAGGTCGTGGCCGAGATCGAATACACCCTGGCTGCGGAGCTGGACCTGCAGCGCGAGGGCGCCAACGCCAGCGTGCTGCGGCGCTTCTGGCAGGGCAGCGAGGACCTGTACGTGCCCGAGGTGGTGTGGAGCCACACGGGCGAGCGCGTGCTGACGCTCGAGCGCGTGCGCGGCATCCCGTCCGACGACATCGCCGCGCTGGACGCGGCCGGCATCGACCGCCGCGCGCTGGCCGCCAAGGGCGTGCGGGTGTTCTACACGCAGGTGTTCCGCGACAACTTCTTCCACGCCGACGCGCACGCCGGCAACATCTGGGTCGACAGCGACCCGGCGCGCCGCGACAACCCGCGTTTCATCGCGCTGGACTTCGGGATCATGGGCCAGCTCTCGGACGAGGATCAGTACTACCTCGCCGAAAACTTCATGGCGATCTTCAACCGCGACTACCGCCGCATCGCCGAGTTGCACGTGCAGGCCGGCTGGATGCCGGCGCACATCCGCATCGACGAGCTCGAAGCCGCCGCGCGCTCGGTGTGCGAGCCGTACTTCACCCGCCCGCTGAGCGAGATCTCGCTGGCCGAGGTGCTGGTGAAGCTGTTCAAGGTCGCCCAGCGCCATGAGCTCACCCTGCAGCCGCAACTGATCCTGCTGCAGAAGACACTGCTCAACATCGAAGGCGTCGGCCGCCTTCTGGATCCGAAGCTGGATATCTGGGCAGTGGCGCGGCCGGTGCTGCAGCGCATCCTGGTCGAGCGCTACAGTCCGCAGCGGCTGGCCGCGGAGTTCCGCAAGCGCCTGCCCGAATTCGTTACCCGCGCGCCCGAAATGCCGCGTCTGCTGCACGCCTGGCTGAGCCAGCAGGTCGAAGGCCGGCACGAGTTGCGCATGCGCTCGGACGACCTGGCGCAACTCACGCGCTCGGTGCGCGATGCGCAGAAGCGCACCGTCGCCGCGATCCTGGGCACCGGGCTGCTGATCGTCGCCGCCGTTCTGTACGGGCTGGAAGCGGGCGGGCCGTCGCTGTGGTCGATCCCCGCCTCGGCGTGGATCGCAGGGCTGGGCGGGCTGTGGGCGCTGCTGGCGGCGTGGCCGCGGCGATGACCGCACCGCTTCTTGTAGGAGCGGCTTCAGCCGCGATCGCAGGCCATCGAATGCGACTTCACTGCGGGATCGCTGCTGAAGCCGCTCCTACAGGTGACGCAAAAGCTGCGCAGGTGGCTACGTGACCGCGTTGGAGGTGCTCTACCGCGATGACTACCTGGCCGTCGTCGACAAGCCCGCCGGGTTGATGGTCCACGACAGCGCGCTGGCGCGTGGCGAGACGGACTTTGCGGCCGACCGGCTGCGCGACCAGTTCGGCAAGCCCATCTTCCTGGTGCACCGGCTGGACCGCGCGACCAGCGGCTGCCTGCTGCTGGCGTTCGACCGCGACACCGCCTCGGCGCTGGGCAAGGTGCTGATGTCGCGCGAGGTCGAGAAGGACTACTGGGCGGTGTGCCGTGGCTGGCCGGAGGCGGCGTTCACCATTGACCACGACCTCGACGGCGGCCCCGGCAAGCCGCTGAAGAAGCCGGCGGTGACGCGGTTCGAGCGGCTGGCGTCGGTCGAGCTGGCGCTGCCCTCGACCGGCTTCGAAACCTCGCGCTATGCGTGGCTGTCGGCGCACCCGGAAACCGGGCGCTTCCGCCAGATCCGCCGCCACCTCAAGCACGCCAGCCACCACCTGATCGGCGACACCAGCCACGGCGACGGGCGCCACAACCGCACGTTCCGGATGATGGGCATCCACCGCATGCTGCTGCACGCGCGGCGGCTGGCGTTCGCGCATCCCGCGCATGGCGGGGTGGTTGAAGTCATTGCGCCGGTGGATGCGCCGTTCCAGCGCGCGCTCGACCTGTTCGACGGCGGCCGCGACCCGGCCTCGCAAACGGAAACGGCCGGCGCCCCGCCCTGAGGGAGGCGCCGGCCGCCCGGTCGCGTTCTTATTCGGCGTCGTCGCTGTCGGCAGCGGCCTTGGCGGCCTGCACTTCGATCTCCTGCTGCATCTGCTGCATCGCCGGCGCCATCAGCTGCTGGGTGGCGACCATCGTGTTCTGCATCAGCTGCGGCATCTTGTCGAGCAGGGTCTGGCCGGCATCGCTGCGGTAGAACTCGATCAGCGCAGCCACGTCCTGGTCGTCGAACGACTTGGCGTAGATGTCGCGGTACACCGGCTGCACCTTGTCCCACGCCAGCGTGGTGCGCAGGTTGGCCATCATCCGGTCGAGCATCGCCTGGATCTCGGCCTGCTCCCCGGCGGTCAGGTCCTTGCCGGCGGCGGCCTGCGCCGCGGCCTGCTGCTGCATCGCCTCCACCTGCGGCCACATCCCATCGAGCGTCTGCTCGACCCGCATCACGTCCATCAGCTCGTCGACCTGGGCATCGCTCGGCGGCGCGGCGAAGGCGACGGGCGCGGCGGCGGCCAGCACCAGTGCGCAGGCCAGCGAACGCAGCGGACGGGTCGAAATCTTCAAACGCATGGTGCAGCTCCTTCCTGGAATGAGGCCCGCATCCTCCCGGCCGCCCGCACCGGCGTCAACGGGCCGTGGCCGACGATGCCGGCGGCAGGGCCTACAATGCGCGCCCCGCCATGCCCTGCCGTATGTCGCCGCCGATGTCGTCGCCTCCCGCCCCGTCGATCCCCGAGTCCGAACTAGTCGAACGGTTCGTGCGCGCGGCCGGCCCCGGTGGGCAAAACGTCAACAAGGTGGCCACCGCCGTCGAGCTGCGCTTCGACGTCGCCGGCTCGCCTTCGCTCAGCGAACCGGTGCGCGCGCGGCTGCTGGCCAAGCGCGACCGCCGCATGACCGGCGAGGGCGTGCTGGTCATCAACGCCCAGCGCTTCCGCACCCAGGACCGCAACCGCCAGGACGCGCGCGAGCGCCTGGCCGCCTTCATCGCCACCGGCCTGGTCGCGCCCAAGAAGCGTGTCGCCACCCGGCCCACGCGAGGTTCGGTGGAGCGCCGGCTGGGCGCCAAGCGCGAGCGCAGCACGGTCAAGCGCCGCCGCAGTGCAAAGGCGTGGGATTGATGGACGCGCCGGTGGACGCCCCCCTGCACCCGCCCGGCGGGCCGCGCGTGCTGCCGCTGCCGCCGCAGGCGCCCCGCGTCCCGCCCAATCCCTTCACCCGGTGGATCGGCCGGACGGTGCTGAGGCTGGGCGGCTGGCGCATGGTCGGTGCGTTTCCCGACCTGCCCAAGGTGGTGCTGATCGGCGCGCCGCACTCGACCAACTGGGACGGCATCTGGGGTTTCGCGGCCAAGATGGCGCTGGGCCTGGACATCAAGATCCTGGGCAAGGATTCGTTGTTCCGGGTGCCGGTGCTGGGCGCGCTGCTGCGGCGCTTCGGCGTGATCCCGGTGGACCGCAGCGCCGCGCACGGCGTGGTCGAGCAGGCCGCGGACATGATCATGGCCGCCGACCGGCTGTGGTTCGGGCTGGCGCCGGAAGGCACGCGACGTCTGGTGGAGCGCTGGAAGCCCGGCTTCTGGAAGATCGCCCGCGCCGCGGGGGTGCCGGTACTGCCGGCGTACTTCCACTACCCCGACAAGGTCATCGGCATCGGCCCGCCGTTCGAGCTGACCGACGACATGGACGCGGACCTGGCGCGCATCCGCGACTGGTACCGGCCCTGGCAGGGCAAGTACCACGGCACGCCCTGATCGGGCATCACCCGGCGGGTTCTGCCGCAGAGGGTCAGCCCTGAAGGTGCCGCAGGGGGGTTGGGCGCAGCGACAGCCATCGTGTCCATGGCTTTGACCGATGGGTATCGATTCGCTCCATCCTTCATGCGAATGACGCGACCGGTCGTCCGTCTACCCGCGCCGTCCGTCCCCGGTGCGACCGGGTTGGCATGTTTTTTGCGCCTCAGTTCTCACTTCGGCGGTGCCCGCTTCGGTGGGCCCCGGCGTCCGGGATGGAGCCCAGCGCGGCAAAGGGGGACCAGTGCAGGCAGTCGCGGCCACGACCGCAGACATCGGCGCGACCGCGCACGGGTGCCATGCCCGATGCGCCGGCCGACGCCGCAGCGCCATGACAGGAGCCGCGCGCCATGGGCACGCCGTCGCTCTTCGCGCTTAATCCCAACGCGCTGCTCAGCGCCTTCGGCTTCTGGCGGGGCCCGGACCCGACCGTGCCGACCCCGGTCGATCGCTGGCAGGACGCCAGCGTGGACGTGGTCATCCACGCCGACCGCCACCAGCACAGCATCGCCTACTGCCTGGCCGCGCTGCAGCGGCAGACCCTGCGTCCGCGCCAGGTGCTGCTGATCGACGACGGCGGCGCCGGCCGCGACCACACCGTGCAGATCGCGCGCGAGTTTTCCCGCGCCAACGCCATGCCACTGGTGGTGGTCGAGCGGATGTGGTCGATCGGCCGCGCGCCCACGCTCAAGCGCCAGGCGCGCGAGCTGGACGGCGACGTGCTGTTCGCGCTCGACGGCGAGACGGTGCTGGAGTCGCCCGACTACATCGAGCGCTGCGTGCACGAGCTCTACCAGGGCGCCGGCATCGCCAGCGCCACCGGCACGGTGTGGCCGATGCGCGCGAGCGACCGCCGGGCCTGGGCGGCGATGCCCGAGTTCCGGCGCTGGGTCGGCGCCGACGGATACCGCGACCCGCTGCTGCAGGAGGACCCCGTGCATCGCCTGCTGTGGTGGGCGGGCAACGCCTATCGCGAGACTGTGGCCGGGTTCCAGCAGCGCTTCCTCAACCGCGGGCTGATGGCGCTGCTGGGTGGTGTCGCCCACCCGCCCGGCTGCGCGGTCGCCTACCGGCGGCGCTACCTCAAGGACGTGTTCGACCGCTACGAGCCGGTGTTCGGCGACGACCTCACAGGCCTGCCGGACCTGTTCATCGGTTTTGCGCTCAACAACGTCGGTTACCGCAACGTGCAGCTGGCCGAGGTGCAGGTGCGCGCGGTCTACGGCGATGTCTTGCAGGTGCCGGCGCACGCGCGCCACGACACGCTCGCCTTCCTGCAGGCCTGCCACGACTTCGACAGCCTGATGCGCACCCCGCTGCGCTGGCCGCGCCAGTGGTGGGAGCGCTGGCGCCGGCGCGGGCAGCGCCACTCGCCGGACTGGCGCGAGCTGCGCCGCGTCGCCGAGGCCTACCGCCAGCCGTTCGGCGAGCGCCTCACGCGCCAGCACGGCCGCCCGATCGGCTGGGCGCTGTTCTTCGCCGCCGTGGAAAAGGTCGTGTTCCCGATCGGCCTGCTGTCGTTGGTGGCGCTGGGCCAGTGGCAATGGCTGGCCGCGGTGGTCGCCGCCGAGTGTGTTGCCGCGTGGGGCGTGCTGCTGGCGGTAACGCCGCGCGGCCGCTGGGCGATGCTCGGCAAGGCCGTGCTGTTCACGCCGATGCGCTACGCGCTGATGATGCAGGAGCTGGGCACGGTGCTCGGCTTCCTCCTCAAGCGCTCGCTGCGCACGCAGCGGCGGCTCCGCCGGTAGCACGCCGGACGGCGGTCAGCGCTGCGACTGGCCCGTGTCGTCGTAGCCCCCGCGCTCGAACAGCGCCGGCTGGATCAGCTCGCTGAAGGCCCGCGCCTGCGGGCTGAGGTACTTGCCCTTGCGCACCACCACGCCGTAGCTGCGTGACGGGAAGTACTCGGCCAAGGACCTCGCCGCCAGCCGCGCGCGGTCGGCCTCGGTCAGGCAGATCGCGGTGACGATGCTGATGCCCAGCCCCATTGCCACGTACTGCTTGATCACCTCCCAGCCGCCCACCTCCAGCGCCACCGTGTACGGCACGCGGTTGCGCTGGAACACCAGGTCCACCAGCCGGTAGGTGGTCAGCCGCTGCGGCGGCAGGATCAGCCCGTACGGCGACAGGTCGGCCAGCGTGAGGTCCGGCTTGGACGCCAGCGGGTGGTCGGGCGGGGTGATCAGCATCGGGTCGAACCGGTACACCGGCGCGTAGTCGAGGTCGGCCGGCACGTCCAGCATCGACCCCACGGCCAGGTCGACCGCGTCCGAACGCAGCAGGTCCAGGCCGCCGGCGCCGGTGACGTTGTGCAGGCTCAGCCGCACCTCCGGATGGGCGGCGCGGAACGCCTCCACGATGCGCGGCAGCAGGTAGAGGATGGTCGAACTGCCGGCGGCGACGTTGAGTTCGCCCGCGTCCATCCCGCGCAGGCGCTCGTTGAACGCGCCTTCCAGGCCGTCGAACCCCTCCACCAGCGGGCGGGCCAGTTCGTACAGGGCCTCGCCCTCGGGTGTCAGCACCAGCCGCCGGCCGCTGCGCTCCAGCAGGCGCTGGCCCATCTCGCGCTCCAGTGCCTGCAGTTGCAGCGTCACCGCGGGCTGGCTCAGGAACAGCGCCTCGGCCGCGCGCGACACCGACCCCAGCCGGGCGGTCTGGCAGAAGGCGCGCAACGGCTTGAGGCGGTCGCCCTTGTAGGCGAAGCGGTGGCTGGCAGGCACGGCCGGCGGGGTTTCCATGAAGATATAAGAAGAACAAATACCACGTATTGACAACTCTTGTTTGTCAAATACCAGACGCCCCCGCATGGTCATGGCCCGCCTCACAGGAGCCATCGCATGTCGGCCGTGCTGCAGAACCTCCCGCCCGTCGATTCCACCGCCACCGTCCCCGCCGGGCTGACCGTCTCGGCCCGCGAGCCGGGGCAGGAGCGGCTGCTGACGCGGGAGGCGCTGTCGTTCCTGGCCGGGCTGCACCGCGCGTTCGAGGCCGTCCGCCAGGACCGGCTGGCCGCGCGGCGCGAGCGCCAGGCCGCGTTCGACGCCGGCGCGCTGCCGGACTTCCGCAGCGATACCGCCGCGATCCGCAGCGGCGACTGGCAGGTCGGCCCGATCCCGAAGGCCCTGCTCGACCGCCGGGTGGAGATCACCGGCCCGGTCGACCCCAAGATGGTCATCAACGCGCTCAACTCCGGCGCGCAGTGCTACATGGCCGACTTCGAGGACAGCACCAGCCCGACCTGGCGCAACCTGCTGACTGGCCAGCACGCGCTGCGCCGCGCGGTCGCCGGCACGCTGGACTGGATGGCGCCCGACGGCGGCCGCCATTACACACTCAAACCGCAGGACGAACAGGCGGTGCTGATCGTGCGCCCGCGCGGCTGGCACCTGGACGAGAAGCACGTGGCGGTGGACGGCGCGCCGATGTCGGCCAGCCTGTTCGATGCCGGCCTGTTCCTGTTCCACAACGCGCGGGCGCTGGCCACGCGCGATCGCGGACCGTACCTGTACCTGCCCAAGCTCGAATGCATGGAAGAGGCCGCGTTGTGGAACGACGCCTTGGCCCATGCCGAGCGCGCGCTGGATCTCCCGGCCGACAGCATCAAGGTCACCGTGCTGATCGAGACGCTGCCGGCCGCGTTCGAGATGGACGAGATCCTGCACGCGCTGCGCGGCCGCATCGTCGGCCTCAACTGCGGGCGCTGGGACTACATCTTCAGTGCGATCAAGACGCTGCGCGCGCACCGCGGCCGGGTCCTGCCCGAGCGCGGCCAGGTGACGATGGACCAGCCGTTCCTGCGCGCCTATTCCGAGCTGCTGGTGCAAACCTGCCACCGTCGCGGCGCGCACGCGATGGGCGGCATGGCCGCGCAGATCCCGATCAGCGGCGACGCCGCCGCCAACGACGCCGCGCTCGCCAAGGTGCGCGCCGACAAGCTGCGCGAGGTCACCGCGGGCCATGACGGAACGTGGGTGGCGCACCCGGCGCTGATCCCGGTGGCGCGCGCGGTGTTCGACGAGCGCATGCCCGGCCCGCACCAGCACCACGTCACCCGCGACGAGGTGCATGTCGACGCATCCGACCTGCTGGCGGTGCCGCGCGGCACCATCACCCGCCGCGGCTTCGAGGACAACGTCGAGGTCTGCGTGCGGTATCTCGCCGCGTGGCTCGACGGCCACGGCTGCGTGCCGATCCACTGGCTGATGGAGGACGCCGCCACCGCCGAGATCGCGCGCGCGCAGTTGTGGCAGTGGCTGCATCACTCCACCCGCAGCGCCGCCGCGCCGCACGAGCCCGGCCTGCACCTGGACGACGGTACGCCGGTCGACTTCGCCCTGCTGGAGCGCGCGCTGATCGGACTGCCCAGCAAGCTCGCCGACCGCCTGAACCTGCCCGGCGCCAGCCGCATCAACGAGGCCATCGGGATGCTCGACCGCCTGACCCACGCCGACGAACTCGCCGACTTCCTGACCCTCCCCGCCTACGCGCGCCTGGACTGATCGGCAGAGCCCTTCTGTAGGAGCGGCTTCAGCCGCGAACCCCACTCCATCGCAGCCACGCCACCTTCCGATCGCGGCTGAAGCCGCTCCTACAAAGACCCGAGCCGACACCACAAACCCTCTGTAGGAGCGACGTAAGTCGCGACCGCGCCACTCCGACGACCCGCGCAACCACCGATTCCCGATCGCGACTCACGTCGCTCCTACATAAAACCGAGACGCCCCTGTAGGAGCGGCTTCAGCCGCGAACACCGCTCCACCGCAGCCACGCAACCCCACGATCGCGGCTGAAGCCGCTCCTACAAAACCTGCCAACGCCCACCACGAGGACACCGCCATGACCGCATCGCTCCCGAACGCCGACCAGCTCCGCCAGCAGTGGGCCAGCGACACGCGCTGGGCCGGTATCGAGCGCCCGTACACGGCCGAGGACGTGGTCCGCCTGCGCGGCAGCGTCGCGGTCGAGCACAGCCTGGCGCGGCTCGGCGCGGAGAAGCTCTGGAACCACCTGGAGCGCGAGCCTTTCGTCAACGCGCTCGGTGCGCTGACCGGCAACCAGGCCATGCAGCAGGTCAAGGCCGGGCTGAAGGCGATCTACCTGTCCGGCTGGCAGGTCGCCGCCGACGCCAACCTCGGCGGGCAGATGTACCCCGACCAGTCGCTGTACCCGGCCGACTCGGTACCCGCCGTGGTCAAGCGCATCAACAACACGCTGCTGCGCGCCGACCAGATCCAGTGCGCGGAGAACGGCGGCGAGCACCGCGACGGCGACGTCGACTTCCTGCAGCCGATCGTGGCCGACGCCGAGGCCGGCTTCGGCGGCGTGCTCAACGCGTTCGAACTGATGAAGGGGATGATCGAAGCCGGCGCGGCCGGCGTGCATTTCGAGGACCAGCTGGCCAGTGCCAAGAAGTGCGGCCACCTGGGCGGCAAGGTGCTGGTGCCCACGCGCGAGGCGGTCGACAAGCTCGTCGCGGCGCGCCTGGCCAGTGACGTCATGGGCGTGCCGACGCTGATCGTCGCGCGCACCGATGCCGAGGCCGCCGACCTGCTGACCTCCGACATCGACCCCAACGACGCACCGTTCTGCACCGGCGAGCGCACCGTCGAAGGCTTCCACAAGACCCGCAACGGCCTGGAGCAGGCGATCAGTCGCGGCCTGGCCTACGCGCCGTACGCCGATCTGGTGTGGTGCGAGACCGGCAAGCCCGATCTCGGCTTCGCGCGCGAGTTCGCCCAGGCCATCCACGCGAAGTACCCGGGCAAGTTGCTCGCCTACAACTGCTCGCCCAGCTTCAACTGGAAGAAGAACCTGGACGACGCGACCATCGCCACGTTCCAGCAGGAAATCGCCACCTACGGCTACCGCTTCCAGTTCATCACCCTGGCCGGCTTCCACGCGCTCAACTACGGCATGTTCGACCTCGCCCACGGCTACGCGCGCCGGCAGATGAGCGCCTTCGTCGAGTTGCAGGAGCGCGAGTTCGCCGCCGCCGAGCGCGGCTTCACCGCCGTCAAGCACCAGCGCGAGGTCGGCACCGGCTATTTCGACGCCGTCACGCAGACGGTGCAGGGCGCGAATTCCTCGACCGTCGCGCTGAAGGGCTCGACCGAGGAAGCCCAGTTCGCCGACCGCAAGCCGGCCATCGCGGCCTGAGTCCACCGCCCGCGGCGCGGCTGGCCGGGCAGGGCGCCGGACCCCGTTTCCCAAGGGTCTGGTGCTATGCTCCGGCTTCACAGCTCGTTCAGTTTCGAACAGCGCAGGCCGGGCAGCGGGAGCGGGGGATGAATCGCGACAACGTGGTGCGCATGCCCGCCGGCGACCAGGCCGCTCCGGACCCCGCCGCGGGGCCCACGAACCTGGTGGCCGCCGTGCTCACATCCGCCGAGTTCGACCTCTTCGCCCGGCTCGGCCGCGAGCGCCGCGTCGTGGCGGGCGAAGTGCTGTTCCGCCGTGGCGACCCGGGCACCACGATGTATGTCGTCGCCAGTGGCGAGGTCGAACTCGACTTCGGTGACGACCTGCTCGCCAAGCGCCTGGGCCCGTGCGAGTTCTTCGGCGAACTCGGCCTGCTGATCGGCGACCACGCCCGCAGCGCCGATGCCACCGTCACCATGGACGGCGCGCTGCTGGAGCTGTCCAACAGTGAGTTCGAGCGCCTGGTCGACCGCGACCCGGGCCTGGTGTCGTACTTCCTGCGCCGCGCCATCATGCGCGTGGTCGCCAACGAGCAGGGCCTGATCCGCCGCCTGCGCCGCCGCAACCACGATCTGCAGGCCGCGCTGGACCACCTGCACGCCACCACCACCCAGCTCAACCAGACCGAGGAGATGGTCCGCACCGACGACCTCACCGGCCTGTACAACCGCCGCGGCCTCAACCTGCACCTGCAGGAAAGCCGCGCGATCGGCATGCCCGAGGCGCTCGGCCTGATCCTGGTGGACTGCGACCGCTTCAAGCAGGTCAACGACGACCACGGCCACCTGGTCGGCGACCGCGTGCTGCAGAGCGTCGCCTCCATCCTGCGCGCCGTGTCCGGCCCGGACGACATCGCCTGCCGCCTCGGTGGCGACGAGTTCTGCCTGCTGGTCACCGCCGCGTCCAGGGACGAGGTGATGCGCTTTGCCGAGTACATCGTGCGCACCGCGCGCCAGCTGATGGAACTGAGCGAGGACCACCACAGCGCGCCCACCATCTGCCCGCTCAGCGTTGGCGCCGCGCTGGTGGACCCGCAGCTGGACTGGAACGACTGGTACGCGCTGGCCGACGGCGCCCTGTACCGCGCCAAGCGGCTGGGTGGTGGCCGCGTGGAATGGCAGGAGCCGGCGGCCGCCACCGCCTGAGCCATGAGCGCCACATCTACCGCCACGCCGGCGCACTTTGCGGACGCGATGTTCGAAGAAGGCGACGCTCCGCAACTCCGCACCATCCTGCTGACCGACATCTGCGACTCCACCGGCCTGGTGGAGGTGCTCGGCGACAAGGGCGCCGCGCAGCTGTTCCGCGAACACGACCGGCTGGTGATGACGCTGCAGCAGCAGTGGCGCGGCCGCCTGATCGACCGTTCCGACGGCCTGCTGCTGCTGTTCGAGCGCCCCATCGACGGCCTCGGCTTCGCCATCGACTACGCGCGTGGGCTCAGCGAGATCGGCAAGCTGCGTTCGATCGACATCAAGATCCGCGCCGGCCTGCACGTCGGCGAGGTGCTGACCTGGCGCAACAGCGAGGAGTCCGTGCGCGTCGGCGCCAAGCCCATCGAGGTCGAGGGCCTGGCCAAGCCGAACGCCGCGCGCCTGATGTCGATGGCGCGCCCCGGGCAGATCCTGCTGTCGGCCGTGGCCGAGCCGCTGGCCCACCGCGCCGCGCGCGAGCTGGGCGAGCGCGGCCAGCACCTGATCTGGAAGTCCCTGGGCCGCTGGCGCTTCAAGGGCGTGCCCGAGCCGCAGGAAATCTTCGAGGTCGGCGAGCCCGGCATCGCCCCGCTGCGCGCCCCGCCCAACAGCCCCAAGGCGTGGCGCGCCGTGCCGCTCTGGCGCCGCCCGGCCATGCTGGCCGCGCAACTGGCGCTGGTGGTGGCTGTCGGCATCGGCGGCTGGTTCGTGACCCGCCCGGCGCCGGCTATCGCCTTCGGCGAGCGCGACTGGGTGGTCGTCGGCGACCTGCGCAACCTCACCGGCCAGACCGTGCTGGACGAGTCGCTGGAACAGGCCTTCCGCATCAGCTTGGAGCAGTCGCGCCACGTCAATGTGCTCAGCGACCTCAAGACCCGCGACACTCTGGCGCGCATGCAACTGCCCGCCGACACTGTCATCGACCGCGACATCGCCTCGGAAATCGCCCTGCGCGACGGCGCACGCGCTGTGATCTTGCCGACGGTGGCGGAGGTGGGCGGGCGCGTGCGAATCAGCGTCGAGGTGATCGATCCGACAAGCAAGATCACCGTGCATGCGGAGTCAGCCGATGGCGACGGGATAGATTCAACGCTCTCGTCAATCGACAACCTGACAGCTTCACTTCGCGGAGTTCTCGGCGAGGCGATCAGCTCCGTGGAAAAGAGCTCCACGCCCCTGCCGCAAGTTTCCACGTCAAGCCTGGATGCGTTACGCGCGTATGCATTGGGGCAAAAGGAATACAGCCAAGGCGATTACGAGGCGGCGCTCAAGTGGTACGGCAGGGCAGTGGAGTTCGATCCCGAGTTCGCGCTTGCCTGGGTGGGACAAATGCGGGCGCACTACGCAAGCGCGAATCTTCCAGGCGCGCTGGAGCCCCTTCGCAGGGCCCAGCAGCTGGAAGCGCGATTGTCGAGTCGAGAGAAGCTTTATCTGGCTGCGTGGTCCGCTGAATTCGATCAGCCTGAGAAGGCGATCGAGAAGTGGGTAGAGCTGGCAAACCTGTATCCGGATTTCTGGCCGGGGTTGGTGAATGCTGCCACGTGGCTCTACGCCGATAACAGGTTCAAAGAAGCGGAGACCTACGTCCGACAATCCATGCATAGCCAGAGTGACCTCTCCACGCTTGGCTATGACGATCTGGGTCGAACGATGCTGGGGCAGGAGCGTTACAAGGAGGCTGCATCAGCTTTCGATCAAGCGATCGAGAAAGGTGTCACCAGCAGCTTGAGGCGCCGTGCCGACGTGGCAGCGGCACGGAGGAACTACGACAAGGCATTCGAATCGCTAGCGGCAGCGAGTTCCGACGATCCGTATCCCTACTTCGAACGAATCGCGGTTTCCCTTGATAGGGCCCGTTGGAGTGAGGCACGCGACGCATCCGAGGCGTCGGAGCGCCTCACGAACGGAGATACGTTTACTGGAATCGCCTTCATGGCCCCGAGGGCTGTAACAGATTGGTTGTCGGACAATCCGAAGCAGGCGCACGAAAAGCTCGAAACCGCTATTCAGCTGGCGCTTGAGGGTTCAAAGAATGATGGCCATGCGGGCAGTGCCAAAGAGCATGCCGGACTTGCGCTTTCAGCCGCGCTGATCTCCCAGCGGTCCGGAAATCGATCACTGGCTCTACGAGCAGTGGCCGGGCTGGAAGAACGGGAAGCGATGTTGAAGGTGAGGAAGCTTGCAGAGCTGGCTACCGTTATTCGTGCGAATGAGTTGCGTCTTTCAGGAAAGGCCGACGAAGCGCTCAAGCTTCTCGATCCCATGATCACGGGTCATGAGCTTTATCAAACGCGCGTCGCCTTGATGGAGGCCCATGCTGCGGCCGGAAATGTAGAAGCCGCGCTGGAGCAGAGCGAGTGGCTGGCGGTACGGCGCGGTCTGGCCTATATCGAGCTTGGTTTCGGACAGAGTCTGCAAGCGCTGAATGTTGCGGACAGCAACCTGACGCTACTAAGGCGTGCGGAAGTCCTTGAGGCAGCGGGCCGTCTGCAGGAAGCCAGAAGCGCTTTGCAGCGCTTCGACCAGTTGTGGCCGGTCGAAGCGCTACCTAGTCACTTGAGGGCTAGGCGCTCAAAACTGGAGGTCGCGTCCAGCTTGGGCGTTGTGTAATTCAACCCGGTGATCAGCATGGACCTGATCTCGTTTCTTGCCGCTCGAATGACGTCTTTCGACGCCAGCTGCCGAACTTTGCAATCGGCGAAGGGCTCAGGCTGTGCGGCAACTGCAAGACCGCATGCCGTCATCGCGCCCGGCTCCTGCGGCACGTAGCCGATTTCCGCCAGCGCCGAGAGATGATCGCGCTGGAAGCGATCGCGAAAGCCGTCGTCCGTGCTCAACAGGTCCAACAGCCGGTCGGCGATCCTGGCCTTTAGCGGTGCGGTCATCGTCATGGTGTTCCCCTTCCCCAGTCGCATCAGCCACTTGGCTGGCTGGCGGAATCTAACCGGATCGCCAAGGCTGAACAACTGCGCATGCGCGGAACAGGCAGTATTTGGCGCGGTGTTGGGAGGGCTCAGTAACGGAAGGCCGCCGGTGGGAACACTGGCGGCCCGGCAACTCTAGGGCGCGCGACCTCGCGTATTACCCTCGGGTCCTGCTACTGGGCAAGCGAGTACCGAGAGCAATCTGTATTTGCATCGAGTTGCGGCGTTGTCTGGTTAAGACCACGTAGCAACATGGCGCATATTTCCTTACGGGCGCCCGCGATAACTGACTTGCTGGCTAGCTCAACCCCGATAAAGCAATCGAACGGGAAAGCGAGCAGGGTGTCTTCATCGAAGCCGCTAGCCTCCATCGCTTGGCGCGGGTTGGCCTGGAACCGCTCCCGGAAGGTGTCGTCCGTACTCAGCAGGTGGAGCAACCGATCGGTGGCCGCCGCGGACAGGGGCGCCGACCGCGCCTTGTGCAACAGGCTGGGCGAGCTGGCAGTGCTGCTGGTCGTCAGATTCATATCAATTCCTTTGAAGTGGAAAGTGCGGTTGCCGCCATCGATGCCGGCAAAGCAAGCTACTTCCCCCTGGGGGGGGGTGCAAGCACACTGCTTGAAGTCTGCAAGGGGAAGAATCCGAATGCGTATCCGGCGATGTGGGGTGGCGTACATCGAGCCACGGGAAGAGTCCGAGTTCTCGCTCGACCTGCTGCTCACGGGAGGGGACGGCATCCGCCGCGACCGGCGCTGGCTGGCATTGGCCCCGCACCTGGGGGACGAAGTCGAAGTCGATGTCGCCGAGCGCGAACTGCTCGGGGCGCTGAGCCCGACCCAGTGGATCGACCCGGACACGCTTGATACGGAAGCGGCCGTCGCCCTGCCGCGGCTGATCGACCTCGGCCTGGTGGTCACCGACGCCGCCGAGCACGCCACCCTGCGCCAGCGCGACGAGGCGCTTCGCGGCACGTACTGGCACCCGCTCGCGGCGACGCTGCATGCCTTCACCCGCTGGAGCGGCGTCAACACGGTCAAGAACTCGCAGGACAGCGGCACCGAAACCGCGGTGGCGATGCGCGAGGTGCTGGGCGCACCGCCGGTCGAGGCGGCCACCCGCGCTGCGGCGGACGACGCCGTCAACTTGCCGCGCATCCCGCCCAACGACTTCGATGCGCTGCTGGCGCGGCGCGCGACGTGCCGCAACTTCGATGCACAGCGCAAAGTGCCGTTCGAGCAGTTCTCCCAATTGCTGCAGCGCGTGTTCGCCGCGCAGGCGGAAGTGCGGGTCAGCGACGACCTGGTGTTCCTCAAGAAGAACGTGCCCTCCGGCGGCGGGCTGCACCCGATGGAGTGCTACCTGATCGTCCAGCACGTGGAGGGCGTGGCGCCGGGCCTGTACCACTACCAGTCCACCGCGCACGCGCTGGAACCGCTGGCGGTGCCCGAGGGCCGCAGTTGGGACGGAGACGGGTTGCGCGACTTCGTCATGGACATGGTCGCCCAGCAGCACTGGTTCGCCGACGCGCACGTGCTGGTGATCCTCGCGCCGCGCTTCGACCGCACCTTCTGGAAATACCGCCACCACGCCAAGGGCTATCGCGTGGTTGCGCTGGAGGCCGGCCACCTGTCGCAGACCCTGTACCTGTCGGCCACCGAGGCCGGGCTGGGCGCGTTCATCACCGGCGCCATCAACGAGGTGCAGATCGAGCAGGCCTTCGGCCTGGACCCGATCCACCAGGGCGCCCTGGCCATCTGCGGCTTCGGCTGGCGTGCGCAGACGATGGAAACGGCCGAGCTGGACCCCAATGGCGAGGTCTGGCAAGCGGCCACCGACGCGGCTTGACCGGGCCGGCCGGCCCGCTGTGCGGCCTTTGGCATTAGACACGGGCCGGCAGGCGGACTAGGGTCGGGGTTCAACCACTGGAGTCCCAACGATATGCGCCTTCGTAGTCTGTTCGCGTCCCTGGCCATCTGCGCCGGTCTGGTCTTCGCCCCCGCCATCGCCGCGGACACGCCTTCGCTCGACCTGGACGCCGTGCGCGCCCAGCAAGCCGAAATCCGCGCCGGTGCCCGGGCTGCGAGCGGCATCTACGAGAACCTGCCGGAAGCCAAGCGCAACGAGCTGGTGTCCCGCCAGGACCGCATGCTGGCCATGATCCAGGGCAAGCAGACCGCGGATGACCTCAGCGAAAGCGAGAAGCTGGAGCTGTTCAATACGTTGGAGTGGATCGAGGCGACGGTGAACCGCGCCGAGGACAGCCGCATGGTCTGCGAGGTCCGCAAGATCATTGGTAGCAACCGGCGTGAGCGGGTCTGTCGCACCGTCGCGCAGATTCGCGCCGAGCGTGAATACGCGCGGGACCACATGGAGCGGCGCGGCGTCTGCGAGGTCAACTGCGGCGGTCGCGAGTGATCCAGTGGAACTGGCGCAGGGCTACCGGACGTTGACCCGGCGCCCGCGCCCTGCGATCGGCAGGGCGTGTTGACTTCCGGCTCCCGCGGCGCGATATGGGCGAGTCCGCAAATGGGGTCGCCGGGTGGCGGCCCCGAACCGCCCTGGCGGACGGGCGTGGGGAACGAGGAGGATCGACGATGAATTACCGGGACGTGGTAATGGCAGTCGTTCTGGCAGTCGGGCTGACGGCACTGGTGTCCTACCCTGTCGCGGCGGCCCAGGTGGCAGGCGGACAGGCCCCATCCGAGCAGGCCGAACCCAGCACCGAGCCGGAGGCCGATGGCCTCGAGCTGATCCGCGAGCAGCAACTGGAACTCAAGGCCACGCTGGACGCCGGCGAAACCGAAGGTCTGTCCGTGCGCGAGGTCAACCGCATCCGCAAGGAGCAGGCCGGGGTGTTCGCCCTGATCGACGGCAAGGCCACGCTGGCCGACATGTCGATCAACGAGAAGGTGGAGCTGGAGAACGCCCTCGAGCGGATCAACGCCTACGTGAAGGGCGGCCGGGCAGGTCGCGACGAGCAGGACGTGTGCTGGCGCGAGCGGATGTCCGGCACCAGCCGCATGGTGACCCGCTGCGGCACCGAGAAGGAGCGCGACCAGGCGCGCGAGGGCGCCCGCGATTTCCTGCAGCGGCCGAAGATCTGTTCCGGACCCGGTTGCGGCTGATCACTGCGACCGTGCTCCCGCTGGCCCGGGCGTCAAGCCTGGGCGTCGCCGCGGCGATAGCCGATCGCTTCACTCAGGTGTGCCGTTCCGATCGATTCGCTGCCCGCCAGGTCGGCGATCGTCCGTGCGACCCGCAGGATCCGATGCATCGACCGGGCCGACAGCTGCAGCGCGTCAACGGCGCGCTCGAGCAATGCCTGGTCGCCCGCTGACAGCACGCACGTGGCGTTGAGCAGGGCCTGCGGCATGCGGGCGTTGGTGATGCCGCCGCGGGCGTGTTGCAACGCGCGGGCGGCTTCGACGCGTGCACGCACTGCGTCTGAAGGTTCGCCGGGCGGGGCGTTGGCGCGCAGCTCGGCCGGTGGCAGGCGCGGCACTTCGACCTGCAGGTCGATGCGGTCCAGCAGCGGGCCCGAGATGCGCCCGCGGTAACGGCGGATGGCGTCGCTGCTGCAGCGGCAGCGCGCGCTGGGGTCCCCCGCCCATCCGCACGGGCACGGGTTCATTGCGGCCACCAGCTGGAACCGCGCCGGGAACTCGGCCGTCCGCGCCGCGCGCGATACCGTCACCACACCCGATTCCAAGGGCTCGCGCAGCACTTCCAGCGCGTGGCGGTCCCACTCGGGCAGTTCGTCCAGGAACAGCACGCCGTGGTGCGCCAGCGAGATCTCGCCCGGCCGCGGCAGCGCGCCGCCGCCGACCAGTGCCACTGCGCTGGCGGTGTGGTGGGGGCTCCGGTACGGCCGCTGCCGCCAGCGCGCAGGGTCCAGTCCGCGGCCGCTGATGGAGGCGATGGCCGCGCTCTCCAGTGCTTCGTCCTCGCTGGCTTCCGGCAGCAGGCCGGTCAGGCGCGAGGCCAGCAGCGTCTTGCCGCAGCCGGGCGGGCCGACCAGCAAAAGGTGGTGACCGCCCGCGGCCGCGATCTCAAGTGCGCGCCGTGCATGCGCCTGCCCGCGCACGTCCGCGAGGTCCGGCCCGACGTCGCGCGTGGGGATGGGGGCGACCGCCTCGGGCAGCGTCTTCTGCCCGGCCAGCATGGCGCAGACCTCCAGCAGCGTGCGTGCGGTGCGGGCCTCGACGCGTCCGGCCAGCGCTGCCTCGGCGCCGTTGCCGGCGGGCACGACGAGGCGATGCCCCGCGTCGGCTGCCGCGATCGCCGCCGGCAACACGCCTTCCACCGCGCGCAGCTCGCCGGTCAGGCCCAGCTCGCCAAGGAACTCGACTCCGCGCAGCGCCTCCAGCGGCACCTGGCCGCTCGCGGCCAGGATGCCCAGCGCGATCGGCAGGTCGAAGCGCCCGCCGTCCTTGGGCAGGTCGGCAGGGGCCAGGTTGACGGTGATCCTCCGCTGCGGGAATTCGAACTGCGCGCACTGGATGGCCGCGCGCACGCGGTCCTTGGATTCGCGCACCGCCGCCTCGGGCAGGCCGACGATCGACATCGACGGCAGGCCGCCGCCCAGGTGCACCTCCACCCGCACGTCGGGCGCACGCACGCCCGTGCGTGCACGGCTGTGCACGACTGCCAGGTTCATCCGGGGACGCTCAGGCGTCGGGGGTGTCGCCGGCGCGGCGGGCCGGGGTACCGGCCTCCAGCGCGGCGACGGTGCGCTCCAGCGCCTCGAGCTTCTCGCGCGTGCGCAGCAGCACCGCGCGCTGCACCTCGAACTCCTCGCGCGTCACCAGGTCGAGCTTGGCCAGCCCCGACTGCAGCACCGAGCGGAAGTTCTGCTGCAGCTCGTCGCGCCCTTCGCGCAGGCCGGGCGGCACCAGGTTGCTGAGGCGGCGGGCGAGGTCGTCGATGGGGTTGAGGTCGATCATGGCGTGGGTGTCTCCAGTGGCGCGGCCCCGCAGCGTGTCGAACGCGCCGCGGCGCGGCCATCGGCCTCGTGCGCCCCGTGCTGTCGGGGAAATCCGCAGCGGCCGGCGGGGCCGCGCACTTTAACCCGGGCCCGCCGCAGGGGCGCGTGAGCTTCGCGCTATCCTGCGCGGCGCACGCAAGGCACCGGAGACGCCGATGAAGATGGTCATGGCCGTGATCAAGCCGTTCAAGCTCGACGATGTCCGCGAGGCGCTGGCCGAAACCGGCGTGGCCGGCATCACCGCCACCGAGGTGAAAGGCTTCGGCCGGCAGAAGGGCCACACCGAGTTGTATCGCGGCGCCGAGTACGTGGTCGACTTCCTGCCCAAGATCAAGCTGGAAGTCGCCGTGACCGACGACCAGGCCGACGCGGTGGTGGAGGCGATCATGAAGGCCGCCGGCACCGGCAAGATCGGCGACGGCAAGATCTTCGTCTACGAACTGGACCGGGCGGTGCGCATCCGCACCGGCGAACTGGACGCGGACGCGTTGTAGCGCGTACCGCCATCGAGGAGGGTATTGCAGTGAAGACATGCACACCGATCCGGGCCGCCCTGCTGGGCGTGCTTGTCCTGGCCGCGGCCTCCTCGCACCCGGCGCGCGCCGATGCAGGTACCGGCGGCAGCGACCGCGTCGCCGGCATTCTCGACGCGCAGCGGGAGCTTCGTGACGAGATGTCCCATTCAAAAGGGAAGTACGCCCGGCTGAACAGCGACGCGAAGGCGAAGATCCGCGAGCGGCAGGACCGCGTTGCCGAGTTGCTGGAAGGCGCGTCGAGCCTGTCGGATCTGCGCCCCGACCGGCAGGTGGAAGTGGTCAACGCGCTGGAAGACATCAATACGCTGATCACCGAGAACCGCGCCGACCACCAGACCTGCTGGCGTGAACGCCGGACGGGCACCACCATGATGTCGACGGTCTGCGCGACCCAGGCCGAGCGCGACCGCCTGGCGGAGGACGCGCGGGCGTTCAAGTCCGATCCGGGCGTGTGCATCCCCACGGGCACGGCGGGCGCGGCCTCATGCGGACGAATCGGCGAATAGGCAGCAGGATGGGTTGGGGCGATCAACCCATCATTTCAGACGCGTGCGGACGCGCCTTGCCGCATCGCGTCCTTGATCAGCCGCCCAGCGCCTGCGCCACGAACGGCGGCAGCGCCTGCGCGCCGCGGTGGGTGTCGGCGCTGTAGTACTTCGTCTCGAACGCCTTGCCGCGGGCATCGCTTTCACGGAACTCGAAGCCGCGGCCGCCCTTGCGCGCCAGCGTGCAGCTCCACCAGCCGGTCGGGTAGCACGGCTGAGGGAAGGGCAGGGTCTGGAAGGCATCGAAGCCGGCCTTGCCCATCTCGGTGCGCATCGCGCGGATCAGGTCGAGCAGCGCCAGCGGCGACTCGGATTGCTGCACCAGGATGCCGTCGTCCTTCAGGGCGCGGTGGCAGCTCTCGTAGAAGGCCTTGTTGAACAGGCCCTCGGCCGGCCCGACCGGGTCGGTGGAGTCCACGATCACCACGTCGACGCTGCCGGCCTCGCAGTTCTTCATGTACGCGATACCGTCGTCGAACAGCAGCTGTGCGCGCGCGTCGTCGTTGGAGTCGCACAGCTCCGGGAACCACTTCTCGGCCATGCGCGTGACCTGCTCGTCGATGTCGCACTGCACCGCGCGCTCCACGCCCGGGTGCTTGAGCACCTCGCGCAGCGTGCCGCAGTCGCCGCCGCCGATGATGACCACGTGCTTGGGCGCGGCGTGGGTGAACAGCGCCGGGTGCGACATCATCTCGTGGTACAGGAAGTTGTCGCGCGTGGTGAGCATCACAGCGCCGTCGATCAGCATCAGGTTGCCCCAGTCGGTGGTCTCGAAGATCTCGATCTTCTGGAAGTCCGACTGCACCTCGTCGAGCTTGCGCGTCACGCGGTAGCCAATGGCCGAACCGGTGGTGTCGAAGTTCTCGTAGTGCCAGGTGGGCTCGGTCATGGGGCGGTCCTGTCGTGGGCGCGGCGGGCGCGGCCCGCGGCGTGGGGGAATGGAAGGGGCGCGGATTGTAGCGAAGCGGGCATCGCGCCCGGGTCACGGGCGTGTGCGGGTGCTTGCGGGGCGCCATCCGCCTGCCGGACGGGCCGCCACCGGGCGTCACCGGGGCTGCCTGTAGAATGCGCCTCCCCCCGACACCCCCGGTCCCCGCCGATGTCCGACTGGTCGATCGATCAGGCCCGCGCCACCTACTCCGTCCCGCACTGGAGCGAGGGGTATTTCGACGTCGACGGCGCCGGCCGGGTGGTCGTGCGCCCGCGTGGCAAGGCCGGCCCGACCGTGGCGCTGCCCGAGGTGGTCGATGCCGCGCGCGCGGACGGTGCCCGCCTGCCGCTGCTGGTGCGCTTCCCCGACATCCTCGGCGACCGCCTGGGCAAGCTGCAGCGTGCCTTCGGCCAGGCGATGGCCGACTGGAACTACGCCGGCGGCTACACCGCGGTGTACCCGATCAAGGTCAACCAGCACCGCGGCGTGGCCGGCACGCTGGCCGAGCGCGGCGCGGCCGATCCCGCGCACCCGCAGGCCGCCTTCGGCCTGGAGGCCGGCAGCAAGCCCGAGCTGATGGCGGTGCTGGCGCTGAGCCAGCCGGGCGGGTTGATCGTCTGCAACGGCTACAAGGACCGCGAGTACATCCGGCTGGCCCTGATCGGCCGCAAGCTCGGGCTGGAGACCTTCATCGTGGTCGAGAAGCCCTCCGAGCTGTCGCTGGTGATGGAAGAAGCCGCCGCGCTGGACGTGAAGCCCGGCCTGGGCGTGCGCATGCGGCTGGCCTCGCTGGGCGCGGGCAAGTGGCAGAACAGCGGCGGCGACAAGGCCAAGTTCGGCCTCAGCCCGCGCCAGGTGCTGGACCTGTGGAAGCGCCTGCGCGACGCCGGCATGGCCGACTGCCTGCAGCTGCTGCACTTCCACATGGGCAGCCAGATCTCCAACGTGCGCGACATCGCCAGCGGCATGCGCGAGGCCACGCGCTACTTTGTGGAGCTGTCGAAGCTGGGCGCGAAGGTGCGCTACATGGATGTCGGCGGCGGCCTGGGCATCGACTACGAAGGCACGCGCTCGCGCAGCTACTACTCGATCAACTACGGCCTGGGCCAGTACGCGTCCAACATCGTGCAACCGCTGGCCGAAGCCTGCGAAGCCAACGGCCTGCCGCAGCCACGCATCGTCACCGAATGCGGCCGCGCGATGACCGCGCACCACGCCGTGCTGGTGGCCAATGTCTCGGAAGTCGAGCGCGCGCCCGAGGGCCGCGTGCCCGACGCCCACGACGACGAGCCGGCGGTGGTGCGCCACCTGCGCGAGATCCACGACGAGCTGGGCGAGCGCCCGGCGGTGGAGCTGTTCCACGAGGCCGTGCACCACCACAACGAAGGCCTGTCGGCGTACGCGCTGGGGCAGATCGACCTGGTGCACCGCGCGCGCATCGACGACCTGTTCTACGCGATCGCACACGGCGTGCGCGGCCGCCTCAGCCCCGGCGAGAAGAGCCACCAGCCGGTGCTGGACGAGCTCAACCAGCGCCTGGTCGACAAGTACTTCGTCAACTTCAGCGTGTTCGAGTCGATGCCGGATGTCTGGGCGATCCAGCAGGTGTTCCCGATCGTGCCGATCGAGCGCCTGGACGAAGCACCCGCGCGGCGCGGCGTGATCGCCGACCTGACCTGCGACTCGGACGGCCGCATCGACACGTACGTGGAAAACGAGTCGCTCAACACCTCGCTGCCGATGCACGCGATGCGGCCCGGCGAGGCGTACCGGCTGGGCTTCTTCCTGGTGGGCGCGTACCAGGAGATCCTCGGCGACATCCACAACCTGTTCGGCGACACCGACGCGGTGGAAGTACGCGTGGACGCGTCGGGCGATGGCTACCAGCTGGTGCAGCAGCGCAGCGGCGACACCACCGACGTGATGCTGGACTACGTCGGCTACGGCCTGGATGACCTGCGCGCGGCCTACCGCGCCCGCGTCGAAGCCGCCGGCCTTCCGGGCGACGAGGCGCAGCGCCTGGCCGCCGCGCTTGAAACCGGCCTCACCGGGTACACGTACCTGGACGACACCCCGCTGGACGAGGCCGAGACCGATTGACCTCCCCCGCCGGCTGCGGCCGGCATGTCGACCCCCGTGCGGCACCGCCGCGGCGGCTCCGGATTCAACCGGGGCCGATCCGCAGCGGTCGGCACGTTGTTCCCTTGGATAACCCCGCGCGGCCCGGCCGCGCATGGCAGGACCGAACCATGACCCAATCGATCGACACGCCCCCCACCCCCCGCACCGGTTTCATCGGGCTGGGCGCCATGGGCGCGCCGATGGCCCGCCACCTGCACGCCCGCGGCGCGCTGGTGGTGGTGGCCAACCGCACCCAGTCCAAGGCCGAGGCGCTGGCGAGTGAGTTGGGCGTGCGCGTGGCGCGCTCGGCCGACAACTTCGCCGACTGCGACGTGGTCGCGTTGTGCGTATCGCTGGACGCGGACGTGCTGGAGAACGTGGCCGCGCTGGCCAAGGTGCTCAAGCGCGGCGCGCTCGTCATCGACCATTCGACCGTGTCGGTGCAGACCGCGCGTCGCGCGGCGGCGATGCTGGCGGTGGAAGGCATTGGCTTCGTCGATGCACCGGTATCGGGTGGCGTCGAGGGCGCGCGCGCCGGCCGCCTGTCGATCATGGCCGGCGGCGATGAAGCGGCCATCGAGCAGGCGCGGCCGGTGCTTGAGGCGTATGCGGCGCGCATCGCGCACATGGGCGACACCGGTGCCGGACAGGCCACCAAGTCCGTCAACCAGGTGCTGGTGGCGGGCATCAACGAGGCCGTGTGCGAAGGCCTGGCACTGGCCGAGAAGCTGGGGCTGGATCCGGAGCGGCTGATCCCGACGCTCATGGCCGGCGCTGCGGGCAACTGGTTCCTCGACAAGCGCGGCGCAACGATGCTGCGCGACGAGTTCACCCCGGGCTTCAAGTCCGCGCACATGCTCAAGGACCTGCGCATCGTGCAGCAGGTCGCGCGCGAGACGGGCATCCGCACCACCGTGCTCGACCAGGCCACCGCCGACTATGCCGAGCTGGTCGAGCGCGGGCATGGCGATGCCGATACCTCGGCGCTGATCCGGTTGAAGCGGGGCGCCTAACCGCCGCGCGCTGAACAGGCGCCGCCCCGAATGAAGCGCGGGACATATTCCACCCCGCGAGCACCGACACGCCGCGCTCGAATTTGTTTCCCCGGGCGGAGAGGCGGAACGCGCGGACGCGTCCCGCGCTACGCGTGTTCCGACACCGTGGCGCGACGCTGTGCCAGCCGCTGCCCGACCCAGGCACCCAGCCACGCCGTGGCCAGCCCCAGCACGATCGCCGTGGCGTTGTAGCGCAGCACGCCGCCGACGCTGCGCATCTGCGCCGGGCTGTCGGGTCCGGCAATCGCCAGCAGCGTCACTACGACCGTCACCCACGTCAGCGCGGTCAGCGCCAGCGCAACCCAGGTGAACCCGCGTCGCGCCACCCAGCCGCCGACCGCCATCGCCACGAACGTCACCGCCAGCGTGACCACCGAGAACGGGCCGAACGGCGTGCGCACTTCGACGCTCCAGTCGGCATCGGCAAGCGACGCGAACAGGTCGAATGCCAGCAGCAGGGCGAGTGCGACCACGCCGCCGGTCAGGGTGCGGGTGTCGAGTCGGAAGGCGGGCATGCGCGGTCCTGATGGGATGGGTGCGCCGAGTCTAGGCAATGGCCTGTCGGCTGTCGCCGCCGTACGCGCGCCAGGGGAATCACCGGGCGCGCCGCGGGGATGGGCGGCATGCGACTTAGCCCAACGTCCACGCGCGTGATGGCTGCCATCGCCGCGATAACCCGCCATTCGTCATCCCGGCGAAAGCCGGGATCCACCTTGACGTTCGCGGTGCAGGGGCAAGGAAGCTACGTCACTGGATCCCCGCCTTCGCGGGGATGACGGCAGGGGGCATGACGCCGTACGCAGGGCGCCTGCGAGCGCCGGCCCGGTCGCCCGCCCTTACTGCACCTTGATTGCCAGCGATTCCAATCCGCCGCTGGACAGCTTGCGCTTGGCCTCGGCCAGGTCGGTGGCGGTGCCGTAGGGCCCCATGCGCACGCGGTAGACGGTCTTGCCGCCGATCTGCGCCGACTCCACGCGCGCACCCAGGCCCAGCAGGGCGATGCGGGCCTTGAGCTCCTCGGCCTGGCCCGAGGCCTGGAACGCGCCGGCCTGCAGCAGGTAGCGGCTGCCGTCGCCGGCACCGGCGGCGGTCGCACTGGCGGGGGCGGCGGCCACCGTCGCCGTGGCGGCGGGCGGCGTCACCGGGGCCGGCGTGGTGTCGACGGGCGCCGGCAGGGGATCCTCGCGCGTGGACTGCGCCTCCTGCAGGGCCTGCAGGCGCTGCTCCTCGGCGCGTTCGGTGGCGGCCAGTTCGGCATCGCTCAGCGGGACTTCCTTGCCGGGCAGCAGGGTGTAGAAGTCGTACTCGCGCTCCTCGTCGGCCGGCGCGGCGTCCGCATCAATGGCCGCACCGGGCTCATCGACCGTGATGTCGTCACCGCCGCTGCTCACGGGCGCGGGCTGCGCGTCCGGGTTGGGCCGCGGCCGGAAGAAGCCGTCGCCGTCGGACTTGAGCAGCTTCGGCGCGGCCAGCACCACGATCACCGTCAGCACGATGCCCAGCACCATCCACGCCCAGCCGGGCAGGCCCTGCGAGCCGGAATTGCGTCGAGCCTGGGTCTTGCCGCGTCGTGCTGCCAAGTGCGTGTCCTCGTGCCGATATCCGGCCGCGAGCGCGCGATCCGGGTGGGTTGCCAAACGTGGGTGCCAGTCTAAGTCAACGTGCCGCCGCGCCGGGGAAGTCCCTGGCGCGCGCGACACGTGCGGTTACATCACCTCGGGCGCGTTCACGCCGAGCAGCGACAGGCCGTTGGCGAGCGTCTGCCGCGCGGCCTGCGCCAGCACCAGCCGCGCGCTGCGCAGGTCGGCGTCGTCGACCAGGAACTGGTGGTCGTTGTAGTAGCTCTGGAACGATTGCGCGAGTTCCAGCAGGTAGGCGGCGACCTGGTGCGGCTCGAGGTCGCGGCCGGCCGTTTCCACCACGTCGGGGTAGCGCAGCAGCGTGGCGACCAGCTCGGCGGTGGCGTCGTCGTCCTCCAGCGGGCGCGACAGGCCCAGCGTGGCGTCGTACGCCAGCCCGCGCTCGGCCAGCTGCCGCATCAGCCCGCACATGCGCGCATGCGACACCTGCACGTAGTAGACCGGGTTGTCGAGCGACTGGCTGCGCGCCAGGTCGATGTCGAAGGTCAGCTGCGAGTCGGGCTTGCGCGCGACCAGGAACCAGCGCGTTGCGTCGCGGCCGGCCTCATCGATGAGGTCGCGCAGGGTGAGGTAGCTGCCGGCGCGCTTGGAGAGCTTCACCTCCTCGCCGCCGCGCATCACCGTGACCATCTGGTGCAGCACGTACTCCGGCCAACCCTGCGGGATGCCCGCATCCAGCGCCTGCAGGCCGGCGCGCACGCGGGCCAGGCTGCCGTGGTGGTCGGCGCCCAGTTCGGTGATCGCGCGCTCGTATCCGCGCTGCCACTTCGACAGGTGGTAGGCGACGTCCGGCACGAAGTAGGTGTAGGTGCCGTCGGACTTGCGCATGACGCGGTCCTTGTCGTCGCCGAAGTCGGTTGACCGCAGCCACAGCGCGCCGCCTTCCTCGTAGGTGTGGCCGTGGGCAATGAGTTCGCGCACGGTTTCCTCGACCTTGCCGTCGGCGTACAGCGAGGACTCCAGGAAGAACACGTCGAAGCCGACGCCGAAGGCACCGAGGTCGTCGTTCTGTTCGCGACGCAGCCAGGCCACGGCGAACCTACGGATCGCGTCGAGGTCGGCCGGGTCCTTCGCGCCGGTGACGGCGTGGTCCTCGAATTCGACCGTGTCGCCGCGCAGGTAGGCGGCGGCGACGTCCTTGATGTAATCGCCGCGGTAGCCGTCGGCCGGCCAGTCGGCGTCGTCCGGGCCGCGGCCCTGAGCGCGCGCCTGCACCGACAGCGCGAGGTTGTCGATCTGCGCACCGGCGTCGTTGTAGTAGTACTCGCGCGCCACGTCCCAGCCGTTGGCGGCCAGCACGCGTGCGATGCAATCGCCGATCACCGCGGCGCGGCCGTGGCCGACGTGCAGCGGGCCGGTCGGGTTGGCCGAGACGTACTCGACCCCGGCGCGGTGGCCGCGGCCGCCGTCGTTGCGGCCCCAGGCCTCGCCGGCCGACAGCACGTCGCCCAGCGCGTGGCGCCAGGCGGCCTCGTTGACGTGGAAGTTGATGAAGCCCGGCCCTGCGACTTCGACCTTGGCGATGGCGTCGCTCGCGGGCAGCGTGTCGAGCAGCGCCTGCGCGATTGCGCGCGGGTTGGAGCGCGCCGGCTTGGCCAGCAGCATCGCCGCGTTGGTCGAGAAGTCGCCTTGCGCACGGTTCTTCGGGCGCTCGATCACGAAGTCGGGCGTGTCGAGGTCGGCCGGCAGCGTGCCAGAGGCGCGCAGTGCATCGATGGCCTGCGCGACGAGGGCGCGGAGGGTGGCTTTCACAGGGGGCCTGCAGGGGGTTTCACGGAACCGCGCATTGTACGCGGTGGCGCCGCGCCGGCCGACCCGCGCTTATACCCAGCCGCGCGCCGCCAGCGACACCGGCGGGCCGTCGGCGATGACGAAGTGGTCCAGCAGCCGCAGGTCCACCAGCGCCAGCGCCTGCTTCAGGCGGGCGGTGACGGCGCGGTCGGCGGCGCTGGGTTCGGGGTTCCCGCTGGGGTGGTTGTGGCCAACGATGACGGCCGCGGCATTGTGGGCCAGCGCGCGGCGCACCACCTCGCGCGGGTGCACCTCGGTGCCGTCGACGGTTCCGCTGAACAGCGCCTCGTAGGCGATGACGCGGTGGCGCGTGTCCAGGAACAGCGCCGCGAACACCTCGTGCGCCAGCCCGCGCAGGCGGTGGGCGAAGTAGCGGCCGGCGGCGGCCGGGTCCGACAGCGCTTCGCCGCGTTCCAGTGCGGCGTGCAGGTGGCGCTGGCCCAGCTCCAGCGCCGCCGACAGGGTGCAGGCGCGGGCGGCGCCGAGGCCGGGCAACCTGGCCAACTCAGCGGCCGGCCGATCCAGCAACCGCCGCAAGGGGCCGTGCGCCGCCAGCAACTCGCGCGCGGTGGTGACGGCATCCCGCCCGCGCAGCCCCGAGCCCAGGAACAGCGCCAGCAGCTCGGCGTCCGACAGCGCGCCGGGGCCGCGGGCCAGCAGTTTTTCGCGGGGGCGTTCGGCTTCCGGCCAGTCTCGGATGTGCATGGGCTGCAGGGCTCGATGGGGCCGCCATCGTCGCCGTTCGCGCGGACGCCGGCGATCGGGCGGCCCCGGGCCTTCGGGTAAGCTAACCGCCGCTTTTCCGGTAGGACTTCGCCCCGCGACATGACCGACGCGTCTACCCCCCAGCCCACCGGGCCGCTGGCCGGCCAGCGCGTGCTGGTGTGCGTCTGCGGCGGCATCGCCGCCTACAAGGCCGCCGAACTGGTGCGCGGCCTGCGCAAGGGCGGGGCGCAGGTGCGGGTGGCGATGACGGACGCGGCGACCCGCTTCGTGGGCGCCACCACGTTCCAGGCGCTTTCGGGCGAGCCGGTCCGCACCTCGCTGTGGGACGAGGCCGCCGAGGCGGCGATGGGCCACATCGAACTGGCGCGCTGGCCGACCGTGGTGGTGATCGCCCCGGCCACGGCCAATACCCTGGCCAAGCTCGCACACGGCCTGGCCGACGACCTGGTGAGCACCCTGTGCCTGGCGACCGACGCGCCGATCGCCGTCGCTCCGGCCATGAACCGGCTGATGTGGGCGCACCCGGCCACCCGCGCCAATATGGACACCCTGCGCGGCCGCGGCGTGCTGGTGCTGGGCCCGGATGCCGGCGACCAGGCCTGCGGCGAGGTGGGCGAGGGCCGCATGGTCGAGCCCGAAACGATCCTGGCCGCGCTCGCCGGCGACCCGGCATGACGGACGCCCGCACGGGCGCGCTGGCCGGCCTGCGGGTCGTGGTGAGCGCCGGGCCGACCTTCGAGGACATCGACCCGGTCCGGTTCATCGGCAACCGAAGCAGCGGCAAGATGGGTTTCGCCGTGGCCGCGGCTGCCGCCGAACGCGGCGCCGACGTGCTGCTGGTCGCCGGCCCGGTGGCCTTGGCGACGCCGCCCGGCGTGCAGCGCATCGACGTACGCTCGGCCGCGCAGATGCACGCGGCCGTGCTCGCCGCCTTGCCGTGCGATATCTACATCGGTGCCGCCGCGGTGGCCGACTACACCCCGCGCGAGGTCGCGCCCGGCAAGCTCAAGAAACAGCCGGGGCAGGACACCCTGACGCTGGAGCTGATGCGCACGCCGGACATCCTCGCCGATGTCGCCGCGCACGCGTCGCGGCCGCGCCTGGTGGTCGGCTTCGCCGCCGAAACCGACCGCGTCGAGCACTACGCCCGCGGCAAGCTCGCCTCCAAGCGCGTGGACCTGATCGCTGCCAACCGCGTCGGCGTGCCCGACGGCGGCTTCGAGAGCGACGACAACGCGCTGACCGTGTACTGGGATGGCGGCGAGCGTGCGCTGGGTCCCTCGCCCAAGAGCGAACTGGCCGGGCAGCTTTTGGACGTGGTGGGCGATCGGCTCGCAGGCAGCGCCCCCGGCTACCGATGAACGCTGCAATCCGCGACAAACACCGACGACTTGCAAGGACCCCGCCGACGTCATGCACCACACGCTCGAACTGAAGATCCTCGACGCGCGCTTCGGCGCCGACTGGCCGCTGCCGGCCTACGCCACCGAAGCCAGCGCCGGCCTGGACCTGCGCGCCGCGCTCGATGAGCCGCTGACGCTGGCGCCGGGCGATACCGCGCTGGTGCCTTCGGGCCTGGCGATCCACCTGGGCGATCCGGGGCTGTGCGCGGTGATCCTTCCGCGCTCGGGACTGGGCCACAAGCACGGCATCGTGCTGGGCAACGGCACCGGCCTGATCGATGCGGACTACCAGGGCCCGCTGATGATCAGCGTGTGGAATCGCGGGCAGGAGGCTTTTACGATGCAGCCGGGGGATCGCATCGCACAGCTCGTCGTGTTGCCCATTGTCCGGGCGGCGCTGCAGGTGGTCGATGAGTTCGAAGCCAGTGCGCGCGGGGCCGGTGGATTCGGCCATACCGGCGTGCGCTGACATCGCGGGACAGCGTTTGGAGCCGCACACATGGTGGACCTGAAAATCGAACGGCCGCAGCTTTCGCTCGACCAGCTCCGGCCGCTGCGACCGGTGGTGATCGCACTGGCGCTGCTGCTGGCGGCCTGGCTGGCGTTCAGCGCCTGGCAGCAGCAGCGCGACGGCGCGCGGCGCAGCAGCCTGACGACGGCGCGCGATGTCGCCGCGCAGTCGCTGGGCTCCTCGCTGTCCAACCAGAAGAAGCGGCTGGTCGCGCAGATGCAGAACCCCGGGTTCATGGCGGCGGTGCGGGCGGGCGAGTTCGACCGCGCCGGCGCGCTGTTGACCGACGGCTGGCCGGGCGCGCAAGGCGGCATGGTGGTCCCGGCCGACCTGGAGGCGACGTACGCCGGCCTCGACCAGGCAGGCACCGGCGGCTATGGCCGGCTGGCCGCGCTGGAAGCCGCGCTGGCCGCGGACGAGGCCGTGGTGTGGATGATGGGCGGCCCGTCCGAGCGGCTGGCCGCGCTGGCCGCGCCCGTCGACGGCGCCGACGGCGAACCGGTGGCCGTGGCGCTGGCGCAACTGCCGCTGGAGCGCCTGGCGGGCGGTTTCGACGCCGCGCCGCTGGGCGACGGCCGTTACCTCGCGTTGCGCCAGGGTAGCCACAGCGTGCTGGAGCGTGGCGATGACTCGCTGGCCGGCGGCGCCGAAGTGATGGCTGTGAAGGTGCCCGGCAGCGAGCTACGCGTCGCCGCGGCGGTCCCGCCGGCCCCCGGCAGCCCGTTCGGCCTGGGGCTGATCGGCACGCTGGCACTGGCGGTGGTCGCATTGCTGGTCGCGTTGCTGGCCTGGCGCCCGCCCAAGCTCAAGCGCGCGACCGCCACCGACGAGGCCGACGCCGAGCCGGAACAGACCCTGGCCGAAAGCATGCAGGCCGAACCCACCCCCACGAAGAAGGAACGCCCCATCAAGTCGTCCAGTACCGAAACCGTCGCCACCGGCAGCAGCCCGGTGGCCATCGACCGCGGCATCTTCCGCGCCTACGACATCCGCGGCATCGTCGGCCAGAGTCTGGACCCGGGCGTGGCCGAGCTCATCGGCCACGCCATCGGTTCGCTGATGCACGAGAAGGGCCTGGTCGACATCGTGGTCGGCCGCGACGGCCGCCTCTCCGGCCCGGACCTGGTCAACGGCCTGGTCACCGGCCTGCGCCGCGCGGGTCGCAACGTGGTCGACATCGGCCTGGCGCCGACGCCGCTGACGTACTTCGGCGCCTACCACCTCAATGCCGGCTCCTGCGTGTCGGTGACCGGCAGCCACAACCCGCCCGACTACAACGGTTTCAAGATCGTGGTGGGCGGCGAGACGCTGTCGGGCGACGCCATCACCGACCTGTACGCGCGCATCGCCGACGACCGCCTGCACACCGCCGACGCGCCGGGCGGGCTGGAGTCGCGCGACATCAGCGAGGACTACGTGCAGCGCGTGGCCGCCGACGTGCAGATCGACCGCCCGCTCAAGGTGGTGGTGGATGCCGGCAACGGCGTGGCCGGCGAGCTCGGCCCGCGCGTGCTGGCGGCGATCGGCGCGGAGGTTACGCCGCTGTACTGCGAGATCGACGGCACCTTCCCCAACCACCACCCCGACCCGAGCGAGCCGGAGAACCTGGCCGACCTCATCAAGATGGTGGCGCGGCTGGACGCCGACCTGGGCCTGGCATTCGACGGCGACGGCGACCGCCTCGGCGTGGTCACGCGCGACGGCCACAACATCTTCCCCGACCGCCTGCTGATGCTGTTCGCCGCCGACGTGTTGGAGCGCAACCCGGGCGCGATGATCATCTACGACGTGAAGTGCACCGGCCGCCTGCCGGGGCACATCCTGCGTCACGGCGGCAGCCCGCTGATGTGGAAGACCGGGCACTCGCTGATCAAGGCCAAGATGCGCGAGACCGACGCCGAGCTGGCCGGCGAGATGAGCGGCCACTTCTTCTTCAAGGAGCGCTGGTACGGCTTCGACGACGGCATCTATGCCGCCGCGCGCCTGCTGGAGATCCTCGCCGCCAGGCCGCAGTCCGCGGCCGAGCAGCTGGCTGCATTGCCCGACGGCGTGGCCACGGCCGAGATCAAGGTCGACGCGCCCGGCGGCAACCCGCATGCGTTCGTGGAGCGCTTCGTCGAGCAGGCCCGCTTCGAGGGCGCCCGGTTGTCCACCATCGACGGCCTGCGCGTGGACTGGCCCGACGGCTGGGGCCTGGTGCGCGCATCCAACACCACGCCGGTGCTGGTGCTGCGCTTCGACGCCGACAACAACGAAGCGATGGCGCGGATCAAGGCCGACTTCAAGGCGCAGATCCTGGCGGTCGATCCGGACTTGTCGCTGCCGTTCTAGTTACTGGTTGCGCCCGTCGCGCTGCACGGGCGCAGCCGTCCCCAGCCCTCGCCATCAAGGAAGGGCTGCGCGGACACGGATGGATCCAGGGCGAAGCTGCAGGCGGGCGGTCAGCCGCCGGTGCTGCCGCTCTCGTCGCCGCCGGTCATGTCGCGATAGCGCTTGAGTGCGGCGGCCAGGTCGCCCTCGACCTCGCGCCGGTTGCGCTTGTGTTCGACCAGCAACGCCTGCTGGCGCATGAGCTCGTCGTGCTGGGTGCGGATGGTGGTCGCAAGGTCCTTGGGGACCTTGTCGCCGCTGAGTTCGGCCTGGCTGGCGCGACGCAGCAGGCTGACCAGGCTTTGGCGCAGGCCCTTGATGCCGTACTCCGACGCCTGCACGGTCTCGTCCATCAGCGTGATGCGGTGCTGGAAAGCACGCCGCAGCTCGGCCTCGCTGTTGTAGGACTCCACCATCGCGACATCGCGCCGCTTGGCGGCCTCCAGCGCCGCCGCTTCGGCGGCGGCCTGGCGCGCGGCCGCCTCGGCCGCGACGCGCTCCTCGGGTGTCATTGCACGGCCCATGCGCGCGGTCGGCAGGCCGCTGCGCGCGCTGATCTCGGTGCGGGCGTTGTCGACCGCATCGGCCGGCAGGGCGTCGCCGCAGACGCGGCGTCCGCCTTCGTCCCAGCAGTACAGCTTCTTCGACGCGGCCGGCGGCTTCGACTGGCGCTGGGCCAGGCCAGTCGCGGGTGCGACCAGGGCCAGCAGCAGCGTCGCGCCCAGCATCGTGCGTGCAGCGGTCGAGGTGTGAGCAGTCGTCATGTCGCCTCCGGTCGTCCCTGATGTGTTCGTGGTGGCCATCTGGAAGGGATAACGCAAGAGTCGGGCCAGCGCCGGCCGCGGTGGATCAGCCGCCGGTGGCGCTGCCGTAGGCCCGGCGATAGGCCATCAGTGCGTCGCGTTGCGCGGCGAGCTCCGAGCGGCCACCTGCGAACGCGAGCAGGTCGTCGAGCCGCGCCACGGCCACCACCGGCAATCCGTGTTCATCCGCGACAGTTTCTGCCGCCGAGCGTCGCGGCACTGTCGAATCCGCCGGCGGTTCGCCGACGATTTCCTGGCGGTCCAAGGCGATGACGATGCCTGCGACCGTGCCGCCCGCTCCGCCGATGATCGCGAGCGCTTCGCGGATGGCGGTGCCGGCAGTGATGACGTCGTCCACCACCAGCACGCGGCGACCGTCCAGCGGTGCGCCGATGAGCTGGCCGCCCTCGCCGTGGGCCTTGGCCTCCTTGCGATTGAACGCCACCGGCAGGTCGCGCCCGCGGCGGGCGAACTCGCACGCCAGCGCGGTCGCCAGCGGGATGCCCTTGTAGGCCGGCCCGAACAGCACGTCGAACTCCAGCCCGGCCGCCTCGATCGCGTCAGCGTAGCAACCCGCCAGCCCGGCCAGCGCGGCGCCGGAATCGAAGCGGCCGGCGTTGAAGAAGTACGGACTGGTGCGGCCGGACTTCAGCGTGAACTCGCCGAAACGCAGGGCCTGGGCGTCCAGCGCCAGTTGCAGGAAACGGGTGCGGTGGTCGGTCATCGGCGTGCGTCTGTCGGGAAGGCTGAACGTGCGGCGCGACCGCCGTCACGGGGGCGGCCATGATAGGCCAGCGCCCGGGGCACGGGCCGCGGGTGCGTTGTTATGATCGCCCGACCCCCGACGCGGAACCTGCATGCGCATCATCAGCTTCAACGCCAACGGCCTGCGCTCGGCCGCCCGCAAGGGCTTCTTCGACTGGTTCGCGCAGCAGGACGCCGACGTGCTGTGCGTGCAGGAGACCAAGGCACAGGAACACCAGCTGGCCGGCCCGGAATTCCTCCCGGAGGGCTACCGCGCCTTCTTTCGCGATGCCACGACGAAGAAGGGCTACAGCGGCGTGGCGATCTACGCCCGGCGCGAGCCCGACGAGGTGCGCACGGAGCTGGGCTGGGCGCCGTTTGACGACGAGGGGCGCTACATCGAGGCACGCTTCGGCAACCTGTCGGTGGTGTCGTTCTACATCCCGTCGGGCTCGTCGGGCGAGTTGCGGCAGGGCTTCAAGTTCGAAGTCATGGAGTGGCTCAAACCCATCCTCGACGGCTGGCGTGCCAGCGGGCGCGAGTACGTGCTGTGCGGCGACTGGAACATCGTGCGCAGCCGCCTGGACATCAGGAACTGGACGTCGAACCAGAAGAACTCCGGCTGCCTGCCGCCCGAGCGCGCATGGCTCAACGGCCAGGTGCACGCCGACGGCGGCAGCGACGGCACCGACCATTGCGCCGACGGCTGGGTCGATGCCTACCGCGCGCTGCATTCCGAGGGCCAGGACTACACCTGGTGGAGCAACCGCGGCGCGGCGCGTGCCAACAACGTGGGTTGGCGCATCGACTACCAGCTGCTGACGCCGGGCCTACGTGAGCGCCTGCAGCGTTGCGCGATCCTGCGCGAGCCGCGGTTCTCCGACCATGCGCCGTTCACCGTCGATTACGCGGGGGCGCTGGGCTGATGGCGACCTCCGCGACCACGGCCACCGCCGACGCGCCCGCCTCCTACAAGGGCTGGCGCGGCATCCGCCGCGCGTTCGGCACGCCCTCGGCGATGACCATGCTGATGCTGGGCTTCGGCTCGGGCCTGCCGTTCCTGCTGATCGCCTCGATGACGCTGTCCACGCGCCTGCGCGACTCGGGCCTGGACCTGGGCAGCATCGGCCTGATCAGCCTCGCCAGCTTCTTCTACCTGCTGAAGTTCCTATGGGCGCCGCTGATCGACCGCTACGCCTTCCCGCTAACGGCGTTCCTTGGCCGCCGCCGCTCGTGGCTGCTCGTGTCGCAGGTGGTGGTGGCACTGGGCCTGGTCGCGCTGGCACTGACGCGCCCGGAACTGGGCGTCGGCCCGCTGGTGATGTGGGTGCTGGTGGCGTCCTTTGCCGGGGCCACGCAGGACGCGGCCGTGGATGCCTATCGCATCGAGATCGCGCCCGTGAAGGCGCAGGCTGCGCTCGCTGCGACCTACACGCTGGGCTACCGCATCGGCCTGATCCTCGCCGGCGCCGGCGCGCTGTACGTCGCCGAGTTCCTCGGCTGGCGCGAGGCGTACCTGGCAATGGCCGCCCTCATGTTGCTGCCGATCATCACCACGCTGGTGTGCCGCGAGCCGGTAGCGCCGGAGTCCACGGTCGAGCGCCGGATCGATTTTGTCGGTGCGTTCTGGCAGCCGTTCTCCAGCTTCTTCTCCACCAACGGGCTGCTGCTGGGGCTGGCGCTGCTGCTGTTCGTGGGCCTGTTCAAGTTTCCCGACCAGGTGATCGGCGTCATGGCCGGTCCGTTCTACCTGGATTCGGGCTACACCAAGGCCGACATCGCCACGGTGTCCAAGCTCTACGGCATCTGGATGGGCATCGCCGGGGCATTCATCGGCGGCATCGCGGTGGCGGCGTTCGGGTTCCGCAGGATGCTGTTCCTGGCCGCAATCGGTGTTGCGCTGTCCAACGTCGCCTTCGTACTGATGGCGCAGTACCCGTCGCAGATCTGGGCGTTCTACGCCGCCATCAGCGCCGACAACCTGTTCCAGGGCTTTGCCGGCGTGGTGCTGGTGGCGTTCATGTCCTCGTTGACCGACCGCAACTTCACCGCGACGCAGTACGCGCTGCTGGTGTCGCTGGCCAACCTGCCGGGCAAGTTCGTCGGCGGCGTGTCGGGTTTCATCGTCGAGGCGACCTCGTACGTGACCTTCTTCGTCCTCAGTGCGCTGACCGTGGTGCCGACGCTGCTGTTGCTGGCGTGGCTGTGGCGGCGCATCCGCGAGCCGGTGGCCGAGCCCGCGGAGCCTGCTGCGGAGCCCGTGGCATGAACGAGCTGACCATCCGCGACATCGGTCCACTCTTGATGGAGCGCATCAAGCGGGTGGCCGATGCGCACGGGTGGAGCCAGCAACATGCGCTGATGCACATGCTGGAAACCGGCCTGTTCGAGTGCGAGGCCGAGCTTGCATCGAAACTGACCGACAGCGACGCGATGGCGCTCAAGGCGGCCATCGCCGCGCTGGAAGGGATCCCCAACGATCCGGGTTTCGCCCGCATCGGCCGCGCCGAGGCGCCCGCGACCAGGGCGCAGCCCGACCAGTCGATCCGCCCGGACATCCTGCCCGATGGCAGCCGTCCAACGTCGGATCAGGACGCCGGGTAGACCACGCCCAGCACGCGCGGGCCCGCCGCGCCGGTCACCGAGGCCATGTTGCCCGGACGGCCCATGACCGCCTGCCGCGCCAGCCATGCGAACGCGGCCGCTTCGACGAAGTCCGGATCCAGCCCGTGCAGCGCGGTCGATTCCACCGCCACGCCGGGCAGCAACGCCGCGATCCGTGCCAGCAACCCCGCATTGCGCACGCCACCGCCGCACGCCAGCACGCGGCGCGTTGTCGGCTGGTGCGCGCGCAGCGCGTCGACCACGGTGGTGGCGCTCAGCTCCAACAGCGTCGCCTGCACGTCCTGCGGGCGCTCGCTGCCATGCAGGTGGCGTTGCAGCCAGTCGAGGTGGAAGTGCTCGCGGCCCGTGCTCTTGGGCGGCGGCAGCGCGAAATAGGGGTCGCTGCGCAGGCGCGCGAGCAGTGCGAGGTCCGGTGCGCCCGTGCTGGCCCACGCCCCGTCCGCATCGAACGGCTGCCCGAGGTGGCGCTCGCACCACGCGTCCATCAGTGCGTTGGCCGGTCCGGTGTCGAAGCCGCGCACGTCGCCCTGGCGCGGCAGCAGCGTGAAGTTGGCGATCCCGCCCAGGTTGAGCGCCGCGCGGTCCTCGTCGGGCGAATGCAGTAACGCGGCATGGAAGGCCGGCACCAGCGGCGCGCCGTGGCCGCCGGCGGCGACGTCGCGGCGCCGGAAGTCGGCCACCGTGGCGATGCCGGTGCGCTCGGCGATGACGTGCGCGTCGCCGAGCTGGATCGTGAAAGGATGCCGGCCGTCGAAGCGCGCGCCCTCGGGCCGGTGGCGCAGCGTCTGGCCGTGCGAGCCGATCGCGCGCACGTGCGCCGCGGTGAGTCCGGCATCGCGCACCAGTGACGCGGCGGCCTCGGCGAACGCCTCGCCCAGGCGCGTATCGAGCGTGCCAAGTTCGTCCAGTGAATCCAGCGAGCCGCCCTGGCCCAGCACGACGAGCCGCCGACGCAGGTCGTCCGGCCAAGGCGTGGTGCGTGCGTGCAGGACCTCGCACTGCAGCGCGCCACCGGCGTCGTCGAACCGGACCAGTGCGGCATCGATGCCGTCGGCGCTGGTGCCGGAGATCAGGCCGACGAACAGCCCGGGGCCAACGAAAAACCCGCCTGTTTCAGGCGGGTCATCGTGCTGCACAGGAGGCGACGCGGTCGCCATTACGCCTTCGGGCGTTCGGGCTTGGCCGGCTCGGCTTCTGGTGCCGGTTCGGCCTTCGCGAGGCGGGCGTTGTCCATGCGCTGCAGCTGGGCCAGTGCCGGCGCCATCTGCGCCCGGAAGGCGACCAGGTCGGCGCCCTTCAGCGGTTCCGGCGGCGGCATCGTCACCGACAGCGGGTTGCGGTGCACGCCGTTGACGCGGAATTCGTAGTGCAGGTGCGGGCCGGTGGACAGGCCGGAGCTGCCGACGTAACCGATGGTCTCGCCCTGGCGCACGCGCTGGCCGGCCTTGTACTTGCCGAAACGCGACATGTGCGCGTACAGCGTGGTGTGGCCGCGGCCATGGTCGAGGATGACGGCGCGGCCGTAGCCGCCACGCCAACCGGCGAACTGCACGCGTGCATCGCCGGCGGCCATGATCGGCGTGCCCGACGGGGCGCCGTAATCCACGCCCTTGTGCATGCGCACCTTGCCCGCCACCGGATGGCGGCGCGAGCCGAAGCCGGAGGTCAGCCTCGCGTACTGGATCGGCATGCGGATGAAGCTCTTCTTCAACGGCCGGCCTTCGGCGGTGAAGTACTCGGCCTTGCCGTCGCGCTCGAAGCGGAAGCCCGAATAGGTCTTGCCGCCGGTGGTGAAGGTCGCCGCACGGATCGCGCCGGTGCCGACGCGCTCGCCTTCGCGCCACACCTCGTCGTACACCACGCTGAAGTGGTCGCCCTTCTGCGTATCCTTGAAGTCGATGTCGTACTGGAAGATCTGGTCGGTCATCGTCGAGATCGCCGCCGGCGACAGCCCGGCCTTGCGAGCGGCGACGTACAGCGAGCTGTGGATCTCTCCGCTGACGACCTGGGTGCGGGTCTGCGTCGGGCGCTCGGTGACGGTCTCGGTGATCGCATCCGGGCCGATGCGCAGTTCCACACGCTGGTGTTCGCCGCGCTCGAAACGGATCGCGCGCAGCCCGCCGTTCACGGGCAGGTCGAATGCGAGTTCGGCGCCCGGGCGAAGCCGCGTCAGCGTGTCCTGCGCACCTGGGTGCTCGAGGATGCGGTACATCGTGGTGGCCGGGATATCGAGCGACTCGAACAGCGTGCCCAGGGTCTGGCCCTTCTCGACCGTGACGACTTCCCAGCTGTCCACCGGCTGGCGCTTGCGCGACACCGGCAGCGGCGGCAAGGCCAGCGCCATCGACTGGCGAGGCGTGTGCGCGGGGTCGCCCATCGGCGCATCGAACCCGGGCACGATAGCGGCCACCAGCATGCCGATGGTGGCGACCAGGCTGGCCTGCGCCCACTGGCGGCGTGTCCAGCGGCCATTGAAACCATCGGAAATGTGGCGTGCCAGGACCGGGCGCTTGATCGCCGCCTCGCGCAGGGACTGCAGTCGCTCGCGCCGCGAGGGCACGGTCGGTGCGGTTCCGGAATCAAGCGTCGTCATGCAGTGTCCCCCTGGGCAACTGGGTGTGAAGGCTTTGTAGCGGCGTTACCATAGTGACGCGAGCAACGTGCGTCAAACCTTTGACATGAATAGGATTTTTCGCGCGCCTAGCTCTTAACTCCGTCTTAACTCCATTCATGTCCGACGTCGCAGTTTCAGGCGCCGGACCCTGCTTCGAGACCCCCTGTGTCCGTCCAAGACTCCCTCGATCTGATCGGCCGTGGCGCCGACGAAGTGCTCAAGACCGATGAGCTGCGCGAGCGCCTCGCCTCCGGTCGTCCCCTGCGGATCAAGGCCGGCTTCGACCCCACCGCGCCGGACCTGCACCTGGGCCACACCGTGCTGCTCAACAAGATGCGGCAGTTCCAGGACCTGGGGCATGAGGTCACGTTCCTGATCGGCGACTTCACCGGGATGATCGGCGACCCCACCGGCAAGAACGTCACCCGCAAGCCGCTGACCCGCGAGGACGTGGAAGCCAACGCCCGCACGTACTCCGACCAGGTCTTCAAGGTGCTCGACCCGCAGCGCACGCGCGTGCGCTTCAACTCCGAGTGGTTCGGCCGCATGGGCGCGGCCGACATGATCAAGCTGGCGGCGACGCATACAGTGGCGCGCATGCTGGAGCGCGACGACTTCGCCAAGCGCTACACCGCGCAGCAGCCGATCGCGATCCACGAGTTCCTCTACCCGCTGGTGCAGGGCTACGACTCGGTGGCGCTGGAGGCGGATGTCGAGCTCGGCGGCACCGACCAGAAGTTCAACCTGCTGATGGGCCGCGCGCTGCAGGAGCACCACGGCCAGCGACCGCAGGTCGTGCTGACCATGCCGCTGCTGGAAGGCCTCGACGGCGTGCAGAAGATGAGCAAGTCGCTGGGCAACTACATCGGCATCAACGAGCCGGCGATCGACATCGTCACCAAGACGATGAAGGTCGATGACGCATTGATGTGGCGCTGGATCGAACTGCTCAGCTTCGACATCTCGATGGCGGAAGCCGCGACGTTGCGCATCGACATCGAGGCGGGCCAGCTCAACCCGCGCGACCTCAAGTTGCGCCTGGCGCGCGAACTGGCCGCCCGCTTCCACGGTGGGCCTGCGGCCGAACAGGCGGTGGCCGGCTGGAACGCGGCCGTGCGAGGCCAGGGCGACACGGCGCAGTTGCCGTTGAACGACGTGGCGGTGCCGGCCGATGGAATTCGCATCGCCGCGCTGCTCACGGCAGCAGGCCTTACGCCGAGCAATTCGGAAGCCAACCGCAAGCTGCGCGAGCGCGCCGTGCGTATCGATGGCACGGTCTTGGAGGATGCGCAGCTCACGCTGGCACCGGGTTTCGAAGGCGTGTTGGCGGTGGGCAAGCGCACGTTTGCGCGCGTTCGACTGGTCGCTGCCTGAATCATCGGCATCGCCGCAAAAAAATTTTCGCGTGCCCCCTTCCCAAGTGTGAAGCGCATGTGCACAATGCGCGGCCCTGCTGAGGGGGTGGCCTTGAGGGGCTGCCGAATCGGCGGGGGATCTGAAGCAGAAAGCGTGTCGAGAAGGTGTTGACGGCCCGGAAATCTGCTGTAAGATGTGCG